>JAVBMA010000030.1:0-12100 GCA_031553005.1 Paludibacteraceae bacterium | reverse complement strand
GTGCAAGAACCTCGAAGTAAGAACGTAAGTAAATAAAAGATATAGGAATATGATTAAGTAGATAAATAGAAGACAGGTAGAATATGGAAAATAAAAACCACCAAATCCCTAAGAAATAGTTTCTAAATTGGATTTGGTGGTTTTTTATTATTTGAGAATATTATTGCTTAATTATACGTTCTATATATACCTTTGACGTTGTTGCAACACGAATAAAATAGATACCTGCAGGTAAGGAGGATATGTTTAATTGTATCTGCGAACCATTTACAGCCTGTTTATTCAATAACCTCATTTGCATATCATATAAATCCAGTCCGGAAATTTCTTCCCCGGAAGTGCGAATGTTAACTATATCTTTTGTTGGGTTCGGATATATTTCAATAGCTTTTTTTACAGGATATTCTATAGAGTTATTAAGATCTCCATTTTCGGAGGCAAACTTCGAAAGTAGCCTGATATAGGCTATCTGATATCCGCAACTATTCTCTGTAATTCCCCACGAATTGAGAGGCCAGCCTGTATTAAAATCTTTATACATTTTAGCATTAGGTTGGTTTATTGGAATTTCTTCGGAAGTACAGAGTGCATTGTTGTTGGTTGAGCCGCAACCGGATGGGCAACATCCGTCCCAACTATAGGAAGAATAAGGACCTCCGGTCAAGAAGCCCGGAGCCGGTTTCCGATCCCAGTTAGTACCATGACCAAACCATGTATGATAAAATTCGGTTACACTATTTGATGCTCCGTATTTGTTCATATTGGAAAGGTAAACCATTCCAAAAGGATTTACGCCATGTATGTAGTGAAGGTAATCTTCCGCAGCAGCGTAAAATGATTCATTGCTTTCGGGTTTCAATGATGTTTCGGCAAAATGATAGAAGATCATTCCATAGTCTGCTTTATACTTATTGGATCCCCAATTATAAGTTTTAATGAAAGATCGATATCCGTCATTTTTTAATTTTTCTGCATAATCATTGGAATTATCTATCAATCCCTTTTTTAGAGCAGCCTTAATTTCATTTTTTATTGTAGCAGAGCCTTCGTTTAATTCTAAATAATAAAGAAGCATTAAATAATCTGAATCCCAATATTGTTCTGCATAGTAACCCCATGCGAAGATGGATAATTGTTTATAATTTTCAGCAAAGACAGTATGATACGCATCATCCCCGGTTATTTCATAAAGATATAATGCTGCGGTTATTTGAACAGCTGTGCGGTCATAGTCTCCACCTAATATTTCCTGTTCACCAGCAGCCAATATACCTGAATTTTCAAATTTCACATCCGGATTATTTTTTGCCCAATTCCAAGCATTTAATGCGGCTGTTTTTAACTGTTCCGCATATTCGTCCATGCCAATCTGTTTGTAGACTTTGTAACCTATGGCAAAAGCTTTTGCGGCAGAGTATGAGGCCATAGTTGTTGCCGGTCCGTAAAGACTTTGTCCGGTAGCGCTTGAAGGAGGAGAACTACTGGCAAGACCCATTATACATAATACAGACCCATCGCTTTGTTGCATGCGGAGCAACCAATCCATTCCCCACTTAGCTTCGTCAAGTAGGTCAGGAATGCCATTTCCTGATTCCGGAATATTGTAATCATCCGCCCAGATGTCCGGATTTTCGAGATAAGCCAACATCATTGACTCAACATAATTACATGTCCAAGTAGTATATTTATTATAATCCCCGGCATCATACCATCCTCCATGCAGGTCGCGTTCGGTGGATATATTTTGATTGCTGTACAGGCGGCAATTTTTATCTTGCAGAGGTCCGATATGGCTTGCGCCATCCGCCCAATCACTTCCGGCATATTGAGCAAGCTTTTCATGTCCGGCTCTTTGGTAGAAAAAAGTACGGACAGCATGTTTTAGTACTTCGTTATAGACATTCTTTTTAATAAGGAAATTATATGATTTTACATTATTGCCTTCGTCCAGAATATAATACTCTCCGGGCTCGGTCACAGATGAAAAATCAAACCAGCATATTTTATCTCCCGAAGCAGCGTCAGTCGTACCGTTATTGAATAACGATATTGTTCCTTCATAAACCGATTCTTCGGAGGCGGCATTTATCACCTTATACGTAGAACCCGGAGAAAAAGAATCCCCGCTGTCAAATCCAAGTTGGGGATTTTTTATCACCGCTGTTTTTTGGGCTTCGGGACGATAGCCGAACTGGTCTATTAGAATAAATTTGGATACACTTTGTCCTTGTATTCCTTCTATACAGAACATAGCCAAGAGAATACCCAAAATTCCTTTCCATTTAATGTAAAAATCCATATATGTATATTTTTGTTTGTTAATTAAATATATACAAAGATACGGCTATTCTGTTTCTTTTAAAAGATGATAGAATATGTTGAAAAACATCACTATTACAGTGTTTGATAAAAGAATTAAGACCAAGAGAAAATTTTCCGTTTGGATAAATAAGATGTAATTTTTGTAAATTTTTTATTTTAAGTTTTATAAGAAATTTATTGCCTGTTTTTAGTAAATGAGTTGACAAGTAGACAAGTAAACAAATCATTCTTATTCTTGTCTACTCGTAAACTTGTCTAAATACGTCATTAAATCTTATTGATTACTTACATGTCCGGTATTAATTTTTCTTTACCGAATAATCAGTTATTCCCAGATCCTGATAAGTTTGATAAAGCTCATATTCATTATCTGAAATAACCAGTAATTTATCCCCTTCTTTGAGTACCGTATGTCCTTTCGGGATGAAAAATTTATCCCCTCTTTTTACCATTACGACCAATGTATTATCGGGTAGAGTCAGATCCATTAATTTATTTCCATTATGTAAGACCGAAGTAACAATCTCTATTTCCGACATGGCTGATTTTATCTCTTCCGGTAACTCTATTCCCAGCATTTCGGGACTGGCTTTTTCATCTTCCGAAAGACCCAACCATTGTGCCATTATAGCCACCGTCGTTCCTTGTGTAAGTAAAGAAAGTATAGTAATGAAAAATACGACATTAAAAATAAATCCGGCATGTGGAACGCCTGCAATCAATGGATACGTTGCAAAAATAATCGGAACGGCGCCTCTGAGTCCTACCCATGAAATGTAGAGCTTGGATTTAAATGTTATTTTTCGGTAAGGGAGTAAACATAGAAAAACACTGAGAGGACGGGAGACGATAATCATGAAAATACCGGTCAGCAAGCCAACACCCGCAACAGCAGGAGTTATCAGTTCCGTCGGATTCACGAGTAATCCGAGTGAAAGGAACATGATAATCTGCCAAAGCCATGCAAAACCATCGAAAAAAGTAGCAATACTTTTTTTATGGATAAATTTTTTATTTCCAACAATTACTCCGGCAATATAAACAGCCAGATAACCATTCCCTTTTATCAGGTCTGTAAAAGAGAAGATAAAGAAGACAAAAGCAAAAAGCAATATGGGATAAAGAGAATGGTTGTCCAGATTAATGCGGTTGATAATATAAACGGTCAGTTTTCCTAAAAGGAATCCGGCAATTAGCCCGACTGAGAATTGCAGCAATAACATCTTTGCTGAAGAGATTAAATCAAGCTCACCCACTTGGACAATAGAGATAAAAAGCAGAGTTAACATATATGCCATTGGGTCGTTACTACCACTTTCCAATTCTAATGTTGGCCGAAGGTTGTATTTCAGGTTCAATTTACGGGATCGCAATATTGAAAAAACCGAAGCCGAATCTGTAGAAGACATTACCGATGCCATTAGCAAGGAAGCCGGAAGGGAAAGAGTGATGAAATCGCTAAAAAAAACCGAAGCGATATAGTAAATGAAAATTCCTGTGATAGCACTGGTAAGTAGTACTCCGAAAGAAGCCAGTATGACACCTTGGCTCATTATCGGTTTTATTTCGGACAGTTGGGTATCCATACCACCTGAAAATAAGATAACACTGAGTGCCATTACACCGACAAATTGCACAATATGTGGATTATTAAACTGAATTCCTATCCCGTCATTTCCAAACAACATACCTACTGCCAGAAAGAGCAATAAAGCAGGAACGCCAAAACGAGAGCCTGCTTTTCCTGCCAAAACACTTATAAATAGGAGAATAGATGCGATAAGTAGTATATTTCCGGGTTCGGCAATCATCATAAAATAATTTGTTTGTTGTAAAATCAACCCAAAGTTAACGAAATAACAGTTTTTTCTCAGTTTATCGGTAGTAAATTTATCTAAAATTTTGAACGGGTATCCCGGAGTAGAGGGATTTTATTCTACATTGGAAGGAAAAAAAGTGTATAATCTTCTTTTTGCAGATTGGGATCGAATAAAATAATTCCGTAGGAAAACATGTCAATGGTAACCCGTACTTCCGGTCTTTTTTTTATCTCTTCCCACGTTTGCAGCATCTCTTTTGACCAATATATATCATCAATTACAAAAACAGATTTTGCATGTGATTTTGGGAGGCATTGATTGAAATAATTCAAAGTTGCCTCTTTACGGTGATTGGCATCGAAAAAGACAAAATCCAATTTCTCAAAACCCGAAAGGATTTTTGGCAAACAAGTATCGATATTTCCGGTTTCAACGCGGATATTTTTGAATTCAGCCCTTTTGAAGCTCAGTTTTGCATACTCGGCAATATCGCTGCATCCTTCTATGGTTACAACTTTTGCTTTGGAATCGGGGGCAGCCATATACATGGTGGTTAATCCGAAAGAAGTACCTAATTCCAAGATATTTTGAGCCTTGAAATGGTTTACCAACCGGAAGAGAATCTGAGCGTATCCTTTGGGTTTGGAGGAGCTTTTCACAATGTCTGAAATTTTCTTGCGCCCGGATTTTCCTGTTCCAAAATTTTCGACACGAACTTCTTTTTTACTTTTTAAAAGGAGTTGCCTTACTTTTTCGATCAGTCCATATTTGTAGTAAGGAGTTTTTTCCTCAATAACATCCGTTACTAATTTAAATACAAAAGGAGAGTGAATACCAAAGCCTTTCCGATGCTTTGAGCGAAAAAAATAACGTATGTATTGATACAAATACCACATTTTTGCTGTCTATTAACTCTGATTTATGTCCTATAAAAAGATTTTGCTAAAAACGAAAAAAGGGAATGCGCAACAATCCCTTTTTCGTATCGTTTTAGCGATCTGTTTTTTTATTCTCTTACACGTTCAACGTAAGAACCGTCTCTTGTGTCAACTTTTATTTTTTCACCTTCGCTGATGAAAAGAGGAACACGAACAGTTGCACCTGTTTCAACGGTTGCAGGTTTCAATGTATTTGTTGCGGTATCTCCTTTTAATCCCGGTTCGGTATAAGTAACAGTCAAGACAACATGGGTCGGAAGGTCTGCATATAGAATTGCTTCTGTCCCAGCATGAACGACCAATTCGATAACGTCTCCTTCTTTTAAGAAATCAACACCGTTGATGCTTTCTTTAGGAACTACGATTTGTTCGAAATCATCCATATTCATGAATGTATATCCCATGTCGTCAATGTAAAGGAATTGGTGTGGACGACGTTCAATACGAACTTCATCTACTTTAATTCCTGCATTGAAAGTTTTATCTAAAATACGGCCGGTTTGAACATTTTTCAATTTTGTTCTCACGAAAGCCGGCCCTTTTCCTGGTTTTACATGTAAAAATTCAACGATGAAATAGTATTGTCCTTCCAAGTCAAGACACATCCCATTTCTGAAATCTGAGGTTGATGCCATAATATATTAAAATTTTAATTTGTTTTTTTACTCCTTGAAACTCGGTTTGCAAAAATAATGTAATTCCGTAAAATACAAAATATTGTAAGAAAGAAAAGATTCGATTACGGTTGATTTATTGTATTTATAAGGTTATAATGTTATTTTTGTGGCGAAAAAGTAGACAAGTAAACGAGTAGACAAGTAAACGGGGAAATTTCCGGTTTATTCTCGTTTACTTGTCTACTTGTCAACTCGTTTACTAATACATAAAATCAGAATATGAATTTTGTTGAAGAACTTAAGTGGCGTGGAATGATACACGACATGATGCCCGGGACAGAAGAACAATTGAAAAAGGAGATGACCTCTGCGTATGTCGGAATTGACCCGACTGCCGATTCCCTGCACATAGGTCACTTGGTAAGTGTTATGATGTTAAAACATTTTCAGCGTTGCGGACACAAACCATTGGCTTTGGTTGGAGGCGCTACGGGCATGATTGGCGACCCTTCGGGAAAATCGCAGGAAAGAAACCTGCTGGATGAAAAAACATTGCGCCATAATCAGAATTCGATTAAAGCCCAGTTGGCAAAATTTCTTGATTTTGATTCAGATGCTCCCAATGCTGCCGAACTTGTGAATAATTACGACTGGATGAAAGACTTTTCTTTTCTGGAGTTTATCCGCGATGTCGGCAAACATATTACCGTCAATTATATGATGGCAAAAGACTCGGTAAAGAAAAGGCTTAGTTCGGAGTCGAGCGTCGGATTGTCTTTCACCGAGTTTACTTATCAATTGGTACAAGGATACGACTTCTTTCATTTGTATTCGACTAAAAACTGCAAACTGCAAATGGGAGGTTCCGACCAGTGGGGAAATATTACAACGGGAACGGAACTGATCAGAAGAAAAACGGCAGGAGAAGCATTTGCCCTTACTTGTCCCCTTATAACAAAAGCAGACGGAGGAAAATTCGGAAAAACCGAATCCGGCAATATCTGGCTGGATAAACGATATACATCACCGTACAAGTTTTATCAATTCTGGTTGAATGTCAGTGATGCCGATGCCGAAAAATATATTAAGATATTTACATTGCTGACGGAAGAAGAGGTAAATGCACTTGTTGCCGAGCAGAATGAAGCGCCACATCTGCGTCCTCTTCAGAAACGTTTGGCAAAGGAAGTTACCGTTATGGTGCACTCCGAAGAAGATTATGTTGCCGCAGTCGAAGCATCGGGTATTTTGTTCGGAAGCTCAACATCAGAAACACTTAAGAGACTGGACGAAGATACTTTCCTGGCAGTGTTTGAAGGCGTGCCGCAGTTTGAAATTGCGAAATCGGATATCGAGGCAGGAGTCAAAGGAATTGACCTGTTGACCGAAAAAGCTCCGGTTTTCCCGTCCAAAGGAGAAATGCGAAAGATGATTGCCGGGGGAGGATTCTCAATTAATAAAGAAAAAATTGAAGATGTGGAGTTCTCAATGGATAAGTCTTTCTTATTGAACAACAAGTATATACTTGTACAAAAGGGAAAGAAAAATTACTTTATCCTGATTGTGAAATAAGGTAGAATGCCGAATTAGTAAGATTTTTGCATAAATAATTTGCATTTTCAAAATGCAATAACTATCTTTGCCTCGCTTTTTAAGAAAAGCAAATTAGGATTGTCTCATGGTGTAATGGTAGCACTACAGTTTTTGGTACTGTCTGTCTAGGTTCGAATCCTGGTGAGACAACTGAAGAAACGCTCGATAACTCGGGCGTTTTTTGTTTTTATACCTGTTTGTTCTTTTCGAGGTTCACATAAGAGCATTGTGTTTTCATTTCAAATAAGTACTTTTGTAGTTGAAAAAATTTGAACAGAAATGGCAAAAAAATTAAGGGATGAATTAAATCACCGTATTCTTGTCCTGGATGGCGGGATGGGAACTATGATTCAACAATATAAACTGATTGAGGCTGATTATCGTGGAGAGCGTTTCCGTGATTCAAAATTTCTACAGAAAGGAAATAACGACCTTCTTTGCCTTACCCAATCTCACATTATTCGCGAAATTCATGAGAAATATTTGCAGGCAGGAGCTGATATTATTGAAACTTGCAGTTTCAATTCGCAACGTATCTCAATGACGGATTACGGAATGGAAGGTCAAATCAGGGAATTGAATCATGCTGCCGCCCGGATTGCCCGTTCCGTTGCGGATGAATATACGGCAAAGAATCCAGATAAACCTCGTTTTGTTGCCGGTTCAGTAGGCCCTACCAATAAGACTGCCTCTATTTCGCCCGATGTCAATAACCCTGCATTAAGGGGAGTTACCTTTCAGGAATTGGCAGATGCTTATCAGGAGCAGATGGAAGCATTGATCGAAGGAGGCGTAGATGCATTGTTAATTGAAACAATCTTTGATACGCTGAATGCAAAGGCTGCTATTTTTGCAGCAGAAGAGGCTATGAAAAAAACAGGAAAAAAGGTAGATCTAATGTTATCGGCAACCGTTGCCGACCGTAGCGGACGTACCCTTTCCGGGCAGACAGTAGCCGCTTTCCTTGCTTCCGTTGCGCATGCCGATATCCTTTCGGTCGGATTAAACTGTTCTTTCGGAGCAAGAGACCTTAAATCCTTTTTACGCGAAGTGAGCGATCTTTCGCCTTGGTTTGTCAGCGCTTATCCGAATGCCGGTTTACCCAATCAGTTTGGCGAATATGACGAAACACCTGAAATAATGGCCTCCCAAGTCAGGGAATATATAGACGAACGTCTGGTAAACATTATAGGAGGATGTTGCGGGACGACCCCGGCACATATCGCCGCTTATCAGTCATTGATTGAAAATGCGGTTATCCGCAAACCTCAGGCAAAAAGCCGGAATTTAGTCCTTTCGGGTTTGGACGAACTCTGTTTTCCTTCCGGATCCCTTGATGGAAAATCGGACAATAGATCATCCCTTTTTATTAATATCGGGGAAAGATGCAATGTGGCGGGCTCGAAAAAATTTTTACGGCTTATCCGCGAAAAGAATCAGGAAGAGGCATTGCGTATAGCATCACAACAGGTAGCCGATGGCGCGCAACTGATAGATGTCAATATGGACGATGCCATGTTGGATGCGAAACAAGAGATGATTACTTTTCTGAATCTGATCGCTTCCGAACCGGAAATTGCCAAGCGTCCTATTGTGATCGATTCGTCCAAGTGGGAAGTGATTGAAGCCGGATTGCAGTGTGTACAAGGGAAATGTGTCGTTAATTCTATCTCCTTGAAGGAAGGAGAGGAGTTATTTTTGGACAGAGCCCGCAGGATACGCCAATATGGAGCTGCAATTGTTGTAATGGCATTTGATGAAAAAGGGCAAGCGGATAGTTTCGAGCGAAAAATTGAAATTTGCGAACGTGCATATAATTTGCTGACAAACAAGCTCGGATTTCCTGCCGAAGATATTATTTTCGACCCGAACGTGCTGGCTATTGCAACCGGAATAGAAGAACATAACAATTATGGTGTTGATTTTATCCGTGCTACCGAATGGATACACCAACATTTGCCCTATGCGAAAGTGAGCGGAGGAATTAGCAATCTCTCTTTTTCTTTCAGGGGAAATGATACGGTAAGGGAAGCTATTCATTCCGTATTCCTTTATCATGCCATTCGTGCAGGATTGGATATGGGAATTGTCAATGCCGGTACATTGCCTATTTATGAAGAGATTCCTCAGGATTTGCTTGAAAGGGCAGAAGATGTGGTACTTAACAGGCGTCCTGATGCTACCGAGCGGATGATCGAGATGGCAGAGAAGATAAAAAGCGAAAAAACCGAAGGTCCGCAGAAAAACCAACAGGACTGGCGGACACAATCGCTTGATGAACGGCTGCAATATGCCCTTGTCAAGGGAGTTGGCGATTTTCTGGAAGAGGATCTCGCAGAAGCTCGCGGACAATATTCAAATGTCATGGAAATTGTTGAAAAGCCTTTGATGGACGGAATGAACCGCGTGGGACAGTTGTTCGGAGAGGGAAAAATGTTTTTGCCTCAAGTGGTAAAAACTGCCCGCACAATGAAAAAAGCAGTATCCATCTTACAACCATTTATAGAAGAGCAGAAACAACGAAATAATAGTAAAGCGGGAAAAGTACTTATTGCAACAGTCAAAGGTGATGTGCACGATATTGGAAAAAATATTGTAGCGGTGATTCTTGGCTGCAACAATTTTGAAGTGATTGACCTTGGTGTGATGGTTCCGGCAGATCAGATTATTCAAACGGCAATAAAAGAGCAGGTAGATATTGTTTGCCTGAGCGGATTGATTACCCCGTCTTTGGAAGAGATGTGCCACGTAGCGGAAGAAATGAAAAAAGCAAATATGCAAATTCCGTTGCTTATTGGAGGAGCTACCACTTCTAAAATCCATACTGCCGTAAAGATAGCTCCTCTTTACAATGCTCCCGTTATTCATTTAAAAGATGCTTCATTAAATACTTATGCCGCGATTCAATTAATGAATCCTGAGGCAAAAGTCCCTTTTGTCCAGAAAATACAAGAGGAACAAAAGGCAATCCAATTGCAACAAAAGCAAAAATCAGAACAAATTATATCTTTGGAAGAAGCCAGAAACAAGAAACCGGATCTGTTTTCCTAAAAGTTATCCGAATTTAAATTTTAACTAAAATGACTAAAATGAGCACTAAAATTATCTGTTACGCACTATTATTTGTACAACTCATAGTCTCCTGTAAGAGTAGTACTTCTTCCGGGAAAAAAGAAGGCCAGGAGGATTTTCATGCCGAATCAAGCTCTTTGCTCAATTTCTTCAATAAAGAAACGGAAAAAAGTGAATTAATACCTGTTGAATATATACAGTGGGTAAGAAATGAAAAGAACGGATTAAAGATCAGCAAACAGGAAGGCATTTACCTTTATGAACTCCAATATCAGCCGATAGAATACTTAGTTGTTTTGCAGGAGAGGAGTGAAGAGATAAAAGCATCTACATTGAAAGAAGAGATGGAGAAAAGAGGTGACTTGCAATACTTCACTTTCAAAATGTCATCTACAAAAGGAAAAGGTATTTTGTCCGACAAAGATCTTGCGATTGAAAATAAAGAGATTTATTTATTGTCTGGCTTGCAACAGGATATTATGTTGGCAGAAGGTCAAGATACGCTGAAATGTGTAATGCTCCATTTCGAATCATCTAATAATTTAGTATTGTATGACCAATGTGTGTTGGCATTCGAAAAATCAGAAAATCCGAAAGCGGATATTACTTTTCTTTTCCGGACAGAAAAATATACTGACGGATGGGTGAAAATACCTATTAAAAGGGAAAATATAAATAGAATACCCAGATTAAAAACAATATAGAGAGGACAGGCTGGGGAAAATGGAATATTGGTTACGTTATTCCGCATTCGGCTCCGAGTTCGGTGAAGTGCCTGACTTCGTCGTAGCTAAAAGCAGGCCTTTGGCTTGTATATTCTATCGCTGCCGCTCATCATTTGTTCCTTTCCGTACTTTCTTACTCTCTCTTTTCCTTTAAAAAATCAACTCCTTTTTACGGATTCGCTAATGATTCGTTCATAAAATCAAAAGCAATATCTTGGTTTGATGTTTTTTAAGTCTTTTTACCGTTTTATGCTTTGCAAACTAAAAGTTTGCTTTTGACTTAGGCGAAGTGAGGCACTTCGCCTAACGGCAGAATGACAGCCAGTTACAATATGCGGAATCTCGCTTATCCCGAACTAAGGCGTAAATTGGATAAATCTTACGCCTGTACTTATCTATTCTTCTTGTTTACTTTTTTTTTCTGCCAATCTTGATGCCTTTTCTATAAAACTCAGATATGTTTTAACGGCTACCACTGGCGATATGCCTAATTTTTCGGATATTTCTGCCGATGATAGCGTATCCTTGAATCCTGTAACTATTGCAAGAACTTCGTCCTTAGTCAGTGGGCGGTGTATATATGTGCGGAAATCTGCCGAACACGCGGGGCATTTCCAATACTGGATAAGGTGATGACACCTTGTTTTTACACAATCGGCTTGTTTACATTTTGGGCATTGCATAGTTTTTCGTTTTATTTCTCTTATTAGTTTAGTCTTGCAAAGATATTAAACAATATATTACTAATAGCAGGGATATTATCATAAACAGCGCGGGAGCGGTATACTAATTGAAGATTATAACATGCTGATTATAAGTTAATTTACACAAAAGTTGGCAAACTGTTATTTTTTATATTACTTAAGACAACTATTTTTGTTGTGTTTTCTATATTATCGCTTTTTTAGAAACAAACAAAATGAAAATCAATAAGATATGAAGAAATCCTACCATACCGATTTCTCTATTCAGTTTCAACTTGGACTGCTCAATAAAGAAGATTGTAAAAACAT
>JAVBMA010000047.1:0-6203 GCA_031553005.1 Paludibacteraceae bacterium | reverse complement strand
ATGTTTTTACAATCTTCTTTATTGAGCAGTCCAAGTTGAAACTGAATAGAGAAATCGGTATGGTAGGATTTCTTCATATCTTATTGATTTTCATTTTGTTTGTTTCTAAAAAAGCGATAATATAGAAAACACAACAAAAATGGCAGTAAACAAAAAGAAACATGGTTGATTTATGCCATTAACCGGAAAACCAGGCAAGTGATTGATTTTTTTTGTAGGCAGACGTATCAAAGAGAATATCAAAAAAGTATTGGATAGTGTTTTAGCACTAAACCCCAAACATATCTATACCGATAAGTTGAATATTTATACCAGCCTTCCCATTAAGCAACAACATCGTGTTTATCCCAAATGTACGAACTATATAGAACATATGAACTTGACTATCCGCTTCTCTCTCAATTTTCGGACAACTTCAAATAACACATAATCGGGAAATGATCGGAATATTTAACCCGGTCTACATTAAAATCAAATGCCGTAAACTCTTTACTATGCATAATCTGGTCTATCCGGAACCAAAAGAGTTTTTCATTGAAAGTGTAACCGTATCCGGTTCCTGATTCGGTAAATGAGTCGTAGAGTCGACTGTCTTTAATCCTGGCGTATGCGTAAGAAACAGGCACATCATTAAAATCGCCACAAAGGATAATAGGCAGATCCGTTTTGGAAATCTCCCCGGCAACAATATCCGCCTGTTTTGCCCTCATCTTGAATGAGCGTCCCAATTTTTGCGAAAGTTGGTCTACTACCTCATTCATCTTATCATTATTATATTCCTCTCCCAATTTTTTTATAAGTACCTTATCGTTTTCGGTCAATTGGTTAGATTCAAGATGGCAATTAAACACCCTTACTTTCTTTCCTTTAATTTTTATATCCGAATAAATCGCCAGATTATATTTACTATCGTACTTAATCCGGGTTTTCCCGGAAATCGGAAATTTGGAAAACGTAGCAACTCCATAAGAGCCGTTCTGTTTTATTTGAGTAAGTTCTATATGATGATAGGGATATGTTTTATGTAGTTTTTCAAAAATCTCGGACTTTTTCAAGTACTCTTTCTGTGGCAGGGAACTGTATCCGAATTCCTGCAAACAAAGAATGTCAGCCTCGGACCCGGCAATGTATTCCAATATCTTATTTTTCGACAAGGGTGTATAAAAATTAAAGAGATGTACATTGTAACTTAATACTTTAATTGAACCTTCAGGTATCTCTTTTTTTCCATTCAACGGAAAAGTATTGTAGATACTCTGGTAAGAAACCAGCAATGCAGTGAGCGAAATAACGAAATACCATTTCCGCCGGGCAATCCAGAAAATAAGAAAAAAGAGAGCGATTAATAAAATTACAGGAAACGCCAATCCGAAATAAGATGGGAGTAGAAATTTCACAGGGCTTATCCACAATGCCGAATCTGCAAAAAATAAAGATGCTATTACAATAAAATTAACCAGTAACAGCAGTATGTCAACAAAACTTGTTAGAAAAAACTTACTTTTGGCTAACCCGGAAGAGTTCTTGTTTTTCTTCTTTTGTAAGAGATTCATACCCGCTTTTTTTTATTTTTTCCAAAATACGGTCAATATTATCGTTTTCCTGCTTCTTTTTCCGGTTATATTCCTGATCGGTCATCGGACGCTGATACTTTACTTTCAGTTTTGGCTTTTTCTGAAACAAATCGACCAGCTTGTCCAGAAAGCGGCTTATCCAAGTCGTAATATTATTTCCTTTCTTATACCTGATAGCAAAAACATAGCCAGTCAAAGCTCCACCCAAATGGGCAATTTCGCCTCCGGCATTGGAAGAAGCTACATTCAACAGACTGATTACCACGGCAGCAATAGCAATCCATTTGAGACGAATCTCGCCAATCAGCACCAAGCGCACGGGATAATCGGGCGCGGTAACGGCGACGGCAACAATAATTCCCAATACCGAAGCAGAAGCGCCCAACAGGTAGCTATCGTCTATCTTTCCTGCAAAAAACGGGAATATATGATAAGCTAATATATAAAAGATGCCTCCGGCAATTCCTCCGATAAGATATAACCCGACTAAATCTTTCTGGGAAAAAAATTCCAGAAAGAGCTTTCCGAACCAATATAGCATCAATATATTAAACAATATATGGATAAAACCGGTATGGAAAAACATATATGAAACGAGCGTCCACGGAGTATGCAACAATGTGCCGGCATCGGCGGGCAACATCAAAAAACGGGTCCACTCCGCACCAATATTGAAAAGCTTCAATATGCTCGCAGCTAAGCCTACTACAACAAAAACTCCAAGATTGATATAAATTAGCTTGGTAAGAGTAGTTCCTTTTTTAAATGAATCCCGGATCTCTTCTTTAATACCCATAAATAATAAAATCTAAGTACTCAAAATAAAATAATTTATACTATTTCTTATTTGTAAACAGATGTCTCACTGTGTTCGACAAGACTTTGACCTTTGAGTTTTGTAACGAGGCTGTCCCAAAAGTACTTTAACCACAAAGGATATTGGTTGATTATCAAAATATTGTGAACTTTGTGAATTTTTTTTGTGTACTTTGTGATAAAGAATATTGGCTTTTGGAACAGCCCCTTATCTTTTCTCCGTTCCTTGTCATATCGAAGCTAAGCCGAAACATCTCTATTTTGTGTAAACTATCTTTGACACATACTTATAACAAAACAAAGTTATATCTTTTTATACCCGAAACTTAATACATCTGTCCATCAGACGAATTACCCCGTTTCCATTTTTTAATAAGGAAATATCCGAAAATCATACCTCCGAGATGAGCAAAGTGAGCGACATTGTCGAACTGGAAATTTCCCACTCCCAAAAACAATTCGATGATAGCATATCCAATCACAAAATACTTTGCTTTGATTGGAATCGGAATGAACATAATGTAAATAGGTTGATTGGGGAATAACATCCCGAAAGCAAGCAACAAACCGAAAATAGAACCGGAAGCCCCAACAGTAAGAAATTTATTGAATAAAACTTCCCTTTTCCATTTAAATAGTTCGTCTACGGAATATATAATGCGATCGCCCACATTTACACCTTGTTGTAATCCGGAAGCTGCAAGTTCGGCAATCTCCTTGGAAACAGAATGAAGGTCAATCGTCCATGTTATTTCCTGAACAATACCAGCTCCGATACCGGTAACCATATAATAGATAAGGAACCGTTTGCTTCCCCACGCATATTCCAATATACGGCCAAACATGAACAACCCGAACATATTGAAAAATATATGTTCGAACGAGCCATGTAAAAACATGTAGGAAATAAGCTGGAAAGGGTAAAAATCACTCGCTTCCCAATAGTGTAATCCTAACCAGTAGTTTATATCTACACCTGCCATCTTGGGAAGTGTAATACTGGCCAGCCAGATGAGGAGATTAATGATAATCAGATTTTTTACGACCGGAGGAATACTATCTAAAAAAGATGAGCGATATTGGTTCATTTTCTCTTTGTTTTCTCTTTATTTTCTGCAAAAGTATGGATTTTTTTTGCACCAAATGTGTTTTATAGCGTAAAAGAAGCTAAAACGCTTTTTTTACAAAAAAATACCCCTTAGAAATTTGGAAAAAATTAATATTCAATTATATTTGCACCATACATGCGTAGACTTAATTGTGATGAACAGAATATTTATTAAATTTTTAACACTCTAAAAAAAATTCTATGAACAAAGCGGAACTAATTAGTGCAATCGCTGAAGAAGCAGGATTGAGCAAAGCCGATAGCAAAAAAGCATTAGACGGATTTATTAAATCAGTATCAGAAGCTTTAAAATCAGGCGACAAAATAAGTTTAATTGGATTTGGTTCTTTTTCTGTAACAGAAAAAGCTGCTCGCCAAGGAATTAACCCTGCGACAAAAAAACAAATTACAATTGCTGCGAAAAAAGTAGTAAAATTCAAACCTGGAGCAGAATTAGCAGAATTAGTAAAATAATACAAGCTGTTAATCGAATTTGAAAATTTTACAAAGGGATGCATTAATGCATCCCTTTTTTGTTGCGAAAATATTATCTTTGTCCGGTTTTCAGATACAGTAATCCATAAATCAGTCAGATATTATTTGAAGTATCGGGGAATAACATTGCACACCACAAATAATAATACAATTTGTCACACACAATGCCCTATCACATCATCCAATAAACCCGCACAGGAACAATGACAATAGAAGAAAAAATAACACAATCCGTACTCTCCGCCATCAATAAATTGTATGGGCAACAAGTCCCGGAAGGACAAATTCAATTGCAAAGCACTAAAAAAGAATTTGAAGGAGATTTGACATTAGTGGTTTTTCCTTTTCTCAAGATTTCGAAAAAATCGCCGGAAGAGACTGCTAATGATTTGGGGACAGAACTTTTAAAATCGGAACCACTTATCTCAAAATTCAACGTGATTAAAGGATTTTTAAATTTCTCTATTGCCCACAGTTATTGGATTGAGTTATTAAACAGCATCATATCTTCCGAAAATTACGGAATTACCCCCGCTACCGACTCCTCTCCTCTGGTAATGTTGGAATACTCTTCTCCCAACACGAATAAGCCATTGCACCTAGGCCATGTCCGCAACAATTTACTGGGATATAGCTTGTGCCTGATTTTAGAAGCAAACGGAAACCGGGTTGTCAAAACCAATATTGTCAATGACAGAGGCATACATATTTGCAAATCGATGTTGGCATGGAAAAAATTCGGCAACGGCGAAACACCGGAGTCGTCGGGAAAGAAAGGAGATCATCTGGTAGGCGATTATTATGTTCGTTTTGATCAAGAGTACAAAGCCCAGATTAAAGCATTAACCGGAAACGGAATGAGCGAAGAGGAAGCAAAAAAACAAGCTCCTCTGATGCAGGAAGCACAGGAGATGCTGCTTAAATGGGAGAAAAACGATCCGGAAACCGTTGAACTCTGGAAAATGATGAATAGCTGGGTTTACAAAGGTTTTGATGAAACGTACAAACGGATGGGGGTTTCCTTTGATAAGATCTACTACGAATCACAAACGTACCTGGACGGAAAGGAAAAAGTAGTTGAAGGTCTTAATAAAGGAGTATTCTATAAACGTGAAGACGGTTCGGTATGGGCTGATCTTACATCCGACGGACTGGACGAAAAGCTATTACTCCGTGCAGACGGAACTTCCGTGTATATGACACAGGATATAGGAACCGCAAAGCAACGTTTCGACGAGTATCCGATCGATAAGATGATCTATGTGGTAGGAAACGAGCAAAATTACCATTTCCAGGTCTTGGCAATATTATTGGATCGCCTGGGATTCTCGTGGGGAAAAGGTCTTGTGCATTTTTCTTACGGAATGGTGGAACTTCCTGAAGGGAAAATGAAATCGCGGGAAGGCACTGTTGTCGATGCAGACGACCTGATTGATGAAATGATCGTTACTGCCCGCGAAACATCCGAAGAGTTAGGTAAGTTGGACGGATTGTCGGAAGAAGAGATAGCCAACATTGCCAGAACCACCGGAATGGGAGCATTAAAATATTTTATCCTTAAAGTGGATCCCCGCAAGAATATGACCTTTAATCCTAAAGAGTCTATCGACTTTAATGGAAATACAGGTCCTTTCATTCAATATACATACGCACGTATCCGCTCGGTATTGCGCAAAGCTGCCGAAATGCAGATTGAACTTCCGGCAAAACTCCCGAATGATTTACAAATTTCAGAAAAGGAGTCGAATTTGATTCAGTCCGTAGCCGGATTTGCCAATGTAGTTAAAGAAGCCGGAGAACAATATAGTCCGGCATTAATTGCCAACTATATTTACGACCTGGTAAAAGAGTACAACCAGTTCTATCATGATTTTTCTATCCTGAAAGAAGAAAACGAACAGCTAAGAGCATTCCGTCTATTGTTATCGGAAAGCGTTTCAAAAGTGATTAAGAATGGAGTGGGGCTATTAGGGATAGATGTTCCGGAAAGAATGTAACAAGATTATTTATAATTTCCCCAAAACAAAACACCCCGATTTTTGTATTAAATGCAAAAATCGGGGTGTTTTTAATATAATGCGATTCGAATTAAGCACACAAAATAAATTAGTTTATACTATATCTTATTTGTAAACAGATGTCTCACTGTGTTCGACATGACTTTGATCTTTGAGTTTTATAATGGGGTGGAAGTCGTGGCTGGCAAAGCC
>JAVBMA010000043.1:0-20876 GCA_031553005.1 Paludibacteraceae bacterium | reverse complement strand
AAAAGTACTTTAACCACAAAGGACACAAAGTTTTACACTAAGGGACACAAAGAATATTGGATGATTATCAGGATATTGTGATCTTTGTGAATTTTCTTTGTGTACTTTGTGGTAAAGAATATTGGCTTTTTGGACAGCCTCATAGCGATCTTTAAATGCCGGTCATTCCGAACGTAACAAAGTGGAGTGAGGAATCTACCTAATGATATTTGAAATGTAGGAATATTTTTGCCGACAGGAATAAATATTCCTATCAGAAACAAAAAACTTATATTTTTTGCATTTTCTGAATTTCCCTATAGTAGTGCGTGCTATTATGCCGGAGAACGTGGCATGTTGGATATTTGGATGATTGAATAAGAAGGCACAGGTCACAGACCTGCGCCAGCCTCGGGAAAAACTTTGAAGTGAACCATAACTTTCAACTTTCACTTCTCCCCTTTCAACTTTCTAAATTCTCATCAAAATGGAGCCAGTAGAGTACCCTCCCCCAAATACGGTTAAAGCGATTAAATCGCCTTTTTTTATCTTATCCAGATTCAAGGCTAATGTTATAAGGACACTGGCGCTTCCGGTATTTCCCAATTCTTCAATGGTATTAAGGAAAACGCTTTCCGGCAAATTAAATTGATGGGCAATATTTGAAATAATCCGCATATTAGCCTGATGGGCTACAATATATGTCAGGTCTTCTATTATGAGATTATTTTTGTCTAAAATAGTATTAATCGCTTCCGGCATATAATAACATGCCTGAATAAAAACATCTCTTCCGTCGGGCATGACAATGCCTTCACTTTTAGGGTTCAGCCTTACCCCTTCTCTTCCTTTGCCAATATGCCCGAGTCCCTGAGTATAAACATCAAGAATCTCCGATTCATTCCCGGTTAACCGTTCTTTAGAGATAAAGATAGCAGCCGCTCCGTCACCCCATAAATGTCCGGACTTAGGGCAAGACTCATTGCAAAAAGCGGTATTATGTTCGGATACGACCACCAATGCTTTTGTTGCTTTGTTCATTGCAAAGTAGCCTTCTACGATCTCCATTGCATTTACGAAAGAAGAGCAAGCAGAGGAGACATAGAGAGCTTTTGCATTTGTTATATTGAATTCCCGCTGTATGGTATGTGCCAGAGTAGCCACCGTGTCGTAAGGAGAGTAAGATGCACCTATGACAAGATCAATCTCTTCGACTGGATAAGAAAGTTTTTGTTTTGCATTTTCAACGGCTTTTATACCCATTGAATCGGAATTTTCATCACTGCCGGCTTTCGATCTCGTCTTTATTCCTGTTCTGGAAAAGATCCATTCATCGGTTAATCCGTTTACATCGAAAAAATAAGAATTACCAACACGTTTTTCCGGTATATAACTACCGATAGCATTTACAAACATAGTTCCTCCTTAATTGATAGATTGATCAACAAGTAAATAAACAAATTGACAAGAAAACAGATTTAAATTCTAAGTCTTAAGACACACATAAAAAGAATGAACCAAAATCGTTAGCCCATTAAACTGTCAATTTTTTATTTATAATTTTTTTTAAGCCCGTAGAAAAGAAATTTGATAATCGAATCTTTTTTTTCAGTCATCAAATTTTCCAATTCTCCACGAATATACGGGACTTCAAAACCTTTCAACGCATAATGTACCATTGCCGCCGTAAATCCGGGATCCTGTACATTGAATACTTTTAACTCCATTCCTTCCGACAATATACCTTTAAGGATTGCCTTTTCCCTAAAGTCAAGTTTCCGGCGAACCCGCTCAACTTGTGCCGCATCCCTGAAAAAATCAGCCTGCAAGTTGCCGTTCCTATTGACAACCTCTTTTATTGCATCCATGCGGGTGTATATATATTCAATCAAACGTTCGTCGGGACTTGTATTTTTTCTGGCAACAAGTTTCAATTTATTTCCCAGTTGAAAAAGCTCATTTTCAACAACGGCAAAATAGACCTCTTCCTTATTTTTAAAATAGGTATACAAAGTACGCCTTCCTTTTTGAGACGCCAATGCTATATCATTCATCGTAGTATTTTCAAATCCTTTTGTAGCAAAGAGCTTCCTTGCCACATCCACCAGCATTTCCTTTGTTTTTGTTATACCCATTTAATTGCACAATAGACCTTGTTAATGTGCAAAAATAAAGTTTATTTTAAGACTATGAACAGCCCTGTTTCTTATTTTTCCGATATATGTGTTAATAAAATAGAATGCAAGAAATGAACGGATTCCTTTCCATTTCACGCTTTTTACTTCCAATTGATTTTTTTCTTACCTTTGGCTTCGAAAAAATAATAGTAACAAGGGAATCCTGTTACAGTCAGGAGCTGCCCCCGCAGCCGTAAGTTCTATTTTACCAAATAAAGGAAATTATCTTTTGAAGGTAAATAAGTTTTGAGCACAAAGTCACTGTTTTCGTAGAAAATGGGAAGACGCCCAAAAAGGAATGAGCCGGAAAACCTTGCTGTTATTTTATAATCCGTAAATTATCGGGGAGATAGTTTCAGGTCATGCGCCTTGTCTGTTTCCCGTTGGTACTCTTCTTAAAACCAATGGAAATGATGCGAACATTTTTATTTTCCACTCTGTTTTTGTTCCTGATATGGGGGCAAAGTTCCTGCCGTCACGAAAAACCGTCTTCACTCCAAAAAAAAGAGGCACTATCCGATTCCCTTTCATTGTGCCATGCCAAAGGATTCGTATTGAAAGAGTATCCGGGCTACAAGTCGGTTATTGTCAACAATCCTTGGGACTCCACTTCTATCCTTGTAAAATATTATCTTGTAAAAGACACTTCTGTAGCCGTTCCTAAAGACGGTATTAAAATTAAAATCCCGGTTACTTCCATTGCGGCAACTTCTTGCACCCATTATGAATTTCTGACTTTGCTGGGCGAAACCGGGAGTATCTCGGCTATTTGCAATTCCGACCGCATTTATAATCCGCTAATCAGAGAAAATTTTTCTGCCGGAAAAATAACGGACTTGGGAGATAATTTCAATATGAATCTGGAAAAATTATTTTCTGTCCGTCCCGAAGTAGTCATGGTGAGTGGATACGAACAAAATGACAAGTACAGTAAACTGATTGAAAAGTCGGGCATTCCTATTTTGTATAATCAGGAATGGAAAGAGACAACATTGCTAGGAAGAGCCGAGTGGATAAAATTCGTGGCTGCCTTTTATGATAAAAGCGAACTGGCTGACAGTGTTTTCAAAGATATTGAAAACCGTTATCGCAGTATTGCTATTAAAGCGAATGAGCAGAAAAACAGGCCTAAAATCCTTTCGGGAGGTGATTTCAGAGGTACATGGTATCTTCCGGGCGGACAAAGTTACATGGCAAATATGTACAGGGACGCGGGAGCCGACTATTTTTATTCGGAAGATAAAAATACGGCGAGTGTCTCTTTTACTTTTGAATCGGTACTTAATAATTTTATTTCTGCCGATTATTGGTTCGGAGCGCCTTATTATACATTGTCGGAGTTAAAGGATGCTGATGCCCGTTATACATATTTTTCAGCTTATAAGAAGCAACAGATATATCATTTCAACAAACGTAGGAGTTCCTCGGGAAGCAGTGATTTCTGGGAAAGTGCAATTGCCCGTCCAGATTTGTTGCTGGCTGATGTGATTAAAATTATCTATCCGGAATTGTTGCCGGAGCATGAGCTTTTCTACACAGCGTTAGTTAGGTGAAAGGGGAAAGATGAAAAGTGAAAGGGGAAAGTTAAGTATGAGGAATGTTTTATTGTTTTCATTTTTGGCGATACTATGTATTGTATTGTTTATCGGCGACCTTTTTGGGGGCAGCGTGGATATTCCATTGCCTGTAATCGGGAATTTGTTGTTGGGAAAGGCTCCGGAAGAGAGTGTTTATGCAGGAATATTGTTTGACTTGCGGATACCGAAAGCTATTACGGCTCTGTTTACGGGAATGGCTCTCTCTGTCGCTGGATTATTGATGCAAACGTTGTTCCGCAATCCGTTGGCAGGCCCGTATGTATTAGGAATCAGTTCGGGAGCCAGCTTGGGAGTTGCCGCATACGTAATGCTTTCCGGTACATTAAGCCTTTCGTTCTTTCTGCCCTCAGGTTGGGGCTATGCGGTCTCTTCGATTGCAGGAGCATCTATTGTTTTATTATTGGTACTGCTTACCTCCTTTCGTGTTAAGGATTCTGTTTCCCTTCTTATCGTAGGTATGATGTTCGGCAGCATCACTTCTGCATTTATAGGAGTGCTGCAAAGCATAAGCGATCCCGATTCGGTTAAATTATTTATCAACTGGACATTAGGAAGCCTGAATACCGTTTCGTGGGCACAGTTAAATGTAATGGTTCCGTTAATTTTGTCGGGAATATTGACAGCTTTTCTTTTGCAAAAAAGCCTGGATGCGCTGCTGTTGGGCGAAAACTATGCCAAAGGCGTGGGAGTTTCCATTTTTCAAACGCGGTTATGGATCATTGCGGCTACCAGTTTATTAGCGGGAGCATCTACTGCCTTTACTGGCCCGGTAGGATTTATCGGTATTGCTGTTCCCCACATAGCTCGTGGATTATTCAGATCTTCCAAACATTCCATTATCCTGCCTGCCTCTATGTTATGTGGCGCCGGGCTGTTATTATTGTGCGATATTATTTCACAACTTCCGGACTCCGGATATGTATTGCCGATAAATGCCATTTGCGCAATCTTCGGCGCACCGATCATCATCTGGATTATTATGGGAAACAAAATAAGTTGAAAGGTGAAAATTGAAAGGTGAAAGATAAAAAAAATATTATTTATCTCTCATCACCTTTCAACTTTCAATTTTCAACTTTCAATTTTCAATTTATAAAAAATGATTTTACAAACAGACTCTTTTTCGATTGGCTATAAAAAAAGAAATGGCGGGGTATTGTTTATTCAACAAGACCTGAATCTTTGTGTGTCAGAAGGAGAGATGGTCTGCCTGATCGGGCCGAACGGATGCGGAAAATCGACATTAATCCGTTCGATTGCAGGTCTACAGCCTTATTTCGGGGGAGAAGTTTATATCGGAGGCGAACCTGTTTCGAAGCAAAATAACAAAAGCCGTGCATTGCTTATCAGTCTGGTTCTGACAGACAGGGTTGATGCAGGCAACTTAACGGTTTTCGATATTGTCGCCATAGGCAGGCAACCGCACACGGGTTGGTTTGGAGGGCTCTCGGAGCAGGATGAAAAACGGATATGGGAAGCGTTGGAACAAGTGCATCTTATATCTTTTGCGAAACGTAATTTCAATGAGTTGTCGGATGGTGAGAAACAACGGGTTATGATTGCCAAGGCATTGGTTCAGGACACGCAGCTTATTATTCTGGACGAACCTACGGCACATCTGGATCTGCCTAACAGGATTGAAATCATGTTGCTGCTCCGCAACCTCGCCAAACAGACTCAAAAAGCAATCATACTTTCGACTCATGAACTGGATTTGGCTTTGCAGGTGGCTGATACAATCTGGTTGATGCAACAGAAAAAAGGTGTAATTAAAGGTGCGCCGGAGGACTTGATATTAAAAGGTTCTTTTCAGCAAATATTTGCCAACGGGGCTTTTTCGTTCGATGAATTTACGGGGAATTTCAATTTAAACTATTCCAACACTTCGGAGATTTCACTACACGGGGATAAAAAACAGGTTTACTGGACAGCCCGGGCGCTATCCCGCGAAGGATACAGCATTGTTCCGGAAGCGCTTTTAAAAATAGAAGCCCGCCCTGATAATTGCTGGATAATCACGTCTCGGGAAGATTCTTTTAATGTCAATAGTATTGAAAATCTATTGAAAACATTGAAAAAAATCAGGGATTAAAATTTTCAGCCGTCTTAATATTTATTGCTTATCTGCAAAAATACCCATAAAATAAGTTCAATATTAATAAGCTATTTAGCCCTGAATAAGGGCTTGATTCTCATAACCTCAGGTCATGACCTGCGGTGTGTAGTAAATGGCAGCACTCTGCCTGAACCAACCGTCAGCAAAACTAAAAGCAGGACTTATTACATCGTTCAGTCCTGCCTTTTAGGCAGACATTATTATCTTATTTTGTAACCACAGGTTGCGCTACGCTTATCTGCGGTTATGAAAATCCGGCTTTTCAAGCCTAAAATTGTTTACGAGTCTTTTTGATGAGAAGCATATTATATTTCCTATCCTAAAAAGCAAACAATCAAAATCTATCTATTACTTAGGTGCATATTTTAGCATCATCAAAAAAACTTTCCCCTTTCAATTTTCCCCTTTCACCTACTCAAGAACGGGTTGTTGCGTTTCTCCTCTCCAATTGTCGTTCTCTGTCCGTGTCCGCTAAAAACGATTGTTTCATCGGGCAGTGTTAATAGTTTGGTACGGATACCACTCAATAATTCATCCAAATTTCCTTTTGCCAGATCGGTACGCCCGATACTTCCACGGAATAAAACATCCCCGGCAAAAAGGCAATTGTTTTTGGGAAGATAAAAAACAAGGCTTCCGGGCGAATGTCCCGGCACGTGCAACACCTCTATCTCAATATCACCAAGTTTGATCTTGTCGCCTTCATTCAAATAATTTTTCAGAGGCGTAGGATCATCGACTTCCCTTATACCGAAAAGTTCGGCTTGTCGGCTCATACCATCCAGCAAAAATTCATCGGCTTGGTTTGCCTCGGCTCCAATTCCACATTGGTGAAAAAGAAAGCTATTCCCAAACGCATGATCTACATGCAAATGAGTATTCAACACCCGCTTCAATTTTAAATTATTTTCTTCCAGGTAAGCCTTCAAGCGCTCTTTTTCTTCTTTATCGGCACATCCGGGATCAATTATGATACATTCATCATCTTCGTTAATCAACAAATATGTATTTTCCTGAAACGGATTAAAAACGAATAACTTTATTTTCATACTTCAAAAATTAAAAAAACGGATGCTCAAAGCTCTCCGTATTATATTCAAACTATTTTTCTCTCAGAGTTTTCCTTTTCCTAATAAGAGTAGCGTTCAAACAGAACAAATATTTAAAAAATTATCCCATTGTTTGGTATAGTAATAAATATCAAAAGCACGCAGATGACGCAGATTTTATAGATTTGCACAGATTTTATATTGTTAAAAATCATATTTTATTTTTCTGTGTAAATCTATAAAATCTGCGTCATCTGCGTGCTAAATTATGTTTGACACACACTCATAAAACACCTTTCACTTGAGTTCTTTTCTTTTGTCCCTGTATTGTTGTTTTTTCCGGTACACAAACCAAAGAATAACTAAAACAACGGTCATTCCACCCAAACCAAGAATCGCTTCAAGGGTTGTAACAGTACCGTTCCGGTATCCCCAAATGGTCATAATCAACGAGTAAACAAAAAGCACTACTACAATTATTGTATACTTCTTCATAAAATTCGTTCCTTCTTTTTTAGACAAAGATATTGGAATAAACTATATTTGCACATGAAAACAAGGAATTAAAGCTCGGGTTATGTACAAAATTATCAAAAGAATAGAAATATCCGCATCGCACAACTTAAAGACATCATACGACAGTCAATGCAATCATTTGCACGGGCACAACTGGATTATCACCGTTTACTGCCAATCGAAAGAGTTGAATGAGAATGGAATGGTAGAAGATTTTTCAGCTATTAAGAGTTTAATACACAGAAAACTGGATCATAAAAACCTGAATGAGGTTTTACCATTTAACCCGACTGCCGAGAATATCGCAAGATGGATTTGCGAGCAGATTCCAACCTGTTATAAAGTAGAAGTAAAAGAGTCGGAAAACAATATGGCTATTTATGAAAAAGATTAATGAAATCTTTTATTCTATTCAGGGCGAAGGTTTTTTCACAGGCACTCCTGCTATTTTTATTCGTTTTTCGGGGTGCAATTTAAACTGCAATTTCTGTGATACCCAGCATCAGCAAGGGATAGAAATGAGTAAAGAAGGTATTCTGGCAGAAATCGTCCGATATCCGTCCAAGCATATTATCTTCACAGGTGGCGAACCCTCTCTTTTCATTGACTTCGATTATGTACAATTCTTCAAAAATGCCGGTTATTTTATCCAGATAGAGACAAACGGAACCTGCCCGCTCCCTGAAAATATAGATTGGATAACTTGCAGCCCCAAAGAAAAGCTGGTTTTGCAAGAAGCCAACGAATTGAAAGTCGTATATACAGGACAAAGCCTCCCCGAATTTGAGAATTTTAAAGCTTCATACCGTTATCTACAGCCATGTTCGATGAAAAATACGGAAGAGGTAATCAATTATATCAAATCAAATCCTCAATGGAGATTAAGCGTACAGTTGCATAAGCTGCTGAATATCCCTTAAAAACATATAGCAACTATATGTCAAAACAGATACAAAAAAAGAGATAACGTTTGTTACCTCTTTTCTTTTACATGCAATTTTGTGACCCGGATAGGATTCTAACCTACGACTTTCAGAACCGGAATCTGACGTTCTATACAACTGAACTACCGGGCCTTCTTATTTGGCTGCAAATTTAATAAAAAAATGAGAAGTACCTCACTCTTTCGTTAAATTGTAAAAAGAAAAGTTCATATATAACATACAATTCTCACTTGCTGCAAAAGATTTAAACTTTTATCTTATTACTTTTTCCAAATAATAAGTTTTAACATGAAAGTTAACCGCCTTCTGCCAAATGAATTAATATAATCACATAATAAAAAAGATTATTGCATCAATATTTCCTTTTTGCATAAAAAAAGAGATATATTTGTAAGCAGAAAATAAAAAAACATTACAATGAGTTATCTAAAGACGCCTAAAGGATACAAACCTCTTTTAGATCTAAAGCAAACTGAACTGGGAATTAAGAAAATAAAAGATTTTTTTCAAGGAAGTTTATCGGCAGAGCTTCGGTTACGAAGGGTTACGGCTCCACTGTTTGTATTGCAAGGCACAGGTATTAATGATGATTTAAACGGGATTGAAAGACCTGTCAGTTTTCCTATAAAAGATTTGAAAGACCAAAAAGCAGAAGTTGTGCATTCACTTGCCAAATGGAAAAGGATGATGCTGGCTGACTATCAAATTGAAAGCGGATTCGGATTATATACCGACATGAATGCTATCCGTCCTGACGAAGAGCTGGGTAACTTGCACTCATTATATGTAGACCAATGGGATTGGGAACGCCACATATCCGAAGATGAAAGAAACATTGATTTTCTGAAAGACGTAGTTTCGCGGATATACTCGGTAATGGTACGTACCGAATATGTTGTATATGAAATGTACCCTCACATCAAGCCAATATTACCGAAAGAGATATTTTTCATCCATTCCGAAGAGTTACTTCAGATGTATCCCGGCCTGACTCCAAAAGAGCGGGAACACGAAATAACAAAGAAACATAAAGCGGTGTTTATCATTGGTATCGGAGGAGTTTTAAGCAACGGAACAAAACACGATGGGCGTGCTCCCGATTATGACGACTGGACAACAGCCGGAGAAAAAGGATTTGCCGGACTCAATGGCGATATTCTGGTATGGAACGACTTACTGGAACAAGCATTGGAACTTTCGTCCATGGGTATCCGCGTAAGCAAAGAAGCATTATTACATCAATTGAGTATAACAGGGCAGGAAAACCGGAAAGAGCTTTATTTCCACAAACGGCTACTGGAAGGATCGCTTCCACTCTCTATCGGTGGAGGTATAGGACAATCCCGCTTGTGCATGTATTTTCTGAGAAAAGCCCATATCGGAGAAATTCAGGCGAGTATATGGCCGGACGAAATGCGTGCCGAATGTGCTGCAAATAATATCCCGTTAATCTGATTCAATCAAAATAACCTGATTTTAAAACAAGTTATTTATCGAAAAGCTACGATAAATAACTTGTTTTTTTATTTACATTATTCTCTTCATTTACATTCTGTTCCTCATCTATTTTTCCGAAAAACAAGGAATAAAAAGAGATTGAGATTAAAAAACCTTATTTTCTTTCCTATATTTTTGAATGCGATAATATTTCACGTAAGTTTGCCGTTTATTCTAATATTTTAAGTAATTGATAAGATTTAATAATATTATTTAGACAAGTAGACAAAGTAAACAAGTTGACGAGTAAACGAGAATAAGAATGACTTGTTTACTAAAAACACAACAATAAATTCTTTATAAAACTTAATACAATATACCGATGAAAAAAACAGTCTCTTTTTTTATCATTTCAATAATAAGTATCTCTTCCGTGTTCGCTCAATTTTTCGGCTCATCCGAAATCCAGAAATTAGGTATTGTAACTTATGCTATCCATAATTTCTATGTAGACAGCGTAAAAGAGAAGGATTTGGTAGACAACGCAATTATCGGAATGTTGGAAAAGCTGGATCCCCATTCAATATATATTCCCAAAGACGAAGTTAAAAAAATGAACGAACCGTTGGACGGAAGTTTCGACGGAATAGGCGTACAATTCCAGATGATGGAAGATACACTGCTTGTAATACAAACAATCAGCGGAGGGCCGTCCGAAAAAGTGGGAATAATGGCAGGAGACAGGATTGTTGCGGTAAACGACACGGCTATTGCAGGAGTTAAAATGCAAAACACCGATATAATGAAACGCCTGAGAGGCCCGAAAGGTACGGAAGTAAGGGTAAAAGTGCTTCGTCGCGGAGTTAAAAATTTAATAGATTTTAAAATTGTCCGTAATAAAATTCCGATTTACAGCTTGGATGCCTCCTATATG
This sequence comes from Paludibacteraceae bacterium, assembly GCA_031553005.1. Classification (GTDB taxonomy): domain Bacteria; phylum Bacteroidota; class Bacteroidia; order Bacteroidales; family Paludibacteraceae; genus RGIG9379. Next base: position 10,126 of record JAVBMA010000043.1, on the reverse strand, counting down.
GTATCTCCCGAAACAGGATATATTAAACTGAACCGCTTTAGCGCAACAACAATGGAGGAGTATTTCTCAGCCTTCAACAAATTAAAGAAACAAGGTATGAAATCCTTAATTCTGGACTTACAAGGCAATGGAGGAGGCTATCTTACTGCTGCGGTAGAATTGGCGGACGAGTTCTTGGACAAAGGTAAAATGATTGTTTATACAGAAGGAAATGCTCAGCCCCGCCAGACCGAAATATCTACATCGAAAGGTGATTTTGAAAAAGGGAATTTGATTATACTGATTGATGAAGGCTCTGCTTCTGCTAGCGAAATTGTAGCCGGAGCTATTCAGGATTGGGACAGAGGTGTGCTGATCGGCAGAAGAACCTTCGGAAAAGGATTGGTGCAAAAAGCATTTCCGCTACCGGACGAATCCCAAATCAGACTAACCATTGCGCGGTACTACACTCCTACCGGAAGGAATATTCAACGCCCTTACAACAATGGAAATGTGCAGTACAAAAAAGACCTGATAGAGCGTTATAATCACGGAGAACTTCAACATGCAGACAGTATTGTATTTCCGGATTCTTTAAAATTCACTACAAAAATACTGGACAGGACAGTCTATGGTGGTGGTGGAATCATGCCGGATATTTTCATTCCTATCGACACAGCCCGCTTTACAAATTATCATCGTGACTTGGTTGCAAACGGTGTGATAAACAAATTTGCATTGAGTTATGTGGAAAATAACAGAAAAGAACTTACAAAAAAATATCCTCAAAAGAAAGAAAGCTCTTTTGCCGACTTTAAAGCCAATTTTGAGATAACTGACGATCTGTTACAAAAACTGATTGATATGGGAACGCAAGAAAAGGTAGAATATAATAATGAGCAATTCCTGCAATCAAAAGGCTTAATTAAAATACAGCTAAAAGCACTTATTTCCAGCGACTTGTGGGGAATGAACGAATATTATCAGGTTATGAATCAATTAAACGATTCGTATCTGAAAGCGGTTGAACTAATGCAAAATCCGGATTTATATAATAATATCCTTAAGAAAAACAGATAAGAAAGCTTCAAAAAAATCATTACGGAAGAGGTTGTTCTGATAATATTTTCAACCTCACACAATATAAATAAAAAGCTACGAATGTTTGAAATCCTAATTATATGGATTTCAAACATTCGTAGCTTTTTGTAAAGTTTATAGTATACTTTGTTGTAAAGTTTTTCTTAGTACATGACAAAAATTACATACAGGTATTCGAATTAATTGGCTAATTGGCAGCTCAATTGATCGATTAGATTATCTGTATCATTCACATAAGAAAAACTTAGCGCCTTTGCGAACTTTGAGCCTTAGCGTTAAATAAGAAAAAGCGCTTGCGCTTAACTTTAAAACACTAAGACTCAAAGTAAAAGGCGCTAAGATAATATTAATTTGAGTTTTATATAAAAGCCTTATTCGCTTATGAAAATTAGATTTTTATATCCTTTGTAAATTGTTTTTGTCGTGTACGAATAAAGTTTTTACAAAATTCCATTTCTTTTCCTTAAACAAAAAACCTTATTATAGCCAATTCCATCAAAAACTTCTCGAAAAAACAATAATCCATTTTGAACATTTTATATTCCCGGTTGTTTCTTTTCTGAAATCAATTCAGTTCTTAATGCTAGCTATATTTTATAAACATGTCAAATTTAATTAAAATGGAATTATGAAAATTAAACTAACTTTATTAACAGGGACGATGTTAATGGCTTTGTTTTTTACTAGTTGCTGGGACGAACCCACTAGTACTGACTTAGTAACGGAACAATTAGTCTCAATTTCGTCGTATGACACAAGCAAGGATTTTACAAAGTATAAAACTTTTTCTATCCCTGACTATGTATTTGAAGTAACTGGTGATGGTACTCAATGGAGCGAAATCAGTAATAGTGATGCACAAAATGTGCTTAATCGAATTACTATGGACCTAGAAGATGCCGGATACACAAAAGTAGATACTACTGCAGGTCCGGATTTAGTAGTAAATGTCGGATGGGCTGATATTACTAACGTAATAATCGGTTACCCAACTTGGTGGTGGGATTATTGGTACTACTGGGATTATGACTGGTATTATCCATATTATCCGTACTATTCTGCTGCTGTCTTAGGTTCTTACAGTGTCGGGCTTTTAATGATACAAATTGCAGAAAATACACCGGATCCGAATACCGGCAAATATCCTATAATATGGACCGGATATGTTCGTATGATAGAATATATTACCGTTCATTCTAACGCAGAGATAGACAGTGCAATCGACGACTGCTTTAAAACTCCGCCATTCTCAATAGAATAAGTTTATGATAACTTCAATATGATAACTATAAAACAAGCATAAAATAACAGAAGAACAAAAAATGCAGGTTTTATACAATCGAATTAATTAAATAAAAAATATACTTATGAAAAAAATATTTTCATTCCTTTTGATAACATGCCTTACATTCGGAGGATTATCAGCACAAGGCTATGTTAAACAGTATTATACGTTGGGATGGCAAATGACCCAACCGGTCGGAGATTTTTCCGATTTTGCAAATCAATACAGTCTTCGCGGAGGATATTTTGACGGAAAATTTTTCTTAAAAGAAAATATTTCTATCGGATTCAATCTTTCCTATGACGGATTCAATGAAGAAAAAGACCGCTCAACCTACTCTGTAGGACCGGGAACTGTAGTCACCGCTTCTGTATACAATTATGTAGTAGAAGTTCCTATCACTTTCGGAGGATTTTATCATTTCAGAAAAACAACCGATATGATACAACCTTATGCCGGTCTCGGAATTGGATTAAACTACATCACTGAGCATACTATTGTTCAAGACTGGGATATATATGATGATCAATGGGCTTTTATCGTAAAACCGGAAGTTGGTATGTACGTTCCTTTCGGGGCGACTTCTCCATTCGGGTTTAACGTGAAGGTTGCTTATGAAATTAATACCAATTCGCTCTCTACCAGCCAAAGAGACTATGATTACTTACAAGCGTTTAATATAGGCTTAGGTATCACTTGCCTTATCAGATAAGACAAAGGTCTAAAAAATACATAAAAGGTGATTCGATTTTTTGGATCACCTTTTGTATTCTTATACCTAAACAAATAAAACTCTCCTGTTTGAGGGTTTTCAATTAATTAGTGAATAATACAATTTAAGATCCGAAAACATATAAAATAGCGGCGAAAATGGCTACTTTTGCAAAGTAATCCTCAAAAAAGATTGTTTTCTTTTAACAAGATCAAAAAATAATAGAGATATAGAATTATGCTTGAATACTTTGAAAATATTATACAGGATACGGAAATAAATATCTATACATCTATTTTAAAGTTGGTAGTCAGTTTTATTTTAGGTGTAATTATCGGTATAGAGAGGCAATCGAGAAGGCGCGATGCGGGAATCCGCACATTTACACTAATTTGTGTAGGCTCCACAGTAGCAATGCTTGTTTCAATCTGGATTCCACAGACATATTCCGACTTTCAGAATGGAGATCCCGGACGTATTGCGGCACAAGTACTCACCGGAATTGGTTTCTTGGGAGCCGGGGCCATTATTCGCGGGCATGGAAGTATTCAAGGTTTAACAACAGCTGCCTGTATCTGGATGATGTCGGCTGTCGGATTAGCTGTAGGAGCCGGCATGTATGTCGAAGCCATTATTGCAACCGTATTTACTCTTTTTATCCTTCTTATTATGGAGCAATTCGAAAGAAAATTTTTTCTGGATGGAGTAAATAAAATTCTAATAATATCATGCAATACAAGCAGTCCGGATATAGATAAAATACGTAAGATCCTTGAAGACCAGAAAGTAATCATCATCAGCCGTTCCTTCGATTATAACTACGAAAAAAATATCACCTTGCTGACTTATAAAGTAAATATAAAATCCAAAGCGACATATTCGGATATGTTTGACGATTTTTTAAAACTAGGATATGTTTTAGGAGTCAAATTACTTACCTAATAAAAAATTACGGATTATGAAAAGTTCAAAGCTTTCATAACCTACGATATAAAAAGAGAAGAGGCAAAGAAATATTTTCTTTGCCTCTTCTCTTTTTATTAAATTTTGCACATTATTTAAAGCAAGTTGCTTGCCAGTTCTGAAAGATAACTTCTTTCTCCTTTTACCAGATTAATGTGAGCAAAAATATCCTGATTCTTCATTTTATCAATCATATAAACCAATCCGTTAGACTGCATATCCAGATAAGGAGTATCAATCTGTTGGATATCTCCGGTAAATATCATTTTACAACCCTCTCCGGCACGTGTTATGATTGTCTTTATTTCGTGTGGAGTAAGATTCTGCGCTTCATCCGCAATAAAATAGGTATCGCTCAGGCTTCGTCCGCGAATAAAAGCCAATGCTTCGATAACCAACTGCTCGCTTTTTTGCATTTCATCAAGCAAGTGAAGTTCTTTGCTACTAGGGCCAAACTGATGTTTAATAACATTCAGGTTATCAAATAACGGCTGCATATAAGGCGCTACTTTTTGTTTCTCGTCGCCCGGCAAGAATCCGATATCCTTATTAGCCAAAGCAACAATAGGGCGTGCCAACAATATCTGCTTGTACTTTTCATGTTGCTGCAAAGCAGCTGCCAATGCCAATAAAGTCTTACCAGTTCCCGCCTTTCCGGTTATCGCCACCAGCTTCACATCATCATTCAACAATACATCCAAGGCAAAGGTTTGTTCTGCATTCCGGGGTTCAATGCCAAAAGCTCTCTCTTTCTTTATCTTGGTAACCATCCGGGTATTAGGATTATAACGGGCTAAAACCGTAGATCGTTCGCTTTTCAAGACAAAACAATCGTTTGCATCTACCGGAATAGGCAAATTAAACTCTTCTAACGAAATTCCGGTCGGAGAAGCATACAAACGATCAATTAACTCGGCATCTACACCTTCGAAAGAATCATGAGACTTTTCAAAAATATCAATATTAGTCACTTTATCATTTATATAATCTTCAGCCAGCAATCCTAACGATTTAGCTTTCATCCGAAGATTGATATCTTTTGAAACTAAAATATTTTTGACTTTCTTATCCTTCCTTGTCAAGTCAAAAAGGATAGCCAGAATTTTATGATCCGGCGTCTTTTCGGAAAATGCACTTGCAATCTCATCCGGATACACAGGATTAGTTACAATATATAATTTCCCTAACCCGAGACCTAAACTCACTCCATTAGAAAAAACATCGTCCGTTGCAATCTCATCCAACTCCCGTACAAATTCCCTTGCATTGAAATTTATCTGATCATTTCCTTTTTTAAATTTATCTAATTCCTCAAGAACAACGATCGGAAGGTAAATGTTATTTTCTTGAAAATTATAAATACATTTGTAGTCATGCAAGATAACATTGGTGTCTAAAACAAAATTTTTTGCACTCATAATTTAATATTTATTTTGTAATGATTATGGATTGATATAAACCGCGATCATCGAAATAGAATGAGTAGTCTTGTGTTTTTCTTCTGTTTCATCTTCGCTGTTCTTTGTTTCACTCTACGTAAAAATAGCTTTTTAGAAGTAAAAAAACGAATAGAATCCTCAAAAAAACAAACAAATAATGAATTATCAGGAAACATTAAAATACATATATGAGCGATTGCCTCTCTTTCAAATAGTTGGCTCTTCGGCATACAAACCCGGAATTGAAAGTATGCAAGCTTTTGATGATTATCTGGGCAACCCGCACCGCTCATTTCCGACTATCCATATAGGAGGAACCAACGGGAAAGGTTCAGTAGCACATACTATTGCTTCGGTCTTGCAAGCATCGGGATACAAAACGGGATTGTTCACCTCTCCTCATTTAAAAGATTTCAGAGAGCGGATTCGAATTAACGGCATCCCGGCTCCCGAAGAATTTGTTATTGAATTTGTAGAAAAGCATAAGGCAATGTTTGACATTTACTTTCCATCTTTTTTCGAAGTAAATGTTGCTATGGCTTTCGAATATTTTAAACAGGAAAAAGTAGATGTAGCTGTTATTGAGGTCGGACTAGGAGGTCGTTTGGATAGTACCAATATCATAACGCCGGAGTTAAGTGTAATTACAAACATCAGTCTGGATCATACAAATATACTTGGGAATACATTATCTTCAATTGCAAGAGAAAAAGCGGGAATCATTAAATCCGGTGTTCCCGTAGTTATTGGAGAAGCTGTCCCGGGAATCAAAGAGGTTTTTGAAGAAGCTGCAACAGAAGAACGTAGTCCGATTTTCTTTGCCGAATCCTTACAATCCGAATATCTTGGAATCGAAATAATAAATGATATTCCGGTACAATCTTTTTGCATTGAAGAAAACTTTATTCAAACACCTCTTCTGGGAATCTATCAGAAAAAGAACATCCAAACGGCTTGGGCTGCTATAAAAATATTACAGTCCATCGGGTTCAATTTAAGTAAGGAATCAATAAAAGAAGGTTTTCTGCGTGTTACAGAATTAACAGGATTACGGGGACGTTGGCAAAAATTACAAGATAATCCGGCTGTTATCTGCGACACAGGGCATAACGTTGCAGGTATTTCCTATATTGTCGAACAACTAAAAAATACACCGCATCAAACCCTGCGCATGGTGATCGGAATGGTCAATGACAAGGATATTGAGCACATGTTGTTGTTATTGCCTAAAAATGCTGTTTATTATTTTACAAAGGCTTCTATAGCACGTGCTCTTTCGGAAGATATACTAAAAGAAATGGCTGAAAAGAATGGGCTTCATGGTAAGTCATACCCTTCTGTACCCGAAGCATTTGAAGCGGCTAAAGAGGACGCGTCTACCGAAGATCTGATTTTTATAGGCGGGAGTACATTCGTCGTAGCCGAAGTACTATAATTGCCGGAAGCAGACAAAAAACAGAAAGGAGTGAATTTTTCAATTCACTCCTTTCTGTTTAAGATACTGCATAAAACTATTCAATAGTTTTTTTATTTTAATGAATATTTCTCAAATAATTCATTTAATACATCAACCAAATAATCCATATCTTCCTTTGTATGTGATGCCATTACATTAACCCTCACCCTTGAGGCACTGGCAGGAACGGCTGGCGCAAATATACAGCTGACAAAGACACCTTTATCTAATAAATCTTTGGACATTAAAGTCAATTTATATTCATCGCCTACAATAATAGGGACAATTGCTGTCACAGTATTTAATATATTGAATCCGTTTTCGCGTAATTTATTTCTCAAATATTCCGAATTTTTATCAAGCCTTTCTGTTGCATCAGAATTTTGCATATAATCAAGAACCGCTAATGCAGAAGCACAAACACTTGGAGGCAACGAAGTGGAAAACAAATTACTTCTTGCATAAATCCGGAGATAATCTATAATCTCCTGACTGGCACAAACATATCCACCTACTGAACCTAATGCTTTGCTTAATGTACCGGTCAGAATTATATTCGATTTATCTTCAATATTATGATAAGATAATGTTCCTTTTCCTTTTTCTCCGATCACACCGGTAGAGTGAGCTTCATCAATCAATAGCAGGGCATTATATTTCTTCGCAAGTTTCAAAATACCCGGAATATCAGCAATATCTCCGTCCATACTGAAAACACCGTCTGTTATTATCAATATCCCATTCGGATAGTCAGTATGATATTCTTCCAATATTTTTTCTAAATCTTTAAGATCATTATGCTTATACCTAAGCATTTTTGCACCGGACATTAGTCCTCCGTCAATTAAACTCGCATGATTCAAGCGATCCTGAAGAATCAGGTTTTGAGGGCGTATTAATCCCAAAATAGCTCCAAGATTGGCAGTAAAACCGGAAGAGAATAACATTGTATCATCGAAACCCAATAATTTGGAAAGAGTGGACTCTAATTTGTCATGATAAAATGTAGTTCCCGACAAAACAGGAACTCCTCCACTACCAATTCCAAATTCTTTTATTGAGTCAATCGTTTTATTTACAACATATTCATTGTTAATTGCTCCCAAATAGCTATTGGAACCAAACATCAATATTTGTTGATTTTTTTGTGTGTGCCTTTCAAATAAAGTAACTTCTCTATCACAAGCAGAAACTATGGGCGACTTCTTAAAAATATTAAGACCTAATTCTTCATGTTGTTTGATTGACTCATGGAAGTCATGCACTTTTCCAAGAATAGAGTCATCTTCACTTTTTTTGTTTGCAAGGAAATCAGCTTTGTACGTCTTCATGTAATTTGGTTTTAAATTGTTAGTACTTTCGATTTATTTAAAAGAACATAATGGCAAAATGAATCATCATTTAGTCCTGTCAAATTCCTAATAATTTCATAGATACGTTCTGGTTCTAAATTATTAACTCTTCTAATTTATTTAGAAGATTATAATGATGGCAATAATCATTATTTAATTCTGTTGAATCTTTAATAATTTCATAGATACGTTTTCATGTGATTGGGTTTTAAATTATTAATCTTTCCAATTTATATAGAAGAACTAAATGATTTATTATCATTTAGTTCTCTTGAATTCTTAATAATTTCATAGATACGTTTTATATGATTGGGCTCTAAATTATAAGTACGTCCAATTTATCTGGAAGAACACAACGAAGACAATGTGTCATCACTTAGTCCTGTCGAATTCTTAATAATTTCGTAATCTACTTTATTTTCAATCAATTTTTCAGCTATTTTAATCACATTCGGATCAACACCAGATAAAGGAGTAACCGATTTATTATAATCTGCAAAAATTTTCTCAAGCATTTTCCGGATATTTTTCTTCAGCTCGTCAATATTTTCTTTCTTATTGTAATCAATAAAACTGAACATAGCTCTTTGTCGATGAAGAATAAGGTAATAAACACCTCCAATAAAAATAGCCGTAGCATAATTAAAATCTACATCACAGTCCTTAAAGACATCATTAAAAAATTCAATTAATCTCATTGAATTCATATCTCTGCCTTGAGCTGTTCTACGTGTTATATGATTATCTTCATTGATTTCCCAAGCCAATAATCTTTGCATACAAGTATTATCAATCAAAGAATCAGCTAAGTCTTCAATCAAATTTGAAATACTAACTATCGGATCTTCTTTAAAGTTAAACTTAATAGAATCATTTAACCAATAATCATATTTGCGAACAAAAACGTCAAGAAAATCATTCAAATCATTATATCTGTTATAAAAAACAGGAGGTTCAACCTTTGCTTCTTTAGTTAAAGCCTTTATTGTCAAATTAGAGAAACCAACTCTTTCTATTACAGTTAATGCTGCATCAAAAAGTCCCTGCTCAAGATCTTTTTTCTTTCTTCTTACTCTTTTTTTTACTTCTTGATTTGAATCTTTTTCCATAACAACTCGCAATTTTATTTTTAAACTTCTCGAAGTTATGAAAAATCTTTTACATAAAATATTATTATTTTTATTTTAACAAAAAGATATATAATTTTATCATATAGTTAAATTCATAATACCATGTTATTAGGTAGAAGTTGCGAAAAATAAAATATCAATTTTAAAGATCCATTTATAAAAACGAATATATAGAACATTACCTGTTATATAAATAGCAAAAAAAATATCGCATTTTATTATTCTTGAAGCAAATAAAAATAGCTTACTTAAATTCAAAAACAATAATAAAAAAAGGATAAAAATAAAATTTTTATCCCTAATATATATTTTTAAAACACCATTTTTTGCTTCATTACATAAAAAAAGACAATACCTCCAAACCAATGAGAATCAAATTTCAAGATGTGCCTCTTTTGATGTTCTTTTAATAATATTATTGATGACGAAAATTCAAGAATATAAAGGCTTACTTTTCTATTTCAAAAAAATATTTCAGACGAGATAAGTGATTAGCATAAAATTTGGATTAAATAAAAGATCTTTCAATAATACCGATTTACATAAACTAAGAAATCTTTTTATCTTATTCTTGCACCAATCATTATTGACAGTATTCTACTTACCTAAATAGTATGCATCAAGCATTATATCAGAGTATTCAAAGCAAAAGTCATTCTATTATATTAGATGCTCCTTTTTTCTATATAAGACAGGAAATTAATTTAAT
>JAVBMA010000039.1:0-61400 GCA_031553005.1 Paludibacteraceae bacterium | reverse complement strand
GAGGCTGTCCAAAAAGCCAATATTCTTTACCACAAAGTACACAAAGAAAATTCACAAAGATCACAATATCCTGATAATCATCCAATATTCTTTGTGTCCCTTAGTGTAAAACTTTGTGTCCTTTGTGGTTAAAGTACTTTTGGGACAGCCTCGTCTCTTTATAGAAACACAAAGGTGTCTTTCCGAACGTAGTGAGGAATCTCCTGAATGTATACTTGGCGGATCTTTTCCGACAGGCATTTGAAATTTTGCTTTTAACTTTGACGCAGGCAGAAGCCTGTGCCGCAAGAAAAAAAAGAATGAATAAGCAGGATAAAATGAAATACTATATATATGTTAAACAAAAAAATACCCGTCAAAATTTTGGCGGGTATTTTCATTACATTTTTTTGTTTTTGTCCTTTATGGTATTACAGCCGAAACAATTTCGCTCCATGCTCCCATTTCGCCACGTGTATTTTGCCAGCAAAGGCAGAAATATACTGTTTTGTGGCGTTCACTTTCGGTAAATGCAAGTACAAAAGGCGTTTTAGTATCAAGGGCTGTATTATTCAGCATTTCAACACTTGTAGGGGGTTGTTCAAGCATTGCCCATCGAATAACAGCACCCGCTATACCATGCGGTTTCCCCTTTTTACCGCTTGCGCTATCAACAAAATGCAACGTCAATTGGCGGATAATGCTGATGTCTATACTTGGCACAGGAAAAGTAGTAGGTGCAGGCATAGGTGTGCGTGTACCCGCAGGGCGTTTGGGCAGAGCCATAGCAAGCAAGTCGGCATTTGTTATTACAGGATTACCTTTTAAGAAAGCATATAACTCTCGATAAAGGGGTTCTAATACCGTCCGCGCCGTTTGTATGATGGCAATTTTGGCAGGCGTGCGCTGTGACTCATCTTTCCATGCGTTAAAAGCCGATGCATAGGCATCCGATGCGGGTTTAAATGTGTTGTTTACCCATTCGGCTGTTTTTCCGTCAATACCGAAATCACTAAATTTGCCATCCAGGTAAGTGATGGTTTGGGTACATTGGTCATAAAGACCTTCATAGGTTTTTTTAATCCAATCAATTGCCATAATCAGTAGGTTTTAAGGTTAATATTATAGATAACTGCAATCTTATTTTTTTTATTTTTAATGTTTATTTATGTGGAAATATACTTTCTGTACTTAAATATTATGTTTATTGTGCTTGAAAACGCTATCAATAATTGCTGGCAATGATGCTAATTATTGCCGGTAATAATACTAACTATTGCCGATGATAATACCTGTTATTGCCGATAACAATATTAATTATTGCTAATGATAATACCTGCTGTTGCTGATAACAATACTAACTATTGCCGATGATAATACCTACTGTTGCCGATAACAATACTAATTATTGCCGATAATAATACCTACTGTTGCCGATAACAATATTAACTATTGCTGATAATAATACTAACTATTGCCGGCTATAATAGTAACAATTGCTGGTAGCAATACTATCTGTTGCCGATTGCTCTACTATCAATTGCCAGCAATTTTTTGCCAATATATCAAAGAAACAATAAAAAAACATCCTTTAAAAAGACTATTGTATGTCTTTAATAAAGGATTTTTACCAGTAAATGATGTTTGTTAACAAGCATCCTGCTTTTTTGTACAGATATACTTTTACATTCAATAAATGATTGTATGGCTGATTATTTATGGTTGTAAAAGGTAGATTTAGCATATTTTTTATTTAACAGGTAGGCAAATATATAGTAATTATTTGTTTTATAAACAAAATATTTGTAAAAATATTTTAATAAAAATACTTTTTATTGTATAAATTCTATTATATACCCTGTTTGCCGTAGCGTGCCAACAATAAAAATTTCACAGTTTGGTGTATGTCTCTGCTGAGCTTAACGTGCAATAGCCTCTAAAGCCTACGCCGAACGAGGTGTCTATTGCATTGCCTACAACGCAGAACAGCACGTTGTAGGCAGTGTAATAGACACTATTTTTTTATCTTTTTCTCTGTCTGTCCGTTACTATACAAAACGATGTAGAAACCCTTTTCTGGTTCTTGTGAAAGTTTTTGTCCCATAATGTTATAATATCCGACAACTTTTGCATCGATAGGCGTAGCTAACGACTCAATAATATTTGTCGGTTCGCCTGCGGTTATAAATTTATCCGATAGGCTTGCCAACACAGCATCGCCAACTCCAAGAATTTCAAATGTATAAAAATATTCTGTGCCACTTTGCAAATTTTCTATTATATAAGAGCGGTTTGTATCTGCTGAACGAAGTGAAATAGTGCTAAGCCATTCTCCTGCAGCGTCAAACTCCAATATAAAAATAGTGTCAGTTCGTGCTATATCGCTGTAAATTGTAATTCGGTAGCCTTCAGTATTTTCATAGGCTTGCCACTCTATTTGTGTATTGTTTTCTGATGGTGTAACGGAGATATCATCTATTGAAATATCGGGTAGTTTTAAAACACTAACACCATACCACGTTTGAGAACCATTTTCGTAGGCTTCTTTGCTATTCGCTGGTACATATATTATACAACCAGAAAAATATAATTCTTTAATTGGTGTAGGATTAAGAAAGACAAACGCAGTAATGTTACTACCTTCAAAAGAGGCATATCCAATAGTTGTCATACTTTCGGGGACATTAATTGAAGAAAGTTTGCTCATAAAAAAAGCCCCTTCTTTAATTTCTGTTACGCCATTTGGAATAACATAATTTCCTTTTTTACCTATTGGGCAATTAATTAACAATGTTTTATCTGCATTAAATAATACTCCATTCTCCGAAGAATAATTTAAATTTCCATTTTCTACGCTGATAGATGTAAAATTGTGACAATATTGAAAAGGATAATTTCCTTCTCCAATATTTACTACGCTACTTGATAAGGTAAGTGATGTAAGGTTGTTGCAATTTGAAAACGCATTTTCCGCAATACAGACAACTCCGTTTGGCACAACAAGAGTTGTGTTTTCTGTCATTGTTCCTTTATAATTGTATAAAATTTTATTATCCATATATACAAACCCATCAGGTTGGTTGTTATACCATTTTGTATTATTAAAAGCATTTTGTCCGACACTTGTAATGTTGTTGCCCGAAATGGTAATTGATGATAGATTACTACAATTTGAAAATGTGGAATTTCCAATATTTGTAACATTTGCAGGAATAGTAATTGAAGTAAGACCATTTGAAAGACCATAACAGGAAAATGCATTTTGACCAATACTTTTCACATTTTCGGGTATCTCAATTGAAGTGAGATTCCTGAAATTGTAAAAAGCATAATTACCAATACTTGTTACACTATTGTCTATAATCACTTGACTGATTAATTCTCGATAAGAATACCACGGAACAGAAGAAGCATAGTAATTAGCCATATCTCCTATGCCGTTAATGGTAAGTGTACTTGTTGCGATGTTATAACTATAAGTAAGATTTGTCCCACAACTGCCATTTAGTGTGCTTTCCTCAACACGAAGATGTCTTACTTCTATGGTTTTAGGTGCAGTTGTGCCACCACCGGCAACAGAAATATTACTAACTGATGTACCTGAATTTACCGATGCTTCCCCACGTACATATATCGTTGTGTTCAAATTGGTTGCCGTTACCGGAATAGAAACAGAACCACTAAAAGAACCATCCGGAGTTAAAGAGACTTGGACGTAATAACTATTTGAAGATGTTACTGTTATTGGTTGACCAATTGTCAAATTTTTACCTGATAATGTAACTGCCTGTGCGGTACTTGCTACATTTGTTAAGGAGAAAAGATTTAATGAAGCAGGCGTTACTTCTATTTCTTGTGCATTTACGCCCACCGTCAAAAACAATATTAAACTTGCTGCTAAAAATTTTATTTTCTTCATTGTTTTATGTTTTTTGATTTGTTATAATTTTATTCTTTTTTTCTCTGTGTTCACTCTTAAATTGGCTGCAACCGCTTGCGTGATGACTGCACAAATGTGTCGGGCATTGCCTACAACGCAAAACAGAACATTGTAGGCAGTGCATTAAAAATGGTCAAATAGATAAGAGAGTTTTGCTATCCGACTTTGACAAAACGGTCAAGTACAAAACTATAACCGCGCGTTGTGCATTCTACATTTTGTCTTTCTCTATATAAATTTATTTCATCACTTCTTTCTCTGAATATCTGAACATCTGAATATCTGAACATCTATTCATCTGAATATCTTACTTATTATTCACCCCATACCCGAATAAAGCAAAATCTCCTTTAGCAGGATCTTCGGGGTAGATTGATTTAAAATAATCTGTTATTTCACGCGCAGCGATCATGTCGGGTGTTTTGCGGTTGGTAATTTTCAGTTCGAGAGCTTGCTTGTAAACGTGTGTATCCAGTGGGATGACAAGGTTGCGCGGATCTGTATTTTGCCAGATACCAAAATCGACAACACTATCCCGGCGCACCATCCATCTTAAAAACATAGCAAGCCGTTTGCATGCGGATTTTCCATTCAGGAGCGGAATCCCTTTTATATTTACAAATGTATATTGAAGTTTTTGAATAGGGCAGGAGAGTGCATTTGCAGACAAACACTCTTCCATGTCGGCGTAGTTGGAATATATTTCATGCAGCCTTATGCATAAGTCGTATAAGTCGGCATAATTGTAAAACCGATACAGGTTTTTCTTGCAATCTTTCCATTGTTCAAAATCACCGTTTAAAATGAAGAGGTACGGCGACTGTCCGAAAATGCGGTCTATCTCTTCTGCTTTTGCAATAATTGCTTTCCGGTTTCCGTATGAAATCCAGGAAGTGATAAAAGCGCTTATTTCGATATCCTGTTTGTTGCTGTATCGGTGAGGAAATTGGATAGGGTCGTTTAAGATATGCTCCTTTACCTCATATTTGCACGCCCATTCTTTTAATTTATTTTCCATTTTGTGCGGCGTCGATTTCAGACAGGAGGTTTATTGTATGACAGGCTACAACTCCTGCTGTTTCGGTACGCAGCCGGCTTTCGCCCAATGATATGGGAATAAAGCCCGCTTTCAATGCTTTTTCAACTTCAGCGGGGCTGAAATCGCCTTCGGGGCCGATTAATAAAGTTGTATTTTGGCGCGGAATATAAGCCGAAGAGAGATTCTTTTTTGTTTGACCGTCATAACAGTGAGCAATAAAGCATTGTCCCGGCTCCGTACGTTTCAGGAATTCATCAAAAGTACACTGTTCGTTCAGTTGAGGCAAATAGGCTTTTAGCGATTGCTTCATTGCCGAGATCAATATCTTTTCCAGCCGTTCCTGTTTGACAATCTTCCGTTCCGAAAATTGGCAAATGACCGGAGTGATTTCGTCAATTCCTATTTCGGTTACTTTTTCGGCAAACCATTCCAGCCGTTCAATGTTTTTTGTCGGAGCTATTGCGATATGAAGACGGTACGGACGTTTATGAAATTCGGACTGCTTTTCCAAAATCCGGATTTCACAACGTTTATGATGTGGTAAAACAATCTCGGCTTTATAATATCCCCCTTTACCGTCAACCAGTTCGATGTGGTCACCAGACTGTAGCCGTAGCACTTTAACGGCGTGTTGCGACTCTTCTTCGGGAAGAATGAATGAGTTGTCTATGTCGGGGGCGTAAAACATATTTGAGGAATTTATAATTTACAATTTATAGTGTAATTACCATGTCAGTTTGCTTCCTTTCGGATACTTTACACTGTAACTTATCCGGTATTCTTTTGTCTCTCCGGCGGCAATTTCATTTTCCCAGGAAAGAACTCCTATCTCTTCTTTATTTGCACTCCAAGGAGTGGTCTCTTTTTTCAGCAACTCTACCTCAATAGATTTCTGGCTGGAAACCGGATATTGATCTTTCAGTATAATCTTTATTGGCCTGTTCTGGCTATTCCTGACTGTCAGTTTGTAAGTAAATGTTTGTTTTACGTCTGTTCCTAAAAACTTAATACTACTGTAATCCTGCATTTTTTCACGTTTTACACTTACACGTTTATCGGTACCAAGCGTAAGCGTAAGTTTTTCGTGTGTAGTATTCGCGTTGATACGTGTTTCGCCGATGTAGGTTCCATCATAAGTAACGTATGCGCTTCCACTCAGTAAATTAAGTTTTTGCCAGTCGGAAATTTCTGCTAACAAGTAGGTCTCCGTATCCAATTTCGGTACACAATAATACCTATAGTCGGCATCTGTATTTATTGTTTGTAAATCAATGCTTTGTTCTTTTCCATTACCGGGTATTGTATAAGGAATATCAATGTTATAAATCCGGTTCAATTCATTTTCTGTTTCTGAAAGGTATTCATCTATGTCGTTTTCTCCGGTATCCCTTTTAGTTGTTACTATTACGACTCCATTTGCAGCACGAGAGCCATAAATAGCAGTAGCAGAAGCATCCTTCAATATTTCCATAGATAAGATATCTTCAGGTTTAATGTTGCTCAACGGGTTGGAATTACCGTCTCCGATTGGCACACCGTCTATTACGTATAACGGTTCATTGGAACCTGTCAAGGAGCTTATACCTCGTATGCGAACAGAAGTTGCGGCTCCTGGATGTCCCGGACTTTCGTTTACTTGAACTCCTGATACGCGACCTTGCAGCGCATCTTCAATTGATTTCGAATTTTGAGGGTAATAGCTGTTTTGAACGTTTACATTAACGGTCGAATTATCTTTATTTAGATTATAATATGTTGCTTTTTGAAAATCCAAAAACCATGTATGGAATAACGGCGCAATCTTTCCATTGCTTGGGGACGAAGTCGAAAGAGTCAGTTTTACCTTTTCCCAATTTAAACCGGTGGTTTGAAAAACTTTGGATTTGGCTGCAATAGATATGGGCTTATCGGTAGACGTTACGGTAATATTGTAATAAGTCATCCAACCAGCCTCGGAAGTGTAATATGAGATGATAAAATTGCACGTTGCCATTTGTGGTGCGGAAAGATTCAGCTTTAGTATGCCTGATATTTTATCGTATTTTAGAGATTCTTGGGCTATCTGGTTTCTTAGCCTGTCGATAGACTGAGCTAAATCCTTTTTTTTTCTGTTATTATCCGATTGAATATCTTGCAATTCTTTCGATTGGGTTTTGTAATAACTCATCGTTTTTACCAGTTCATCAATACCTAATCCTTTTTCAGAACCGTCAACATTTTTGGATGTTCCTTTTTGCAAGAATGAAATAAGATCGGTAGTAATGTTGATATCAATGTTCAAATCCGCTAATTTTTTCTCGTAAAAATCAAGTGAATCTTGTAGTTTTTGGATGTCACCTCCGTTTTTTGATGAGGTCAGGAAGTCAGTTGAAAATTCGTAAGATGAAATAACCACTCCATTAGAAGCCTTTATTTTTAAACTGTTCCTGTCTATATTCGGGCTTAATCCTTCTATATAAATCTCGTTTTCGCCTTGAGCCAAAGAATAAGTTGCCTTATGAGTTAATTCTGCACCTTGGAAAAATACGGTAGCATCATTTAGTTTTGCGTTTACCGTTTTTTTTTCCTGAGCTGATATATTAAATGAAATACAACTCAACAGGAAGAAGGTAATAATGGTTACTAATTTGATTTTCATGATAAGATTTTTTTAGAATGTGGTTTGTATGAATTTAATCGAAGAAAAGTCTTATATGAGAAGTTTTGTAAGTAAAAGAATACATGAGGAATATTAATAAATTATGATTATCCGCAATATTACCTCTAAAAAAGAGTAGTAAAAAATATTGTTTATTGTCCCGTTAGGGACGTAATATTGGTAGAAAGAAGAATTTTATGTCAATCCAAGTCCCGTCAGGGACGCAATATAAGAAGAAAATATATTGTCCCGAATGGGACAAGGTAATAACAGGTTGTTTCCTCTACCAATATTAGGTCCCTAACGGGACAATTCTTAGGGGCAATATTACGGATAACCATTTAATAAATATAGCTCATGTATTCAATTGAATCGCATATTCAATGCTTTTGTTTATAGTGGCTTTTTAAGCAAAAATCAATCCTGATATATCTCTTTTTTTCCTGCCAGGAGCGTGTTTTTCAATAAAGAACAAATCGTCATAGGGCCTACGCCTCCCGGAACCGGAGTGATAAAGCTGCATTTTGGCGCAACATTGGCAAAGTCAACATCGCCTGTGAGCTTCCATCCGCTTTTTGTTTCGGTGGAGGGAACACGTGTAGTTCCTACGTCGATAACAACAGCTCCTTCTTTTACCATATCTTCTTTCAAAAAGTTGGGCGAACCCAATGCAGCAATGATAATATCTCCTTGCAGGCAAATCTCTTTTATATTCTTAGTACGGCTATGGCAGACGGTTACGGTAGAGTCACCCGGATATCCTTTTTGCATCATCAACGATGCTACCGGTTTTCCTACGATATTACTCCGTCCGATAACAACGCAGTGTTTTCCGGCGGTTTCGATTTTGTAACGTTTCAACAGTTCCAAAATACCCGCAGGAGTAGCCGAAACGAAAGAGGGCAATCCAATGGAAGTACGTCCGACATTGATCGGATGGAAACCATCTACATCTTTACGGTAGTCAATTGCTTCAATCACTTTCTGTTCGGAAATATGTTTCGGCAACGGAAGCTGAACGATAAATCCGTCTACATCGGGATCGTTGTTCAATATTTCGATTTGACCTAATAATTCTTTTTCCGTAATCCCTTCTTCAAAGCATATTTTTGTTGATTTGAAGCCGACTTGTTCACATGATTTTACTTTGTGGGCAACGTATGTTTCGCTGCCCCCGTCGTGACCTACAATGATAACTGCCAAGTGCGGGGTTTTTCCTCCTTTTGCTTTTATTTCCGAGACTTCCTGGGCAATCTCTTGCTTAACTTGGTCGGCAATAGCTTTTCCGTCTATTAGTTCCATATGTATTTTTTATTATTAACACTGATTAAATTGCTCCTTATCACCCCGAGTTTTTTCGATATGATTTTTATATAAAATGTCCTCAAGCCGGACTGGCTCTTACTTTTTTGCTACAGCTCAAAAAAGTAAGCAAAAAAAGCCGCCGCTGTGGATTCTCCGCTAAAAATCTTCTGCATTTCACTAAAACGTTTTAAACTCCTCCCTTCCTTCGGTCGGTCGTCAAACAAAAAACGTTTCTTAACGCTCCATTACGAAGATTTTTTTAACGCTTCGTCTCCAAAGGCGGATGGAGCAGCATAGCTTTTGGTAAGAAGATATCTATTTCTACCAATATTTTGTCCCTAACGGGACAGACAACCTGTTTTCTATCTCTTTCCGAGTTTCAATTTTCCCGGATTTTGTGTAACCATGCGCATCATTTTGCGGGTATCTTCAAATTGCTTCAGCAGCCGGTTTACTTCCTGTACGGAAGTACCGCTACCTTTGGCAATGCGTTGGCGGCGCGACCCGTTCAGGGTATCCGGATTACTGCGTTCGGAAGGTGTCATGGAGTAGATGATCGCTTCAATACCCTTGAATGCGTTATCGTCAACATCAATATCTTTCAATGCTTTTCCAACGCCCGGAATCATGGATGCAAGGTCTTTCAGGTTCCCCATTTTTTTGATCTGGTGAATCTGGCTCAGGAAGTCGTTGAAGTCAAATTGATTTTTGGCTATTTTCTTTTGTAAGCGTTTTGCTTCTTCTTCGTCAAATTGTTCTTGCGCACGTTCAACCAGCGAAACGATGTCTCCCATTCCGAGGATACGGTCTGCCATACGTTCGGGATGGAATACATCTATTGCATCCATCTTTTCTCCGGTTCCGACAAATTTTATCGGTTTTGTAACAACCGAACGGATTGAAAGAGCAGCACCACCGCGGGTATCCCCGTCTAATTTAGTCAGCACCACCCCGTCAAAATTCAAACGGTCGTTGAATTCTTTGGCTGTGTTTACGGCATCCTGCCCGGTCATCGAATCGACAACAAAGAGGATTTCCTGTGGTTCAATCGCTTTTTTGATGGCAGAGATTTCATTCATCATCTGTTCGTCTACTGCCAGGCGTCCGGCGGTATCGATGATTACGACGTCATTTCCTTGTGCTTTTGCATGTTGTATGGCATTTTGAGCAATCTCTACCGGATTTTTATTTTCTTCTTCCGTATATACCGGAACATCTATCTGAGTTCCTAATACACGTAATTGCTCGATTGCGGCAGGGCGGTAAACGTCACATGCCACCAAGAGAGGTTTTTTCCCTCTTTTGCTTTTGAGCATCAGGGCAAGTTTTCCAGAGAACGTTGTTTTTCCCGAACCTTGCAATCCGGACATCAGGATGACGGATGGTTTTCCGGTAAGATTGATATCCACGCTGGTTCCACCCATTAATGTAGCCAATTCGTCATGGACAATTTTGACCATCAACTGGCTTGGTTTCACTGCTGTTAATACATTTTGCCCTAGTGCTTTTTCTTTTACCGTTTCGGTAAAAGTTTTGGCAACTTTATAGTTAACGTCAGCGTCCAATAACGCTTTTCTTACGTCTTTGAGCGTTTCGGCAACGTTAATTTCGGTAATCTTTCCTTCCCCTTTTAGTATCTTAAAGGATCTCTCCAGCCTATCTCCTAAATTTTCAAACATATTTTTATTCCTCCTCTTCTTCTTTCATGTTATGATATACATTCTGTACATCTTCGTCATCTTCCATCTTATCCAACAATTTTTGGACTTGTTCGCGTTGGTCGGCAGTAAGCTCTTTCTGCTCGTTCGGGATGCGTTCGAATTCGGCGCTTGTAATTTCGAAACCGTTTTCTTCAAAATATTTTTGAATTTTGCTGAAAGATTCAAAAGCTCCGTAGATTATGATTTCATCTTCGTCGGCAAAAATTTCATCAACCCCAAAGTCAATCAATTCAAGTTCCAACTCTTCCAAATCAACACCTTCTTTCGGTTTGATTTTGAAAACGCTCTTATGTTCGAAAAGGAATGTCAAGCTGCCTGATGTTCCCAATGAACCGCCATTACGGTTAAAGTAGTTGCGAACGTTTCCTACCGTACGGGTTGGATTATCCGTTGCCGTTTCAACAACAACAGCAATACCAAACGGGCCATATCCTTCATATACTACTTCCTTGTAGTCGGCTTCATCTTTCGAAAGAGCTTTTTTGATGGCGCGTTCAACATTTTCTTTCGGCATATTGGCAGCTTTCGCATTCTGCATCAATACACGTAAGCGAGGATTTCCATCCGGGTCTCCTCCTGCGGCTTTTACAGCCATAGAGATTTCTTTACCTAATTTTGTAAACGTGCGGGCCATGTTTCCCCAACGTTTCATTTTTCTTGCTTTACGATATTCAAATGCTCTTCCCATGTTGTAAAATTTAAAAGCCTCCCCCCAACCCCCTCCTCAGGGAGGGGTAGTGGAGCGTATTTCGTTATTAGTTCAATTATTCAAATTTTATTTATTAGTCCATTACTTTATCGATCCGATACCTCAATCCCTTCGGTCTTAGCCATCTCCCCCTCTTGAGGAGGGGGTTGGGGGGAGGCTGTTTTTATCTGATTTTAGCCCCCAGTTTTTCATCGAAATTTTTAATCAGGCGATTCATTATGCCGTCGATCTGATTGTCGGTCAGCGTTTTATTTTCGTCTTGTAAAATAAAGCTGACAGCGTATGATTTTTTGCCTGCTTCGAGGTTTTTACCTTCATAGACGTCGAAGAGATATACCTCTTTTAAAAGTTTGCGTTCGGTTTCGAATGCGATTTTGGATATATCAGCAAACGGAATTTGTTTGTCTAATAAAAGCGCCAGGTCTCTTTTTGCTTCCGGGAATTTGGAGATTTCCGAATAAGAGATTTTATGCTTTTTAATTTCCGACAAAATGTTTTTCCAATTCAGGTCGGCAAAATAGACTTCATTTTCAATGTCGAACTTTTTCAATTGCTTGCGGTCTACGATTCCCATCGCAACAAGTTGCTTGCCGTTCGGAGAATAGATCGTTTGGGCTTCAGCAAGAAGTTCGTCGCTGTAGGCTCCGTAAACCATCTTTTGGATGTTTACGCCCATGCGGGTTAGGATATTTTCTACGTATGCCCGCAATTGGTAAAAAGTTGTTTTTTCCGGTTTTTGAACCCAGCTTTGAGCCGTTTTGTTTCCGCTCAGCCAGATACCCAGATGAAAATCTTCGGAATATGGTTTTAGGGGATTTTCGGCAGTCAGAGGTTTACTTCCGTCAAAATAATAGCAGTTTCCGAATTCATAGAATTTGATATCTGCGTTTTTCCTGTTTATGTTGTATGCAATGCTTTCTAATCCACCGAACAGGAGTGTCTGGCGCATAGCATTCAAATCTGTACTCAACGGATTCATAATCATGACCGAACGGCTTGCCGGATAGGCTCCCGATTCGGTATAATACCCCGCCTTGGTGAGCGAATTGTTCATGATTTCGTTAAATCCGCAACCGGTTAACTGCTCCGAAATAAGATTTTGAAGCTTGTAGCTATCTGGTTTCGAAGAGTAGTTAATAGACGAATTTAAAGATGTTCCCGGAACAATATTATTGTATCCGTAAATACGGAGAATATCTTCAATTACATCTACGTCACGTTGCACGTCTACGCGGTAAGTCGGAACGTTCAATACAAGAGCATCCCCGTTTTCTTCTACGATTGCGATTTCCAGCCCGGTAAGAATGCTTTTGATTGTCTCTTCCGGTATCTCTTTTCCTATCAGCGAGTTGATTTTTGAGTAGGTAATATCAACACGGAAAGGATTTATCTCGGTTGGATAAACGTCGGATATCTCGCTGGCGATTGTCCCGCCTGCCACTTCTTTGATAAGAAGTGCAGCAAGTTTCAAATTGTAAATGGTATTGTTCGGATCGCAACCGCGTTCGTAGCGGAAGGATGCATCGGTGCTTAATCCATGACGGCGAGCCGTTTTACGGATATGAACAGGGTTGAAATATGCACTTTCAAGAAATACATTTTGAGTCGATTCCGTTACGCCCGAATTCAATCCGCCGAAAACACCACCGATACACATGCCGCCTTTTTCATCACAGATCATCAGGTCGGCAGCATTAAGAGTACGCTCAATACCGTCTAATGTGGTAAATTTAGTTCCTTCCGGAAGTGTTTTTACAATCACATGCTTTCCTGCAATTTTATCTGCATCGAAAGCATGCAATGGTTGTCCCATTGAATATAACATGTAGTTGGTTACGTCCACCACATTGTTAATCGGACGGAGCCCGATTGTGCGCAATGCGTTTTGCAACCATTCGGGAGATTCCTTTACTGTCACACCGGCAATTGTTACGCCCGAATAGCGCGGACAAGCCTCTCTGTTTTCGACTGTTATTTTAACAGGATAATTATTGTTCTCAACTTTGAAAGCACTTACGTCCGGTTTTTGAAGTTTAACGGAAGCATCGTGTTGCCTGAAATAAGCGGCAAGATCCCTTGCAACACCATAGTGCGAAGCGGCATCGATGCGATTGGGTGTAATGTCAACTTCAATCACATAGTCGCTCTTTACGTTATAATAATCTTTGGCTAATGTTCCGACTTTCGCATCGGCAGGCAGTTCAATGATTCCGGCATGGCTTTGTCCGATTCCGATTTCATCTTCGGCACAAAGCATCCCGAAAGATTCAGCCCCACGGATTTTGGACTTTTTGATGGTGAAAGTCTCTTCTCCCGAATAGAGTTTGGTTCCGATTGTTGCCACGATTGTTTTTAAACCGGCGCGGCAATTGGCAGCCCCGCAAACAATTTGTAGCGGTTCGTTGTTTCCTATATTCACCTTGCTGATATGCAAGTGGTCGGAATCGGGATGCGGAAGAGCTTCCAGCACTTCGCCTACAACCAGTCCTTCAAGCCCGCCTTTGATGGTTTGAACTTCTTCGACAGAGCCTACTTCCAAACCAATGGATGTCAATGTTTTTGACACTTCTTCAGGCTCAATATTCAGATTGATATATTGCTTCAGCCAATTATATGAAATATTCATCCCTATATTTTTTTATAAGTACGCAGAAATCCTCTGCTTCACTTTATTTTTCGCTAATTTTTTAGAAACGCAAATTTAATAAA
The DNA here is from genome assembly GCA_031553005.1 of Paludibacteraceae bacterium. Taxonomy (GTDB): domain Bacteria; phylum Bacteroidota; class Bacteroidia; order Bacteroidales; family Paludibacteraceae; genus RGIG9379. The sequence continues at coordinate 47,360 of JAVBMA010000039.1, read as the reverse complement.
GAATTTTATTTTTCCCAATTCTTTTCAGTTTTGTACCTGATGTTTACCGTAGATTTTAAACTTAAAAAATATGAATATGAAAACGATTTTTAAATTTTTTGTAGCCGGATTGGCTCTTTTTTTCTCTGTACATGTGGTACAGGCTCAGTCTGCTCCTGCCATAACGAAGGAATATTCGGATGTGGAGATTGGCAATATGATTGACAAGTACCAAGCTGCCCGTTCGAGGGATGTGATTCCGCCGGAAGCGCTCCAGCAGAAATTCCAGAAAGATTTTCCAAAAGCCTACGATGTGGAATGGGAGAGCGCTGAAAATATCTATGAAGTGGAATTTGATATCCGGTTTAATGACTACAAGGCTTATTATGATGCAAAGGGAAATCTGTTGATGTATGCTTTTGAGCTGTGGGAATCCGATCTTCCGGCAAACATTAAATCTGCGGCTAAAGCGAAATACCCGAAGTACCGGTTTGAAGATTTGAAAGAGATTCATAAAGGTTCGGAGGTTTTCTACAAAATAGAAATGGAACGCAGGGATGTAGATGTTAAAATGGTGATAAAGAGTGATGGGACTTTTATTGACCAATGGTTTGATTGAAGTTGAGAGGTGAAAAGTGAAATTTGAAAGTAAAAAACAAAAGAATCATCTTTATCTTTCATCTTTCACTTTTCACCAAATACTTGAAGTAGCACTCTCTTCGTAATACTCCGGAGCGCCTCGCCATATTGGACAGGATTTATTCTATTGAAGGGCATTTTTGTTGATCAGTGGTTTGGTTGAAGTTGAGAGGTGAAAAGTGAAAGTTGAAAACAAAAAAATCATCTTTATCTTTCAGCTTTCATCTTTCACTTTTCACCAAATATTTGAAGTAACACTCTCTTCGTAATACTCCGGAGCGCCTCGCCATATTGGACAGGGATCTATTCTATTGAAGGGCATTTTTGTTGACCAGTGGTTTGGTTGAAGTTGAGAGTTGAAAAGTGAAAGTTGAAAGTAAAAAACAAAAAAAATCATCTTTATCTTTCACTTTTCATCTTTCACTTTTCACTTTTCATTAAATTTGTGCCTGAAATATGGAAATATCATGGAACAAACGAAAGAGACTGTTATACAAATTTTTACCAAATATCTGAAGGAACACTCTCTTCGTAAGACTCCGGAGCGTTTTGCTATATTGGACAGGATCTATTCTATTGAAGGGCATTTTGATATTGAGTCGCTGTACTTGTATATGAAAGAAAATAATTATCAGGTCAGCCGGGCTACTTTATACAATAATATTGATCTGCTTCTGGATTGCAATCTGGTCATAAAGCATCAGTTCGGAAATAATATGGCTCAGTTTGAAAAGGCCTATAATACAACCATTCATAACCATTTTATTTGTACCAGTTGCGGAAAGGTCAAAGAGTTTTCGGATGCAAATATCAAACGGGCTGTCCAATCGAAAAAGATAAAAAATTTCAATATTTCCCATTATTCACTTTATGTTTATGGGATTTGTAATAAGTGCGAGAAGGTGAAAAGTGAAAGGTGAGAGTTGGGTTTAACTTGTAACTTTTTTTCTATGAAAATTCTGATTATAGAAGATGATCCGTCTCTTCGGGAAATTTTGCAGCACTCTCTTGAAAAAGAGAGGTACGTAGTGGAAACGGCTCCCGATTATGCGACGGCTTTGCGCAAGAGCGAAGATTATCATTACGACTGTATTTTGCTTGACATCATGCTACCCGATGGCAACGGGTTGGATCTTCTTACTTATTTGAAGGAAAATCAGAAACAGGAAAATATTATCATTATTTCGGCAAAGGATTCGTTGGAGGATAAAGTGTTGGGATTGAACATCGGGGCGGACGATTACCTTCCGAAGCCTTTTCATCTGGCAGAGCTGAATGCCCGCGTCCGGAGCGTGATACGCCGTAATCAAAACAATGGCAAGAATATTGTGGAGTATGGGAATATCCGGCTTTTTCCGGATACTTTCCGCGTTTTTGTGGATGACACGGAGATTGAGTTGAATCGTAAAGAGTATGATATTTTGCAATATTTCCTGAATCGTCCCGACCGTTTATTAAACAAAACTGTGCTTGCCGAGGCTGTTTGGGGCGATCATATTGACCAGACGGATAATTTCGACTTTATTTATGCGCAGATTAAGAATCTCCGTAAGAAACTGCATCAGGCGGGAGCCGCCATCGAAATCAAAGCCATTTACGGATTGGGTTATAAACTGGTGGAGAGTTGAGGCTGAAATGATAACGGTTTATATTAAATGTTTATCCGCAATATTACTTCTAATAAGAGATAGTAAACACAAAGGCACAAAGTAATATTTCTTTTTATTTTCATTGTGTTCTTTGTGCCTTTGTGTTTATAAAATTCATTGTCTTTGTATGTAGATATTTAATTTGTAAACAAACAGGAATGAAGCTAAAGTATAAAATACTCTCTCATTTATCTATATACCTTTTTATCATATTGGGTATCTGGAGCATCTTTTTCTATATAACTGTTATGGATGAGGTGAACGATGAAACGGACGATTACCTTGAAGATTATTCGAAAAGCGTGATTGCCGGAGTCCTTGCCGGAGAAGAGGTTCCGATGGAGCCCAATGGAAGTAATAACTGTTATTTTATTCAACGTGTCCCGGATGAATATGCGCTTCGCTATCCCGATGTCCGGTATTCGGACGAAATGGTCTATATCGAAGAGAAGAAAGAGGCTGAACCGGCGCGTGTATTGAGAAATACATTCAAGGCTAAGGGCGATTACTATGAATTGACGGTGTGTATTCCTGCCATAGAAAAAGAAGATTTGAAAAGCTCTATTCTCAATTGGATTATTTTCCTCTATTTATCCCTGCTGATAGCGATAATAGTGGTTAATACGTTTGTATTCAACTACAATATGAAACCGTTGTATGTATTGCTGACATGGATAAAAAATTATACGATCGGAAAAAAGATTCCTTTCCCGAAATCCCGTACCCGGATTACCGAGTTTCAGAACCTGTACAACATATTGGATTACAGCGTCAAGAGGAATGAGGAGATATTTGAACAGCAGAAACAATTTATCAGCAATGCTTCACACGAACTCCAGACACCGTTGGCAATATGCCAGAACCGTTTGGAAATGCTGGCAGAAAATGATTCGCTGGCTGAAAATGAACTCTCCGAAATTATTAAAACCCTGCAAACGCTTGAGCACATTATAAAATTGAATAAGGCGTTGCTGTTTCTCTCAAAAATCGAAAATGGGCAGTTTCCCGAAACGCAGGAGATAAAAATGAATGATTTGATAGAAAAAATATATATTGATTTCAATGAGGCATACAATTATAAAAATGTCTCTTTTCAAATGAAAAAAACAGACGATTTTAAAATAAATATTAACGAGACGCTTGCTTCTGCTTTGATTACCAATTTGTTGAAAAACGCATACCTGCACAATTACAGTAATGGCAAGATTGAGGTTCAAGTCAATTCGGAAACTATTATTTTCAGGAATAGCGGAGATAAAGAACCATTGGATGGGAATCAGATTTTTCATCGATTTTATCAGGCAAGAGGAAAAAAGGAAAATTCGACAGGCTTGGGACTTTCCATTGCATATACAATTTGCAAATCATACAATTTAAAGTTGAAATATGAATACATTCAAAATGAACATTGCTTTATAATAAAACGTTAGGAATAGGAAAGAATGACAGATTCCGGTTCTGAATACCATTCTACCCGGGAATGCTGATTTTGATATATTATTAACTATTTAACTATTAGATAATTATGAAAAAAATTGTGTTATTTGTTTTGTTGGGGGCTTTATATCAACAAGTTGCGTTTGCCGAAAGGAAAGTAGTATTGTCAGATGCCAAGCAATTGCCCCCTTCTTCCCTTCAGTTTATTGAAAAAACTTTTCCAAAACTGCCTATTTATCTGGTAAATGTGGAAAAAGACGGTTCAGATATCCTTTCCTATGGAGCGGTTTTGACAAATGGATATTATGTCGAATTCAACGGAGAAGGAAAATGGAGGGTAGTAGATTGCCACCGCGAACCGGTTCCTGTTTCAGTTATTCCGGACGCCATAAAGAAATATATAGATCAGGAGTATGACGGAGAGCTGGTTATCTCTATTGATACGGATTTGAACCGTTCGCGGGTTCAGCTTACCAGCCGTAGAGTCATTGCTTTTGATCCTAATTTCAATTTTATCAGGATTGATGAATAAATCAATATCAGTAGTTACAAGTTATTAGTTACGAGTTACCAGTCTATTAAGTTTTATAAAGAATTTATTGTCATATTTTTAGTAAATAAGTTGACGAGTAAACAAGGATAAGAATAACTCGTTTACTCGTCAACTTGTTTCACTTTGTCTACTCAATTCTAAATGCGTCATTAATTATTTGCATTTACTTAATTGCCTTCGTCAATGTCATTAAGTTAAGAATATATTAACAATGAGCGCAATGTTTTTTCGCAATGAACGCGGTGATGTTCTTATTTTTAAATACATTGCGTTCATAGCGTTTTTTTCTTCGTGTTCATAGCGGTTAAATATTAATGACAGAATCCTGAGGAATACAAATATTATAATATTACAGATACACAATAGTGTCCTTTGCCGTATAGATAAAAAGCAAAGGACACTATTGTTTTTTTACACTCAAGCGTGACGCACTTAATTTGAGAATGTTAAGAACGATGTTTTTGCGGATGACTATAAAATTCAGTCCAAACTATATCAAAAAACAGCAACTATATACTGCGAATTTCGTTTAAATAAATGTGTTTTTTAACACCTCAAAATAATATTCTTCAAAAATTTTTTTTCTTACAAAAAAATGTATATTTGCAATCGGCTAGAACTACTGATTTCTTTATAGACTTACTTTTAGGGCGGAAAAAACGTTAAAAGGAGATGTAAAACAAGAGATGTTTAATTTAGCCTATCTTTGACAATAAACAATTAATACCATATTAAAAACGCTAAAATATGTCTGAAAAATTTGGTGAAATTATTCAGGTAATCGGGCCTGTGGTCGACGTGAGTTTTCCTGAAAAAGGAATCAGCCTGCCTCAGATTCATGACGCACTTGTAATTCAACGTCCGGGATTAGGAGACCTAATCGTAGAATGTCAACAACACATAGGTGAAAACGCGGTAAGAACCATTGCTATGGACTCTACCGACGGGCTTACACGGGGAATGAGAGTTCAACCCCTTGGAAGAGCTATTTCCGTTCCGGTTGGCGAACAAATCAAAGGGAGAATGCTTAATGTAGTAGGCGAACCTATTGATGGGATGACTAAATTCGACAGAGTAGGAGAAATGCCTATTCACAGAGAACCTCCCAAATTTGAAGAACTTTCCACTACAAAAGAGATCCTCTATACCGGTATTAAAGTAATCGATTTGCTCGTACCTTATTCCAAGGGGGGTAAAATCGGTTTGTTCGGTGGAGCCGGAGTAGGAAAGACCGTGCTTATCATGGAGTTGATCAATAATATTGCCAAAGGATATAATGGTTATTCTGTATTCGCCGGAGTAGGAGAACGTACCCGAGAAGGAAATGACCTTCTTCGCGAAATGATTGAATCTGGAATTATCCGTTATGGCGAAGAGTTCAAAAAAGCCATGGAAGCAGGCGATTGGGATCTAACCAAAATCGACTACAATGAATTAGCAAAATCACAAGCTACATTGGTTTACGGACAGATGAATGAACCGCCGGGCGCACGTTCTTCGGTTGCATTATCCGGATTGACCGTAGCCGAAAATTTCCGTGATTCAGGACAAGGAGGTAAAGATATTTTGTTCTTTATCGACAATATATTCCGTTATACACAAGCCGGCTCCGAAGTATCCGCCTTGTTGGGACGTATGCCTTCGGCGGTAGGTTACCAGCCTACGCTGGCTTCCGAAATGGGTGCCATGCAGGAACGTATTACTTCTACTAAACATGGTTCGATCACTTCCGTACAAGCGGTGTATGTGCCTGCCGACGACTTGACTGACCCGGCTCCGGCTACAACATTCTCGCACTTGGATGCAACTACCGTATTAAGCCGTAAGATTGCCGAGTTGGGTATCTATCCGTCTGTGGATCCGTTGGATTCTACTTCACGTATTTTGGATCCGCATATCATTGGTGAAGAACATTACCAGACAGCACAGAGCGTAATACAAATACTACAGAAATATAAAGAGTTGCAGGATATTATTGCAATTTTGGGTATGGAAGAATTATCCGAAGACGATAAACTTACCGTAAACCGTGCGCGCCGTGTACAACGTTTCTTGTCTCAACCATTCCACATGGCAGCTCAGTTTACAGGAGTCGACGGAGTTATGGTTCCTATTGAAGAGACTATCCGCGGATTCAAGATGATCATCAACGGAGAAGTTGATAATCTTCCGGAACAAGCATTTATGAATGTCGGAACCATTGATGACGCTATTGCCAAAGGTAAAGAATTGCATTTGCAAGCCAATCAATAGAATGAAGAGTGAAGAATGAAGAATAAGTGATAAAAATCATTACTATTCTGTTTCATTCTTCTGACTCGTAACTTGTAACTCGTAACTATTGTATGAAATTAGAAATTATTTCACCCGAAAAAAGACTATTTACCGGAGAAGTTGATTCCGTCAACCTTCCCGGAGCAGCAGGGAGTTTTACTGTGCTGCCTCACCATGCAGCTTTGATTTCATCATTAAAAGCCGGCGAGATTACTTATGAGGCAAACGGAAAAGAAACTACATTGAAAATTGACTCCGGCTTTGTTGAAGTCAAGAATAATCTGGTTTCCGTGTGCATCGAAAAAGTGGTGGGTTAGGACAGGCTTCATTCTCAATCTCTCTTTTCGGGAGAAAGCAGACAAAAGTAAGGTTGATCTTTTGAAGATCGGACAAATAATGAAAAATACTCTATCCTCTCCTCATACGGAGAAAAATCGGCTAGAGGTTATAAAACATGAGCGAAAAACTAAAGAAATACATATTTCAACTGACATTTTTATTGGTTGCATGTGAAATAATTGGTTATGTGGTTTTTAAAACAGCATTCTTACAATACTATTTTTCCCTGTACCCTTATGTAATTATTTTCTTTTTCATTTTAGGAACAGCTACTATTACTTCAATGGTAAATGCAACAAAGAAAGAAAGCAGAAAATATTTCAATGTCTTTATGATCCTAAAGTCCGTAAAACTATTCTCAATTATTGGTATAGTTGCTTTATATGCTCTTTTGGTCAAAGAAAATACAATTAGTTTCCTTTTTACATTTTTCGCTTACTATGTGATTTATTCTATTTTCGAAACCTATGTTTCAACGAAATTAAACAAAGAAGAAAATGAAGTTTCCCGCAAATAAAATAATTGGAAAACGCATTGTATGGCTGGTTTCCTTCCTGCTTCTTGCCGGTATTGCTTCTGCTAAACCAGAAACGGCAGAAATGGAAGAAAAAGAAAACCTTGATGTACAAGAATTGGTTTTTGGACACATCAACGATGATTATTCATGGCATATCACAACTATCAATGAAAAGCCGATTGCGATACCGTTGCCAGTGATTGTTCGAAGCCGCGAGCGTGGTTGGTTTGTCTTCTCTTCTTCCCGTTTTCATCACGGGCATGAAGCCTACGAAGGATTTGAAATCAGCCATAGCGAAGACAATAAAGGTAAAGTTGTTGAACTTGTTGACGGAAATGAAGTAAGGCCTTTGGATATTTCCATAACTAAAAATGTACTCTCCCTTCTTATTAGCTGTGCATTGATTCTGTCCATTTTCCTTGGTATTGCATCCCGTTATAAAAAAGATCCTCTGCGTAGACCTTCCGGATTGCAAGCAATTCTGGAACCTTTGATTCTTACGTTGGATCAGGATATCGCCAAAGCATGTATCGGTAAAAATTATAAAAAATTCTCACCTTACATATTGACCGCCTTCTTTTTTATCTTTTTCAATAACATCTTAGGAATTATTCCTATTTTTCCGGGTGGAGCCAATTTGACAGGAAATATTGCCATTACGTTTGTGCTGGCTTTCATTACTTTCATTATTACCAATGTTTTCGGAACAAAAGAGTATTGGAAAGAGGTGTTCTGGCCTGAAGTACCAACATGGTTAAAAGTCCCGGTTCCCTTGATGCCGTTAATTGAAGTTATCGGTATTTTTACTAAACCGATTGCTTTGATGATTCGTCTTTTCGCCAATATGTTGGCGGGACATATTATGGTGTTGGTGTTGATCGGGCTTATTTTTATTTTTTCCGCAATGTCTTCTTACGTCGGGTCGGCAGTGTCAATTGTGTCCGTTGCGCTAGTTGTATTTATGACATTCTTGGAAATATTGGTGTGTTTCATACAAGCTTATGTTTTTGTAACACTTTCCGCCCTGTTTATCGGGTTGGCACAAGTAGAACCACACCATCATAAATAATTGAAAGTAGAGAGTTGAAAATTGAAAGTTAGATTCGGTTTTTGATTCAATATATATATACTTTGTAATTTGTAACTAAAAAATAAACAATCTTAAAAATTACTATTATGTTATTAACTATTATTCTTCAAGCACTAGCAGGTGCAGCATTAGCAAAAGCAGGAGCAACTATCGGAGCAGGAATTGCAGTTATCGGTGCCGGTATCGGTATTGGGAAAATCGGTGGATCAGCCATGGAAGCCATGGGGCGTCAACCCGAAGCATCGGGAGATATCCGTAACAACATGATTGTTGCAGCGGCGTTGGTGGAAGGTGTTGCTTTCCTTGCCATTATTGTATGTATTTTAGCTTTGTTTATTTAATTCTATAAAAGAAAAATTATGTCGTTATTGACACCTGATTTCGGACTGGTTTTTTGGATGCTTCTGTGCTTCCTGATCGTCTTGTTTATCTTAGGTAAATACGGATGGCCTGTAATTATCGGGATGATCAATAAACGGGGGGAATATATAGAAGAGTCGTTGAAAGCTGCTCATGAAGCGAACGAAAAATTGCAAAATCTCAAGGCCGAAGGCGAAAAAATTATGGCTGAAGCAAAAAATGAGCAAATCAATATTTTGAAACAAGCCACGAAGATGAAAGAACAAATGATTTCCGAAGCCAAAAACAAAGCGCAAGCTGAGGCTGAAAAAATCATTGAAAATGCCAAAGTAACCATCGTGCAGGAGAAAGAGAATGCAATAAAAGACATTCGCTCTCAGGTAGCTGAACTTTCGATTGATATAGCTGAGAAAGTTTTGCGCAGGGAACTTGCTGATGAGAAATCGCAAACTGAAATGATCAATAAATTGTTAGATGAGATTAATATCACAAATCGTAACAGCTAATGGATACCGGTAGAATTTCGGCGAGATACGCAAAAGCTCTTTATGAGTATGCTGTAGACAAGAAAAAAGAGAAGGAGATTTATGAAGAAATGAAATTCATTTCCGATGTCTTTTTTCTTGTTCCTGAATTGACAAAAGCTTTGGATAATCCCAGAATTTCTTCTGAAAAGAAAAAAGAATTGTTGATTACAGCAGCAGGACCGGATGTGTCTCCTGAGTTTATACGTTTTCTGGATTTGATTATCGCGCGGAAACGGGAAGCTTATCTTCACTTCATGAGTTTGGTATATCAGGATATTTATCGCAAGACAAAAAATATTGTTATCGGTAAATTGACTACCCCGCAAACTGTTGATTCGGAACAGGAAGCCCGGATGAAAAAAATGGTCGCTGACAGAACCGGAGGAGAAGTGGATTTTATTTCGAAAACAAACCCTAATCTTATCGGAGGTTTTATTCTCCAAATAGGCACATATCAATTGGATGCCAGTTTAAGTTCCCAATTGAAAGAAGTTAGAGATTCCCTTCTTGTGAAGAACAGTGTAGAATAATCCATATTTAATTTACAGGGAAAAGCAAATTGATAGCGAATAAATAAGCGATCAACTACAACCCAATTATAAAACAAAAAATATGTCTAGTAATATAAAAGCAAGTGAAGTTTCCGATGTGCTGAAAATGCAGCTCGAAGATGTCGACACCAAGATCAAATTCGATGAGGTTGGGACTGTTTTGCAGGTAAGCGACGGTGTTGCCCGTATTTATGGGCTTGAACATGCGGAAGCAGGAGAACTTCTTGAATTTGAGGATGGGATGCAGGCTGTGGTGATGAACCTTGAAGAAGACAATGTGGGAGCCGTTTTATTAGGCCCTACCGACCATGTAAAAGAAGGTTTTACCGTAAAACGAACCAAACGAATCGCTTCCATCATGATGGGAGAAGGAATGATCGGGAGAGTCGTAAATGCTATTGGTGTACCTATTGATGGTAAGGGAGACATTACAGGCGAATTGCTCGAAATGCCTTTGGAGAGAAAAGCTCCGGGAGTTATTTTCCGACAACCGGTAAACGAACCGTTACAAACAGGTATCAAGGCTATTGACGCTATGATTCCGGTAGGACGTGGTCAACGTGAGTTAATCATCGGTGACCGTCAGACAGGAAAAACAGCCATTGCGATAGATGCCATTATAAATCAAAAAGAAAACTTTTTAGCAGGTGATCCGGTCTATTGTATCTATGTTGCAATCGGGCAAAAAGGTTCTACTGTTGCTAATATCGTAAATACACTTACCGAAAACGGTGCTATGCAATATACTATTATTGTAAATGCCTCGGCAGGAGATCCTGCGGCAATGCAATATTATGCTGCGTTTGCCGGAGCCGCTATCGGCGAGTACTTCAGGGATCAGGGCAAACATGCATTGGTTATCTATGATGACTTGTCGAAACAAGCGGTTGCATATCGTGAAGTTTCCTTGATTTTACGTCGTCCGTCAGGACGCGAAGCATATCCGGGAGATATTTTCTATCTGCACTCCCGCCTTTTGGAACGTGCCGCTAAGATTATTTCTAACGATAACGTTGCAAAACAAATGAATGACCTTCCGAATTGTTTAAAAGACAGAGTAAAAGGAGGAGGCTCATTGACAGCATTCCCAATCATTGAAACACAAGCCGGCGACGTTTCCGCATATATTCCGACTAACGTAATCTCTATTACCGACGGTCAGATTTATTTGGAGACAGACTTGTTTAACGCCGGAGTTCGTCCTGCTATCAACGTAGGGATCTCCGTATCGCGTGTAGGAGGTAGCGCCCAGATAAAATCAATGAAAAAGGTTGCAGGAACATTGAAAACCGACCAGGCTCAGTTCCGCGAATTGGAATCGTTCTCCAAGTTCGGAGGTGATATGGATGCCGTGACAAAAATGGCAATTGATAAGGGACTCCGCAATACGGAAATATTGATTCAACCTCAATATTCTCCGATTCCGGTAGAACACCAAGTCGCTATCATTTTCTGCGGAACAAACGGTTTATTAAATAAAGTTCCGGTAGACAAGGTACATGAATTCGAAAAAACATTTATTGAAATACTTGAAGCTGCACACAAAGAAGATGTGTTGGTTCCGTTGAAAAAAGGAATCATCAACGATGAAATTACCGGAATCTTAAGAAAAGAAGCCGATTTGATAGCAGCCCGGTTCAAAGAATAGAATAATATAATTGAGTAATTGAATTGTAATTAATCACATCAGAATAATTATAATTCATTTACTTGAAGATGAATTTCATCAAAATTATTCATTTTCAATTTTCAACTGTCAATTTTCAACTATTAAAAAATGGCATCATTAAAGGAAGTAAAAACAAGAATTGTTTCGGTAAAATCGACAAAGAAAATTACCGCAGCAATGAAGATGGTTTCTTCGGCTAAGCTTAAGAAGGCACAAATCGCCATTGAAAATATTGCACCTTATCAGGATCGGTTAAATAAGATCCTGAATAATTTTCTTGCTACGGAAACCGATTTTCACTCAGCCTATGCTGAAGTAAGGCCTGTGAAAAAGCTGGCAATTGTCGTTTTTTCCTCTAATTCCAGCCTTTGCGGTGCATTCAATTCTAACGTAATTAAGAAATTGAATGACGTATATAATGAAAATAAAAAATCAGGAATTCAAAATATTGTCGTTTTCCCTATCGGAAAAAAGGTTTATGAAGCCGCCAAAAAACTCAATACAAAAATAAGTGGAGAGTATAATTTGCTTGCCGACAAACCCAATTTTGATGGTATGGCGGAAATAACCAATACGTTGATGGATAGCTTTTTGAAAAAGGAGTTTGATAAAGTTATAGTTATATACCATCACTTGAAAAGTACGGCAGTGCAACAACTGTTTGTTGAAGATTTTCTTCCTATCAAGTTAGCACAGAAAGGACAGGAAGACGACTCTCCGGTTTCGGGGGATTATATTGTTGAACCCGGTAAGATGGAAGTTTTACAAGCTCTTCTGCCTAAAGCCCTGCGTACCAAGTTATATGCCAGCCTGCTCGATTCAAACGCTTCCGAGCACGGAGCGCGCACGGTAGCTATGCAGATTGCAACGGATAATGCGGAAGACTTAATCAAAGATCTTACCGTATTGTACAATAAAACCCGCCAGCAAACAATTACAAGCGAATTGCTTGATATTGTCGGTGGAGTGGCTGCATTGTCAAATTAAATTAAGATTAAATAAAAGGAAGGTCGATTGTTTTTTACAATCGACCTTCTTTTTTATGGCTAAAGAGCTAGTATTGCTAGTACTATGGTTTTTTCTCCGAAGAGAATCTATATGCGAATATTTTTCTATTTACTTTAACCTGATTTGCAACATAGAAACTCTCGTTAATTTATTGTTTGATCGTCCAGATGCATCATTTTTTCCAATCTCTTCGTTATTGTAAAAAGCAGGATAGAAGCAATGCCTGCCATTACTACAAATACAATAAAAAAGTCGAAAAGGTTTTCAATCCTGAACCCGATAATAGAGGTGGATTTAATTAAATTTCCTTTAGAATCAAATTCGGGATAAAGTGCGCTTAATATTCCTGCAAATTTATTGGCGGTTGAAGTAGATAGGAACCAAACACCCATCAGTAGCGAAGCAAAGCGGGCAGGAGCCAATTGGTTTACCATAGAAAGCCCGATGGGAGAGAGGCATAGCTCTCCGAGGGTATGAATGAAATAGAGGCTGATCAGCCAAAACATACTGACTTTAATTCCGGGGTCAATGTCTTTTACACCAAATGCAATAATCAAATAGCCGATTGCCAAAAGGAAAAGCCCGATTGCTTGTTTGGCAGGCGATGAGATTTTAATATTTTTTCTCTTAAGGAATATCCACAAAAATGAAAAAACAGGCGCTAAGATTATAATAAAAAGAGCATTGAATATCTGAAAATAACTGGCTGGAATCTCTTTCCCGAAAATAACCCTGTCGGTCTGTTCGTCGGCAAAAAAGGTGAGAGATGCTCCGGCTTGTTCGAATGCCGCCCAAAAGAAAATAACAAAAAACGAGATGATATATATTACCCAGATACGTTGGCGTTCAATTTTGGAAAGCGACTTGTCTGTAATAATATAAGCAGGAACAATAAGGCAAAAACTAAAGATAACGGAGCCGAAAAAATCAAAATCGATTATTTTGTAAAAAAGAAAAAACAAAAGAATCTCTCCAATCCCCCATAAACACAATTCTATCAATTGTTTTCCGATATTCTTAGGTCTTGCAGTTTCATCCTTTTTAACGGTTTCGTCTCTCAGTATATTGGGTTTCAAACCAATAGCCAGACCTGTTGGCGTAACGAGATATTTATTCCTAAGAAATTGAAATATTCCGGTTCCAATCAGCATCCCGATACAAGCCGCGAGAAATCCCCATCTGAAGTCTTCCGGATTTCCTGTATCACCCAATGTTCCTGCGACAAGAGGAGAGAAGAAGGCTCCCAGATTAATCCCCATATAAAAGAGTGTATATGCGGAGTCTTTCCGGATATCATTATCATCATACAGTTGACCGACCATTGTCGTTATATTCGGTTTGAAAAAGCCATTCCCGATAATCAGAAACGTTAAACCTGCATACATAAGAGGAATAGCAATGTTTGCGTAAAGAAAAAAAGAAGCACTCAAAAACATGAAAAACTGGCCTAAGGCCATTATTAACCCTCCTGCCAGAACAGAGCGCTGATTGCCCCAATAACGGTCGGCAACGTATCCTCCTATCAACGGAGTGAGATAAACCAAACCGGTATAGCTTCCATAAATATTAGAAGCAAGTTCTTTGGTAAATAATAAAGCTTTCAACATGTATAATACGAAAATGGCACGCATTCCATAATAGCTGAAGCGTTCCCACATTTCGGTCGCGAATAACAAGTAAAGGCCTTTCGGATGTCTGGAGATATTTCCCATATATTTCTATTCCTTTTTTTGATGTAAAATTAGATATTGTTTTTTTATTTCAGTTAAAACAATCTCATTCTTATTCATTTTTATTTATATGAATAAAAAACATTGTATTTATCAAATGACTTATAACTCGTAACTAATAACTTGTAACTACAAAAAATCCCTTTGGAACTTCAGATATTATCTGTCTATTCCAAAGGGATATAAACCAATTAATGAGAAAATAAGCGCTCAGACATCTATCTTTGTATTATTTCTCATCTACTTTCGTAAGAGTAAAAAATAGGTAGATCGGCAAAATAACCGTTTACATAATGCTTTAAGAAGCATGTATCTATTTTACTTTAATCGGTTTAGTTTCTTTGTGGGTCTCATGATTTTTCTTTTTTATTTCGATTGTCAATACCCCATGATTATGCTTTGCTTCTATATGCTCCCTATCAATATTGTCGGGAAGAAGCATTGTTTGTTTGAACTGAGTGTAGCCGAATTCCCGGCGAAGATATTTTTCTTTTTTATCTTTCTCTTCCTTTTCGGTCTTTTTCTCAACAGATACAACCAATTCATTATCGCTATTTACATGTACTTGGAAATCATCTTTTTCCAGTCCCGGAACAGCAAGTTCAATTCTATACTCATCATCTGTTTCTGCAATATTCATTGCAGGAAGGGAATTTACTCGGTTAGCAAAGGTTTCCAGCCATTCGTTCCCTAAAAAATCGTTAAAAATATTGGGCATCCAATCTTGGTGATGTCTTTTTGCAGGTGTCATAATTAAGTCCTCCTTAATTTAAAATTCTTTTTAAATAGGTTTGTACTTTATAAACAATAGCGAAAAAAAAAAGTTCATCGCTTTGTTGCAAATAATAAAAAATGCTTATCTGCAATATTAGCATAGAGAGATCGGAACCAATGAATTTTTTATAAACACAAAGGCACAACGAACACAAAGAAAATAAAAAAAATACTACTTTGTGTTCGTTGTGACTTTGTGTTTACTATTCCTTTTTAGAGGGAATATTTCGGTTAAGCAAATAATAAAATTGCCGGACGGATAAAAAAAGAAAAAGCAGGAAAAACCCGATTGGGATTTCCTGCTTTTTCTTTTTATTTGATCGTTAATTATCCCAGAAAGGAAATAAGGATACCTGCTGCAACAGCCGATCCGATTACCCCTGAAATATTACTTGACATGCAATATTGCAATACATGGTTTTTTGAATCGTATTTAAGTGCAATTTCATTGGCTACACGGGAAGCCATCGGAACTGCGCTTAATCCGGTAGCTCCGATAAGCGGATTGATTTTCTTTTTGGAAAACAGGTTAAATAATTTCACCAAAAGGATACCTCCGAAAATAGACAATGCAAAAGCAAAAAATCCGCCGACAACAATACCTATTGTTGTCCAGTTTAGGAATGCATCCACAGTCATGGTAGCTCCTACGGATAGCCCGAGGAAAATAGTAGCGGCATTCATAATACTGTTTGATGCAGCATCAAACAAGCGGGAAGTGTTTGCTCCGATCTCTTTTACAAGGTTACCAAACATCAACATACCTACTAATGGAACCGCTGTCGGTACAATAATAGCGACTAAGGTTGTTACGGCAATAGGGAATATGATTTTCAGTGTACGCATGTTCTTGATCTCTTTGGAAGGGAAGTTTTTTTCCTGCTCCTTCATGTTGATCATCAACTCTTTTTTGCTGCAAGTCAGGCGCACTACCAATGGAATAATCACCGGAACCAACGCCATATATGAGTAAGCCGCAATTGCAATTGGTCCCAAAAGATGCGGAGCCAATTTAATTGTTGTGAAAATAGCAGTAGGTCCATCGGCTCCTCCGATAATTGCCAGAGAACCGGCTTCTTTCATCGTGAAGAAGAAGCTCCCGATAATTAATACGGAAAATATACCAAGCTGGGCGGCTGCGCCGAAAATAGAGAGACGCAGGTTGCGCAACATCGGTCCGAAGTCGGTCAATGCTCCCACACCCATAAAGATAATAGGAGGGAGGAAACCTGTTTTAATGAGCATGTAGTAAATGAAGTTCATGATTCCAAGCTCATGGGCGATATCATGCAAAGGCATATCCCAAATATTGCGGGCAACACCATTAATCATTATCAATCCGTTTTCGTCGGCTTGGATTACCCCCATGTCTCCACCCGGAAAATTGGCAATCAATACTCCAAAAGCAATCGGAACAAGAAGCAACGGCTCGTATTCTTTTTTTATCCCAAGGTATAACAGAAGGAATGCAAGCGCATACATTATCAGAAATTGAGGCTGGGCAACGATATTGCTTACAGCCGTCATATCATATACTTTCTCTAAGATATCTTCCATTGTACTTATCCTATTTTTAGCAATACATCATCTTCCATGACAGAAGCACCGCTTGTTAGACAAATTTCCGTGATTACTCCATCCCATTCGGCTGCGATTGCATTGAATGTTTTCATTGCTTCGATATAGCAGACTGTTTGTCCTTTTTTGACTGTATCGCCAACTTTGACAGGAGTGTCCGACGTGTTTTTTACTAAATAGAATTTACCTTCCAATGGAGAGGTTAATTCATGTCCTCCGTTTGAAGATGCAGCCGGAGTTGTAGTAGCTGCTGCCACAGGAGCTGCAGTTGAACCGTTATTTTCACCGATAACTACTTTATATTTTTCTCCGTTTACGTCTACCGTTACTGTTTGAGGAAGAGAAATACCTCCTTTTTTTGCTGCTTTTTCGGCTTTTTTCTTTGCAACCTCTGCTTCGAAATCAGCTTTTGCTTTTCCAGACTTATAAGCGCGGTATTGTTGAGGGTGCATGGCCAGTTCGAATAACTCTTCGTCATCCTTGCCAAAGTCCCAGTTATTGTCTTTCATTTCCTTCCGGAATGTATCCAATGCATCCGGATATGAATCTTGAGGATTTCCGGTGAAAAATTCACGCCCTTGTTCTTTTGCCTTTTCAACCAATTCGGGAGCGACAGGTCCCGGTAGGCGACCTGATTTTCCTAATAGCATATCCCAGATGTCATCGGCAATCATAGACCAGCGTTCGCGGCCTTTTTCCATTTGGATAACATTCATCTGAGCCATATTTTTTACATATTGGCTGAATGGTGTTACCAACGGTGGGTATCCCATTTTAGGCCATACGTAAGCAACTTCATCGAAAAGTTTGATCATCAGTTGATCTTGTGTCATTTTCGGTTTGCCGTTTTTCTCGAAATAGTTGTTCAGGCTTTCAAGGGCATCCTGCAAGTCGTTCATCAAGCTTCCCATCATACCTCCCGGTAGTCCCGGACCAATCAACAGAGAGTTCATTTCGCGGTTTTTTTGCGGAATAAAATAGCCAAGGAAATCATCTTCCATCTCTTCGATCAGGGAGCGTACTTCCATATAGGCTTCCATATTGATTTCAGGCACGTCAAAACCGGCGTCTTTTAACATGGCTTGAACAGCTATAATATCAGCGTGTCCTGTTCCCCATGAAAGTGGTTCCATCCCGACATCGATCATATCGCATCCGGCTTGACATACTTCAAGTATGGAGGCTACATTCAAGCCCGGACCGGCATGACTGTGGTATTGGATTAAAATATCCGGATATTTGTCTTTAATGTTTTTTACGATTTTCCCTAATGTAACGGGGCGTCCGATTCCAGCCATGTCTTTCAGGCAGATTTCATCCGCTCCGGCTTCGATTAGTTCAAAAGCCATATTGGTATAATATTCAATAGTATGCAATGGCGAATGAGTTATACATAGGCTACATTGAGAAATCATACCCGCATCTTTTGCATATTTTATGGAAGGGATGATATTACGTGTGTCATTCAGTCCGTCGAAGGTACGGGTAATATCGGTTCCTTGCTTTTTCTTTACCTGATAAAAAAGTTTGCGGACGTCTGCCGGAACCGGGCTCATACGAAGTCCGTTCAATGCGCGGTCGAGCATATGTGTTTGAATACCTGCATCGTTAAACGGTTTTGTCCATTCGCGGACAGCTTTGTTCGGATTTTCACCGAAAAGGAGGTTTACTTGTTCGAAGCCGCCTCCATTGGTTTCTACACGGGCGAAACATCCCATTTTGATAATTGCCGGAGCTACTTTCACCAACTGATCAACACGAGGAACATATTTTCCGGCCGATTGCCACATGTCCCTGAATAATAAGCTGAATTCTACTTTTTTACCCATTTTTTTCTTTATGATTGATTTGCGATTATAATTTTTCAATTTTCTCTACTTTCCCTTTTCCGTTTGTGATAATTGCAACAGCAGAGTTTATTGCATTTGCAATTTTAGGATTTACGGTATTTGCCACTGTTGTTGTCGGTTTTACTTCCGCCTCCGGAAGGTATTTGTTGACAAGGTTTATCAGTGTATTTCCCAATCCTATAATAATATACAGGACTATAAACACGGTAGACATTCCGACAACCATGAGTATAAGAGCTTCTGTTAAATTTTCCATGATTATTTTTAATAAATTTTATTTTGAAGGTACAAATATAATGAGTGAAATGTAAAATTCAGCATAAAAATGATTTTTTCGAAAGAGGCAGGGCTAATTTTATTCCTTGTTTTAGGATTTTTTTAAGGAATAAAACAGGGTGATTTTGGTATATAATGTAAAGTATATGGCGTTGTCTTTCTGTTTTTTATTTCTTTTTTATTCTTTAGGATATCAAAATAAAAAAGTAGACAAGCCGGTCTTATCCTTCTTTACTCGTCTACTAAAATATGATAATGAATTCTTTATAAAATTTATAGGAATAGCCTTGCTTTTTATTCTCATTTCAAAATAAGATCAATCAACTGAGACAATTGTTCCTTTGTTTTGAATCCTACATAAATCTGGGGTTCTCCTTTTTTTGCAACAAACATAAAGGCTGGATATTCTTTTATCTGAAACAATTCGATCAGCTCTTTTTCTTGTTCGGCATCTATTATATAGATGTCAAATTTTCCTTTATAATCTTTTCCTAAATTGTCCAGAATAGGCGAGGATGCTTTACTTCCGGATGATTGTGTAGAATAGAAGCAGACAATAGCCGGTTTTTTTCCGATATAAACGAAATCATTTTTATTTTCCTCAAAGTCCCAGATAAGGGATTTGAATTCGGATGTACTTATTTTTATGGATTTTGCTTTTATATTTTTTTGAGCATATAAAGAATCGCAGTACAATACAGAGGTTATAATCAGAAACAAGCTTAACAGGTATTTCATAATATTTCTTATTAAATGCAGCACAAATATAAAAAATAAATTATCTGTTTTGTTGTAAAATCAAATCTATTTTTATTCTAGTGTCAGGTAGTGAGGATTCTAGCTGTTTTCGGAACATAAAACAAATTTCGTACATTTGTCATTTATTTATAAATTGAGTGAACTTCTTTTTTGATTTTTGATAGAAAATAGAAAATGAAGTTTTTGAATAGGAGTTTTCAGTAAACATAGATGGAACAATATTTAAAAGGAGATATTTTTAAGATTCTTTCGACAGCGGCCGGCGAAATCGGAAAAGAGTGTTATGTGATTGGCGGCTATGTAAGGGATCTGTTTTTACAACGCCCTTCCAAGGATATAGATGTTGTTGTGGTTGGCAGCGGTATAGGAATGGCAGAACTTGTAGCTCAAAAGCTGGGAAAGCATGCGCATCTTTCTGTTTTTAAGAATTTTGGTACGGCACAAGTTAAATTCAAGGATTTGGAAATTGAATTTGTGGGAGCAAGGAAAGAGTCTTATACTTTTGAATCGCGCAAACCAGCTGTGGAAAACGGTACGTTGGAAGACGACCAGAACAGGCGGGATTTTACTATAAATGCATTGGCAATCTGCCTGAATAAAGAACGTTTCGGAGAGTTGGTTGATCCTTTTAACGGAGTGGCTGATATAAAGTACAAAATTATCCGTACACCGTTAGATCCGGATATTACATTTAGTGACGATCCGTTGCGTATGATGCGGGCAATACGTTTTGCCGCCCAACTTGGTTTTTTCATTGAAGAAAAAACTTTTTATGCAATAGGCAGAAATAAGCATCGCATCGAAATTGTTTCCAAAGAGCGTATTGCCGATGAACTGAACAAAATTGTTGCCTCCCCAAGACCTTCCGTCGGATTTGATTTGTTGGAAAAAACCGGGCTGTTGGCTCTTATATTTCCCGAGATGCATGCATTGAAGGGAGCGGAAGAGAAAGAAGGAAAAGGACATAAGGACAATTTTTTGCATACATTGCAGGTATTGGATAAGGTGGCTGAGAAATCGGGCGACCTTTGGTTACGTTGGGCGGCTGTCCTTCATGATATAGCCAAGCCTGTGACCAAACGTTGGGACGAACGTCAAGGCTGGACTTTTCATAATCATAATTATATCGGTGAGCGGATGATACCCGGCATTTTTAAGCGTATGAAGCTGCCGATGAATGAGAAAATGAAATTTATCCAGAAAATGGTGAGTTTGCACATGCGTCCGATAGCATTGGTCGAGGAGGAGGTTACCGATTCGGCTGTTCGCAGGCTTTTGTTTGATGCCGGCGACGACATTGATTCGTTGATGTTGCTTTGCGAAGCGGATATTACTTCCAAGAATAAAGATAAAGTACTGCGCTTTCAGAATAATTTCCGGCTTGTCCGCGAAAAGCTGAAAGAGATTGACGAGAAAGACCGTATCCGTAATTTTCAACCTCCGGTTTCGGGAGAAGAGATTATGCGTGTTTTCGCTTTGCCGCCTTGCCGTGAAGTTGGTGATATTAAGATGGCGATAAAAGATGCCATTTTGGACGGAATAATACCCAATGAATATGAGGCTGCTTATCAGTTTATGATGCAAAAAGCCAAGGAAATGGGAATTGAACCACAGGGGAATTAATAATTTTTATACTTATTTGCAATATTATCACAGAAGCTAATATCAATGAACTTTATAAACACAAAGGCCTTTGTGTTTATCATTTTTTGTTAGTGGCAATCATTGCGGATAAATATAATTTTTTATTTAGAATCGTATGGATATTGAAAAAATAAT
Source organism: Paludibacteraceae bacterium (assembly GCA_031553005.1). Classification (GTDB taxonomy): domain Bacteria; phylum Bacteroidota; class Bacteroidia; order Bacteroidales; family Paludibacteraceae; genus RGIG9379. Next base: position 26,022 of record JAVBMA010000039.1, on the reverse strand, counting down.
ACAAGAAGGAGCTGTATTTAAGAAAGCTTCTGAAAAGAAAGAACAAGAAAATAAAATAAAGACTAAAGCTAAAAAGACCACCTATAAAAAAGGTACGCATGGTTCAGGCGCAGCCAAAATGAAAGCGGAATACAAGCGCAGGCGGGCGGCAAGGAATAAAAAGTAAAATATTGTTAATTTATATAAAATATTGAACTATATTTTATTTATAGTTCTTTTTTTTATGTATAATTGTAAATTATTATTAAATTTAACAATAAGATTATGAAAAAAAGTTTATCACTATTCGTCGCATTATGTTTTGTGCATGCAGTTTTTTCACAAGTAAAAGTCAATAGCGTAGGCAATACGGGGATGGGGGCTGCTCCTAATTCAAAGGCTAAACTACTTTTGAATAGCACATCGGCTGTAACCGATACTGTTTTCGGAATACATACTTCCGTCAGTAATACTAATAGCAGCTTATCTAAACCTATGTACGGCGGTTATTTCAAAAATACACAAACAGGAGATCAGACTGGTTCTTCTGCTCCTCTTCATGGAATTTATATCGAAAACAATAATTCAAAGTATGTCAATTCTACTTATGGAGTTTATACAAATAATAATATATCAGGCTATGCAAACACGACACATGGATATTATGTGAATAATACCGGAAGCGGTTATAGTGGCACCATGTATGGGTTTTATGCAAATAATACCGCTAACCATGGCTATAGTGGCAATTTGTATGGAATTTATTTGATGAATAATAAACCAAGTAGTGTTTCTGGGGATGTATATGGAATCTATTCAACAAATTCTAGCAAATCAACACAAGGTGGTAATGTATATGGAGCTTACCTTTCTGCGACTTCTCCGATCACTAATGGTGTATATGGTATTTATTCAGTTGTTTCGGGAGGAAGTGCCAACAGTCGATATTCAGGTTATTTTACCGGTGGTAAAGTGTTAGTAGATGATGATATTTATGCAAATTTAGATGTTTACGCTCGCGGAGTAAAACTCACTTCAGATGAACGCTTAAAAAGCGATATAAAACCTCTAGCCGATGAAAAAGATAAACTTTATTTACTGCAAGGGAAATCTTACAAAAAATCACCTCTACCCATTGTTTTAGAAGATTCTATGTCAATAGCCCTAAAAGCAGAAATGAAAAAAGAATCTATTGAAAATGACATTGCTGAATTCGGTTATTTAGCCCAAGAATTGAAAGAGATTTTTCCTGATTTGGTAAGTCAAAATTCTAATGGTTATTATGCTGTTAATTACATTGGATTAATTCCGGTTATTGTTGAGGCATTAAAAGAGCAACGATCGGAGAACGAAAAACAAAGCGAACAAATCAGGCAATTAGCAAAATTAATGAGTATTAAATCTATTAATGAAAAAGCTTTTGAAGAAAACGGAATAGAATCTATTCCATTATTGTTGCAAAATACTCCTAACCCTTTTAATAAAGCTACTGAAATTGGCTACTATATACCCGAAACTATAAATAGTGCTAATATCTATATTTACGATATAAACGGTTTTCAGCAAAGAAATATCTCTATCTCTGAACGAGGAAAAGGCGTAACTATCTTACAGGCAACAGCCTTGCAAGCAGGTATCTATTTTTATACTCTGATTTGTGATGGCAAGCCGGTAGATACGAAACAAATGATTTTGACAAGATAGAAGTAAGATGAAGAGAATTAGGATGCCTTTTGTTAGTTGTATTGTTTAGCTTGGTAGATGAAAAAACAAGATTCTCAATATTTTAATGTCGGTAATAGATATTCCAGAATATTTTGCAAAATATTTTTAACCATTTGCAATGTCTTTGAAGTGAGAATTTTGAATAGAATGTTTATTAATTCCGAAATACTTTAGGGTTTATCTCATTTCTCAAGCAATTTTAAATATCGATGGAAATACTATGAAAAATAGTAAAACCTTTAAAATAAATTTATGAAAATAAGAATATATTATACTTTACTATGCTATTTGTTTATACTGTTTCTTGGCTTTGACAGTGCCATTGCACAAACAGAAAAAGAGGCATGGTTGCTATTGCCTTCAGAGCAGGAAATAATAGCAGATAAGAATGGGAAAGCCGTTTTTAAAAATACAGTAAATAATGATTTTTTAGAAAAATGTGCTATTAACAAGATTCAAAAAGTTTTTCCATATTCCAAGAATGATACTTTAAAAAGATTATATAGAGTATCCTTCGCTCAAGAAAAGATGCCGGTATTGATATCGGAAAAAAAGATAGAACATGTTTATTTAATAGAGGACGAATGTGAAAATATTGCATTGTATAATCCGTCAGATCCAATGTGGTCTGGTACTACAGATACTACAGGGCTTTGGCATTTAAAAAAAATCCAGGCTGATCTTGCATGGGATATTACAAAAGGAGATTCTTCTGTAAAAATAGCCATATTGGATACTTGGTTTGATGTAAACCATCCGGACTTGATAAATAAAATGTATTGTACTTACGAGCCATATAGTGGTGAGCCTTTTTATCTTACGGAGTATGATCCTCATGGGACAATAGTTGCCAGTTTTGCTGCTGCTGAGACCGATGGTGGAGGCAGTTTAGCTTCAGTAGGATTTAACTGTAAAATTATTCCATATAAAGCATGGAAAGGAGCCTATTTGCAAAGAGCTCATCATGCATCTTTAGCTATGCATGCTGATGTTTTAACATCAAGTGCCGGGGGATGGACTTGTAGTAATAATTTTAGTGAAATAGAACGTATTGCAGTTAAAGAAATATTAGATAATGGAACCGTTATTGTAATGCCTGCTGGTAATGGGTTGAATGGTAATAAATGTATAGTAAATGGAGAGCAACAACCTTGGCGTCCTTTACATCCGTATTATGATAATAGAATTATTATTGTTTCAAGTACGGATAATCAAGACAACCATAGTAATATTGTAAATGGTGTAGATTATACTCATTCTCACTATGCATACGTAGATATCTGTTCTCCCGGATATGGAACGATGGGAGCAATACCATCAGTGCAATCGGATGGAACACCTTCCCTTTATCTATATTATGGTCAATGTAATGGTACTTCTTTTGCCACGCCAATAGTTGCAGGTGTATGTGCTTTGTTAAAAAGTATTGATAAGAGTTTAACTCCAGCAGAGATTAAAAATATTATTAAAACAACTGCAGATCCTATTGCGGATGCGCATTTATATCCGGGACAAGTTGGAGCAGGTCGTGTAAATGCTTATAAAGCTGCATTAGCTGCACGTGCTGCATGCGTAGTTAATTTTACCGATCAAACAGTAACTACTACTATAAATATTACAAGTTGTGACATTAATGTTAAGAACGTCAATATTCAAAATGGAGCTAAACTAATCCTTGATGCTACAGACATGACTACAATTGAAAGTGATTTAGAAATGGAATTAGGAGCGGAATTGGAAATGAAATAATGTATTGTAACCCAAAATCAACTCCTTGTATAAAAAAGCGTCCTCGAAATTTTCTATATATGTTTTAAAAGTATATTTTTGTAGCTCGAAAAAAAGAAATTAAAAAATCTATAAATAAAAGTATGGCTAAGGGAAAGAAAGAAACTCAAATACAAGAATTTGAAAACGTTCAAAATGCATTGAGCAAATCAGAGGCTTTTATTGAAAAGAACCAGAAGATGCTGTTTTATGGCTTTGTAGCAATCATAGTTGTAATATGTGCAGTATTAGGTTATAAAAACTATTATTTGCTTCCGAAACAAAAAGAAGCACAAGAGTCGATTTTCAAAGCAGAGCAATATTTTACGAAAGACTCTCTTCAACTGGCGCTTAACGGCGACGGCGTAAATTTAGGCTTTCTTGCTATTATCGATGAGTATGGAATGACAAATACAGCCGACTTGGCAAAGGCTTATGCCGGAGTTTGTTATAAATTGCTTGGCGATTATGAAAAAGCCATCTCTTACCTGAAAAATTTTGATGCGGATGATATGGCATTGACCCCTGCATTGAAAGGTGCAATTGGCGATTGTTATCTGGAACTTGGAGAAAAAGATAAAGCGATTGCTTTTTTCCAGAAAGCCGCAGCTTCCAATAATGATGTGATCTCTCCGGTCTATTTACAAAGAACAGGTTTGGTATATCTTTCAATGGGAGAATCGAAGAAAGCTGTTTCCGCTTTTGAAGAAATCAAAAGTAAATATGCTTCCTCTCCATTAGCAGTAGATGTTGATAAATATATTCAACTGGCAAAACAAGAACAGAAATAAATAAAATAATTCTGAGAAGGAAAAGCTGCTCGCAAGGCAGCTTTTTTAATTAAAACAATATTTAAATTTTATGTTTATCCAATATTACCACTAACGAAAAGTTGTAAACACAAAGAAGCACACAAAGGAAATAAAAAAACAAACACAACTTTGTGCCTTTGTGTTTATAAAATATTAATATTAACATCAGTAATAATATTCCTGATAAGCGTTTTTAAATTTTTACTATAAGATTATGGCTACAGTTAATTTATCCGATTACGATCCGAATTTAGTACCGGATGCGGCTGAAATGAAGTTTGGGATAGTTGTTTCGGAATGGAATGCAAATGTAACAAATGCCCTTTTGGAGGGAGCGTATGATACATTAATCAAGCACGGGGCAAAGGCTGAAAATATATTGGTCGGACATGTTCCGGGTAGTTTTGAACTTATTTTCGGTTCCCAACAAATGATTGAAAATACAGATGTTAATGCGGTAATTGCCTTGGGAAGTGTAGTGCGCGGAGGAACTCCTCATTTCGAATATGTTTGTCAAGGGACAACGTATGGGATTGCAAAACTGAATGTTGAGTATGATGTTCCTGTTATTTTCGGGCTGTTAACTACCGACGATATGGCGCAGGCAACGGACAGGGCAGGAGGTGTGCACGGAAATAAAGGAACCGAAGCTGCAATTACTGCTATAAAAATGGTAGATTATTCTTGCAAATTTAAAAAATAAGTTTACCTTTGCACCGCATTTGAGAGATAATGTGCGGGCGAATACCAGAGTGGCCAAATGGGGCAGACTGTAAATCTGCTGACTTACGTCTTCGGTGGTTCGAATCCATCTTCGCCCACAAAATAAGTTGAAAGATGAAAATTGAAAGTTGAAAAACTTTCCGCTTTCAATTTTTACCTTTTAACTAAAACCGCGGAAGTAGCTCAGTTGATAGAGCATTAGCCTTCCAAGCTGAGGGTCGCGGGTTTGAACCCCGTCTTCCGCTCTAAAGGAGAACAATTTTGATTGTTCTCCTTTTTCTTTTGGTAATGGTGCTCGCACGTTATTGATAAAATCAAACAAGGCTGAAAAATAAAATTTTCAGCCTTGTTTTTTGTGTATTTAGGAATGTGATTTTGTTTGTATTCGGGTGAATTTAGAATTCTACTACCGTGATTCCTGCGCCACCGAATTGCACATGCTCATCACGGAATCCGGAAACTCCATGAACGGTTTTAAGGTAGCTGCGGATAAGTTGGCGTAAGGCGCCGGTTCCTGTTCCGTGAAGTATGCGTACCTGGTCGATATTTACCATCAATGCGTCGTCAATAAAATAAGTAACGGCTTGCAGTGCTTCATCGCCTCGCATGCCTCGTACGTCGATTTCTCGTTTAAAGTTTAGTTTGCGTTTATGCAAATCGTCGGAGGTGGCGCTACTCACAAAACTGGTTTTTGCCATCTCCTTTTTGATTTGGTTTTTACTTACTTTTTCAAGCTGTTCCAATTTGAGGGACGACTTTATCTGTCCGAAAGCAACAATTGCATTTTTCCCTTGTATCTCCAGCACTTCGCCGTGATTGCTTTGTCCTTTGATACGAACGAAGTCGCCGCTGTGAATGCCGTCTTTTGACTCTTTTCCGGTTTGAGTTTGTTTCTCTTTGGTATGGAGTTTCTTTTGTTCCCGCTCTTTTATTTTGGCAATTTTGCGGGTAATAGTGTTATCTTCTTCGCTGTTTTCATCCGATATTTTGGAGCGGAATTCATCCAGTTCCTTTCTGGCTTCCCGTGTTTTTTCCTTTTCAGCCTGTGCTTCTTTGATTTTTCTGACGGTATTCTCAATAATGGCGTTGGTCTGGGACAGGAGTTGCTGCGATTCCTGTTTCGCCTCGCGAATCCACTCTTTTCGTTGGGAAGCAATGCTCCGCAGTTCCGACTCATATTTCTCTGTAAGCTCTTCCAGCCGTTTTTCTTTTTGACGGATGTTTTGTCTTTTTCCTTCCCAGTAACGTTTGTCGCGGGCTATCTCCTGCAAATATTTATCCATGTTGATATATTCGGCTCCCACTTTCTCCGAAGCCTCTTGGATAACCGTTTCGGGTAAGCCGATTTTGCGGGCTATCTCAATAGCAAAAGAGCTGCCCGGATTTCCGATTTCCAGCTTGAAAAGAGGTTGCATTAAGTGCCTGTCGTAAAGCATCGCGCCATTTACAATCCCTTCCGTTTCGGTAGCAAAATGTTTTAGGTTGGTATAGTGGGTAGTAATTACCCCGAATGCTTTTTTCCGGTTGAAATGGCCAAGCAGTGATTCGGCAATGGCTCCGCCTATCTGTGGTTCGGTACCACCACCGAATTCATCAATCAGCAAAATGGTTTTTTCATTACAGTTACGTATGAAAACTTTCATATTTGTCAGGTGGGAACTATAAGTACTTAAGTCATTTTCAATAGACTGCTCATCACCAATGTCGATGAATATTTTTTCAAAAAAGCCCATCCGGCTGCTTTCATGCAGGGGAACAAGCATACCGCATTGCAGCATGTACTGTAATAATCCGACTGTTTTCAGACAGACCGATTTACCTCCCGCATTCGGACCTGAAATAAGTAAAATACGCTTATTCTGGTCCAGTAAAATATCCAAAGGAACAATCTCTTTTCCCATTTTTTTATGAGAAAGGTAGAGTAACGGATGAACGGCTTGTGCCCAGTCTATTTGTAATTTATTTTCGACGGAAGGCAGCAAGCTGTTTGTTTTTATAGCAAATAGGGCTTTTGCCCGTATGAAATCTATTTCCGCCAAAAAGAGATAAGAGACCAAAAGTTCCGGAACGCGCGGACGCACCTCATTGGTGAAAGCTGTAAGGATGCGGATTACTTCGCGCTTCTCTTTTGCCTCTAATTCACGAATTTTATTGTTGGCTTCCACTACGATTTCGGGCTCCACGAAAACTGTTTTTCCTGTTGCCGACTCATCGTGTACGATTCCTTTTATTTTTCGTTTGAAAGTAGGAGCAACCGGGATTACCAACCGTCCGTCGCGCATGGTCGGATTTACATCTTTATCAATATATCCGTCTGCCTGTGCCTGCCTTATGATACTTTGCAGGTTACGCGAAATGCTGTTTTGAGTTGTCGCAATAGAATGCCGTATTTCCGCCAGTTCGGGCGACGCATTATCTTTGATTTTTCCGAATTTGTCGAGAATCCGGTCTATTTGTTTAATCAGGTCAGGAAAAGTGAAAATATCCCCTGCAAGTTGTTTCAGGTAATAATATTGGTCTTCCTCTTTTTGCTGGAAGAAACGAACGATAAGCCCGATTGTTTCCATTGAACGGCGAAGGTCGAATAATTCCCTTTCATCAAGGAATGTCCCTTCTATTCTTATTTTATGTAGACTTTCGCGGACGTCAAAATAGGAACTGACCGGAAATTCGTCTTCTTCCTGCGAAATCCGGACAAATTCTGCCGTTTGGTTTATCTCGTTCAGTACCTTTTCATAGTCAACGGAGAAGGACATCCCATCTGCTTTTTCTTTTCCGAGAGGACTTAGGCACTCTTCTTTTATTAAGATGCGAATTTTATCGAAACCTGTTTTACTTTCAAAGTTATCAGGGTAAGTCATATCTGTTAAGTGAAATTTTAAATGAATATCCGGTATTCATTAAGTTTTGTAAAGAACTTATTGTTATGTTTTTAGTAAACGAGTTATTCTTGTTTACTTGTCAACTTGTTTACTCGTCAACTATTCTAAAATACCCGATGAAAAAGTAAACGATTCTTATGTTTTTATTGTTTATATAAATGTCCGTTCTTTTCTTTTACAGCTTCTTTTGAAAAGCCTGTGAAGAAGGACAGACCTTTTTTATTGCAGGTGCAAATATAGGCCATTTTTAAGGAAAAATAGAATAAAGTAATCATGACAATAATTGATATGTTCGAAGACAGGGTTTCCAAATATGGAGATTTTGTTTTGCTTCAGGAAAAAAAAGATAACGCATACCAAGATACAACTTACAAGGAAACGCGTGAAAAGGTACGGCGGTTTGCTGCCGGATTGTTATCGCTTAGAGTAAAAGAGGGCGACCGTATAGGCTTGCTTTCGGAAGGGCGGAATGATTGGCTTATTTCGGAGTTGGCTATACTTTATGTGCGTGCAGTTAATGTGCCTGTTTCGTATAAACTGGAGGCGGAGGCAGATTTGAAATTCAGGTTGGAGCATTCCGGTGTCCGTTTTCTCATTGTTTCGGGTACTCAGTTGCATAAGATACGTAAGATTGCGGGCAGGCTTCCTTCTTTGGAATTTGTTATTGTACTGGACGAACCGGATGCTTATCTGGAAAAGGAGATTTCCAAGGATACGGTCTACAATATGGGGGATGATTTCCTTATGAAGGACAGCCTTTTATTGGACGTACTGAGAGGGCGAATCCAACCGGATGATATTGTAAATATTGCATATACTTCCGGAACATCCGCCGATCCGAAAGGTGTAATGCTGACTCACCGGAATTATGTTGCTAATGTACAACAGGCATCAACGTTGACTCATATCGAAGAAAAGAGCCGTACGCTTGCTATTTTGCCTTGGGATCATGCTTTTGCCCATACAGCTTGTTTATACGCTTTTATCTATTTCGGGGGAATAATTGCATCTACACAAGTTGGGGCAACCTCTATGGAATCGCTTCGCAATATCCCCAAAAATATTCAGGAAGTAAAGCCGAACATTATGATGTGTGTTCCGGCTTTGGCAAAGAGCTTCAGGAAAAATATCGAATCGGAAATACGGAAAAAAGGACGTTTCGTGTTTCGTTTATTCCGTACCTTTCTTCATATTGTCTATGTTTATAATGGAATCGGTTATAACCAGGGAAAAGGATTCCGGATGTTATTGAAACCTTTAGTCGCTATTTTTAATCTTATTTTTTGCAAGAAAATATGTAACTCTTTTGGTGGGGAATTACACTTTTTTATTGGCGGAGGTGCGCTGCTAGACATCGAATTGCAACGTTTTTTCTATGCAATCGGGTTGCCCCTGATGCAAGGTTACGGGCTTACAGAGGCATCGCCCATTATTTCTTCCAATATTTTTAAGCCGAAGAAGCATAAATTAGGTTCCTCGGGTCTTGTTGCCAAGGGTATAGAACTTGTTATTCTGGATGAAGAGGGCACTGTTTTACCTGCAACAGGAAGGGGCGAAATTGTGATTCGCGGCGAAAATGTGATGAAAGGTTATTGGAAAAATGAAAAAGCAACGGAAGCGGCGTTGATTGATGGCTGGTTGCATACGGGCGATTTGGGTTATATGGACGAGGACGGTTTTTTATATGTGTTGGGGCGGTTCAAAAGCCTTTTAATAAATAGCGATGGAGAGAAGTATAGTCCCGAAGGGATTGAAGAGGCGATTGTGGAGAATTCTTTCTATATCGAGCAATGTATGCTGCATAACAATCAGGATCCTTATACAATGATGTTGGTTGTTCCCAATAAGAGAGCGATAATCAATACATTGAGCCGCAAATTTAAGGTGAAACCAGAAAAAGATGTTTATTATCAGGAAGCTATCCGTTTGATTTACGATTCGCTAGATCAATTAAAAAAAGGCATTTTGGCAGAACAGTTTCCTGCACGCTGGTTGCCTTCGGTTTTGGTTATTGCACACGAACCTTTCAGCGATTGCAACGAATGTATAAACAGTACGATGAAGATGGTACGGGATAAAATCGTAACTCATTACCGCGAAGAGATGGCATACGCATACGAGCCCGAAGCCAAAAATATGTTTAATGAGATGAATATGGAAAATATGCGGAAGATATTGACGATGTAAAAAGACGGGAAGTTCGATAAAAAATACGATTATCCGCAACATTACCACTAATTTTAAAGATTCCTCACTCCACTTTGTTATGCTTGGGATGATTGATGTTTTCAGCGTGCGGAGGGTTATATGTTGCGCTGATTAAAAAGAAAGGAAAATCAAACAGAATAGGGAGGAGTTTAAAATGTTTTAGCGTAATGCAGAAGATTTTTAGCGGAGAATCCACAGCGGCGGCTTTTTTTGCTTATTTTTTTCATCTGTTGGAATTAGCGAAGCATAATCATGAGTTTCTTTAAAATAAACTTGTTACGAATAAAAAGGCAAGAGCTTGTCTGGCTTGAGAACATCATATTATCTTACGTCGAACTGACATTAAATTAAATTTTACTACATTTGTCGAAACTACAAAAACGAAAAAAGGGAACAGATTGTTATTAATTTGAAGATTGTTTCCTTAATATAAAATGAAACACCCACGTCAAAAAAATGACACACTAACCAATGATTATATGGGTGTTCCATTTGGCATTAATGTGAAAAATCAATTATAAACAAATGAAATGTATTATACCTAAGTGTTTAGTGGGGATTAAATTACAATTTACTATCGATATAATTCGCCGTTAATCAATGGTATGTTTTATTACGATTAATTCCTGCCGCTTACTTATATTCATCAATAAGAAAAGAAAATGAAAAATTCAGTTTATGCTTATGCCATGTGCCTTGCTGTGCTTATGATATCTTCTTGCCGTAATGAAAGAAGGAGCGAGGCAAACAACATTGATTTCAAAGAATATACGATGGACAGTACTTATCATCTTTTCGATGATGCTACCAAGCCGGCTATCAAGATACATCTTTCGATGAATTATCCGGTTAAATATAAAAATCATTCGGTACTGGATTCCCTTCAACGGTTGATTATAATGGATATCACCCAAACCCCTAACCGGGCAATGAGAAATCCGGAAAAGGCTATGTTGAATCTCATTGAACAGCAAATCAAGGAATACCGCTTATTGGAGCCTGATTATGAGGCTGCTTTATTAATGAACGATAACGAGCCTTTAGCTTCGTTTTCTTATGAGTATACGGGAAATGAGAGTAATGTTTTTGATAAGGATGGTATTTTCTGCTTTTCTACTAATATATACAGTTTTACAGGAGGAGCACATGGGCTTGGGATTGTGAAATATACCTGTGTCGATTTGTCTGACGGGTCGGTTATTACCGAAAAGGATCTGTTTCTGGATGATTACGAATCAATATTATCCCCGATTATTTTAGAAAAATTAGCAGAAATACAAAATGTAAAATTACCTAAAGACCTTGAAAATAATGGTTTCTTTGATATATCGGATATCAAACCGAATAATAATTTTTATCTCAATGAAAAAGGGATTACATATATATATAATCCGTATGAGATTGCTGCATACGTTGTAGGGATTTCGGAGGTATTTATTCCTTATGAGGATATTAGTTTTATTTTGGCTCCGCAAAGCCCCATTAAACGGTTTTTATAATTAAATTTGTAATCGCAATGCGAAAATTTTCTCAGGTAAATAATAACTAATATTGATTCAATTGCTTGACTATAAATGTAATTTATGTTTAATGATAAGTAAGTGATTGTAAAATATTGAAATGAACTGAAAAATAATGGATTTAATTTTAAAATACTTCAATGGGTTATCGGAAGAACAGATATCCCAATTTTCTGCCTTATACGAATTATATGTTGATTGGAACAGCAAGATCAATGTAATTTCGAGAAAAGACATTGAGAATTTATACGAAAGACATATTCTCCATTCATTGGCTATAGCTAAAATTATCACTTTCAGACCCGGAACTACTATTATGGATGTAGGAACAGGAGGCGGTTTTCCCGGCGTTCCGTTGGCAATCTTTTTTCCCGAAGTTCAATTTCATTTGGTCGATTCGATTGGAAAAAAGATAAAAGTGGCGACAGAGGTTTCCAATTCGATAGCGTTGAAAAATATAACCTTTCGCCATTGCAGGGTGGAGGAAGAAAAAGAAAAATATGATTTTGTTGTGAGCCGCGCTGTTATGCCCTTAAAAGATTTAGTGCAATTATCCCAAAAGAATATTCAGCAGAAAAATCAACAAAATAGTCTGCCCAATGGACTTATTTGCTTGAAAGGAGGGGAGTTGGAACATGAAATTCTGCCTTTTAAGAAAAGAGCCTCTGTTTATAACCTGAAAGAATTTTTTAAAGAAGATTTTTTCTCTACTAAAAAAGCAGTCTATTTACCTTTATAATTGAAAGGTGAGAGGTAAAAATTGAAAGTTTCTTCATTTTTACCTTTCACCTTTCAATTTTCACCTTTCAACTATCAATGGAGGATTTTAAATATGTAGCCCGGCGTAAAAAGCTGGTTGAAGAATTGGAACGTAAAGGGATCAAAGATAAGATAACGTTGGACGCTATCGGAAAAGTCCCCAGACAGCATTTTGTGAATGTTTCGGTGCAGGATGATGCATATCTAGACAAAGCTCTTCCGATTGGCAAGGGACAAACAATTTCACAACCTTATACCGTAGCGGTTCAAACAGAGTTATTGTCGGTAAAGCCAAACGAAAAGGTATTGGAGATCGGTACCGGATCGGGTTACCAGGCTGCTGTTCTGGCAGAGTGTGGTGTTGAACTTTACAGCATAGAACGCCAAAAGGAGTTATTTGAGGCGACACATAAGAAATTGAAATCACTAGGATATAAAGTGCATTGTGTTTTTGGCGATGGATTTGAAGGATTGCCCGAGCAGGCTCTTTTTGATAAAATAATCATTACTGCCGGAGCATCCGGAATACCGGAAAAGTTATTACGCCAGTTAAAGGTTGGGGGAGTGATGGTATTGCCTGTTGGAGAAGGCGGCAGGCAACAAATGTTTCGTATTGTAAGAATATCGGAAACCGATTTTGAAAAAAAGAATTTCGGTGACTTTTCGTTTGTTCCGATGTTGCCGGGCGTTGTTTGAGGAAAATTGATTTATTAAATAAAAAACTCCGGATAAATTTCGGAGTTTTTTGTTCATTGCTTAAGGAACAATGAACGGGTGTGTTTTTCAAATAAGTAGATGAGGTTTTTTGGATATAGTATATTTATATAATAGGGTCACTTTTGTTGATGATAAAGTTCACGGCTTTTCCGGAACACTTAACACGTAGCAATATTACTCAGATTGAAAAAAAGCAATGTGGATAATTTGAAAAATTATGTGGACAATTTGAGAATTGAAAGTTGAAAGGTGAAAAGTGAAAGTTTTACCTCTCAAATTTCACCTCTCAAATTTCACCTTTCACCTTTCACCTTTCAACTTATTCTTATTTTTGCCTTATGAAAATATTGATCGGAACACCCGAGAAGTCCCAATTTGACCGCAGTTTGTTTTCCAGAAAGCGTTTGTATGGGTCTTTAACGTATTGAGGCAGGTTTGCATAAAATATGAACGACGGGATGGAAACATCCGGTATCTGCATCACGTATTTGATTTTGATGTACTTGCCTTTCATGGCAGGAGGCGGATAGCTTTCGATAAGAGGCAAAAAGAACTCATTAAGTTGGCTGGTAGCAACTCGTTTCTTTTTATTGGCATATACCTCCATAGCCGATTCCAGTATTTTGAAGATACGTTGTTTGGTGGTTGCAGAGGTAAAGATAATCGGAAAATCGACAAATGGCGCCAGCCTTTCGCGAATGGCTTTTTCCATTACCAACGTCGATTTGGAATCTTTTTCCTGTATTAAGTCCCATTTGTTGACACAAACAACAAGTCCCTTTCTGTTTTTTTGTATCAGTTGGAAGATATTCAAGTCCTGGCTTTCGATTCCTCTGGTGGCATCTATCATTAATATGCAGACATCTGAATCTTCAATGGAGCGGATTGAGCGGATAACAGAGAAGTATTCCAAGTCTTCCGTCACTTTTCCTTTCTTACGGATTCCGGCAGTGTCTACCAGATAGAAATCAAAACCGAACTTGGAGTAACGCGAGTGTATACTATCCCGGGTAGTTCCGGCGATGTCGGTCACTATATATCTGTCTTCGCCTATAAAAGCGTTAATGATAGATGATTTTCCTGCATTCGGACGGCCTACTACGGCAAAGCGCGGAAGTGTTTCGTCCAACTCTTCTTCCTGTTTTGCAGGAAGTTTTGCAAGGATATCGTCCAGTAAGTCGCCTGTTCCGAAACCATTTATGGCTGATGTACAGAAAGGATCGCCGATTCCCAGTTTGTAAAATTCGGCTGACGAATATTGCCAGTCATTATTATCGACTTTGTTCGAAACCAGGATTACCGGTTTTTTGCCTCGCCTCAATAATTGCGCTACTTGCATATCAAGATCTGTTACGCCGTTCATTACGTCAACCACAAAAAGGATCAGGTCGCATTCATCAATAGCGATTTTTACCTGTTTCCGGATCTCTTCTTCAAAAATATCGTCGGAGTTGACTACCCAACCTCCTGTGTCGACAATTGAAAATTCAACCCCGTTCCAGAATACTTTCCCATATTGGCGGTCTCTGGTGGTTCCGGCCTCCTCGTTTACGATGGCTCGTTTGGTTTGGGTAAGTCTGTTAAATAAAGTCGATTTTCCCACATTGGGTCTACCGACGATTGCTACTATATTGCTCATGTTTTTTAAGTTACGGGTTACAAGTTACAAGATGTAAACAAGTTAACGAATAAATAATGTTATGTTAAAATGAAAAAATCCTTGTTACTGTTTATTTATTAAATTACTAACTGTTTCTTTCAATTATTTCTTTCAGCTCTTCTTCTGTCGGCAAATATAATTGATATTTTGATACAAAAAGCCGTGACGAAATATTGTGCATAGCGTATTCTATCACATATTCGTCTTTTTCGCGTGCTAACACAATGCCGATAGGAGGATTGTCTCCTTCGTTGTTTTCTTCTTTTTCGAAATAGCCGAGATACATGTTCATTTGTCCGATATCTTCGTATCCGGCAGTTTCGCGTTTGAGGTCAATTAGCACAAAACATTTTAGTACATAATGATAAAAGACCAAGTCGATTCGATGTGCACGATTACCGAGCATTATGCGGTATTGTCGTCCCACAAAAGCAAAACCCTTGCCCATTTCGAGAAGAAAATGTTGTAGTTGCGAAATAATGCGGGATTCAAATTCGCTTTCACTTATTTGATATGGTTCGGGGATTTGCAAAAAATCAAGAATGTATGGTTCGCGAATAATATCGGCGGGATGAACAATCTTTTGTCCTTCTTGTACAAGTTTTAAAATATCTTCCTTACTTTTCGATGCTGTTAAACGAAGATAAAGTGAAGATTTTTTTTGCCGGATTAATTGGGCAACCGACCAATGTTCAATTAATGTTTGTTTTTCATAAAAACTACGTTCAAGCGGATCGTCAATCTTCAATAATTCAACATAATGAGACCAACTCAATTGGTGCGATGTCATCGCACTAATTGGAAATGTTTGATAAAACTGCCTCATTCTCTTGAGATTGCTAAGGCTAAAACCTTTTCCATGAAGTAATGAAAGATCTTTAGATAGTTGTTCAAGAAGTCGTTTGCCATATTCGGCTCTCGCATTTCCGCCTTGCTCAAATTTGATAATGTATTGCCCTATTTTCCAATAAGTTTCTATCAAATAGCTATTAACAGTCAGTATGGCTTTTTGCTGCCCTTGTACAAAGATTTCGGATATGTGCGAAACCAACTGCTTGTAATCTGTATTTTGAATTTTATTGGTAGTCATTTATTATTTAAATTCGGTGCAAAACACAAGTTTTTTATTATGTTATGTTGGGAAAAGCCTTGTATGCATTCAAGAACTTTTATAATGTCAATAAGATGATCTATAACCTTGCCGTTTTTTAACTTTATATTCAATAGACGGGAGTAATTTGAATCCCTGATTCGGGATCGTGAACCTGATGAGATCTTCAGACCTTCCTGATTTTATTATATTTAATGAATTTAATATTGAATGCTATTGAGTGTATGAAAATATTTATGTTATACGGACGGGATACAACCCGGATATTTTTTATTGATAGAATTAATTATCAATTTTTAATCAATTACTCAAGTTTATATCCGAATGATTTTAATTTATTGTCTTTGTTGCGCCAATCTTTTTCTACTTTTACAAATAGCTCTAAGAATACCTTTTTTTGGAAAAAAGCCTCGATGTCTTTACGTGCTTCCGTGCCGATTTTCTTAAGCATTTTTCCTTGTTGTCCGATGATAATTCCTTTTTGAGAGTCACGCTCAACATAGATTACGGCATTGATCCGGATAAGGGAGTCACTTTCATCAAACTGTTCTACCGCAATTTCAACCGCATACGGAATTTCCCGGTCGTAGTTGGTCAGGATTTTCTCACGGATAATTTCTGTAACAAAAAAACGTGCCGGTTTGTCGGTCAATGCATCTTTCTCAAAAAACGGAGGAGAGTCGGGGAGAAGTTCTTTAACTCTTTTCAGCAGGTAGTCGAGATTGAAATTATTGGTAGCCGATGCCGGAATTATTTCAGCATTAGGAAGCAATGAGTTCCATTTTTCTACTAATTCAGCTAATTTTTCCTGATTGGTCAAATCAATTTTATTTAGAACCAATATGACAGGGCTCTTCTGTTGTTTTACTTTTTCAAGGAATTCAATGTTTTTTTCCGGGCTTTCAACCACGTCGGTGACATAGAGTATGATATCGGCATCTTTTAATGCGCTCATCGAAAAATTGAGCATTGATTCCTGCAATTTATAATTGGGTTTCAATACTCCCGGAGTATCGGAATAGACAATTTGAAAATCGTTTCCGTTGACGATTCCCATGATCCGGTGGCGGGTGGTTTGTGCTTTGGAAGTAATGATGGATATTCGTTCGCCGACCAAGGCGTTCATTAGTGTGGATTTCCCGACATTGGGATTCCCTACAATATTTACAAATCCGGATTTGTGCATGCTGATTCGTTTATGAGCTTTATTATTCTTTGAATTTCCTGAAGATATTCAAAATGAATAAGTTGAAATTTATCGCAAAGATAATGTTTTCTGCCGGATTATCGGGTAAAAATTTTCACTTACATCATAAGTGTTAAATCAGAATAGGCTGTGCAAGGATAATGATAAAAACGAATCAAACTTGAGTTCGGGATAAACGAGGTTCCAAATACAATGTAGTGCTGTGAGGAATCTTCTCTCAATTGAAAAACAATATTATAAAAAAACAAGCACCTGAAAAAAATCAAATGCTTGTTTTTAGTTTATGAGGTTACTCCTCGTCCATCCGGATTTCCGGATGAATTATTTTTTAATTTTCTTTAGAGAATATTTTCCAAACAGCGGCAGATAAAGCTGCACCGACAAATGGAGCAATAATAAATAACCAAAGTTGAGATAAGGCTTCTCCGCCTTGGAATATAGCAGGAGCAATACTACGTGCAGGGTTTACGGATGTTCCGGTGATAGGAATACATACAATATGAATCAGGAATAAAGTAAGACCTATTGCTAATCCGGCTAAAGCACCGGCTCCTTTTTGGGAATCGGTTGAGCCTAGCACAACAAGTACGAAGATGAAAGTAAATACTGCTTCGGCAATAAATGCCTGAAGCATTTGTCCGTCAGCAAAACTATTGGATCCCGTTGCTGTCGGACCTCCGTGTGTGCCTGTAGAGACAAGGGCAAACAGGATAGCTGACCCGATCAACGCTCCTATAACTTGAAATAACATATACATTCCTGCATCTTTTCCGTTCATTCTTCCTGAAAGGAAAACGCCTAATGTGATGGCGGGGTTAATATGGCATCCGGAAATGTTTCCGATCGTGTAAGCCATTGCTATAACTGATAATCCGAATGCGAAAGCAACTCCAAGTGTACCAACTCCTGATCCGACTTGCATAGCAATATCTCCCGAAAAAACGGCACTACCGCAGCCCATTAATACAAGTACCATAGTACCAATCATCTCTGCTAAATACTTTTTCATTTCTTTAAATTTTAGTTAATATTGAGTAATTTAGAGTCAAGTGAAAGTAGGTGAATTAATTCTTTATTTTCTGATGAACAGAAAGCAACAAGAAAATATGTTTAATCTATTTGTAATTCGCCTATTTATAAACAACAAAATTAATTAATTTGTTTTATTGGCTTTGATATTTGAACGTATTTTTTTTACTAATCTGAAAATTTCACCTCCCCATAAAATAACGGATGTTCCGGCAATAATATAGAGCCAGTCGGTCAATTGTATGGATGTTACACTAAACATTTCGCCACCGAATTCGACAATTATTATCTGACCAATCACGATTACAAGGGCAATTAGAATAAAGCCTTTCCACGATTCTCTTAAACCTTTAAATGCAGAGTCATTTGTCCCGAAGGTTTTTGCGTTGAACATATTCCAGAATTGAAGGAATACAAAAAGAGTAAAGAACATGGATAACTCATAAGAGGACAAATGGTTGTTTGCCGAAGAGAAATCGAAAAATGCAGAAAAGAAATCTTGCAACCTGAAATTTTCCAGCGATGTGACATCCGTATGCTTGAAGTATTGCAGGAATCCGAATAGTATGATGATAAACACAAACCCTACGCCGAGTATCTTTATAGCCATAGTTTTGGTAATAATATGGTCGGTTGTTTTCCTGGGTTTATTTTTCATCACTTTTTCATCGGGAGGAAGAGACGCAAGTGCCAATGCTGCAAAGGTGTCCATTATCAGGTTTACCCATAACATTTGAGTGACGGTAAGCGGCGACTCGGTTCCAAGCAACGCCCCGATCAATACAATAAGGCATGCCACCACATTGATTGTCATCTGGAAAAGGATAAACCGCTGGATATTCTGGTAAAGTGATCTTCCCCACATCACCGCCCGGGCAATGCTGCTGAAGGAGTTGTCTAAAATAGTGATTGCGCTGGCTTCTTTTGCAACTGTGGTTCCGTCGCCCATTGAGAGTCCTATTTGTGCGGCATTCAGTGCCGGAGCATCGTTTGTCCCGTCGCCGGTAACGGCTACTACCTGTCCTTTCTGCTGAAGCAGCCTGACAAGTCGCTCTTTATCCATAGGCCTTGCACGCGACATGATTTTTAAATCCATAATACGAGGGAGTAGTTCGCTGTCCGGCGTATCGGCAAATTCAATACCTGTAATATGGTTTGTTTCATTGTCCTTGTCCGTCCATAAGCCAATCTGACGACCGATTTCTTTCGCTGTGCCGGGAGTATCTCCGGTGATGATTTTTACCTGTATTCCGGCTTCCATACAGGTTTTGACAGCTTCGGGTACGTCGGCACGCACCGGATCGGAGATTGCGCAAATACCCAGATAGGTAAGTTGAACATTATTTAATTTTCCATCCTCAAATACCTGCGAGTCATTTTCCAATATCTGGTAAGCAAAGCCAAGTGTCCGCATTGCCTGATTTTGGTATGCCAATAATTGTTTTTCTATTGTCGGCTTGAATTGTCCGGACGGAACTCTTTCTCCGTTCACCAATACATCCTTACAGTGCGACAACACAATTTCCGGAGCTCCTTTTACATATAGGATTTTTTTGTTGAACACCGGAGATTGTACCACCGTTGCCATATATTTCCGTTCGGTCGAGAAAGTCAGTTGCTCTAATATGTGCGTGTTTTCACGGATATCAAGGTAATCCACATCAAGCCCTTTTAGCCATAATAATAAGGCGGCTTCCGTCGGATTTCCCAGCGTTTTTATTTTATCCGGATTCGAACAGTCGAGATAAGCAGTAGAGTTGACCGGAATACCTTCTTTAATCAGCTTGCTGACTTCATCGTTGCCGAGTTTTTGTTCCGGAAGCGAGTAGAAGTTAGTTTCATATATACGCATCTGGTTTTGTGTCAGGGTTCCGGTTTTATCCGTACAGATTACGGTTGCCGCACCCATTGTTTCGCAAGCATGCATTTTGCGCACGAGGTTATTGGTTTTGAGCATTCTTTTCATGCTCATTGCCAGGCTCAGCGTTACACTCATAGGCAAACCTTCGGGGACAGCTACCACAATAACCGTGATGGCAATCATCAATGTATTCAGGATAAACCCTCCGGCTTCCATCCAATCGATTGTGCTTGGCGGGTTTGCGTAAAAATACTGGAACAACCGGGCAACTATAATTAGTCCGGCGATAGAATAGCTGGCGCGGGTAATCATTGTCCCCAGTTTGTCCAATTGTATATTCAGCGGAGTTTTTACTTTATTGTCGATTTGTGAACCTTGGTAGACTTTTCCGTATTCGGTTGCATCGCCTACTTTTTCCACTTCTATAACTCCATAGCCATCCATGACGGTTGTTCCTTTCATCACTTCATCGGATGGATATGTGGCATCTTTGTCAAAATCTTTTTCGTCTGTGGTTTTGCTTATCAGGGGTTCTCCTGTCAGGGTCGATTCGTTTACGTGCAGAGAGACTGCTTCCAGAAGTTTGCCGTCTGCCGGAATTTCATCGCCGGTATTTAATATCACAATGTCGCCGACGACTACTTCCTTTCTGGAAATTTCCCTGACGTTTCCTTCCCTTATTACTTTTACAAGCGTATCATCGTTTACTTGGTTGAGTACTTCAAATTTTTTGTTGGCATTGTATTCGAAAAAGAATCCGACGCAGGTCGCCAGCAAAACAGCTACCAATATGCCTAATGGCTCTAGAAAAATGCTTGCACCGGCATGGGCGGAAAAGAATTCGTAACAGGCAACACCTATAGAGAGTAATAGTGCGACTAATAAAATCCGGATAATCGGATCCTTGAATTTTTCCAGAAGCAACATAAACACGGATTCTTTTTCGGGAGGAGTAAGTATGTTTTCTCCGTATTTTAGGCGACTTTCTTCTACTTGTGTTTCGTTGAGGCCTTGATGATGTTTTTTATGTTCCATAATCGGATTAAGTGCGGTTAAATGGATACTTTGCTTTAATTTTTTTAATAACGTTTAAAAGTACAGCGAAGATAATTATTATAAGGTTTTTGTATTGCTTTTTTGTTTTATTTAAGAGAAAATATAAAAAATGATAGATATTTCGGGTACAACGAATGTTATTAAGTTTATAAAGAATTTATTGTTATGTTTTTAGTAAACAAGTAAACAAGTAAACAAGTAAACGAGTAAACAAGTCATTCTTATTCTTGTTTACTCGTCTGTTTACTTTTTTATTTTTCTAAATATGTCATTAAATCTTATACATTTAATAGGCAGCTTGTATTTTGATGTTCCGGTGAAGATCATAGATATGTTGTTTGTATTATATTTGTACGGTATTTTTTAGAAACCGTTTTAAATTTTGTGGAAAAATCTATGGGAAAACCCCATATTATTATGACTTTGCACTTAAATAAAGACTTATTATGAATGATTCTATAAATAAACAGAAAACAAGGGAAAAGGAAATTTATAAAGTTACCGTTGTGGGTAGCGCAGTGAATTTTACGTTGATTTTATTCAAATTATTTGCGGGAATTTTTGGACGCAGTTCCGCGATGATAGCCGATGGAATCCATTCGTTATCCGATTTTATTACCGATGTTGTTGTTATTGTCTTTGTGAAAATATCGAATAAACCCGAAGATAAAGATCATAAATATGGGCATGGCAAATTTGAAACATTGGCAACGCTTATAATCGGGTTTGTCTTGCTGATTGTCGGAGCGGGAATTGCATGGAACGGGATTAGCGATATCCTTTTTGTAATAAAGGGAGGTATATTGCCTCCTCCGGGAGTTCTGGCTTTGGTGGCGGCTGTTGTATCAATCGTTTTAAAAGAAATACTCTACCGGTATACTATTGTTCAGGGTAAGAAATGGAACTCGGATTCGGTTATTGCTAATGCATGGCATCACCGGAGCGATGCTTTTTCGTCTGTTGCAACCATGATTGGGGTCGGTGGTGCTATCTTGTTGGGCTCCAAGTGGGTGATCCTCGATCCGTTGGCGGCTTTGTTCGTTAGCTTTTTTATTGTAGTAGTAGCCCTTAAATTGATGAAGCCTTGCCTGGACGAATTGCTTGAGAAATCTTTGCCTGAAAAGGTTGAAAATGAGATATTATGCATTGTTAATTCTTTTGATGGCGTCAATGAACCTCATAATCTTCGTACCCGGAAAATCGGAAATTATTATGCCATAGAGTTTCATGTAAGAATGGACGGAAATATTTCTTTACAGGATGCTCATAGCCTTGTTTCCCGGATCGAACTTAAATTGAAAGAGCAATATGGTGGCGAGACACATGTGATTATTCATGTGGAACCGAATAGGGTGAGAGTTGAAAGGTGAAAGGTGAAAGTTGAAAAGTAGGTTAGGTATATAGTTGGTGGGTTTTGATTATTTGGTGGGCGGCTTCGGGGAGGAAGAAGCGGATGTCTTTTCCGGCTTTTAGGGATTGGCGGATGAAGGTGGAGGATATTTCTATTATAGGGGCATCGATCAGGGTCATGTTGTGAAAATTGGCTGGAATCAGGTTGGATGATCCTAAACGGGGATAAACGAGTATCGGATAGTTTGCCATGATCCATTCGTAGTTTTTCCATTTATCGAAGATGTCTACATTATCGCTTCCTATTATAAGTGTAAATTGAGTATCGGGCTCTTTTTCCGTAAGTGCGGACAGGGTTTGACAGGTAAATGATGGTTTCGGAAGAGAAAATTCTATGTCGGAAACAGTGAATTTAGAATAGCCTGACAACGATTGGCGGAGCATTTCCAACCGGATAGAATCGTCCAGCAGGTCATTTTCGTTTTTTAATGGATTGAGAGGAGATACAATATAACGGACTTCATCTACATCGGCAAACTCGGCAATATAATTGCCCAACGCAAGGTGTCCGATGTGAACCGGATTGAATGAACCGAAGAAAAGCGCTGTTTTTTTCATAATTATAAATAAAAAGAACCGAAAATGCCAAGAAATAAATGCGTTGAGTCTTCGCGTTGAAAAAATAAATGATTATCCGATTACCACTAATGAAAAATGATAAACACAAAGACTCGAAGTACACAAAGAAAATAAAAATAAATAACTTCGTGTTTTTTGTGCCTTTGTGTTTATAAAACTATTGACGTTCGCATCAGTGGAATATTGCGGATAAGCTTTGAAAAATATTATTCTCGGATGTAAACAACCGTCATTATTTACCTAAAAAATCAGAAATTACTTTTACCGTCTCTTTTTCCGCTTTTTCGAGGTTGTCATTTATGATAATTCTATCAAACTGCGGGGCAAAGCTCATTTCGTATTCTGCTTTTTCAATGCGCGATTGAATCGTTTCCGGAGTATCTGTTCCTCTAGAGTTCAGCCTATTCCGGAGTTCGTCGATGCTTGGCGGCTGGATAAATACCGATAGGGCATTTTCTCCGTAGAACTTTTTAATATTCAGCCCGCCAATCACGTCAACATCAAAGATGGCTGTTTTGCCTTTTTTTGAGATGCGTTCTACTTCGCTTTTCAACGTCCCGTAAAATTTATCTTTATAAACCTCTTCCCATTCCAGAAATTCGTCGTTTGCTATTTTCCGGCGAAACTCATCGGGAGTAAGGAAATAATATTCATTTCCGTTTTGCTCTGTTCCTCGCGGAGCGCGGCTCGTTGCCGAGATTGAAAATTCAAAGCAATCCATCACGGACAACAAATAGTTGATAATCGTGGATTTGCCGGAACCGGAGGGGGCGGAGAATATGACTAGCTTCATTTTTTTAGTTGAAAGGTGAAAAGTGAGAGTTGAAAGTTTTTTTATAGGACGTTGAGTACTTGTTCTTTGATTTGTTCCAATTCGTCTTTCATTTTGACTACGATCTTCTGCATTTCCGAATTGTTGGATTTGGAACCGAGGGTGTTGATTTCACGGCCTATCTCTTGGGTAATAAAACCAAGTTTTTTGCCCGGAGACTTTTCTCCCATTGTCTCTTCGAAGTAGGAGAGGTGATGCGCCAAGCGGTGTTTCTCTTCGTTTATATCCAGTTTTTCGATATAGTAAATCAGTTCCTGTTCGAAACGGTTTTTATCATAATCAATCTCTTTCAGGTTGGACAGGCTTTCCTGAATTTTATTCCTTACCTTGTCAATCCGGTCTTTTTCATACGGTTCGATCTCGGCAAGGAATGTCCTGATATTGGATAATTTTGTATTGAATACTTTTTGTAGGGAAGCGCCTTCCTGTTTCCTGAATGCAATCAATTGGTCTACAGCGCCGGTGAAAGCGGCATAAATTGCTTTCCACTCTTCTTCGTCCAATTCCTGCATCTCGCTTTTCATTGCATCCGGCAAGCGCAGCAGCGTGGCAAACCAATCGGCAGGAAGCGGCATTTGCAGTTGTTGAGATACTTCCGTAATCTGCTTGTAGTAGCTTTCAATGATAGGAACGTTCAATTGCGAGGTAGTCTCTTTTCCCAGGTTTTCGATGTAAATCCCGAATTCGACTTTTCCTCTTTCCAGTTTTTTTGAGATGAAGTTACGAAGCTCGATCTCTTTCTCTTTATATACGTTGGGAATACGCGCGGATAAATCCAACTGTTTGCTGTTAAGAGATTTGATCTCTACGGTTACCTTTCTGTTTTTCAGTTCACACGTTGTTTTACCGAAACCGGTCATTGATAATACCATTTGCTTCCTGTTTTTAAATTGTTACTTGCAAAAGTAATTTTTAATTTCTTGTTTTAATCATTATCAGGCTAAATAATGTACTTTTGCGCTAATTAAAATAGTGATTAGTGATAAAGTGATTAGTGATAAGTGATGAATATACTTCTTGCCGCTTATCACTAATCACTTTATCACTAATCGTTAATCATTATCACTAATCACTATAAAAAATGGCCGCTTTAATTCATATCGAAACATCAACAAACGTATGCTCTGCCGCACTTTCGCAAGATGGCGAAATCTTATGGAACAAAGAAAACTACGATGGGCAGTCGCACTCTGTCTTGCTTGGGAAATATATTGATGAATTATTGAATTTTGCCCGCACATCCGCAATCGTACCCGATGGGGTAGTGGTAAGCTGTGGCCCCGGATCTTATACCGGCCTGCGAATCGGCGTTTCCATGGCTAAAGGATTGGCTTACGGTTTGAGCCTGCCTCTCTTGTCTGTCAATACATTGCAGGTCATGGCAAATCAGGTTGTAAAAGATATCGACGTGGATAATGATACATGGCTTTGTCCGATGATTGACGCCCGGAGAATGGAAGTATATACATCATTTTATGACAAAAACCTTTGCCCGGTGCGTGATATCCGGGCTGAAATTATAGATGGGGATTCTTTTTCGGATATATTGAAGGAGCGGAAAATAATCTGTTTCGGCAATGGAGCGGAAAAATGCAAAAACGTTTTGAATCATCCGAACATCGAGTTTACCGACAATATCAACCCATTAGCCCGCAATATGGTAGAACTGGCAGAAAAAGCCTTTTCCAACAACGAATTCCAAGACGTCGCATATTTCGAACCCTTCTACTTGAAGGAGTTTATTGCGACAACACCGAAAGAAAAGTTATAAAGTTGAAAATTGAAAAGTGAAAGTTGAAAGGTTTAAAAAGAACTTTCCCCTTTCACTTTTCCCCTTTCAGCTTATTTCAATGTTCGTATAGAAAATATATTGAAAAGTTATAAAGGTGAAAATTGAAAAGTGAAAGGTGAAAGGTTTAAAAGAACTTTCAACTTTCACTTTTCATCTTTCAACTTATTTCAATGTTCGTATAGAAATGAGAATTGGCTCCGGTTTGATTTTGCCAGCAATTAGTTAATTAGAGTTGAGCCCGGGATAAGTTTTTTATATTATTGGATCTCATTAGGGAAAAGATTCCTCACTTCACTGTGTTTCGTTCGGAATGACCACTGATTTATAACAGAAGAAAATATGGGAGGAGAACGCGGCGGCTTTGCCGCCCCGGTCTCATCCCACAGCCTAATC
>JAVBMA010000034.1:0-15590 GCA_031553005.1 Paludibacteraceae bacterium | reverse complement strand
ACGGGGTCGGATATGAGAGTAGTCTAATACCCCATGCTACACTTCGTTTGCACGGGGTTATTAAAATTGAACTCCTATCGGAGTTATGAATACACAGAAAAATTAGTCGGTCAATAGTGATTTAAAATCAAGAAGACATCTAAGAGCGAATCGTTTTCAATGAAAAGACAAAATGGAAATTTTGCTTTCATCCAATATTTCGTTTGCAATATCGTGCAATTGTTCGGCAGTAATCGCCGCCATGCGTTTATGAATCTCCGCCAGCGATTCAAAGCGGTTGAAATAAAGGAAACTTTTCCCCAGGCTTAAACAAAGGCTCTCTTTATTTTCCTGCGAAATAGCCAATTGCCCCAGCAATTGTTTTTTAGCTTTCTCCAATTGAATCTGGGTAAACTTCTGGTTACGCAATTTTTTAAGCTCCGAAAAGACCAGATGGCAACCTTTCTCTTCATTTTTTACATCCGTACCAAAATAGATAAAGAGCAATCCGGTATCCGAATAAGAGGTATAAGAAGATTCGACGTTATATGCCAATCCGTTCCGTTCGCGCAAAGCGAGGTTCAGGCGGCTGTTCATTCCCGGCCCGCCCAAAACGTTGTTCAGCAAATAAAGGGGCAGCCTGTTTTTATCCGGCAAGCTATATGCCCTGTTTCCCAAAACAACATGTGCCTGATAAGTATCTTTTTTAATTAATTTCCGCTGCGGGACATAGATCTCAGGAGCAACACGTTTTGTCTGCAAAAAACGTTCCGGCACTTCACCCAAGTATTTTTCAGCCCACCGCGTTATCTTTTTGAACGGGACATTACCCAACGAAAAAAAGACAATCTGGTCGGTACAATAATTCCGGTTGACAAACCGAAGAGCATCCTGAGTGGTATATGTTTGTAAACGTTCAGCATTTCCCAATATACTTCTTCCGATTGAGTAGTTATCGAATAACATTCCCTCAAAATCATCGAATATAAGCTCGGATGGCGAATCGTTATATGAATTGATTTCATCGATGATTACATCGACTTCTTTATCAATCTCATTTTGCGGAAAAGTAGAATGAAATACCACATCGGCACACAACTCCATGGCGCGTTCGAAATCGGCCGACAAAACAGTTGCATAAACAAAAGTCTCCTCCTTCGTGGTGTATGCATTCAACTCTCCGCCCACATCTTCCAGACGGTTCAGGATATGCCACGCCTTTCTTTTGGCAGTCCCTTTAAAAAGCATGTGCTCGATAAAATGAGCCATGCCCGACTCATCTTCTTCCTCATCCCGTGTACCTGCATTAATTGCGATACCACAATACGATACCGGTGAATTATCGGGCTTATGAACCACCCGTATGCCGTTTTTTAACGTATAATATTCTATCTCATCCATATTAAAAGAAATAAACAAGCAGCCCTCTAATAATTAGAAAATTTTCCACTACCCGCCTCATTATCCACTTTTCACCTCTCACCTTTCAACTTTCAACTTTCACTTTTCACTTTTCACCTTCTTAAAATTTCCTCTGCCGCAATCTCCAACTGCTCATACCACTCTGTCCCGAAACGGCGGACAAGCGGCTCTTTTAGAAAGCGGTAGACCGGAATTCCTGTTTTTTTGCCCAAATCCCAAGCGGCATGGCAAACACTCCATTTATGATAATTTACAGCCGTAAAGTTTTTATATTTTTCTAAACGAACCGGATATAAGTGGCAGGAGATAGGTTTATAAAAATCAATTTTACCCTCCCTGTACGCCTTTTCTATCGCACATTTGCAAACACCTTTTTCGTCGAAATATGTAAAGACACATTCACAACCGTTTACAATGGATGTAACAAAATCGCCATCCTCATCCATATAAGAGACTCCCTGCTGCTTAATGACCTCTTTCGATTTCTCGGACAGGTCGTCCCACACAACAGGAAGGACTTCTTCCAGAATGGAAATTTCCTCTTCTTCCAAAGGCGCTCCGGCTTCTCCCTCGACACAACATTCGCCTCTGCAAACGGAAAGGTCGCACAAAAACGTTTTTTCAAATAAATCCAAACTGATAATAGTATCGTCTATTTGTAACATAATTATTTGGGAAATATAAATACAATATTAATGCGGCAAAGATAAACAAAAGCATCCACATAATACGGATTGAGGAAAACCGGGAGAATGATTTAATTTCGCTTCAAATAATAAAATAAAGAGAAAGCACACAGATGACACAGATTTTATGTTGTTTTTCAATACAGACCGAGAAAAATAAATATTTCAGACAAAAGTCTATATTTCATGGGTAATTGATAGTTTTGAATAAAACAGGGGGTACATTTTGAAAATTAAGCAAAGTCTCCGTAGGAAACAGATTTTAATAACCCCATGCAGCACTTCGTTTGCACGGGGTTATCAAAATAAACTCCTATCGGAGTTATGAATAAATAGAAAAATTAGTCGGTCAGTAGTGGTTGTTTTTAAAAAAACAGTATTATAAAAGTTGTATTTTCTTTTTCTGTGTAAATCTATAAAATCTGTGTCATCTGTGTGCTAAATTATTTTTGACTCATCCCTATTTTTTTTATTCAACCGCTTTCAATGAGAATTAATTAATCTCCCCTAAACCTGAAGAAATTTACAATCTACTTTTGTTTCGCCCGATAAACTTCGTATTTTTGAACAAACAAAAAATATCAGAAATGAAAAATTTCGGTTTTATAAAAGTCGCATCTGCAATTCCTACCGTTAAAATAGCTGATTGTAAATATAATACGGAACAAATCCTATCCTTGATAAAAAAGGCTGAGAAGGAGAATGTTCAAATCGTATCTTTCCCCGAATTAAGTATTACGGCATACACCTGCGGTGATCTATTTCATCAGCAATTATTGATAAAATCGGCTCAGGAGAGCCTTGGACGATTATTGCAGGAGACTAAAAACTCAGAAATCATTTTCATTGTGGGTTTACCCCTTTTACAGGCAAACCGTCTGTTCAACGCTGCCGTAGTTTGCCAATCGGGCAAAATTCTGGGTGTTGTGCCCAAGAGCTATTTGCCGAACAATAATGAATATTACGAAAAGCGCTGGTTTACATCCGCAAAAGATGCGTTGGATAACGACATAAGCCTGTGCGAACAAAAAGTCCCTTTCGGTTCTAAAATCTTATTTTCGGACAAAGACTTTTCTTTTGCTATCGAAATATGCGAAGACCTTTGGGTTCCGCAATCGCCAAGCTTGCAACATGCATTGAACGGAGCTCAGGTTATTTTCAACCTCTCCGCCACCAACGAACTGATAGGCAAAAACAGCTACCTGAAACAGATGATAGCGCAACAATCAGCCAAATGCCTGGCGGGATATGTATACTGCTCCGCCGGATTCGGCGAATCGAGCACCGACCTTGTTTTTGCCGGAAACGGGCTGATTGCCGAAAACGGGATATTCCTTGCACAATCCGAACGTTTCTCTTTTGAAGAACAGCTTGTCATATCCGAAATCGACATCGAACGCCTGAACAGCGACCGCATGAAAAACAGCGGCTTCATTTGCGGAAAAACGGATGCGGATAGGAATGGTTATCAGGTTGTTCCGTTCCAACTTCCGGAACGGGAAAAGATAACCCTTTCGAGAGAAATTAACCCGCACCCGTTTATTCCCCATGTCCGGGAAATAGAAGAGCGTTGCGAGGAAATATTTTCCATCCAGGTGGGCGGACTGGCAACGAGGCTCTTTCACACCGGAATCAAACAGGTTGTAGTAGGTATCTCGGGTGGCCTGGATTCAACATTGGCTTTGCTGGTTTGTGTAAAAACATTTGACAAGCTGAATATTCCGAGGAAAAATATCACAGGAATCACTATGCCGGGATTCGGAACAACCAAGCGGACTTACAACAATTCAATCCGGTTGATGCAGTCACTCGGGATTTCAATAAAAGAGATTGATATCAAACCGGCTTGTGAACAACATTTCAGGGATATAGAACACGACTCTTCGGTAGCCGATGTTACCTATGAGAACACACAGGCGCGGGAGCGGACAAAAATATTGATGAATTATGCCAATAAAGTAAACGGTATAGTCATTGGAACGGGCGATTTATCGGAGCTTGCGCTCGGGTGGGCAACCTACAACGGCGACCATATGAGCATGTACGGCGTAAACTCTTCCATCCCCAAAACGTTAGTCCGCTATCTGGTCAGGTATATTGCCGAGACACAAGTCGATGCCGCTTCCCAAACCACTCTGCTGGATATTGTCGATACACCTGTAAGCCCTGAGTTATTGCCGGTAGACAGCGAAGGCAAATGCTCCCAGAAAACAGAAGACCTCGTTGGCCCTTACGAACTGCACGACTTCTTCCTCTATCATACAATCCGTTTCGGATTCAGCCCTGCCAAAATATTTTTTCTGGCAACCCTTGCCTTCTCCGGTACTGCACATCCTGCTTACGATAAGGAAACTATCAAAAAGTGGTTGCAGACATTCTTCAGGCGATTTTTCAACCAGCAATTCAAACGCTCCTGTATGCCCGATGGCCCGAAAGTCGGCTCCATCTGCCTCTCGCCAAGGGGAGACTGGCGCATGCCAAGCGATGCAAGCAGCAGGGAATGGCTGGAAGAAATAGAAAAATTGTAATCGTGGCATAACATTTTTACAAATAGAAATCATATTGAAAAATAATCAATAAGATTCTATAGCCAATAATATATCAATCATGAAAAAGATTACATGGATATTTCTATCATTAGCCATACTTATTGCTGCTTCAATATTTATTGCCAATTATAAAATCGAAAAATCAACAGACAATTCGGTTTACAAGAATGTGAACGAGATACCTTACAACAGGGTCGGATTATTACCGGGAACTTCCAAATATTTAAAATCAGGTAGGCCAAATCAATATTTTTTCAATAGAATCAAAGCTGCTATTGAATTATATAATGCAAAAAAAATTGACTATATCGTTGTCAGCGGAGATAACAGCAATAAAGATTACAACGAACCGATCGATATGAAAGAAGAGCTAATCAAAGGCGGTATCCCTGAAGATAAAATTTATCTTGATTATGCAGGTTTCCGAACATATGACTCTGTTGTCCGGATAAATAAGATTTTCGGTCAGGCTAATTTCACAGTTATCTCACAAGAATTTCATAACCGGCGAGCTATCTATATTGCAAATCATACAGGTTTGCATGCCATCGGATTTAATGCGGAAGATGTAAATGCATACAACGGTTTCAAAACCAATCTCAGGGAAAAATTTTCACGAGTAAAAGTCTTTATAGATTTATGGACAGGAAAAGAACCCAAATTCTTAGGAGAAAAAATTGAAATAAAATGAAATTACAAATTATTAGTTACAAGAATACATTCCAAAAATGAAAAATCCTTTCATCTCAAACTTTCACTTCTCACCTTTCATCTATTAAAATGAAAGTCTGTATCGCCGAAAAACCAAGCGTTGCCCGCGAAATAGCAGCCATCTTAGGCGCCAATTCAAAACGGGACGGGTATCTGGAAGGAAACGGATACCAGATTACATGGGTATTCGGGCATCTGTGTACGCTAAAGGAGCCGCACGAATACAATCCGGCATGGAAACGATGGTCATTGTATGACCTGCCCATGATACCGGCACGGTTTGGCATCCGGCTGATTGAAAACGACGGGGCGAAGAAACAATTCAATATCATTGAAAAGCTTGTTCAAAATGCGGACGAAGTGATTAATTGCGGGGACGCCGGACAAGAGGGCGAATTGATTCAGCGCTGGGTATTACTAAAAGCCGGATGCAAATGCCCTGTTAAACGGTTATGGATATCTTCGCTGACCGAAGAGTCTATCCGCGAAGGATTCAACAACCTGCATCCGCAGGAAGATTTTAATAAGCTATATGAAGCGGGCTCTATGCGGGCAATCGGCGACTGGCTGCTGGGTATGAACGCAACGCGCCTCTACACCCTCCGCTACGGACAAAACAAGCAGGTTCTCTCTATCGGGAGGGTACAGACTCCTACCCTTGCGTTGGTGGTAAACAGGTATCTAGAGATTGAAAATTTCAAACCGGAGCAATATTGGGAGCTAAAGACGCTCTACCGGGAAGTTACTTTTTCGGCTACGAAAGGAAAATTCACCTCCGAAGAGGAAGGGCGGCAAGCACTCGAAGCCATAAAAAACGAAGAGTTTGAGGTTACCGATGTATCGACAAAAAAGGGTACGGAATCGGCTCCTAGATTATTTGACCTCACCTCTCTACAGGTAGAGTGCAATAAGAAATTTGCCTTTTCGGCAGAAGACACATTGAAGCTTATCCAGTCCTTATACGAGAAAAAAGTCACCACTTATCCGCGTGTCGACACCACTTACCTAAGTGACGACATGTACCCGAAAGTTCCCGGGATACTGACCGGATTAAAAAATTATGCGGCATTGACACAACCGGTTCTGGCGGCGAAGATTCCGAAGACAAAAAAAGTATTTGACAACGCTAAAATCACCGACCACCACGCTATTATACCGACAGGAGTCCAACCGGCGAACCTCACCGCCGACGAGCAAAAAGTGTTTGACCTGGTAGCTAAACGGTTTATTGCGAACTTCTATCCGGATTGCCAGATATCCACAACAACGGTTTTGGGTAATGTTGAAAAAATCGGATTCAAGGCATCGGGCAAGCAAATTTTAATGCCGGGCTGGCGGGTTGTTTTTGCAAAAGAAAAAGAGGATGATGAAAGCGAGAATGAAAAGGATGAAGAGAAAACATTGCCGGCTTTCACTAAAGGAGAACGCGGCCCGCACACTCCCGACCTGAACGAGAAGTGGACACAACCGCCTAAACTGCATACGGAAGCAACGCTGCTCAGGGCTATGGAGACGGCTGGCAAACAGATGGAAGACGGCGAACTGCGCGACCTTCTGAAAGAAAACGGCATAGGCCGCCCTTCTACACGGGCTAATATCATTGAAACGCTCTTTAAACGCAACTATATGCGCAAGGAGCGGAAAAATATCTATCCGACAACAACAGGTATAGAATTAATTCAAACCATTCAGCAGGAGTTGCTGAAATCGGCGGAACTGACCGGGCAATGGGAAAAGAAACTCCGCATGATTGAGCGTAATAATTATGAAAGCGGCACGTTTTTAACGGAACTTAAAACGATGGTTTCCGAGATTATACAGACTGTAAAGAATGACAATCAAAAAAGAATAACCATCGAAGAGAAAGCCGAAGAAGCCCCCCAACAGAAAACAAAGAAAAAGAGAAGCGCGCCAAAAGAGCCTGCACAAAAACCGGAAGAGCGCACCTGTCCTGTCTGCAACGAAGGTAAAGTAATAAAAGGCAAAACCGCTTACGGTTGTTCCAACTGGAAAAACGGATGTAAACTGCGTATTCCTTTCTACATAGATGATTATCAATTGACCGGAAAAGAGGTTACCGGATTATTGGAAAAAAAAGAGGTTGAGATAAAGAGCAAAGCTCTCAGGATAAAGCTAAACGAAAGCGGAGAGTGTATTTGTTTGAATCTTTGAGTCTTCGTAATTTGCCAAGCGATGAAATCGCTCGGTAGCGGCGGGGACTATGGGTGGCTTTGGATTGGTTTTTATTAATAACCCCCGAAAGAACTTTTTTCTTTTTGGGATTATTTTTTGTATTGAAAACAAAAAAGCAGTTATAATCGAAACTATAACTGCTTTTCTGTATTTAATTTAACGTCAGTTCGATCTAAAAACGTCTCACAAAAAATGCTATTTCTCCCTTCTTGCTGTCAACCATCCCCGGGTGTCCGATTATTCTATAAAAAAATGGCAATGACAACTTGACTTGCAGGAGATTCCTCCCTACGGTCGGAATGACCCCGCGATTTGTGGGGATATAAGGGAATGGGGCTGTCCAAAAAGCCAATATTCTTTACCACAAAGAACACAAAGAAAATTCACAAAGGTCACAAAATCCTGATAATCATCCAATATTCTTTGTGCCCCTTAGTGTAAAACTTTGTGTTCTTTGTGGTTAAAGGACTTTTGGGACAGCCTCATTCCTATTCTACGCATATAAAATACCCGTCACAGCGAAGCGAAGAGAGGGATCTTGCTTAGGTCGAACTGACGTTAATTTAAGAATTCAAAAAAACAGAATGTTCCTAAAAAATTATCTCTTCACTATAAACCGCATTCGAAGGTCGTTCGGCTACTGCCCTGAGGATATAAACATACTTGCATCCCACACGTACATCTTCATCTTTGAAAAAGTAGTTATTCGGATTGACCGAACCCACGGGCAACATACGCCCATCATTTTCCTTGCGGTAGATAACAAACCGGGTAATATCGCATTTTCCTGTGTTTTCCCAGCGTAGCAGGATGTATTTCTTGTCGGTGCGGCTTACTTCCCAGGCAAGTTTTCCAACACATCCCGGGCGTTCTCCTTTTGCTTGAAGGGGAAAGCTTGCCGATTGCGACATATTGCCCGAACGGTCGTAACTTTTGATGAAATAACGTACACTCTCGCCGCTAAATAGATAGGTATCGGTATAGGTAGAAACAATCTTTTTCACATCCCACTCTTTTATCAGATTGACAGAACCCGTGTCGTCTATCTGGTGGTAAAGTTCTATTCGTGCCAGGTCTTCGCTCGGACTGTTATCCCAAACAATTTCAATCTTTTCCTTGGGTTGGTGGATTTTTACAAATAATGCCGGGACAGGAGGTATTGTGTCGGGTTTAACCAACTTCACCGTTTCTGAAAATCCGGATGGATTGAAGTTATTATCCAACGCCAATACTTTATAGTAAATATCATAAGTCAATGTTCTTAGCGATAATGTATCTGAGTAGCTTGTACTTTTATAAACGGTATCAATGGCATTTACAAAGTCATCCTTGCGTCCCGAATTGGAAACAAAAACCCGGTATCCCAATAAATCCTCTTCCGTGTTGGGTTGCCATTCAAGCCTGACCACGCCCAGCGAATCAATTATACCTTTCAACCCTTGGGGCGCAGCAGGCGGAATGCTGTCTATCCGCGTTTTGAAATAGATATTGGAGAGGGCTGTTTGTCCTTCCCTGTTCCCATAGGCAACGATGCGGTAATAGTTGGATTTTCCCGGTTTTGTGTCTTTGAAACTCCGTTTTTTGGGTGATAAAAGTTCTTCGTGGACTGTGAGGAACTCTTCTTCGAAATTGGAGGCTCTTTGAACGGCAAATCCCTTGATGCGTTTCTCGAATGATTTGTTCATTGTCCAGAAAATTTCGGCTCGCTCTTTTTTGTCGTAAATGACCGTATCAATGCGGAGGACGACATCACCGAATTCGGGTTCGCCTCTTCCCTGCACGACTTTCGATGCGGGGCCGTACATACCAAAGGGCGAATAGCCCGAAAGGCGGTAGTAGTGCATCGTTTCCCGGTCTGCCAGCGTATCTTTATAGGTGGCAAGGTATTTGAATTTATCTTCGGTGTATCCGTGTACTATCGGGCGCTCGCGTATCGGTTCGAAATGTGTTCCGTCCAGGCTGCGTTCAATGCGGTATGCGGAATAATACCCTTCGAATTTTTCCGTTTTCCAGGTAAAAAGGACGGTTGCGGGTTCAAACTCGGCTTCAAAAACATCGGGCGTGGGCAATATGCTTTTTTGCCGCATATCTACCGTTACTTCCCGCACTTTTGCCGCATTTTGCAGGTCGCCGAATACAACGCGGTATTCATATACGGCATTTTTGTCTGCCGGTTTATCTACATAGTATAGGGCAGAAGCCTTTGCTATGTCCAGCGAAATGTCGCAGGCAAACATCGCCATTCCAAACAGGAGGTTGTTTTCAAAAGCTTCTTCCCCGTCAGGAAGGTATAGTTCCCCGGAAGTGGAAGATTGCTTGCTATTGCCTTTCTCCTTACCGCGCGAATTGTGGTATATCAGTTCCCTGACCGCTGCGGCGTCGGGCTGGGAGGATTCGAGCAATGCAAAACGCTCGTTGCTTGCCGGACGCAGGGTGTTGGAGATGGAGACCCATTCCTGTTGCCCTTTTAACCGGCGTTGCACGAGGTATCCTTTTTGCGCGCCTTTAAGGAATAACTCTCCGTTGGTGGTTCCCCACCGGAAAGAAACCGAATCCCCGTGGTTGAAGTATAGTAGTTCTATCTCTTTTTCCTGTGCTTTAGCCAAATTCGGCAGCGATAGTAAAACAAGACAGAATGCAATGAATCTCAGTCCCTTTTTCATCATAAATCCTTCTTTCATCATAAATATTTTATTTGTTACGCCTCACCCTGATTAATCTCCTGCTCCATTTTCTCCAAATCTTCTTCGTCAAATATAATATTTTCTTCAATCTCTTTATATTCGAAAGTGTCATCACCTCTCCATGTGCAAGTGCTTCCAGCGCTGAATCCGGCTTTTGCGTTACCGCTTATCATACCGCCCAATACGCGGTAGCGGAATTCCAACCGTCCGGACACCATATATGGTTTGGGGATTTCGGCATGAAGCCCGGCAAAGGCGCCGATGTGTATGATTTCAAATTTCCTGTCCCTGACCTCAACGCCTGCCCCGGCTTCCATATAGACATACGCGTTTGTGGAAGCGCGGAAATGGCTTCCGCCGCAAGTCATGTCTTTACTGTAGCGGACAACGGCATCGGTTCCGCCGCCCAGGTTTATGTTGGCATATACGAATTTACTGAAACTGGCATCGACTTTCATTGCCATCCCGAAGGCAAATCCTGTACCTGCGGCGGCTGCTCCGGGATCGGCATCGTAATCGCTGACGCCGAATTTTGTTATAATATTCTTGTCTAACGGTGTGATGCGTTCGGGAACTTTCCCAAGCATGAAATAGGTTTTTGCTTCTACAATGCCTAAAAAGTCAAGGCTGACGGGTTTCTCACAGGTTCCCAGATAGAACCACCACTCTTTGGGGTCGGTATGCAGCACGATATTGGCGCTTCCGGTGATCACTTTTGCGTCTACCGCTACGCCTACTTCGGCATGGAATATCTCTTCGGCAAAGTTATATTCCGCATCGACAGAACCACGTATGATTGAGTTTTCCTGTTCTTTGGAGAGCATATAGGCATCACCACCCAGGCGGATTGTGCGCAAGCCGCCGCTGGAGGCAAAAGACATCTCGATCTCTACGGCGGCAGAGATCAGCCCGTCGGTAGCAAAATAGGCTCCGGCTCCTACAACAAACCCGAAAGAGACGCTCTTGTCAGGCACATACAGGTCGGCTTTGTTATACTCTTTGCTTTGGACAGAGCGTTCCATCTTACTGTAAACGCCTCCGGCTACCGATTTGAGGTAAAACGAGGGTGGGAAAATCATAATTGGCATGCCCGAAAAATCAACGCCTAACTGGGCATTCCAATAGCGGAATGCTCCTTGCTGGGCTGTTCCTCCTTTTTTGTAGGTAGGGAGGGTTTTCCCGAATTGGCAGGCAGCGTCTACGGTCAGTTTGATAGGTGTGATCTTTAATTTCAAATCGCCCGAAAATCCGTTGCCATAAATAGGGTCTTCGTTGAAAAGGACAATCCAACCGTCCATTCCAAAGGCGGAGAAATCGACATTTACTTTTACGGTATCGACTTTCAGACCGATTATACTCCAATTATTTTGTACATCCGAGCGCAAGTTGAATCCGGCGTCTACTGATGCTCCCGTACCATCCGAGATTAACTCCAATTTCGCCTTCGCCCCGAACTGGGCTATTTTGGCTTCGCCATTGTAACCGGCGCTGAAATCGGTCAGGGCTATCTTCAATCCGCCCAGTTCAAAGCCTCTTGAGCCGGACATGGCAAATATGCCGCCTTCAAAGTAGGGGGATTGGGTGGATATGGTTAAATCCTGAAAACGCAAGTCGGCAATATCTACCGCGTTGCTCTTAAAGGTGAGTTTTCCGTTCAGGTTGACTTTGACTTCCATGCCGGAGCTCTCTTTTGCGAACTGAATAGTACAGCCTCTTCCGAGTGTAATCTCGCCATAATTTTCAATGAAAGGCAAGTCGTAAGTTTCATCTTCTTTCAGGGTAGCGCCAAAGTCGTACTGGATTTGATTGTTTTCGCAATAGAACCTTCCCGAAAGGTCTAGTTTCAAGCCTTCATCGGGCGTATTTTTGTCTTTAAGGGGCTTTATTTCCAACAATCCGCCAAGGAAGCCGTCGTTGAGCTTGCTCCTTATGATTCCCACCGAAACGGAGTCGAGCGAGAAATCGATAAAATCGTTCTCCGGTGTTCCCACGCCAGTAAGTCCCGCCGAGAACCAGCCGGTAAGACCGTATTCGTCTATCAGCATGTTATAGGCATTGAGCGACATGTTTCCTTCTTCTGAAAAAGAGAGTTCATCGGGAAATTGCACTTCAAGCGCTTTTAATGAAAAACCAGTCCAGTAGCTTGCATCATCAACCGGGAAACCGGATGAGTAGCCATTGGGCAATACGAATCCTTCGGCATTGCGGATGGTGCTCATATCAACTACTGCATCCTGGACGGTGAACAGGAAATCGCCTGCTCCTTTGAGTTTGAATGGCTGTTCGAAACGGATGGCAAAAAGCATGTCTTCGACATCTTTGAACACCAAATCAAATCCGGCTTTTACTTTTCCGCCTCCTTCGGTGTAAATAAATGAGTCGTCAAATTCGAAATACCCTTTTAACCTCATCTCTTCAAATCCGTTGCAACTGATCTCTACATACGAGGCTTCGTCGATGACCATGTACACTTTGTTCTGGTACAGGGGGATTCGGAATTCACCGCTCATCATCGAAAGATCCAGTCCCAACCTTGAAGTTACCGCACTGCTGCCTGAAAGGGGGAGGTTTGCTCCCTTAAAGCGGATCCGGGTTACTTCATCGGCTCCGTTAAACATGGAAAGGGGCAGCTGGAACTCAGCCCAGGCATCGAAAACAACCGAGCCGCCGCCTTCTTCGGGGCTTGTACGGGTAGAACGCAAACTGTCAATACTCAGGGTCAGCCCGGCTTGACCTGTTCCGTGTATTAACCGCACCGGCGTGGTGTACCGGTTTATGCTGCCGTCTATTTGGGAGTATGATGCAAATAGAAAAGTGCACATCACCCAACATGCAAATGAAAAAAGTATATTTTTTTTATTCATATCTCGTGTATTATTTTTTTTACACTTCACACTCTTTTCTATTCTTGTTTAACAGTTATGCTTAAAATCATTTCCTTGCTGAATGAATAAAACCGTTCGGAAGAAGACGATGTGATATTATCACCTGGCAGTGGCGTTTGCGCGTTATTTCCCATATTAACCCCGCTGTTGCCTGTTCCAAACAAGCCGCTTTGCTCTAAATGCAAATGCAATATTCCGTCGGCAAAAGTCATATTTCTGACAATAGACGATTTGGGTAATGGGGAATTTTTGTTGTCATATTTTGTATAAACGCCATCGGATTGCTGTGAAAACAGGGTAATACCTCTTGCTACAATCCATAATTTCCCGTTTTCGGAAACAAACAAACCATTATCTTGAATGTGTGACAATGCTTTTTCTTTGCTCGAATCTTCCACTTTTACTGTTCCGTTTTTCAGAATATGCAGTTCGCCTGATGCTGCGAAATAAATGGTTTTGCTGTAGCCGGCCAAGGCTTCTATTTTATCAGACTTCAATCCGTTTTCTTTTTTTGTAAATGATTGCCATGTACTGCCGTCGAAAGAATACAATCCGCCATCTGTAGCTATCCACAGCACATTGCTATCATCAACAAACAGCGCATTTATTTCTGAGTTCAGTAATTCCGAATTTTTCTTTGTGTAATACGTAAATGTTTGTCCATCATATTTAGCCAATGCTTTTTCGGCACCAATCCATAAGTTATTGTTTTTATCAAAAACTAATGCTCTGATCTCTTTACCTGTCGTTTTTATATCCAGACCCAAATCCGTACATATTTTTTCACCGTATTTAAACACACCTTTGAGACGGGTACCTATGTATATGGTATTGTTTTTATCGGCAGCCACACACGAAAAATAATTGTAAAATTGATTGCTCATATTTTTAACATCCGGCAATTTTATATCGTGAAATTCAACCTGTCCGTTTTTAACAAACCCGAGTTTATTTTTCGATATAACTAATCCCTTGTTGGCAACACACCACTGATTATCCACAAAATCATCTACATTCACCTGATAGGGATAGAGAATTTTCCACATTGGCTCATTTATCGGCTCTACAGGCTCTTTCAAAATATAAATACCATTTTCATTTACAATATATTTGTATCCTTTTTCATCGGCGGTAATACAAGATATGTTGCTTCCCGAAAGCGGACTGTTGAGTGGGTTCAACACAAAAGTCAACCCTTTTTCCATGTCATACCTTACCAAATCACTGCTTTTGTAAGGCATCAATTCGTTTTGTTTTTTATTTTCGGCCATGGCATCTTTAATGCCTGCCTTAACTCCTTTTGACAGGTTAAGCCCCTGTTTTTCTTCTGTTTTTTCTTCGGGCACAAACCACAATATATTGGCGGCATCCACATAAAAGGAAGTAACAAGTTTATTCAATATGATTTTAAAATTTCCGTTTTCTTCCACTTTTTCCACACCAACAGAGGTAGAAGCATAAATATCTCCCGATTGGGAAACCGATATGCTTTGAATCGTTTTGTCTGATATTTTTTTCAACTGCCCGTTTGTCCACTTATAAAGTTGTTGATTGGAAAGAAACCACAAATCGCCGTTTTTGTCGGCAACAAGATCATAAAACAAAAACTCGACAGGATAAGGCAGCTTATTTCCCCAGGGAGCAGGAATTATATCGAATCCGCCTTTACCTATCCGCACCGCATTGCCGCCGCCGGAAATACCAAGACCAAAGGTGAGAGTAAAGCCTTTCGTCTTGTACTTCTCCTGTACAGCTTTTATAAAATCGTCGGGAGCTGCATACGTCCAATTATTATCGGTAAGTGTAGCAAAAACAGGTGCATTATTTCTGATACCCGAAACAGTTAAATTTCCGTTTTTATTGATAACACTGCCGGTAATTTGCGTGCATTCCAAAGTGGAAATTTTTCCCGAAGGTTTGATTTTGAGCTTTTCGTCTAAGTTAAAACCCTGCCATTTTGTTTCATTTATCTTTTTACTTGCAAAAAGCATCCCATTATGGGCATACAACATAGCATTTATTTCGTCGTATAAGATATTCAAGCCGTTTTTCGGATTAAATCCCAACTCTTTTAAACCGGCAGCAAAATCTACTACAGGGAGCTTGTTTTCGGCTGACAACGAAAAAGGTTGTCCGTTGACAGCTACAGCAAACAAGGTCCTATCCTTAGCAATAACTACTGA
This sequence comes from Paludibacteraceae bacterium, assembly GCA_031553005.1. Taxonomy (GTDB): domain Bacteria; phylum Bacteroidota; class Bacteroidia; order Bacteroidales; family Paludibacteraceae; genus RGIG9379. The sequence continues at coordinate 298 of JAVBMA010000034.1, read as the reverse complement.
CTGTGGTTTTGCCGGCAACATGCTTTTTTGTTCTAATTTATTGTTATAAAATGTATATTTGCCGGTAAATGCAGACCAATCTTGCGCTACCATTGCCGAACATGTTATCAACAATATAAATGAACTTAAAATTAAATTTCTCATATAAATATATTTTTAGTTGTTAATTTTATGCGTTATATTTTATTTTTTCCATACATCAATATTTAATTCTAATTCCTCGCTGCCGCGCGATTGCATCGCGTGGTATTCAATTCCAACCTTTTGCTTATCCTTTTATTCACTCCTATTTTCACAA
>JAVBMA010000035.1:0-35180 GCA_031553005.1 Paludibacteraceae bacterium | reverse complement strand
ACGGTCAACAGACCGCTCTTTCATAAAATATCCCGAATTCTCTGACAACGGAATATGGTAGGCAAATGTAACTTCCCCTCCCTGGCGGTAAGAGTATCCGTTGCGGTCGTTATACACATATGCCCCGATTCCCACATTATTCAATACACGAGTACGGAAACTGAGTGTCTGAGTCATGGGCGCATCCTCCATTCCTACCCACTGAAACTTACCAGTCAACATAAGGTGTGAGCAGCGCTCCGCTCCTGCTACCGCCGGGTTTACCAAATAATAGTTGAAATAATACTGATCGTAAACGATCTCTTCCTGAGACTTTACTTGTGCGAAACCACACATTAAGGCAAAGAATACTATAATATATCTAAACTTCATCACAAAATGTTTTTCATCGATTAGTAATTATCTAAAGCTTTAAAGAAAGTTCGAAAACACTACTTTTTCTCCTGACAAATATAAATAATATTATTAAAAAAACAAAAAAACTTATTTTTATTAAAAAACGATCTCAATTTTAATTCTTTATACTCGCCATTAAAAATTTCTTTTTTTTCTTTTTTAAAAGACACTGATAAAAACCAATTTATAATGTATTATATACTAATGATTTAAAAATAAAAAGGATTTTTCGATATCTGATTATGAAGATACAAAAATAAATTCTATTTTTTTGTATTATTTACTTTTTTATTTTCCTGAAAAGTTAAAAATACACAATATTACTAATTACTAATTAACCAGATAAACCTTTCTACAATAAAAAAATCCCGGCAAATATTGCCGGGATTTTTCTAAAAAATATATCTTCTTATTTTTCTTCTTCAAACATTTTATTAAAATTATCTAAAGATACTTTTTTGGTATTCAGCTTTATAGAAGATTTGATAACTGCCATAACTTTTTCATCCATAACACGGTCTACCATATTTTTTACGGCATTCTCGTTTTTCAACATATCTTTTGCATAGTTTTCCAATACATCATCAGGCATTCCCATCATTCCATATTGGGCAAATTGTGCTTGTGCAGCTTTTTTAGCAAATGTCAAGATATCGGCTTCTTCTATTTTTACTTCTTTATCTTTAGCTATTTTTTCTTTAATTAAATGCCATTTCAGTTCTTCTATCATTTTAGGATATTGAGCATCTAATTCTTCTTCTGTTTTTTTGTTCTCATTTGTTGCTAACAACCAACGTTTCAGGAATGCATCCGGAAATTGTAATCCATCCAATTTTCCAATCAGCATATTACGGGCATCGATCATAAATTTATAATCGCTATCAACCAATAATGAAGTTTTTATTTCATCTTGCAATTTTTGTTTGAATTCTTCTTCTGTTTTGATAACTCCTTCTCCAAAGGCTTTATCAAATAGTTCCTGATTCAATTCTGCTTCTTTGAAACGGGTAATGTCTTTGATAGTTATTTGAAAATCAGATGTCAGCTCTTTTACATTTTCCTTGGAGATTTTAAGCAAAGAGGATATTTCTGATTCATTTTCAAATGCTTTCTTTGGATTGAATGCAACAACTCCTCCTTTTTTCGCTCCTACTAATAATGCTTTTTGAGCATCATCTTTCATATATTTAGGGCAAAGTACGGCATCTTCAACTTTTATGCCTTCTTCGTTTACTTTTCCTTTATCATTCAATTCCAGCATTTCCCCTTTGATAATATCCGATTCCAAAACCGATTCAGCCTGCTCATATGTTCCAAAACGGCCTGTATATGATTTTACAGCATTTTCAATCATCTTCTCATCTACTTGGATATCATAATAAGGAGCTGATTCTTTTTTATTCAAATCTACATCAAACTCGGGAGCAATACCAAGATCAAAAACAAATTCAAAATTATCCTGATTGTCAAAATCTATTTCTTTTTGTTCTGTCTGATTTGGAAGAGGTTCTCCCAAAATACGTATATTATTTTCCTGAATGTATCCGAACAGTTTGCTAGAGATCAATTTATCAATTTCTTCTGCTAAAATGGCTTTACCATACATCTTTTTCACAAGAGACATAGGTGTATTACCTGGGCGGAATCCCGGAATATTTGCTTTTTGGCGATAACTCCGGAGTGTTTTTTCTACTTTTTCCTGATAGTCGTTTTTTTCAATTTGCATCGTAATTGTTGCGCTTACGCCATCAATGTCTTTTCTTTCAATATTCATCTGTATAATAACTTAAATAATTTCTTTAAAAATACCCCGGCTTTTTAAAAGCCGCCTCATAAAACTGATTTATCAAATCAGGGTGCGAAGGTAATAAAAAAAGATATAAGTAGCTATATTTCACCAAAAGAAATATTGGTATTTTAAATGATATGATCGAATAAAAAAATAACGGAATAGCTGACCAGTATTACTGATAGGCTATTCCGTTACCGGATTATTAATCTATAAAAGGTTTAAATAATCCTCATTCAAATTAATTAACCTGAATGATTAATGTTTTAGAATTTGACCAGAATGATTTATAGTCTTTGATTTTAAGCACCAAATTTTTATCATCTGCAGATTTTTTTTCCAAAGAATATGAAGATTCCGGGTGAGAAGTATACAACTGAGCTTTCTTAGAACCTAAATCCAATTCAGTAAATTCACGGATATCAATCTCTGTAAACTTATTCTTATCTACTTTTGAAGTTTTCAGATCACTCTCTTTCAATCCTTTCGCTTTCAAATCGCTTTTTTTACCAACAATGTACCATCCTGTGTTTATTTCAGTATCCTGAGCTTTAATCGCAGCGATTTGCTTTTCGCTTAACATAGACAATGAGTCTTTAGTCTGGCTTAAAGAGGCAACTTCGGTACTTAACTCTTCGATTTTAATATTCTTTTCTTCCAATTGAGCTTTTAAGTCAGCTACATCTTTTGTACGGGTTTCCAAATCCTTACGTAAATTTGCAACTAATCCTCTGTAATGAGCAGCTTGACCTTGTGATTGTTCCAAGTCTGCTTCCAATTGTGCTATACGGGCTTTACTTTCCTGAATCTTGTTTGTGATAAATTGAAAGTCTTCCTGTATACGGGCTTTACTTTGGCTATTAACGCCTTCTCCCTGAGTTTGGTCTATAATACCTAGCTCGACTTCTTTAATTGTACTAAAATTGGCTTGCACTTCCGAAATAATTTCCAAAAATGAATCCCGTTCTTTCACTACCAAGTCTTTTTCTTGTTGAATCGAGTCTTTTTGATACTGAAGCTGTTCAATCTTTTTCTGATTACAGGAAACAGCTACAAATGCGACTAATGTTCCTAAAATTAATTTTTTCATCTTTCCTCTGTTTTTAGTTTATAATCTATTCAGTTTTTCCATTTAAAATAATAACAATTTCTCCTTTGGGCTCATACTGTTCAAAATAGCTCCGTACCTCGGTTAATGTTCCCCTGACAGTCTGTTCGTGCAATTTAGAAATTTCGCGGGAAACAGAAACTTTCCTGCCGGATCCTGCAAATTCTTCTAATTGCGTTAATGTCTTGACCAACCGGAAAGGTGATTCATATATAATAATTGTACGTTCATCTTCCACCAACTCCTTGAGTCTGGTTTGCCGTCCTTTTTTGAGAGGCAAAAAACCTTCGAAACAAAAACGATCGTTGGGAAGACCTGAATTTACTAAGGCCGGGACAAAAGCAGTAGCGCCCGGCAGGCATTCAACCTCTATCCCACTCTCGACGCATGCCCTTACGATCAAAAAACCAGGGTCGGATATAGCGGGAGTTCCTGCGTCTGAAACCAAAGCGATGGTCTCTCCTGCTTTTATCCGGTTAACGATACTACCTACGGTTTTGTGTTCGTTAAATTTATGATGGGATTGAATTCTGTTTTCGATTTGAAAATGTTTAAGCAGAAACCCGGTTGTACGAGTATCTTCTGCTAATATCAAATCAACTTCCTTCAATATCCGGATAGCCCGGAAAGTCATATCTTCTAAATTTCCTACCGGGGTAGGAACTAAATATAGTTTACTCATAAAAACTACTTGTTCAAGAAAAACGGCTTTCCAATAGTGAATAAAAATCTACTACAGTCTCAGATTCCTTGTCCCATACAAATTCTTTTTGAACATAGCCTATTGCTTCTTCCAAGGAATTCATTGCATCCAATTTGTCAATCACGCTATTCATCAACTCAACATTTCCACCAAACAATTCCCTTTGATAACGATATCTGTCATTCAAATTAATTGCTTTACGCAAATTTTGTATAAAACGGCTCTCTATCCGTTTATTTGTTGTAGCTGCACTATTGACTGAAGGATTCTGTGATTTAAATTTCTCATTTGTGATTCTCTCCTGAACCTTTGACTTTTCTTGTGCAACAACCATACCTTTTTTTTCTTCCGGCTGTTCCAATATTGTCGGAAACTCTTCTTCCTCCTGCTTTTCCTCACGAATATCTTCCGGTTTGGAAACTGTCTTTTCTTTTTCCGGTTCTACTTCTTGAGGGATTTCAATCTTTTCTTCTTCTAATATTTCTTTTATATCTTCTTTTTCTGTTTCAAATGTCTCCAATATTTTTTCTTCCGGTAAACTTTCCTTTATCTCTTCAATAAATATTTCCTCCGTTTGAAGTTCCGGCTTTTCAGCAGGGATAAAGAGTTCTTTTACAGTTAGACTATTAGAAGCCGACTCTTTTAGGGAGTTCTCTTCTAAACGGCAAAGCCTATCCAATATGCTTTTTGTTTTATTTGCCGCGAGTTCCTGCATTACAGTTGGAATCTTATCAATCTCATGCATTCCTTTCACAATAAGCTCCAACTCTTTTATATCATTTAATATGAACCCGATCAATTCCTTTTTATCCATAGAGAAAGATTAACACCAATAATTAAACTTCGTAAAATTCCATATTTTCATCATTCCGGCAAATACCCTTTTAACAGGGTTTCCTGCAAATTTATTTATATTTTTAAATATTCAAACAGGATTGCTGAATTAAAATTTAAGAAATACTATTTTTTTCCGGATATATTGCCTTAAAATATCTGTCAAACGGGAATCCTGTTAATGAACATTTGCTTCAAATATCTGCAAATATCAGAATACCAGCCTTATTCAAATCTTTTTCAAAATAAAATATATGAAAATAAGTAAATCGTCTATCTTTGTGTGCAGAAAATCATAATGTTATTGTTCACTCAATTTTTATGTAATGAATGCTTCTTTTTACAAACCATTCACCTTTGACAGAGTCATACGCTTAATAATAGGGACCATAATAACGGTAGCTATTATTTACGCTCTCCACTATTTTAAACAAGTATTACTCCCTTTTTTTATTGCGTGGTTACTGGCGTATCTGATTTATCCGATGGTAAAATTTGTGCGTTTCAAGCTTCATATAAAAAACCGGGCACTTTCTGTTGTATTTGTTCTTGTTATAATTATCGGTGTTATTATTAGCGCTATCTGTTTTTTAACACCTATATTGATTTCAGAAATTTTAAAACTTAAAGACATTATTTTTAGTTATGCTAAAAACGACACCAGTGGGCTAATTCCACACAACTGGGAAAGTTTTCTACAATACATTATTTCGGCTTCTAATGTCGAACATCTTTTCGATCATAAAAATATTGTGGAGATAGCCCGGGAACTATTTCCCCATGCTTGGGAAATTTTAACCGGTTCTTTCAGTGTGATTATAAGTATTTTTTTGGTCTTTATTGTATTGTTATATCTTTTTTTCATTCTAAAAGATTATCGTAAAATAGCTAAAGGGTTTATTTCTATGATACCGGAAAAGCAGCGCGGGTTTGTCTCAGAGCTTATGAGGAATATCGAATCGGGCATGAGTTGTTATTATCGCGGACAGGCATTGGTGGCAATGATTGTCGGTCTTTTATTCTGCATTGGGTTTTTAATTATAGACCTTCCCCTAGCCTTATTAATGGGTCTTCTTCTTGGAATTTTAAATTTAATACCTTATATGCAGATATTAAGTATACCTCCGGCAATTATACTGACATTGCTGCACGTAGCTGAAAAAGGCGGATCTCCTTGGTGGTCGCTTATTTCTCTTGCTTTGGTATATATAGTTGTACAAATAATACAAGACGGATACCTCGTCCCTAAAATAATGGGAAAAGCAATGGGGTTGAATCCTGCGGTAATTTTACTTTCACTCTCTATCTGGGGAACTTTGCTCGGTGTGTTGGGAATGATCATTGCGCTACCGGCTACAACATTGCTTATCGCTTATTATAAAAAATTTATCCTTTCGGAACCGACTGTTGTTGTTCTGCCTGAGAAAAAAAAGGTAATAGATAAAAATAATGAGTAAGTTAGTTATGAAACAATTGAAAGAGAAGTTTTTTAATAGCTTACCCAAGTTTTATGATAAAAAAGAGATTCAGGCTCTTTTTTTTCAATCTATAAAAGAAGTAACGGGCTACTCCAAATCTGCTTTACTGGTTAATCCGGCATTTGTGCTCTCTTACGAACAAGAAGAGCGGTTGAATATGATTCTTGCCAGATTGCAGGCAATGGAGCCTATCCAGTATATATTAGAAGAGTGTGAGTTCTATGGACTGCCTTTTTATGTGAATTCGTCCGTACTGATTCCGCGTCCGGAAACAGAAGAGTTAGTGGAATGGATTATTTCCGGTTATTCCGGACAAAGCGGGAGTTTATTGGATATCGGAACCGGAAGCGGATGCATTGCTGTTTCAACTGCAAAATTTCTGGAATCCTTCTCTGTCTCTGCTGTCGATATATCTGTTGCGGCATTGGAGGTTGCGAAAAGGAACGCAAAAAGAAACGATTGCCCGGTAGAATTTATTCAGGGTGATATACTAAAAGCCAATAATATTTGTGCTGATGATATTTTTGATATCATAGTCAGCAATCCTCCTTATGTCCGTGAACAGGAAAAAGAGAGTATGTTACAGAATGTACTGGAATATGAGCCTCATCTTGCTTTATTTGTTCCGGACAATGATCCTTTGCTTTTTTACAGGGCGATAGCTTTGTTTGGTAAAGAGCGGTTAAAAAAAGAAGGTAGGCTCTTCCTTGAGATAAATGAGGCTTTGGGAAAAGAAACCGTTGAGTTATTATCTTCTCTGGGATACCGGGATATTACATTAAGAAAGGATATTTTCGGCAGAGAAAGGATGATCCGGGCAACAAGATAAATCAAGTGGACAATAAAGCTGGAATATCCGCTTTATAAAGTTCAAGAAATATGTGATAAGTATATGTCCGAAATTAGTTTCTACGATTAAGTAGTTATAAGTTATTAGTGATAAGTGATAAATTGCAAGTTGTTAGCCTATAAATGAGAGAATAAATGTTTAAAAATATGTCATTAAATATTTGCAATTACTTACTATTAATTACAATCGAAATAACAAATACTAATTTTGACCAAGCACTTATAAATATATCTTCGATTTGATATGGATAAGATTATTGACTATCAGGAGGCGCTTTCCAGAACAATGAGGCTTTGTTCTCTGTCGGAGAAGTGTGAACAGGATATACGGAAGAAATTGTATGAATGGCAACTTTCTAATGTAGATATAGAAAAAATTATCTCTTTTTTGAAAGCGGAAAAGTATTTGGATGAAATTCGTTTTACCCGTTTTTTCGTACAAGATAAGCATCGTTTCGCTAAATGGGGAAAGTCCAAAATTGCTTTTGCTTTAAAAAATAAGGGAATCTCTCCGGAGGTTATTGCTGAAGCGATTAAAAATATCAGTTCTGAAGATTATTCCGAACAATTAAAGTCATTGCTTGCTTCCAAATTTAAAAGCATCAAATACAAAAACCTGTATGATGCTAAAGCGAAATTGTACCGTTTTGGAATAAGTAAGGGGTTTGAAAATGATTTGGTGTTAAGGACTATAGATGAAATTCTAAAATTAAAAGAAATATGTTAAAAGCTCTTTTTGAGAAAGATTCGCTTTGGGTCAAAGGTGTTTTTATTATACTTATTCCGTTGTTTTTAAGTATCCTGTTTATGGGAATAAGCTACGGGGTATTATATCTTTTCCATATCACCGACGAGATTCTTACATTAAAGTGGACTCAGCTATTTTCAGCTACAGGCATGTTTATTTGTGCTTCTTTTATATTGGCTTACCTCTTTAGCAGTAATATCCGGCAGTTCTTATCGTTTCGGAAGCCTCCGGTCACAATTGTAATACTGGCAATTCTGAATACTTGCGCAGCTATTCCTATAATCAATTTCCTGGGCGATTTAAACAATCAAATCTGTTTGCCGGAATCATTGAAATCCATAGAAGAAATTTTAAGGGCTTATGAAGAAAAAGTTACAGGATTAAGCGAATTGTTATTGGCTTCCGGAGATTCTTTCAGCGGATTAGCTCTTAATATGCTTGTCATGGCTATTATTCCGGGAATAGGCGAAGAACTTTTGTTCAGAGGCGTTATTCTAAATAGTTTTGCCAAAAACCTGAATAATAAATTTCTGGCTGTTTGGATAACTGCATTCTTGTTTAGCGCTATACATTTTCAATTTTACGGATTTATTCCCCGTCTGCTTTTAGGAGCTTATTTCGGGTATTTGTTGATTTGGAGCAAATCTATTTGGGTGCCGGTAACTGCCCATTTTACCAATAATGCCATCATAGTTCTATTCTACTTCTTTCTGAAAGAAGAACAAAACAATTATGACTTGGATACCATAGGTGTAACTGGATCTCCGTTGTGGCTAATCGGAGGCGTTTTATTATTCGCATTGTTCACGGTTATGATATGGAAAATCAGCAAAAAAAAAGAAAATGAAACTGCCTAAAATTCTTATTCAAAAAAAAATCAGATTTCCTCAATCCAGACAAATTTTCATATTTATAAACTAACTTTCAACTTTCAATTATCACCTTTCAACTTTCCACGCCCCTAATTCTAGAATATTTTCTATTTTTATTAAGTAAAATACCCCTCCCCTGCTTGAACAAATGTATCTATACGTTGTTCTTCTGTTACAAATAGAAACAAGTTTGCATAAACACATATAAATGTTTATCATTTTTTCAGTTTAAAACCGATATTCATGCATAAGCTAAAAAATCTTACTCCGGAAGAAACAGCAGTTATTATCCATAAAGGAACAGAGGTTCCTTTCAGTGGCAGTTTTTTATACAATAAAAGAAACGGAATCTATGTTTGTAAACAGTGCGGAGCCCCACTCTACCGGTCTGCCGACAAATTTGATTCGGGATGCGGCTGGCCTGCTTTTGATGATGAAGTAGCCGGTGCGGTAAAAAAGCAACCGGACGAGGACGGAAGCCGTACAGAAATAATTTGCAATAACTGCAACGGACATCTGGGGCATGTTTTTACCGGTGAAAATTTCACTTCTAAAAATACAAGGCATTGTGTCAATTCAATCTCTTTGGATTTTATTCCGGCTGAAACGGCTTACTTTGCATCCGGTTGTTTCTGGGGAACTGAATATTTTTTCCAAAAAGCAAAAGGAGTGTTAGATACAACGGTTGGATTTATGGGAGGAAGTGAATCAAGTCCTTCTTATCGCGAGGTGGTTACCGGAAAAACTAAATTCGTAGAAACCACACGTGTTATTTTCGATCCGAAAACAACTTCTTACAAAAACCTCGTGCGCTTATTTTTTGAAACGCATGACTTTACGCAAATAAATGGGCAAGGGCCGGACATTGGTCCTCAATACCGCTCGGTAATCTACTATATGAACCCTGAGCAGCAGGAGATTGCGAATAAGTATAAAGCGTCATTGATCAAAATGGGTTTTCGTGTAGCAACTTCAATTGAAAGTTATAGCACATTCTGGCCGGCAGAAAATTACCATCAAAAATATTATGAAAAAAGGAATGGCAGCCCATATTGCCATTCGTACCGGAAAATTTTTGATAATGATGATTTTGAATATTTACCCAGGCCCAAAAGGCGTTTTCCCTTTCCCGTCTGATCCGGCAGAAGATGAGCCGGAAATATAAAATAAAGAGAAAGCCCTTAGTTTTTAGGAACTAAAGGCTTTCTCTTTATTCAAATGATTTTCAAATTTTCCTTTACGGAAATTATTGTTTTTTTACTTGCCTATTAGGCTTATAAATTCTTCTCTTGTCTTAGCGGTATTAAATATTCCGGTAAAATCGGAGGTTGTTGTCACCGAATGCATTTTCTGGACTCCCCGCATTTGCATACACATGTGTTGGGCTTCTATCACAACCATCACTCCTAACGGATTCAATGTTTCCTGAATGCAATCTTTTATTTGTGTAGTCAATCTCTCCTGAATCTGCAACCTGCGTGAAAGAATCTCCACTACCCGGGCAATTTTGCTCAATCCGGTTATCTTTTTATTAGGAATATATGCTACATGGGTTTTTCCAAAGAAAGGGAGCATGTGGTGTTCGCAAAGAGAGAAAAAATCAATGTCTTTCACAATAACCATTTGGCGGTATTCTTCTTCGAAAATGGCAGATCTTAAAACATCACACGGATCAAGTTTATAGCCATAGGTTAAAAATTGCATTGCTTTGGCAACTCTCTCCGGAGTCTTCACCAACCCTTCGCGCGAGGTATCCTCTCCCAAAAGGGTTATTGCTTGTTTGTATAGCGGAATTAACGCTTCCGTAGTTTCTTCTTCCGGATATTTAGCCAATTCCCACGGTTTTATCTCTGGCATATCTATTAGATACTATTTTAAATTTTTATCACAAAAGAACCCGGTATCTTCATACCGAACAGATTCTCAGATTTATAAACTAACTTTCAACTCTCACTTTTCAACTTCCAACTTTAACAAAATCACTTCTCCAATTCCGGATCACGTACTTCGTCATCACGTACAATGATTATCTCGCCACTCATATCAGGGAACTCCGACTTCAGGCTTTTAGCCAGCACCAATGCATCTGTATGCGTACGGAAATCTCCGACCTTCAACTTCCAGAAAGGTGAAGTAAAGGATACATAAGTTGTAAGTTCAGGAAACTTCTCCTTTATCCGTTTTTCTCTTTCGAATGCTCCGGCTTTAGACTGCTTTTGGCTATTTTCCATATAAACCTGAACGCGATATCCGGATATGTAGATATATTTCTTGCCTTCGTTTGCAACAGCTTTTTTATCCAACAATACATTCATCCTTGAGTTCTGGTGAACAGTTACTGTACCCTGCCCCACCTCTTTTTTAGCCAGATCATCAAAAATATCAGGATGCTCCTGTGTTGTTGTCTGTGCAAAAGTAGCAGCCGAAAAAACAAATCCTACGAATAAACAAAATATCGGTCTCATATGCTGTCTGAAAAATATAAAAATTATAAGGTACAAAGATAGGTATTTTCATTGAGATTTATACTTCGTGTCTACGGCTTTAAAGTTTTGCATTTGACATTTGAATATACAACGCAGATCAAAATATAAGTGGTATGAGAACAAGCATCATATAAAAATGTGTCAAAAGACCGAAATTTTTTGCAAAAAATTTCGGTCTTTTGACACATTTCCGTGAGAAAAATCTTTGTTTTTCTCAGTTTATAAAGCCTCGGTTATCTTTTTTTTAATTTTTTGAAGAACTCAGCTTTAGCATTAGTTTGCGTACTTCTAAGATCTTCCCAATAGCCAAATGTTTTAAAAGGGTTATCTGTAACTGCAACCGGTCTTATACCAGATGCATCAATATAAAATGCACCTATTACATGATATTGGCTTGAATTATCGTAATTTCCTTGATCGTCGGCATCAAACTGTCCTGCCTGTTTGTCGGATATCGTTATTGGCTGTCCTTTATAATTAACAGTAACCGAATATTTCGCTCCCTGTTTGGATAAATCACATTTTTTATACAAATTAACAGCTACATAATATAAACCTTCCACTGGTTCTTTTCCATAAGTTATATTTTCATTGTTAACTTTATCCAAAAAACATCCGGGATTGGAATCCAAATCAAGATATCCCATATTAGATCCAAGCTGTCTCTCCGTTATGAAATCCATATATTCCATACTATATGTAGTACTATATGTAGTAAATGGAAGATCTTCCATATACTTATTAAGTATAAACCAATCATCGTCATTTGTATATACTAATGATGATACATTATGTGAAGTGTATTTTTTCACTAAGTAACAACCAAACTCAAATAATGATTTCTCCATCTCATCCGGGGATTGCATAAAGGTCCGGTTTGCATAAAAAATTTCATTTCCGTTCGGTTCCAAAAGATGTAAGTCAACATCATCAAACTGATCCCATGACAAACTCACCTGAAGAGTTCCGGTTCCGACTTCCACCAGCTTGATTTTTTCTGTATTTACAGAAGCACTACAGTCGCCATTCTCGGCTATACAAGATATTGAAATTACAAATCCCTCTTCTTTCAATTGTTGGGATATAAGCAATACCAGTTCATAATAATACAATGAAGTAGCAGAACGTAAAGAACCACCTTCGTCATTAAAATCATATTGATAATAACCATCCATTCCCTTTACGGTAACAAATGCTGTTTTTATTTTCTGAGGAGAAGTAAAAGAAACAATCGATGAACCTCCGTTAATTACGGTACTATTGATTGTCAAATCATTAATAAGAGGAGTACTTCCCTCTGGTAAATTGCCCTTTTCATGATAGATGGCGTTTTCGATACTAAAAACAGTAGATGTTGTAGATGCGGGCGTAGATGCAGAAGGTGTATCCTTGTCATCTTTTTTGCATGTCACAAAAGCTAAAGATAAAATCAAGCTTAACAATAATGGAAAGCTAACAGTTCTAATTGTTTTCATTTTTTAATTTAAATTTAATGTTATAGTTACTTGGCTTTTATATTAAAAAAATTTGATTGTCAATAGATATTTTTTCACTTAAAACACATTCTTTTCCCTCATAAAATCACTAATTATCAAAAGACCAGAACATTCTACTTCGGATTCATTCCCATAAAAAAATATAACAGCATAAGGGATTTTACTTTAAGAAAACATAACAGATAATAAAGGTAAATTATCTCAAGTCTATACTTTATGTCATAATATAACAAACGAATCAGGTGCAAATTTAATATAATTTTAATAACAGACTATATAAAATAACACTTTTTACACATATTCCAATTTATAGAAATTTTAACTCGTTTTTTACTCCGGATATGATTTATTTTGTATCAATTCCATAATCTCTTTTTCCTGTGACGGATGAAACCAGATAATCTGTTTATCACGATTAAACCAAGTAAGTTGTTTCTTAGCGTATCTCCTGGAATTTTGTTTTATCATGTTCCGGGCAAAATCCAATGTCCAATTGTGATCAAAATATTCGAAAAGTTCTTTGTACCCTACCGTATTGAGTGAATTAAGGTTCCGATGCGGATAAAAACGCTGTGCTTCTTCTAATAAGCCGTTTTCAAACATCATATCCACCCGCCGGTTAATTCTCTCATAGAGCTCTTCCCTTGGCATATTCAGCCCGATTTTCAATATCTTGAACGGGCGTTTCTTTGAACTTTCTTTTCTGAAAGAAGAGTAGGATTTTCCGGACATCAAGCATACTTCCAATGCATGGATAATGCGTTTGTGATTTTTTTGGTCTACTATCTGATAATATTCCGGATCCAATATTTTTAACTCTGCCCGGATATTTTGGATTCCTTCCTCTTGGTAGCGCTTCAACAACTCATTACGAAGTTCCTCGTCTACGTCCGGGATATCGTCAATTCCCTTATAAACGGCATCAATATAGAGCATAGACCCGCCTGTCATCAATACAAAATCATGGGTTTGAAACAACTCTTCCGTTTTACGAAGTACGTCCATTTCAAAACGGCCAGCACTGTAATAATCGGTAATAGAGAGCATTCCTACAAGATGATGCGGGACTCTTCTCAGCTGTTCTTCCGTAGGAGCAGCCGTACCGATTTGCAGTTCTTTAAAAACCTGCCGGGAGTCGCACGAGATAATCTCGGTTTGTAGTTGCTCTGCTATTCTCAGGCTGAGTTCCGTTTTTCCGATTCCGGTTGGCCCCAATAAAATGATGAGCGTCTTCTCCATTTGTATTCTGAATAAAAAAGCTGTCGAAATTCGGCAGCTTTAAAATATTTAAGTTTTATAAAGAATTTATTGTCATATTTTTTAGTAAACAAATCATTCTTGTTTACTTGTCTACTTTTTTAAATACGTCATTAAATTTCATCAACTACTTAATATGATAAAAAGTAAAAGAATTAAATTCTTTTACTTTTTTTATTTCCGATTAGTTGAACCAACGTACGTAACAGAAATCCATACGGTGAGCAAGATCCGGATTCTTAGGGAACATACGGAATGCGTATTTGAAGCTTCCGGCTTTCATAATCCTGTCTTCCAGTTTAAAGTATAATTTAGAGCCTTCTACTTTATAAAGTTCCATTTCTTTTTTCTCTTCGATCTTATCCTCGTTGTTAGTATTTTTTTCGGTAGAAACAAAATCAACTCCGATATTGGTATCTCCTAAATCTTTAACGTCAATAATTACACCGATAAGGTACTTGTCTCCTACTTCCGGGTTTGTTAACAGCTTGTCCGGCATGTGAGTGGAAACGACTTCAATTTTATCCCATCCGGCAGCAATTTTCTCTTTCCATGCAGCAATCTCTTTTGCTTTTGCAAAATTATTGGCAGATATGAAGTGGAAGCGGTCACGCAACTTGGTGTAGAACTTACTGATATAGTCGTCCAACATACGTTTTGTAGTATATTTAGGAGCAATAAGAGCAATTGAATTTTTGATTGTTTGGATCCATTCCGGAGAGTATCCTTTTGAATTTATCGCAAAGTACATCGGAATGATTTCATTTTCCAACATTGTGTAAATAGTTGCAGCATCCAATTGATCCTGATGAGCCTGATTTTCATAAGTACGTTTTTCAGTCAACGCCCATCCTGCACCTTTTACATATCCTTCCAACCACCATCCGTCAAGTACGGAGAAATTGATTACACCGTTCATCAACGCTTTTTCACCTGAGGTTCCGGATGCTTCCAACGGACGGGTTGGAGTATTCAACCAGATATCTACTCCTGAAATCATACGTTTAGCAAGTGCCATGTCGTAGTTTTCAAGAAAGATGATTTTGCCTTGGAATTCAGGAGTACGGGAAATTTCCACAATTTTCTGGATCAATCCTTGTCCGGCTCCGTCGGCCGGGTGAGCTTTACCTGTGTAGATAAACTGTACAGGACGGTTTGGATTGTTCACGATCTTAGAAAGTCTTTCAAGGTCGGTGAAAAGCAAATGAGCTCTTTTATATGTAGCAAAACGGCGTCCGAAACCGATTGTCAAAGCCTGAGGGTTGATTTTTTCAATGATAGAGACAATTCGTGAAGGGTCTCCTTGATTTTTCAACCAGTTGTCTTTGTATTTAATACGTATATAATTGATCAATTTGGTCTTCAACGTTTGTCTGAGTTTCCAGATATCTTCGTCAGGAACAGCTGATATCTTTTCCCAGATTTTCATATTGGATTGATCGGCAAAGAATGTCGGGTCAAATTGCTTGCTATACAGTTTCTTCCATTCAACATCAGCCCATGTCGGCATGTGCACACCGTTGGTTACATAGTTTACGTGAAGTTCTTCCGGGAAATATCCTTTCCATATAGGGGCAAACATTTTTTTAGAAACTTCTCCGTGCAACCAGCTTACTCCGTTTACTTCCTGGCAAGTATTGCAGGCAAAAACACTCATTGAAAATTTCTCATATTTGTCTCCCGGGTTTTCTCTACCCAAATCCATCAGGTTGTCCCAAGTGATTCCCAATTTTTCAGGGTATTGGCACATATATTTTCCGAAGAGGTTTTCATCAAATTTATCATGCCCTGCCGGAACCGGAGTGTGCACGGTATAAAGTGAAGAAGAACGCACTACTTCAAATGCCTGATCGAAAGTAAGCCCATCTTTTGAGATATAATCGCAAAGACGTTGAATGTTGATTAATGCGGCATGTCCTTCGTTACAGTGGTAAGTATCGTGTTTGATTCCTAACTTATCGAGTAACAAAATACCTCCGATACCAAGCATATATTCTTGTTTAAGGCGGTTTTCCCAATCGCCTCCATACAATTGGAATGTAATAGAGCGGTCATACTCGCTGTTAGGATCAACATCCGTATCCATCAGGTAAAGGGAAATTCTACCTACAGAAACTTTCCATACATGGGCAAAAATAATTCTGTCATAAAACGGAACTTCCAATATAAGCGGATTTCCATGTTCGTCTTTTACCTGAGAAATCGGAAGGCTTCCGAAATTCTGCGGTTCGTATATTGCAATCTGCTCTCCATTCATGGATAACGATTGTGTAAAATAACCGAAGCGGTACAAAAATCCAACAGCAGTCATATTCACGTTACAGTCACTGGCTTCTTTCAAATAGTCTCCTGCCAAAACGCCCAAACCTCCGGAATAGATTTTCAGGATGTCTGTTAAACCGTATTCCATACTGAAATAGGCTACAGAGGGTTTAGCCGGATCCAATTTGGTATTTATGTATGCTTCAAATTTAGCATATACATCTTCTATTTTCTTTGTCAGGTAAGTATTGTTTTCTACTTCTTCCAACCTGTCGATACTAACTTTTTCTAAGAATAATACCGGATTTCTTCCGCAGTCATTCCATACGGTATTATCTATTTCCTTAAACAAATCTGTTGCTTCATTATTCCATACCCACCATAAATTTTCGGACAATAATTGGAGCTTTTCCAGCTTTGCGGGAACTTTAGATTTTATTGTTACCTCTTTCCATAGCGGAGAGTTTGTATAATTAATCTTTACATTCATTTCTTTTTATTTTTTGAATAATTATTTATTTCTTGTCTTTAATTTTCTGCCTGATCATTATTTATTTAATGAGGGCTTTTTTAATGCGATATTGAAAGCATCTATATAGTATGAGATAAATTCATGCCACGACGCTTTGTGTGCTATATCGCGGGCACGCTTCCTGAGTTCGGCAACTTCTTCCTGCGATTTATTAGCAAAGAGTATAATATTGTCTTGTATCTCTTCCGCTACATCATGGTAGTTATATTCCGTCCTGTGAATCACGGCTACACCATTTTCAATATTTTTCGATTCGTGCGATACCCATAATCCGAATCCGGAAAGATCCGTAGTGATAGTTGGAATATTGAAAGCAGCACTTTCTAAAGGTGTATATCCCCAAGGCTCGTAATAGGAAGGAAAAACAGTCATATCCAGACCAATAAGCAAGTCATAGTAAGAATGATTGAAAATACCATCGTTTCCGTCAAGGTAAGAGGGAACTAAAATTACCTTTACTTTATTTTCTTTACGATTATTGAGATTGAAATATTGCAGGGTCCTGATTATATCGTCGTTACAGTAATTGTACAAATCATGGGTAATATTATTGTGAACCAACCGTATATTAGCATCCGGATTATTCAATTTTTCCTGCAAGTCTTTCATTGGTCCGGCAATACATCCGGGCACCATGATAAACGCTACAACCTCCTTTTTCATCTCGGCATTGAGATCAAGTTTTTTGAGCGATTCGAGAAACACGTCAATACCTTTATTCTTGTATTCATATCTCCCGCTTGTTCCTATAAAAAGTGTATTTTTTTCAAGAGAGTAACCAAGCAGTGCTTCCGCGACTCTTTTCAGTATGTCACGAGATTCGTAGTGTTGTTCCAGATATTTTTTACCCTTGGGAACAAAGTCTGCTTCAAAGCCGTTGGGAGTAACAATATCCGGTTTCTTTTCCAATAGTTGAGTACATTCCCGGGCTGTCAGTTCACTCACGGTGGTGAAGCAGTCGGCATTTACCGCACCTTCTTTTTCTATTGAATGTTTGGCCGTAACATTTAGCTCAGATGCCATCTGGTTTCCGTTATAATTTTCAAAATGGTCATACAACGGTTTATGGTTAAAACAGATGGAACGTCCCACGGTAGTAGCATGGGTCGTAAATATAGTGCGGATTTCCGGAGCATTCATTTTCAGGTAAAGCAATCCGGAAGCGGTAGTCCATTCATGAAAATGGGCAACTATTTTTTCTTTTGAAAGATTATAGAAATTGCAGAAACTTTCAACGGCTTTACCTGCGGTATAGCCGAACATAACGGATTCATCGTAATCGCCGTAGGCATGCAAAGAATCCACACCGAATTTTTTCCACATTTGATAGAAAAATTCGTTTTTCAAAGGCATGAAAGTTTTAAAATCGACTAAAAAAACAATAGGTTTACCCGGTATTTCCCAACGTCCAATCCTGACACTCAAATGGTCTTTTTCCAAAGCCTGTTTCTTCCAGTCTTTGAATAGTGTCTTATTTTCCTTAAATAACGGATTATCATAATTTCCGAAAT
Organism: Paludibacteraceae bacterium; assembly: GCA_031553005.1. Classification (GTDB taxonomy): domain Bacteria; phylum Bacteroidota; class Bacteroidia; order Bacteroidales; family Paludibacteraceae; genus RGIG9379. The sequence goes on along the minus strand of JAVBMA010000035.1, from coordinate 16,859 downwards.
CAGGTCCTATATAAATATTTTTGTCTTTGTTCTGCGTTTGAAGTGCTTTTGCACTAGTTGATAAAACGGTGTAAATGCCCCCTATTTTATTACAGACTTCCCAGCTTGTTTCGAAAATATAGTCGGGAATTATTTTATTTTCATTCATTTCTATATATAAGTGTTGACTTTGGATGCTTACTTTGAGTTTAATTTACTTATATGCAACAAAAGTAATTAAAATATTGTTCTTATACTCTTTTTAACAAATAAAAAATATCCGGCTCAAACTACTTAGTACCTAAGTTACAGGCCGTGCAATCCAAAAATCTATGGTTTTTTAATTATTTTAGTTCTCGTTCTGTGTGAAAATTTTACTTTTCAATTTTTTGTAGCAATACATTCTATTTCGATCAGGGCGTTCATAGGCAATCCTTTGACAGCCACACAAGAACGCGCCGGAGCACTTTCTTTTGTAAAATAGCTTTTATATACCTCATTGAATTCGGAGAAAAGAGACATATCCGAAATAAAAACCGTAGTTTTTATAATATCGGACAAACCGAGTCCGGCTTCTTTAAGAATATTTTCTAAGTTTTGAAATATCTGTTTGGTTTGAAGTGTGATTTCTGATTCACACAATTTTCCGCTTTCCGGATCAATAGCAATCTGGCCGGAGGTGTACAACACCCCATCTACCAACACCGCCTGATTATACGCTCCAATAGCAGCCGGTGCCTTATTCGTTGAAATTATTTTCTTCATACATAAATGTTTTATTCCTTATTCACAGTCTTATAAAATCCGAAGCTAATTCATTTTTTTCTTTATCATGCAAGCTTCATTATTTTATATTTTCCGTAAATCTAACAATAAAAAAACAAAAACACCATATATCTCTAATTTTCAACTCTCACTTTTCGCTTTCCAACTAAATCAATACCACGCCGGATTTGCATTCGGATCATTCCGTTTTTCATATTTCAAATCCTGTAGGAGGGATGATTTTACACGAATCAAAAAATTATAGGATTTGTTTGCTCCAAAAGGAACGAGGTTTAACGAAGCTGTCCAACAATGGAGGTCGCGGGTGATTCCGCAGGAAGAATAAGAAATCTCTTTTGCATCAAAATCATATCCCGAGCTAAAATTAAACTGCCAGTTTTTCGAGAAAGTAACGCTTCCTGAAAAATTAAGGGATTGATTTGCTTTCTTTTTAAATTCCAGTTTTTCTTTATCAAACGTATAATCGGCATAACTAATGGAATAATCGAACCGGAATGTCCAAGGCATTTTAAATATCAAATATCCTTGTTCATCATACTCCGGAGTTTTCTCGCTTTCCGTTTTTTCATCTTTTTTCTCATCTTGCTTCTTTGGCTTTTTCTTAAATGTATCATTAGAAAAAGAGTAACCGAAAGAAGTCCTTGCATTTGTCATCCTTGCCAGCCTGTTATTCTTTTCCAACTCAGTAACATTTACTTTTACCGGATTTTGAAATTCGTCGAGTTGATAAGTATATGGAGTAAAGTTGGCATTAATGGTAATTGAAAGGTTTTTTGTGAGTTTCAAACGCATGCTGGCTGATATGTCAGACCAATTCAGAGAGTCGGCAAATGCATTATAACTTGTATTTGCCGAGAGATTATCTATCAAAGTGATCTTCTTGTATCCTGTCGAATCTTTTTTGGAAGTTACTTTCATCTCAAGGTTATTGTCTACACTGAAGTTTACATTTCCCCGGCTGCCTTTGGCTGGTCCTCCGAATACACTTCCGTCATAATATCCGTAAGGAACAGCAGTCGAATCGGTTGAATAAGGTACAGGACGGTAGTAAGTCCCGAAATATTGCCACTCTTCTCTCGCCCTTTCCGTAAAAGCAGGCTCAAACACTCCGAAGTCAGGACTCCACGAAAATCCGACTGTAGGTTGGAATACGTGGCGTATCATATCTATTTTTTTTCCGAATATTGCGGGGATTGGTTTAAAAAAACCGAACAATTGAGTACTGAGATCAATTTTTGCATCCAGACTATTTATACGGTAAAATGAATTTAACGTATCATAAGCAATCGCATCATCTTCCCAACTCCTTTCGATTTTTTTGAAATACCACTTTTCGGAATAATTTACGCCCGGAGATACTACCAAGTATTTAAGCAGGTTATAAGACGCCCCGAAATTCAACTGATGTTTCACTCCGTTGTTCCAATCATTTAAAAAAGAAGATCCTAATATTTTATCCTGTTTGGATGTGATGCTATTCGTAAAATCGACATTATAGGTAAGGAAAACCTTTTCATACCATTTCTCTTTACCTATACGGTTAGAAGCCCTGAACGGATACACCCTTGTCATGTCAATCCTGAAAGTCGGCAATGTAAGCGAGAGAGTTGAGTCGCTCTGCCTTTGATTCGCCGTGATATTCGCCGTGATAGAGAAGGGATTTTCAGGAAAGCGGTAGCTGTAGTTTATACTTGACGACTTATTATTTTCCCCGTAAAGATTCGGATTATAATAAGCGTCTATATTATTCTTATTATACTTGACGGACGAAAAGTTAACAGACGCCGAGAATGTACTGAATGGATTTGCTTTGGCATCCTGCGTATGCGTCCACAATATTTTCATATCATTGCTCCGGCTATAATCGGGAAGTGTTTTATCACCCTGGATAGTCACCATATAGCCGACAAAAACATTACCGTTATATTTATATCTTTTCCTGTATCTCGATGTTCCGTTAAGTCCCCACGATCCTTTTGTATATATGTCTCCACGGACAGCCAAATCAAAGTAGTCGCTTAAAGCAAAGTAGTAACCACCATCTTTCAGGTAAAATCCTCTGGTAGATTCTTCGCCATAACTTGGCATAAGCAACCCGGACGAATATTTCTCATTAAAAGGGAAATAACCAAAAGGCAACACCAAAGGTAAAGGTACGTCTGCAATCACTAAATAAGCAGGACCGGCAACGACAAACTCTTTCGGTTTCACTTTTGCCTTTGTCAGATTTAAGTAAAAGTGGGGATGTTCATGATTATCACATGTGGTATATTTCCCATCGATCATCAAAAACACATTATCATCAAGTTTTTTCGCCCTGTCGCTGGTAATGTAACCATCGCCCTGCTGAGTTATAACGCCACGGATAAACCCTTTTTTTGTCTTAAAATTATAATCGATCGATTTCGATTCATATTGTTCGGTACCATCTTTGAATACGGGAGTATCAACCAATGTTCCGGTAGAATCAACTTTTCCTCTTGCCTGAACAACGCTGCTATCCATACTGATTCTTATATGATCGGACACCAACTCCATCTTTTCGTAGTTTACTTGTGCATTTCCATATAAAAATGCAACTCCATTGGCATAGAAAACAATAGAATCTTTAGCTGAATAAGTAATCTCTGAATCAATGGATTCTTTTGATTTTGAGGAAGTTTTAGTATTTATAGAGTCTTTAGGAGGGGGTGTTGACAAGATAGAATCCTTCGTTTGATTTTTTAAACCTTCGTCTTCATTTTGAGCATGCAAAAAGAAAAAGGAAGATAGAAAAAAAGAAACGAATAAAAAGGAAGCGCGAGTTATGTGTTTGTATGTCAAAAACTTAGGCATTACAACATCTTACAAATTTAATTTTGCAAATTTATGTATTTTGACTAATAATAAGCAAAGGAATGATGCATTTAATCTTTTTTATAGAATGAAAAAGGCTCTGCTTCGTTTTCTGGAGTAATTTTTTTTAAATTTGCGGGTCAATTATAAAGAAGTTTATTCGTGATGAGGTTTTCTCTTTCTGTTTTTTTAGGACTGTTTTTACTCTGTTTCTGTGCTGTTCCAGTTAATCTGGGAGCTACGGAAAAGAAGTTTACTGTCATTATTGATCCGGGGCATGGAGGGAAGGATGCCGGGGCAATAGGTTCGGTCTTAAAACTAAACGAAAAAAACATAAATCTTTCCGTAGCGTTGAAGCTAGGAGCATTGTTGGAGAACGAAAAAGATGTAAAAGTCATTTATACCCGGACAAAAGATATATTTATCCCTTTGGACGAACGTCCGCGCATAGCCAATAAAGCAAAAGCCGATCTCTTCATCTCAATACATACTAATGCGGCAAAAAACAAAACAGCTTTCGGCACAGAAACTTACGTAGTAGGTTCCTCTGCTTCTGCTGCCAATATGGAAGTAGCCATGAGGGAAAACTCCGTTATCTTGTATGAAGATGATTATAAAACCCGATATCAAGGATTTAATCCCAATTCATCAGAGTCCTATATAATGTTTGAGTTCATGCAATTTGCATTTATGGACCAAAGCCTCAATCTGGCTTCGTGTGTACAGGAACAATTCAAAACGGCATGTAACCGGAGTGACAGAGGAGTGCGACAAGCCGGGTTTCTGGTTCTTAAACATACAAGCATGCCGGGTGTTCTGGTTGAATTAGGCTACATTTCCAATCCGGAAGAAGAGATATACTTGAGTCAGGAAAAATCACAAAAAGAACTTGCCCAAGCCATTTACAGCGCATTTCTTGCCTACAAGGCCAATTACGAAAAGAAAAACAATATTGCATTTGACGACTCAAAAAAAGAAGAAGCAAATCTTTCGAAAGAAGAGAACAAAAATGCGAAAATCTGCTACAAAATCCAGATTTGCACTTCAAGCAAATCAAAACCATTGAATAGCAAAGAGTTCAAAAATTACACTCCGATTAAAGAATATTTTGAAAACGGGGTTTACAAATATATGTATGGAGAATCCGACTCTTATCCGGAAATATTAAAGCTTAAGAAAGATATACAAAAGCATTTCAGCGATGCATTTGTCGTAGTATTTAAGAACGACAAAAAACTGCCTTCCGGCGAAGCAAAGAGTTATTTTAAATAAACTCTTTAATTGGAAATAGAAACTTAGAAAATCGATAATAAAATAAATTATTCATATGAAAATTAAATTTGGCAGAGAACTGCAGATCGGGATATTGGTGATTATTACGATTGCAATTTTATACTTTGGAATTAATTATTTGAAAGGAATCAATATTTTTAATCCTACAAACTATTATTATGCGAAATTTGATCGAGTAGATGGTCTGGTTGCCTCCAATCCGGTTACCATCAAAGGATATAAAATAGGTTTAGTAAAGTCAATTATTTATAATTACGACGACCCGAAAGACGGAGTGGTTGTTATATTACAAGTTGACGACCACCTGAAAGTTCCGGTGGGATCAAAAGCGGTTCTTCAGTCGGAGTTGCTGGGAGGAGCAAATATATCGCTGGACTTACAGAGCGAAATTCCCGGCGTATTTTTGAAAAAAGGAGACACTATACAATCTATAATAGATGACGGTATTATGGCTGCCGTAACAGCAGAGCTTATGCCGCGGATACAAAGCATCATTCCGCAACTGGACTCTTTAATTTTCTCTTTGCGTATGATTACAGAGAATAATTCCATAGAAAAGTCTCTTGGTAATATACAGCGTTTAACTGCCAACCTTGAGTCAACTTCCGTCACCCTTGATGCGATGATGAAAAAAGATGTCCCTGTCATACTTAAAAATGTAAATACAATTACAACTGATTTTTCAAAAATCAGCCAAAACCTGAGTCAAATAGATTTTTATACAACTATGCAAAGCGTGAATCATACAATGGCTAACCTGCAGATGATTTCAGATAAAATAAATAACGGAGAAGGCTCTATCGGATTATTGCTTAACGATAAATCATTTTATAATAACCTAAGCAATACGATGGAGAGTGCCAATAACCTATTGTTGGATTTAAAATCAAATCCGAAGAGATATGTACATTTCTCTGTGTTCGGAAAATCAGATAAAAATAACAAATAGAAGATGCAGGCTAATATTAGTTTAATAGCTGTTTGTTGTTTTTTTCCTGCATAGTTACAGGAAATATTGATGAATCCGCGTATTATTAAGCTAGCATCATTGGAATTTATCTTGTAAATCGATTGGCAAAATGCTCCACTTATTTAGATTCAGTCCAAATAACATTTTTAACAATTGTTTTTTTCAGGTCTCGAAAACGGCTCAATATTAAGGGTTTCGAGTTTTGCGTTAAAAATACATTATATATACTAAAACCTTATTTATCAACAGATTCTTTTGATTTTAAAAATATAAAGCATTAAAAATCAGAATCTTAATATAATCAATTGACTACTAAAAAACTAGCTCTTTTTTTATAGTCCAAATTTTAAGATGTTTTTTTTTTTGAAAAAATATTTCAAATTTTGTCCTTGACAATTTAGAACAGTATTCAGCTATAGAAACTTTCCTAAAGTACATTTTTGTAAAATGTAAAATATTAGAGAGAGTCAACACAGCTTCAGTATAAAGATTAAATATGTTTGTTATTAGAATCTCCATGGATGAAAATTTATCCAAAGGCATGATATGCCCGAAGAAAATCAAACGATACTTGGAGTTTTTAAGTAGCTTATTAAAATATTAAAATAATTTTTTGTTATGAAAGAATATCAGGAAGCAGCTTCGGAACATGTAAAATTGTGGAGTACGTGCTTGGATATTATAAAAGATATAGTGCCGGAGGCTGCGTTCAATACGTGGTTTCAGCCTATTACTCCCCAGAAATGGGAAAATAATACTATTACCATTCAGGTACCTAGTATGTTCTTTTATGAATATTTGGAAGAAAAATATTTTGATCTTTTGAAAGCAACCCTTACCCGTGTAATGGGAAAAGGGACTAAATTAAAGTATACCGTACTGGTAGAAAATACCGGGAAAACTACTGTGAATTATGATGGCGGGCGAGCAATGCAAGCATCTGCAACAAATGTACGTTTTGATCCTTTTTCTGTTCAAAACCGTCAAAAAATAGACTCTCAATTAAATGCAAACTATACATTTGATTCTTTTATTGAAGGGCCATGCAACCAGCTAGCCAGATCGGCAGGACAAGCAGTAGCCAAAGATCCGGGCAAAACAGCATTTAACCCTGTATTTATTTACGGAGGATCCGGTTTAGGAAAAACCCACTTGGCTCATGCTATCGGGCTAATGACCGAAGAGTTGCATCCTGAAAAGAATGTGCTATACGTTAATGCGAATAAATTTCAGATTCAATATACTGATGCGGTAAGAAATAATACAGCAAACGATTTTCTGAATTTTTACCAGATGATTGATGTGCTTATTATTGACGACATCCAGGATTTTGCAGGAAAAACAGGAACTCAAAATACTTTTTTCCACATCTTTAATCATCTCCACCAGTCCGGAAAACAGTTGGTGCTCACTTCCGACCGCTCTCCAAAACTATTACAAGGGTTGGATCAACGTATCCTGAGCCGCTTTAAATGGGGATTACATGCTGAATTAGAAACTCCGGGATTTGAAACAAGAAAAGCCATCTTGCGCAACAAAGTAAAAGCTGATGGACTCGTGATTCCTGAAAACGTGGTAAATTACGTTGCCGAAGCTGTAAAAGAAAATGTACGCGAATTAGAAGGTGTTATTATTTCCCTCTTAGCACAATCAACACTTACCAAAGCCGAGATTAACATAGAACTTGCACAAAAAGTAATCAGCAAGTCGGTTAATATTGACGAAAAGACAATTAATATCGTATCTATTCAGGAAGCCGTTTGCGGATACTATAATCTGAATATAAAAGATATCCAGACTAAATCCAGAAAAAGAGAAGTTGTACAAGCGCGGCAGATTGCAATGTACCTGGCCCGTAAATACACCAAAAACTCACTTTCCTTGATTGGGGAACAGATAGGCAATCGAGATCATGCTACGGTTTTGCATGCTTGTAAAACAATCACGGACTTGTTGGATATTGACAAAGGAATGAGGCAAAGCTTAGACGCAATTGAAAATTCTTTAAAATAAAAATGAAAAGCAGATAAAATTATCTGCTTTTTTGCTTTTAATAACCTTAACTTATAACTAAAAACTGTTTAAAATCCTTATCTCAAAAAATCTAAACATCCTCTATCCGAGCCAATTCTTATTTTTTTATTTATAACAAGTTTATTCGTTAAGAACTCCCCCTTACAAACATCATCAAATAAAAAATATTTTTTTACTTTCAACTTTCAACTATCAGCTTTCAATGTTGATCCTTTGATAAGCATTCTTAAGCCTCTACCCTCTCCCGATTTATTTTTCTCTTCGATTGAAAAAAGGATGCATTTCAATTTGTATTTTGCGTTTTCAATTGAATTATTATTATATTTACGCCAAAATTTTATAAAAGAATTATGGTATTCAGATTTATTCTATTATCGGATGAAGCAGACGATTTCATGAGAGAAATACATATTGATTCGGAGTCTGCATTTTTGGAGTTGAACGATGCTATCTTGGATTCGGTGGGGTATACAAAAGATCAGATGACTTCCTTTTTTATCTGTAATGATTATTGGGAAAAAGAGCAGGAAATAACACTGATTGAAATGGACACATCTTCTGAATATGATAATTTGATTATGTCAGAAATCAAACTCGAAGAGTTTATTTCGGATGAAGGACAAAAATTAATGTTTGTCTTTGACTATTTGAATGAGCGGGCATTCTTTATGGAGCTGCAAGAGATAATTCCCGGAAAAAGCCTAAAAAAAGCAGTATGTGAGAGTGCTAAAGGAAATGCACCTACACAGATTCTGGATGATTTGTTTTTAGATAATCCCGAAACCGAAAAAAAGGGAATGACCTCTTTTGAATCAGAAGATTTTCAATTAGGAATAATCGATGATGAAGAGTTCAATGATGATGATCTTGACAATCTGAATATAGACGAAAATTACTTCGAGAATCAAAATTTTTAAAAATTTTGATTCTTTGGCATTGTATTTGCCATATGAAATAATGTCCCTTGCTTATGTTTGGGAAGGGATTTTTTTTGTTGAATAATACAACTGGTAATTTTACGTTTAACTGAAAATTTTTGCGATTGTTTTATGCATATTGTATTTTTGCTTTGTGCAATGTAATCTTAAGTAATATTTATATTTTATGAGAAACACAGGATTAATTTTATGGAGTAGTATATTAAGTCTTTTGCTATTTACCACTTCATGTGAAAGAAGCGAAGGAGAAGGCGGGAAAGCATCCATTGAAGGTTTTATTTACAAAATTGTTGACGATGGTATAGTCGTAAAAAAAGATACTGTTTATACGATTGGAGACCGAATTGTCGACACCACTTTATATTTTTTCCAACGAGATACTATCATTGCTGCTGAAGAAGATGTTTACATCATTTATGGAGGTGACTCTGACGCATTCTTTGGCGACCGTACAAGAACTTCTTACAACGGAAAATACAAATTTGAATATCTGGTAGAAGGAAATTATTCGGTTTACGCCTATGATAACATGCCGAATAAAGTTAAGACTGCTGAAATTCAATCATTAAAAATCGGAAAGAAAGGTTCGCACAAAGTTCCTGATATTTATGTCAAAGATGGAAAAAATGCAGGACTATCAGGAATTGTAGGAAAAGTAAGAGTAATATATGATAATACCACCAATCCTAAAGGAACTCCAAGAATGGATATGCGTGTTTATATCAAACTTGACGGAACAGAAGCTCCGGTGGACGATGCCAGAACAGATGAAAACGGTTATTTCGTATTTACCAAGCTAACTCCGGGAAAATACAAAATATGGGTAGCTACCGAAGAAATAAAAGACCAATTAGAACCGGAATGGATATATGTAGACGTTCCTAAAACTTCGAATGCTGACGGAACCGGGCAAATTATCAATATTGAAGATCCTATCATTGTACGTATAACATACGAAAAGAAATAAAATCATTCTGATTTTTGTATTAAAATGAAATGTCTTTATTGATTTAAACTCAATAAATTCTATTTACTAATAACTTGTAACTATTTAACATATGAACAGTAAAATAAATATTTGCATTATCTCATTCTTATTGATTTTTTTCCTCCCCGCTTCGGCTCAGAAAAAAATAGACGGTAAAAGGATAAAGACCGTTAAAGAATGGAAAATGGAAGGTAAAAAGAAAAGCCTCGACGAAATAACCCATTATGATGAAAAAGGGAACAAGATAGAGCATATAGAATATGATAATGTCGGAGACCAGAAAAGACGTACTACCTTCGAATACAACGAAGCGGGTAAATGTATTAAAGAATCTCAATACGACAAGTATAATAAATTGGAAAAGAGCTCGACTTTCGAATACTTTGAAAACGGGAAAAAGAAATCACAGTCCAACTATTTACCAAACGGAAAACTGAAAAGCACGAAAGAATTCGAATACATTCTGGAGTAACAAAATGGGAGAAATAATAAGCGAGATAGACGCAGCTCTTGCTGCATTCGAACCGATTACATTAGCTGAAATGAGCGGCATAAAACTGATGAATCGCATAGATACCAAATATATGGTTCATGTTAATCAGTTGCCAACCCTATTAGAAAATGCCAAGAAAGACTATTTTGCACAAGAGATAGACGGGTTGCGCCGGGCATTTTACCGTACGGTTTATTTTGACACTCCGGAGGCAGAAATGTTTGTTATTCATCACAATAAGAAATTAAACCGGCAGAAAATCCGTGTCCGAGAATACGTTGAATCCGATCAACGCTTTTTGGAAGTAAAAGATAAGAACAATAAAGGGCGAACTACCAAAATCAGAATTCCGGTAGATGATGAAGAGATATTGGATAAAATAGAAGCCATTGAATTTCTCAACAAAAAATCAAATTACCCGGCTGATCGATTAAATCAACGGTTAAAAAACAATTATTTTAGAATCACACTGGTAAATAAGGGAAAAACAGAACGGCTGACGATCGACATTGATATGAAGTTTTCCAATTGTATTACCGGAATAGAGGGGCAATTGCCTGATCTTTGTATCATTGAAGTAAAACAGGAAGGCGATTCTTACTCTCCGATTAAGGAGTACCTTGCCGAATTGCGGATCAAAAAATCCAGCATCAGTAAATATTGCTTAGGGATGGTTTTAAGCGACGCCAACCTGAAAGCAAATAACTTTAAAAGAAAAATTATTCATATTCATAAACTATTAAATCATGACATTATTAACACACCTGAGTGAAGTGGAATTTTTGGGGATACAGTTAATTAACACCGACGGACTTTTCGAATTACTTATACGTTTTCTCTTAAATTTGGCTGTAACCGGAACTATTATCGGATGGTTGTATTACAGTAAATCCAAAAGAAGAGACTATGTATTCACTTTTATTCTGATCAGTACCACGGTTTTCCTATTAATATTTTTATTAGGCAGTCAAAAGCTGCAAATAGGATTGGCTTTAGGTTTGTTCGCCGTTTTCGGGATTATCCGTTATCGAACAGAGACCGTTCCTATCCGCGAAATGACCTATTTGTTTTTGATTATCGGTATATCTGTAATAAATAGTTTGGCAGGGAATGTAAGCCTTACCGAATTGCTGGTAACCAATGGTTTATTTATCCTGCTGACATGGTTTATGGAAAGCCGCCGTTTTATGAGACACATGTCTTGTAAATTAATTGTATATGAAAAAATAAACCTGATCAAACCGGAAAAAGAAGCAGAACTTATCGCCGACATAAAGAAAAGAACCGGATTAAATGTAATAAAAGTTGAAGTTGGACATATCGATTTTCTGAAAGATACTGCTTTTGTAAAAGTATATTACCGGGCAGAAAATGATGCAGTAAATACAGTTGACCAAATTACCAAAAGAAGCCAGTTTAATGAGTAGAAAAAATAACAAAAAATGGTGGCTAATATTAACAATCTTGAGTCTTCTGTCTCAACCAGCTCTTTATGCTCAAAATGAAACTGATTTTGGGACAAACCTAGGAGTAGACATTTCCAAAAAATTTGGAAAAAAATTTGAAATCGGTTTAGGAGAAGAGTTCAGGACTAAAAACAATGTGTCAGAGGTAGACCGCTTTATGACAAGCGTAGATGCATCCTATACATTAATCCGCAAAATCATGAAGATAGGCGTAGGTTATACCCTGATCGCCGATTGGCAGGATGTTGAGGAATATTATAACCTTAGACACCGTTTTAACGGACAAGTAGTTGTTAAGTATGACCTTGCCCGTTTTACCTTCGGGCTAAGAAGCCGCTATCAAATCACCTATTTAGACGAATCTGAAAAAAGATACAAATGGAATCCTAGGAGCTATTGGAGAAACAGGCTGAATGTTTCCTATAAAGTACCTAAAATAGCCCTGTCTCCATTTGTTTCCTGCGAAATATTCTATCCGACCAATTACTACAAAGGCAACATAATTGATGCTATGAGATATGAGGCCGGATTGAAATATGAATTCGACAAGAAAAATTCGTTGGAACTTAGCTGCCGTTATGATGAAGAAATCAACATAAAAGATCCTAAAAGTAAAGTTTCCATAGGATTATTTTATGGTTATAGTTTCTAAGCCAATGGTACGCTACCTATAAATAAGATCAAAAAATACAGTTTTCAACATGAAAACATAAAGACACAAAAGCATTTAGAAAATACTTTTGTGTCTTTGCTTTTAAATAAACCTCAGAGCACATTATCAATATTATCAGGTTCTTTTTTAGATATTACTTACCCGAAATCCTCCCTTTTTGTTTCTCTTTTTATTATCTTTGCATTCTGAAAGTAGTATGACCCTACAAAGAGTATTTGTAAGGCTGTTTTATTCATTCTCTGTAATTTGTAATCGAGAAATCAATATGCCAAAATCGCGAGAAAACGAAGTAAGTCGGAGAACCCTGCTAAAAGCAGGAACGTGGTTTTTTCTGTTTAATGCTGTTTTTATTCTCCTGATCTCACTCCGTTATTTATCATTGGTTCCCGACACTTTGCTTTCAGCCAATAAGTTTTACCTTTTTTCTCTGATTATCAGCCATTTCTTTTTTCTGAGTTTTATACCTTTTTTCTTTATATATATTCCAATTACCATTCTGACCAAAAACAGGCGGACAAGTATGAACTGCGCTATAGCAGGAGTTACCATTCTGCTACTTGTTTTATTGATTGATTCATACGTATTTTCCCTATACCGATTCCATATAAATAAATTTGTTATAGACCAGCTTTTAGGACCCGATGCTTCTCAGGTTTTCGAAATGGCTTTCGTACAATACCTGTTAGCTTTTGTACTTTTAGCATTATTGGTATTTGCAGAGGTTTATATTTTCCGTTTTGCTTATTGGATTACAAGTAAAACCCGCATGCTATACCTATATACCATTTGCGGTTTGCTTCTTGTTTTCGGATTAATCACCCAAGTTACCCATGCATGGGGAGAAGCGACAGGAAACAGGGCAATAACAGGAGTGGATAAATATTTTCCGCTTTGCACGCCGTTAAATGCAAATAAGCTATTGTGTGCTGTCGGAATAGAAACGGAAGAAGATGTGATTACATCCGATTTCAGCAACAAAAAATATGCTTACCCAAAGGAAACATTGAGGAGTTCGGCAACAGGCAAAAATATAGTAATAATAGCTCTGGACTCTTGGCATTACCAGACTCTGGATAGTATCATATCGCCTAACTTATACAAATTCGCCCAAAAAAGCTCATTGTTTACCCATCATTCAAGTGGTAGCAACGGAACCCGGACGGGTGTTTTCTCTCTCTTTTTCGGACTGCCGGGAATGTATTGGGACGATTTTTGTAAAAAACAAGTATCTCCTGTAATGATTGAAGAATTACAAAAAAACAATTATGATATAAAATTATTCCCAAGCGCCTCTCTCCGGAATCCGACATTGGATAAGAATGTTTTTGTAGCTGTTGCAGACCAATGCTCGGCATCAAAAGGCATCAATGCATGGCAACGGGACAGAACGCTAGCTAATAACTTTTTATCATTTTTGAAAAGCAGGAACGAATCTTCCATGCCGTTTTTTTCCTTTTTATTTTTCGATTCGTTGCACAGCATGATTATGCCCGACGGATACAAACCCGCATTTACTCCAACATGGACTTATCCTAAATATGAGTCATTAGGTAAAGATGTGGATCCCACTCAATTTTTCAATCTCTACAAAAATATGGTAAGGTATCTGGACAATATTTTTGGAGAATTAATAACAGAAATGGAATCCGAAGGTTTACTTGACAATACGATAATTATCATAACCGGCGATCATGGACAGGAGTTTGACGATAACAAGAAAAATTTTTGGGGGCATAACGGAAACTTTTCTAATGCTCAAATCCGGACGCCTCTCATCTATTATTCCAAAGAAAGAGAACCGCAGGTTTACAATCACTGGACGGCTCATTATGATGTAGCCCCTACCCTGATGCAGGATGTCTTTTCTGTACAAAATCCGGTAAGCGATTATACCATAGGAAAATCATTGTTCGATACAACTAAACGAGAATTTCTTTTAGTCGATAGCTATATCGCTTTCGGGATAATTGATACATCAGAAACAATTACTAACATATATTACGACGGGAAATACGAAATTCTGGATAAAAACCTGAATGAGCTGCATACGGCAGACTTTAATTCGGAACTGTACGATAAAGTACTTAACCAGATTTCATCCTTTTATGTCGAGTAATTTTTTGAACAAAAGATATTCTGATTACCCGCTATTTAGGAGAAAGGAATGCTTATATATTTTTTTGAAAAAAGATTTTTTTTCATTTCTTTTGTACGCATTTTTCAATTTCGATTTTATCAGATTAACACTATATTTTCATTATCAAAAAAAACTATTATGATTTATTCTCATGAAGTAGAACACATGTGTGTTGTAAAAAAAGGAGCAAATCATGCTTCTGCACCTATACCTGAAGAAGGGAAATGGGTAAGAGCAAAAGAAGTGAAAGACATTTCTGGTTTGACTCACGGTATCGGTTGGTGTGCTCCTCAACAAGGTACTTGTAAATTAACATTAAACGTAAAAGACGGTATCATTCAGGAAGCATTGGTAGAAACAGTAGGATGCTCAGGTATGACTCACTCTGCTGCTATGGCTTCAGAAATTCTTCCGGGAAAAACAATCCTTGAAGCGTTGAACACCGACTTGGTTTGCGATGCTATTAATACAGCTATGCGCGAGTTGTTCCTTCAAATTGCTTACGGACGTACACAATCAGCTTTCTCCGAAGGTGGACTACCAGTCGGTGCAGGTTTGGAAGACTTAGGAAAAGGTCTTCGCTCGCAAGTAGGTACTATGTTCGGAACATTGGCTAAAGGTCCTCGTTACCTTGAAATGGCAGAAGGTTACTGTACCCGTATGGCATTGGATGCCGATGGCGAAGTAATCGGATACGAATTTATCCACTTAGGAAAATTCATGGATGACGTTAAAAAAGGAACAGATGCTAATGAAGCGCTAAAAAAAGCAACCAGCACTTATGGACGTTTCAAAGAAGCAGCTAAATATATTGACCCACGTCACGATTAATTAATAATTAATAATTAACAATTCACAATTTAGAGAAAATGAAAACCAATAACCTGATTGTTGATAAAAGCAAAATATTTGCAATCAGAATTGTTCGGCTTTATCAATTTCTTCAATCAGAAAAGAAAGAATTTGTATTGTCAAAGCAGATTTTAAGAAGCGGGACCAGCATTGGAGCCAATATCAGAGAGTCGGCTTACGGACAAAGCGATAAAGATTTCAGGTCTAAACTGAAAATAGCTTTGAAAGAAGCTAATGAAACAGCATATTGGCTTGAAATAATGCACGAGACAGATTATCTTTCAACAACAGAGTTTAATAGTATTTATGACGATTGCATTGAATTAATAAAAATTATGACATCTATCGTAAATACCAGCTTGAAAAACAATTGTGAAAATTAATTATTTACATATTAATTATTCATTATTAATTTTTAATTATTAATTATCATGAAAAGAGAAATAAAATTCGAAAGTCAAGACCGTCGTGAGAAAAATATTGTAAAAGTATTGAACGGCTATGGCATAAAAGATATATCGGAAGCAGAAGACATCTGTATTTCAAAAGGCATTGACCCTTACCAAATTTGCGAAGAGACACAACCTATCTGTTTCGAAAACGCAAAATGGGCGTATGTAGTAGGTGCTGCTATCGCTATTAAAAAAGGCGCTAAAAACGCTGCCGATGCTGCTGAAGCTATCGGTGAAGGTTTGCAAGCGTTCTGTATTGCAGGTTCTGTAGCCGACGACCGCAAAGTAGGTATCGGACACGGTAACTTAGCTGCCCGTTTGCTTCGCGAAGAAACCAAATGCTTTGCATTTTTGGCAGGGCACGAATCTTTCGCTGCTGCTGAAGGAGCTATCAAAATTGCTGAAATGGCAAACAAAGTACGTAAAGAACCATTGCGTGTTATTTTGAACGGTCTTGGAAAAGACGCTGCTATGATTATTTCACGTATCAACGGTTTTACTTATGTACAAACTCAATTCGATTACTTTACAGGAGCCTTGAACGTAGTAAACACCAAAGCATACTCAGATGGTCTTCGTGCCAAAGTTAAATGCTACGGTTGTGACGATGTTCGCGAAGGCGTAGCCGTAATGCGTTCTGAAGGCGTTGACGTATCTATCACAGGTAACTCAACCAACCCGACCCGTTTCCAACACCCTGTTGCAGGAACATACAAAAAAGAATGTCTGGAAAACGGTAAAAAATACTTCTCTGTAGCATCTGGTGGTGGTACAGGGCGTACTCTTCACCCGGACAACATGGCTGCTGGTCCTGCTTCATATGGTATGACGGACACTATGGGTCGTATGCACGGTGATGCTCAATTTGCCGGCTCTTCATCTGTTCCTGCTCACGTAGAAATGATGGGATTTCTTGGTATGGGTAACAACCCGATGGTAGGTGCTACTGTTGCTGTTGCTGTT
>JAVBMA010000032.1:0-21657 GCA_031553005.1 Paludibacteraceae bacterium | reverse complement strand
AATAGCTGCATATGCTCAACGAATGATGGATAAGGGAAAACCTAAGATTTTAGTGGTTAACAATGTCAGAAATAAAATTATTCAACGGATTTTTGCTGTGGTTAATACTAAAACGCCTTATCTGGTGGATTATTTGAACCCTTGTGAACAATCTGCTTGAATTATTAATATTTTTAACTAAAATATGTTGGATTAGTCATAGAATTCACGAAGAACACAAAAAAAATTAAAAAAATACTACTTTGTGTTCTTCGTACCTTTGTGTTTATAAAAATAACGCGCTATTTTTTACATCATTATCTTACTTTTATAAAAGTAATTACTCTAGAAGTAGTAATATCGCGAATATGCGTTTATATTGACGCTGTATTAGTTAAAACCTAGTTCGCTTAATATTTCCGAATCGTATCCTTCGACTGTGTATGCTTCATATTCGCGCCGGAGAGGATAGTTGCCCCGCAACTCTTCAAAAAGAGCGGGGTTGTTTCTTAACCGGATATCATCCTGTAAGATATCATAAGCATGCAGAACAGCTTTTGAAATATCTTCTTTCTCCATATAAATAACAGGTTCCGGAGGTTCCGGGAGTGAGCTTACTTTCCAATTATCCAATCCGAGACCGAAAAAGCGGCTTACAGCTTGTACCGACATACTTGTAGCGTTGGCTTTGCCATCGGCAGAATAGCCGGCAATGTGGGGAGTCCCTATATCTGCTTTTGCCAGAAGATCCGTATCTATGCTTGGCTCGTTTTCCCAGCAATCGATTATTACACCGCTCAATTTTCCTTCAGTTATCGCCCTTTTTAATGATTCCGTATCAGTAATTTCACCTCTTGCAGAATTGATAATAATAGGTTTTTTATTCAAATCCGAAAAAAAGGAATCATCCGCTATATGATAAGTCGGGTATTTCCCATCTTTAACCAAAGGAGTGTGGAATGTAATGATGTCTGCCTCTTCTTTTATCTTTTCAAAAGAAACAAAATTATTTTTTTCTTCTTTCTCTTCGCGCGGAGGATCATTAAGCAATACTTTTAAGCCCAAGGCTTTTGTCATGGCGGCTACTTGTTTTCCAACATTTCCCACTCCAACAATGCCGATCGTCTTTGAACTTGGGTCAAACTTATATTTCAAGGAGAGAGCGATAATGGCAGACGTAATGTATTGGGCAACCGAACGGGCATTGCATCCGGCTGCATTTGTCCAGGCAATGCCTTTTTCTTTACAAAAAGCAGTATCTATATGATCGTAGCCGATAGTGGCAGTAGCAATAAAAGAGATATTGCTTCCTTCCAGTAAAGAGGCATTGCACAGGGTGCGCGTCCGTACTATCAGCCCGTCTGCATCCTGTACGTTTTGTTTGCTTATTTGGTTTCCGGGCAAATAGACAACCTTTGCATAAGGTTCTAAAACACCTTTGATATAAGGAATCTTATCGTCGACGATAAACTTCATAATGTTTTCTTTGAAAAAATAACTTTTAAGATATTTATTCCGGTTTTAATTTAAAAAGATAGCTCCTTGTTTTTTGTGTTTATCCTCTATTACCACTTATGCTAATATCAACGAATTTTATAAATACAAAGGCACAAAGAATTCACAAAGTTGTATTTATTTCCTTTGTGCACTTCGTGCCTTTGTGTTACTATTTTTTATTAGTGGTAAAATTACAGGTAAGCATTATTTCTTTTCTACAATCAGATTATATCTTTCAATGAAAGCAAGATGCTCCTTAATCAGGTTTTGTTTCACTTCAATCCCTTGTTTCGAAACGTTGCTCATGACTTCAAAGAGGTGGTCGCCTTCGTCCATTGTATATGGGCCTCCTTTTTTCAATAAATCAAATGCTTCCTGATACTCATTCGCAAAGAGCCCGTCGTAGAATGCTACAAATTTGATGGCTGCCTGGCGGAGTGAATCGTCTTCCCTGAATGCAGACATATTTTCTAATTTTTTCAGGGAGGTTTTTGTCTGTTTCTGGCCTTCGAAAAATGCATTTTGAGCATTTTTAAAATCTTTTTCCTGTAATAAATTAGTGATTTTAAGCGCTTCCTTTTCTACCTTAACAGCTTCGTCCATGATAGAAGTATTGTAGTCTGCAGGAGAAGAACAGGCTCCCAGTAATAATAAGAAGAGTGCGCCGAATAACAATGAGAAATTTTTCATACATAAAAAATTGAGGGTTAAGAAAGGAATATTTTTTTTATTTTCATTGATGTTCAATGATTTGAATGGATTTTTCATATAAACTATTTTTATTGGTGTCTCTGGATACAAAATAAGTAAAAACATTGAAAATATTTTTGTAAAACGGAAAGAAAATCATTTACACATCTTTATAATAAGATTTATAAAGCCCGAACCTGATATAATCTTATATCTTTCAAACGATTCTCCGGTTATTTACTATTTTTGTATTCTTATATGAATTTACAGTACAATGGTCAAGAAATATGATTTTTTAGTGATCGGCTCGGGAATAGCCGGAATGAGTTTTGCTTTGAAAGTTGCCAATAAAGGAAAAGTTGCGATTTTATGTAAAACCGGACTGGAAGAGGCGAATACTTATTATGCCCAAGGAGGGATTGCCTCGGTGACTAATCAGGCGGATAACTTTGAAAAACATATTCAGGATACATTGATTTGCGGCGATGGTATTTGTGATGCCGATGTGGTGGAAAAAGTAGTAAAAGAGGCTCCGCGGCAGATTGAGGAATTGGTAAGCTGGGGAGTTAATTTTGATAAAGATGCGACCGGAAATTTTGACCTGCATAAAGAAGGCGGACATTCGGAATTCAGGATTTTGCACCACAAGGACAACACCGGAGCAGAAATACAGCAGAGTCTGGTACAGGCAGTTAAAACAAATCCGAACATTGATGTTTTCGAACAACATTTTGCTATTGAGATATTGACCCAACACCACCTTGGTGCGATTGTAAAACATACTACTCCTAATATTGAATGTTATGGCGCTTATGTGCTTAATATCCTGACTAATCATGTACATACTTTTCTGGCAAAGGTAACCCTGATTGCAACCGGAGGCATCGGGAATATTTACCAGACAATGACCAATCCGACCATTGCAACGGGCGACGGCATAGCAATGGTTTACCGTGCCAAAGGATTGGTGGAAGATATGGAGTTCATACAATTTCACCCGACCGCCTTGTTCAATCCGAAAGAACGCCCCTCTTTCCTTATTACAGAGGCAATGAGAGGTTACGGGGCTGTGCTCCGCAATCAGAAAGGAGTTGAATTTATGCCGAAATATGATGCAAGAGGCTCTTTGGCTCCGCGCGATATCGTGGCCCGTGCTATTGATAATGAATTGAAGATTAGCGGTGACGAGTTTGTCTATCTGGATGTAACACACAAGGATGCCGCTGAAACGGAAGAACATTTTCCGAATATATTTAAAAAATGCCTGGAGCTGGGTATTGACATTACGAAAGACTATATCCCCGTTGCTCCAGCTGCGCACTATCTATGCGGTGGAATAAAGGTAGATTTGAATGCGAAAACATCAATCAACCGCCTGTATGCCGCAGGAGAATGTTCCCGTACGGGCTTGCATGGAGCCAACAGGTTGGCATCTAATTCGCTGATAGAAGCAATTGTTTACGCTGATGCTGCGGCAAAACATGCATTGGGGTTGATTTCGTCTTTGGAGTGGAGGACAGATATCCCGATGTGGAACGATGAAGGGACTTCTCTTAATGAAGAGATGGTATTAATCACTCAAAGTGCAAAGGAAGTCGGGCAGATAATGAATGCTTATGTCGGTATTGTCCGCTCTAATCTCCGCCTGAAAAGGGCTTATGACCGCCTGGAAATTCTATACAAAGAAACAGAAGGGCTTTTTCAGCGTTCCGTCCTTTCAAAAGAGATTTGCGAATTAAGGAATATTATTAACACCGGTTATCTGGTTATTAAATTTGCCCTTCAGAGGAAAGAGAGCCGTGGATTGCATTATACGATTGATTATCCTCAAAAAAATGAACACCTTAGCCTTTATAAATAGGTGAGATGTGAAAGTGGAAAGTTAATAAAAAAAGAACTTCCTAAGTTTTCGAAAACTTAGGAAGTTCTTTTTTAACCGATATCTATAATTACACCTTCTGCAATGGAACTTTCAGTATTAACGTTGTTGCGCCGATCGTAATAATATCGCTGTCGTCGATGATTCTTCGTTCGTTTTTCTGTAAAATATCATTCATCACAAAAGTGCCGGTGATACTGTCAAAGTCTTTTACGGTATAGACTATTTTATCTCCTTTCTGTTCCACATTAATAATGCAGTGTTTGCGATCCATGCTCATGTCGCCTGTTTCGATCGGAGAGCTGATGATGGTTCCTTTACATCGCCGTCCCAACATATTTTCACCCAAAGAAAGCGGGATGACCTGTTTCTCGCAGAAAACATTTTCTATTACTAGGATATGGCCGAACGGGAGCTCTTCCTCTTTTTTTTCCTCTTTTAACTTGAATCTTATACTGAACTCTTTCCCGCAATGGTTGCAGCGGAAAGCCAAAGCATGTCCCGCCTCCATACGGGTTTCGTCAAAAGAGATGAAGTTATCACATTTCGGGCAACGTATTTTTTTCATTTTAATGTAGTTACAATTTTTTTGAAATACTGATTGTATGCTTCGTAAAGACGCGGCATGCCACGTCTCTACCGAGATCGTATCATTGAAAATTCTTTTTCAAAATTGGGTGTGAATAGATCTTTACCTATCTGTTCTTCTATTTCCGTAATCGACCAGAATCTCCCATCGTCCAACTCTGATTTGTCAAGGACGATTTCCCCTTCATAAATAGTCCGGTAAGTATAGACCAGTTCCTGTTCTAAAGGGGATTCCCAAACATAAGAGTAGCAAAATTGGGGCGTAAAATCAGTAATTCCCAGTTCCTCTCCCGCCTCGCGCACTAGCGCTTGCTCTACTCCTTCTCCAAAGTCGATGTGTCCCCCGACGGCGGTGTCCCATTTCCCGGGTTGAATATCTTTTGTTGAGGCTCTTTTCTGCAAAAAAAGTTTACCCTCCTTATCGAAGATGTGCAAATGTACAACAGGATGCAGCAGGAATGAACCGCTATGGCACTCTTTACGCGAGGCTCTTCCGGTTATATTTCCTTGTTCATCTACTAATGGGAACCATTCTTCTTTTTCCATCGGGAATTAAAATATTTTATTTGCAAAAATACAAAAAATGACTGACCGGTAAGTATAAAACACCGGATTGATTTATTGAACTCTGTATTTATCAAAGCTTCCAGTAAAATATTTCCTGTTGTTATTTGTCTTCTATAGTAGGCAGTATTAATTTATTATTTGGCAAAAATTAGAAAGATGTTCGGAAGAAAAATAAGATCCCAAGTTTTTGTTTCTGTTTTAACGGAACGGTGTGTAGGATGTGGCAAGTGTACCGGAGTATGCAGGCATGAAGCTATGATATTAAGATACAGTGATGATCAGGTGCATGCATGGCTTGCCAATCTCTCTAAATGTACCGGTTGTGCAAGATGCGCCAAAGTTTGCAGATACGGCGCAATAGAAGTATCAAAAATTTCGGATATGATAGAACAGTATTGATTTGATTAGATTTTATACCGAGGGCTTCAAGCCCTCGGTATAAAATCTAATTTGTTTGTTGCTTTCTCTTCCGGTAGATAAAAATACCGTATATTATTAGCAGGAAAGCCAAAAGAAATGTAGCATTTGAAAGAGGCAGAGATGTATACCATGTCTCGGAATAACCATCAACTCCACAACCTCCCAAAGGAGGAGGATCAAGAATTATTCCCGTATTCGGAAGGACACAATAGCCTTTTCCTATTCCGAATCCCGGACTTAAGCAAATAGGATTGGGCAGTGGAGTAAAGACCCCATCTGCATCCATTACCACAGTAAAACATTGTTCTCCTGCTGTTTCGTTGCAATTACACTCCTGTGCTACCACACAAATATTCATTCCTGCTATCCAAAGTATGAATATTGTTAAAAATTGAATTATTGATCTATTGTGTATTTTCATTTTCTTTTGCCTTTTTGGTTAGCCGGCAATTAGCCGGTTATCAGCAAACAGTTAAATTCATCTTACGATCACTTTTCCAGTCTTCACCTGTTTGTCAGTCATTACTTTGACAAGGTAAGCGGCATCACCCGGCAATATCGTGCGATAAGTGTTGTTGTTCACTTTGTTAGCTTCGTGTATTTTCCGTCCGGTCATATCATAAATAGTCACTTGCAAGATTTGTTCATTGCGGGCGTTTACTACCAAATGGTCTTGTTGGGTACTGATAAAGAGCTTACCCGAAGCTGGGTCGTCAACAATGGTTGAGATAGGTTCGTACTCTTCTTCATCTTCTTCTTTGATAAATTGCAGGAAGAAACGACCGTTGATATTTCCGGCTTCTTCTTTAGAGATCACAAAAATATTTTGTTCTAATAGTGATGTGGTGGTTTTAGTCAAATTATCATACAAATAAATATTATCTGCCGACATAAATCCGGTTGCGCCGTTTATCTCCAAAGTAATCTCACCTGCCTTGCTGCTCTTGATGTTAACTGGGACTAATAGCTCGTTGAGCAAATCGCGGTTAAGTACGTTGACATCACATGCTTTGTTGCCGGCTAAAGTGCTTACTTCCAATGGCGATTCATTGGAGAAGAGCTTGGTGGCGTCTTCGTCCGGGTTAAAGTCGTTGGATGCGCCCTCTTTTGCCTTTACAACTATATCTAATGAAGTATATCCATTTTGTATTGCACGTATACGCAATATGTCTTCTGGCATGTTGAAGCCGCGCAGGCGGTATATTTCTTCGGCCTTGGCATCCAGCATATCCGGGGTGAATTCCAAATTCAATTCATCGGTAATACCCCCTTTATTCTCATGAGGTTTTACGAAGAAAGCCTGAAATGGAGCTATCCACCTTGTCTGTTCATGGATTGCAGAAGAAAGAAACCCTTTGGATGCGCCATCATAGATTTTGATGTCGGTAGCGGCGATCTCTTCTAGATTACTATTGCGCTCTAAGAATTTTCCAACATTTAAATATGACATAAACGGATTTCCGACAATCACATATTCTTCATTCTCATATGCAGCACCCGACGATGACCCACCGTTACCGTCCAACGGATCGCTTAGGTCAATTTTAAGCCGGTATAGTTGTTCCTCTTCAACATAATTTTCTTTTATAATGAACTGGCTATTCAGGAAAGAAATAGTCAATGATGGTTGGTTTGTAAGGGAAATAGCCCTGTATACAACACCCTGACCGGCAGAAAGTTGTTCATTGGCAGGATGAGCTGCTGTCCATGAGGTAGCACCGTCTTCAACGAAGAAGTATCTCATATAAGAAATATAACCGGTTTTGGTATAGTTATACGAGGATGTGCCTGCCAATGCCGGTGAAAGCATGTACCAACGCGGTTCATCTCTAAGGCCGGTTGACTGAATAGTCATATCGGCAGATACGGTTGAGTAATTTAAATCTTGTATCCTGCCGCCAATCGCAGCAGCATGTTTGAAATAAATATTGTTACAAAAGGCCGGAGCTGTAAGTACCGGGAGGTAATCTACCCCGTCCGGTTCAGGGATAACAATGTTATGGCATGCAGTAGGTATTATTCCGCCAACAAAACCGGGTACTGCAACGCTGAATTTCCAGTTGTCCGTATCATTCCAATCTTCGGAGGCGCCCATTCCTGTCCACAAGAGATTCGTGCGGACGTAAAGAGGAATGTCTGGAACTAATGTTTTTGTTCCGCTTTTAATCGTAATCAAATAGTCGCCGTCTTCGGTGATTGGATCGGTACTTGGTGCATCCAAGCTGCCGTTCTTAGTCCATTCGTATGTTATATTTTGGGCATCCCGTATTTGTTCGCTGACCTCGTTGTGCCATTCAAACCTGATTGTTGCCGCACCATCACAAACCGGAATACTTCCTTCTTCGATTTTGACAATCGGATCGCAATCGCTTCCAAGTTCAAATGTTATTGATACCGGTTCCGTTTTTTCTCCGCAAACATTTGCGGTTACAGAGTAAATCACCTGCTCATTTCCATCCCAATTGATATACTCTTGGAATGCTGCTGTTGGAGTAGGGGAAACTGGAAATTCATTGCCGTTTATTGCCCATACAATATCTGTCAATACTTGCTCGCCGCTAACGTTAGAAACGGTGAGCGTTTGGGCGGGTATTACATAACAGAATGAACGTTCGGTTGTAGCTCCGGTAATTTCCAGGACCGGTTTGACGGAAGAGCCGGATTCAACGTCTATCGTGTCGGCAACAATTGCCGGTTCCCGTCCTTGTACAAATGCATGTACGACGTATCTTCCGGCATCGTTAATCGTGATCGACCCGGAAGTCTCTTCCGGCAATAGGGCGCCATCTTTATACCACTTGTAGGTAGTAGCTTCAACCGGATAATCCGGATAAAGGAAGCCGGACGAAGTTGTTTCTATTGTTGCTGTTTCTCCCTGGCAAATCTTTTCGGCGGAAGAAATTGCAGAAATTTCGTGCGGTTCTTCATATGCCCCTAAAGTGGTTGCATAAGCTGTACGCTTGTTGCTGCACTGGTCTTCGTTAAGTTCAGAGTAGGCAGATGACAATAAGTCTATGTTTTGTTCTACAATAGAAGACCTTACTGTTGAGTTGCTAACATCCGGTTTCAACACTTGGGTGAAGCCTCCCCCGTTACTCAAATTATTACCAACAAACAGAGCCCTGAAATTAGTTTGATCCAGATTTGAGTTATAGTTGTTATTTCCTGAAACAGAGTTATACTGTGCGTTTTGTACAATACTATTGTAAAATTTCAGTTTATTTGCATCGCCCATGCTGGTATTGCCTTCCATTGTTACATTGTAACAGCTCACACGGACGTTGCCTTCGTTTTCAAACCTGATGACCGGGTGGCTACTTTCACCTGTATTATTAAAGAAAGTTGAGTTATAAATATCGACAGTTGCATTTGTGTTGCTTTCCCTGAACAATATTGCTCCTCCTCCCCACCGTGATGTATTATTGGCAAATGTTGAGTTGTAAATCTTGATAACCGCAGCTCCTTTTATTACTGCAAGACCTGCTGCGCGCTGCCCTTCGTTATCGGATATGGTGGTATTTTTTATGGTCAAGTTCCCGTTTTCTATAACCATAGCCGAATACCTGTCGATGTTCTGTGTATTATCCTTAAATCCTTCGATCCAGCAAGAATCCAATGTAATCGATCCTCCTGTCATATAGAGTGCAGCTCCGTTTACAGAAAGATTTGCTCCGGTATTGTTTTGACCGAACCTTATACCTTTTATTTCCAAGCTGCTCACTCCCGCAGATACGGATATAATTCTACTTGAATTGGAGTTCTGAATAAATTTAGTCTCATTTCCTCCTGTTCTGGCAGGTGTAGCCGGATTACGTTTATCATTTCCTGCCGAGGCATTTTCAGGATAACCCCCATAAATTGTCACATTCGAAAAGACCGGAAATCCGGCAGCCGGAGCCGTATATGTTCCGGCAGCAACATGAATAAATGCCTGAGAGCCGCTTGGATAGAATGTATGATAGAGTTGTACGGCTTCCAAAGCTTTATCAACAGTAGCAAAAGCTGTAGCCCACGATATTCCGTCGGCGTTATCATTTCCTCCATTATCCACGGTTTTGACATAGAAGTTGTTATCGGTCACAGCGGGCGGACAAATCTTAGCTAGGGTGATGTCGTCGACAGCAAGTATATTGTCCGAACGTTCTCCACCATAAAGCGATGCAAAAAGAGAGAGTCCATTATCCTTTAAGACCGAACCGGGCACTATAACTTTTATAGAAGTCCATGCTGCATTTGTACTATTTTCGCCAACGATATAGAGATCCCAACTCTTTCCATCCAGATGAACTCTTATTTGTTTTTTAGCATCACCATAATAGCTTATGTTTGAAACTTTCATTTCCAGTGAATAAGAATCGGTTGCGTCTAACAAATTCAAATTATCTTTAATGGTGAATATTTTATATTGGTCAGTAGCATTATTTGTTGCATTATGAAGCGAATAGCAGAGATAACGGCCATCTACGCTTGCATCCGGCTTTGCGTTTGCACCAAATCCATTTGTATTATAATCGATTAGCTTGTAACTGCCAACTGGCGGTTGCCAACCGGTGGATGTGGTATAATTCCCATTTATAGTAAAAATATCGGAAATATCCTCCGGGCAATTGGAACCGCTGCACGAACTATTATCAATATCACCCGGTGACGGTGTTGTTCCGAAATTAATTGTAAAAATAGTAGTCGCCTGGCAGGCACATGCGGCTTCCAGGTTTCCTTTTGCCGTAATTGCTTTTGCATCGCTGGTTACGCTTTCCCCGCAACTGTTGATTACCTTTACTGTAATAGAATAGCCGGTGTCTGTTTCCTGATCCGGAAATGTGAGTGTATAGCTATTGGATGTACTTACCGGTGAGGATGATATTCCATCGTACCATTCATAGGTATAATCACTACTCATGGAAGCCAAATTACCGATAGTAAAAATTGCTTGTTTTCCCGGACAGTTTGTCGATGGGAGCGTAGCGGTAATTACCGGTTTCTCCGGAGTAGTAACATAACTCAGTACAATCGGGTTGGAAGTTCCAAGTAACATTCCGTTCATATAGACGTTCAATACATAAGAACCGGTTTCTGTAATATCAGTCAGTGCGCTATATGTATTGACAACTGCTCCTTGCGAAACACCATCTTTAAACCATTCGTATGTAATATCACAACCGGAACAATCGGATACAACCGGAACGGCATCTACGTCTACACCTTGGGCAATGTCCGAACAAAATTGTATGCCGGCAGTTGTAAACGTTACTGCCGGACAACCCGAAGAAGCCGGATTTACTGTTTGTATCTCACTTGTTATCTCTTCACTTCCGTTTGAAACCGTCACTTTGAATGCCAGATCGCCTGTAGTTCCCGCCGGAATCAAATATGAATAAGTAGGAGTGCCTGAATTAGCCTCTCCGATTTGTGTTTCGCCTTGATAGAAAGTATAGGTATAATCATTATCAACACCTGTTACGTTTGCCGAGAGCGACAATTCTGTTCCGATACAATAAGTTTGGTCGGTAGAGAGTGAGACGGTGAATGGCAGAACATTACCACTGATCTCACAAGTTTTGGTTTCCGGAATGCCGGTAACATCGTTTGGTGTAACAGTGATTATTGCACTCTTATCTCCGGCGCCGGCAGATGTACTTAAACGAACATAAACTGTATATTTTCCATTAACATCCGACGGAGACAAGGTAAGCGTACTTTGCGGATTGCTGCCATCGGCATCACAAAATACGAAATCGGTATTGCTGTCTGCAAACGATACGGTAAAATAGCCATCTTCAATATTTTTACCCGAGACAGTAAATGATGCCGGAGTGGACGATGCGATTCCTTTGATAGCTGTCAAAATGTTTGCAGGGCAGGCAATATCATTAAGGAATGGGCCGCATTCGGCATTGATCCGGCCGGCGCAATTCGGATCTGTTGTACAGAGATCCCACCGGGTAGTATTGTCTGCATTACCATTGAACCCTGGCATCCAACCGGTTTGAGGGTCGTTTGTATTTCCTGCTAAACATATAGGATTGCAATTTTGGTCGTAGGTAGTGAAGTTTATCACCCCACGTCCTCCTTTTGTGTATTTTGCAGAACAAGTAGCAGATTGCCTGAATGTTCCTATAGTAAAGTTAGTTACAATATTAATCGTTTGATTACATCCATTCAGTTCAAGAACACCTGAACTGGCATTTATAAAACCTCTACTTCCATTCAGATTTTGAGACCAAGTCATATCTCGGCTGATTTTCAGTATACTGTTCGCACTATTACCGAAATCAACCATCCAATCATTCGCATTATTTGTTCCAATTCCGAAGTTACCCACTGATAATGTTTTTCCGTTTAAAGCCACAGTCCCACCACTTGCTATACTAATGCCTCTACATTTTGCTTCCGTTACATCTACGGTAACCGTTTGCCACCAATTATTACATCCTATAATGACACTATCATGTTCAGTGATCGGCATATCACTTACAGCAACAGCATCCCCTCCACAGGCGAAACTCCAAGTAGTATTACTACTCCAGTTTCCATTCTGTTTTAAATAAAAATTTCTAACGGGTATTGTAACTTTTCCAGTTACAACTATTATTTGAGAAAAGCTTGTAGTTGCATGCTCAACAGTAATAGTACCTGTGTATGGAGGTGTTTCTTTCTCTGGGAGTCCGGGAGCTAAACGCACATATATCGTACCTCCGTCCGGAGAAATAGTGATTGGATCATTACTAAACCCGCTGCTATTATTAGTAAGTGAAATCTCAAAATCTTCCGACGGAGTAATGTTTATATCGCCGCTCAAACATTGACCTGATATTGTAAATGACTGGACAGGTGGATTGGCAGAGCCAAGGCTGTAATCAAAACCGGAGGTTGTGATCGATGAAGCATCTACCGATACGGACGCTTCAAGAATATCAATTGTAACATCTATCGTTTTTGAAGCGTTTGTACCCGATCCTCCGTTAGCTGTGCAAGTGATGCTACCGTTTGTTACCGGATCAGACCCTGCATAATATACCGAAACTATTGCTCCGTTTGTATTTTCTGCATCATCTTTGGAAATAAGGATAGACTCTCCTGAATTGGAGCCTTGTGACAGGACAAGTCCGGGAATAAGAGTTGAGACGGTGATACCGGCATCGTCACCTGTATCATTTATTGAGTTTCCTTTTATTGAGAATGTTTTTATGTCGGAAGAAGAGGCTTCTTGGCATTTTGAGAAAGTGATATTATTCGGAGAGAGAGAAGTAATTTCGGGATCGCTACTACAGATAGGTTCTGAAGTGGAAAAAGTTATCTTTTTTTCAAGTCCATCAAAAGTAACATAAATAGTTTTATTGCTTGTGAATGTACCAAAACCGGCCACCACATCTCCGGCACCCCAATTTGGATATGAACAACCTGTGTAGTTCCAAGAAGCGTCTACAGCTGTGCTGTTATACTTAATTGTCAAAGATGCAGTATTGTATGCAGGTTGGGTGAAAGACATTGTCCAATTTGTTCCACAAGGCGTTATCGAAGAAAGATCATTCGCTTGTTGTTGTTTTTCTATTGTAAATTGTGCACTCACATTCAAATTCCCCATCAGAAACAGTCCCACCAGCACCATCCCTATCTTCCTCCAAAAGTTTTCAAACAACCCTCCGCCTTTTTTGGATACCGGGTTTCCCATTCTATTTGTGTAAAGATTTGTATTCATAAAGATTATTTTTTATTTCCCGGGATTAAGTCTTTTGTTACTTTCTGTTAAGGAGCAGGAAAAAACGAGTTTGTTTTTTGTAATTCTGTTTAGCTCAATTTATTGCTAAGCAAATTTTTCTTATTCCCGAAGTTTATTTTTTAGTTTTATTGAAGCCTGATTTCAGTATAAAACAGAAACTATATTTTATTAATAACCTGCTGTTTTGTTTACATTCAATAGGTTTTATATCCCTATATAGTTTCTTTTTTCCGTTATTTCTCAGTATTCTTAGAGTAAATCCATTTTTTGCGGATCTTTCAGCATTTGTTACCGATTTAATTTTTTACTCTCTTTTTTATCTTTTTTTAAGGAGAGTGGCGATTTTATCATAAATTTAGTCATAAATCCCGTTATTTTCAAAAAATATACTTAATATTTAGACTGTAAACTAAGGAATTTAAATAAAATTCACGGAGTCTGTTTTTAGTAAAAAACTTCGGGTTAACCTTTCTCTCGAATCTCCTGGTTTATATTTTCTCAATTCAAACCAAAAATCTTCATTTTTTCCAGTTTTATGCAAGAAAAATATGTATTTGTCTTACAATATTTACTTTATCCCGAAATCGAATTATATAGCTGTTACCTTTACAAGATATTTTTATAGAATCATAATCTAATTTACCAAAATTAGAGTTTGCAAATATAACTAAATTTAACGATATCGTGATTTTATTATTGAAATTTAATTTATAAACCGGATAATTTAATAGATTATAATCTAATTTTTTTCGATGGTGAAGTGAATATTGGTTCTAGCAGAAATATTTAATAAAATGCTTATCAGTAAAAATACCCCTACATTTCAAACTGTCATTTGGGGGATTTCTTATTCCACTTTCATTCCATTCGGATGATAGACGTTTACACTTTGCTATGTAAGAAGGAAGCGGCGGCAAAGATGCCGCTTCCTTCCTATGTCTCCTTATATACCACCAAAGTGTCATTCCGAACGCAGTGAGGAATCTCTGAATCTATACTTGGGGGGTATTTTTCCGGATAGGCATTTTTAATAATTATTCCGGATAACGGAACACGTCCGGTGCGTACATATAATTAAAGATCGAAGAGAGGGCTTGCTGTTTTATTTTTATTGGATGAAAAAGCATATTTTACAATTATAAACGACCTGCTATATAGCCATTTATTCAATATTAAAGTGTAGTTGTATGAAAAAATTAAAAACTTCTTTCACCTTTCACTTTTCATCTTTAATAAAGATGCTCAACATGTTTTTTTAATGATTTTTTTATTGTTTCCCTGCAATATAGTCAGACATAACCTTGATATAAACGATACTATTCCAGGCAGCAATGGGTACTATTGCTAGTAATAATGGGTACTGTTGCCAATAACAGTAGGCACTATTCCCGATAACAATAGATACTATTGCCGGTAATAATGGATACTATTGCCGGTAACAATGGGTACTATTGCCGATAACAATGGATACTATTGCCGATAACAATAGGTAATGTTGCCGATAACAATGGGTAATGTTTTCAGTGACAATAGGTACTATTCCCAGTAATAATAGGTACTATACTTAAGTATATCTGCAGGGGCAATCAATAATTCTCATTAAATGAAGGATATATTAACCACAATGGGCGCAATGTCTTTTCGCAATGAACGCGATGTAGTTCTTATTTTAAATACATTGCGTTATTATGGTTTTTTCTTCGCGTTCATTGCAGTTAAATATTAATGACAGGATCCTATG
Organism: Paludibacteraceae bacterium; assembly: GCA_031553005.1. Lineage (GTDB taxonomy): Bacteria > Bacteroidota > Bacteroidia > Bacteroidales > Paludibacteraceae > RGIG9379. The sequence continues at coordinate 6,576 of JAVBMA010000032.1, read as the reverse complement.
GATTGCAAGTGTATAGAGTTTTAGCGGTAATATAGGGGATAATCAAATTAAATTTTATACTAAGCTCGGGCTAAATTAAATCATTGTTTTGTTTCCGGATAAACCGGTTGAATTTTTTACTTTCAACGCAGTTGTTTGTCCTCGTTAGGAATGGAAAGACGGAAGTCAGCCAGATAATAAACGGAAGCGCCCGGTATGGATAACTATGTCGTTTATCTTTTTGCAGGTCTTTCAATATATTACTGACGGCTGGCGTTACTTTCTGGACAGGAAAAGGGCGGGGCATCTTTTGACCTCCTGCTCGGTTGAAAAAGTTGGTTTCTATGGCTACCGGATAGATCGTGCAAAGATGTGCATTCGAAGGCAATTCATATTGCATAGGGTTTACAAAGCCATGCAAGGCATATTTTGTGCTGCAATAGAGCGAATATCCGGGCATATAAGTGCGCCCGAATCCGGAAGCCGTAATCGCATAAGAGAATTCCTTGCCATTGCATATTTTTAGCATTTTTTCTAACCCGTAGATCGGCGAAATAACGTTGGTGGAGAAAATGAGGTCGATATGTTCCCAATCGGGAGAACCAATTTTTTCATAATAACCGAAACCTGCATTGGCAATAAAAACATCAATGTTTCCCATTTTTTTCAGGGCAAAATCAAAAACTCGGTCTACGCCTTGCTGTGTCGATATGTCTGCTGCAAAAGGGCAAACTCCGGGCAGATCAGGTATTTTATCAATGTTCCGGCCTACGGCAATAATTTCCGGATGGAAAGGTTGCAACTGTTCAATCATTTCCAACCCTATTCCGGAAGTTGCTCCGGTGATTACTATTTTTTTGTTGTATAAATCCATTTGAATAGGTTTTTAATTGTGGTAAATACGGAGTTTTTCCTGTCTTCACCATGAGGCTGTCCAAAAAGCCAATATTCTTTACCACAAAGTACACAAAGAAAATTCACAAAGATCACAATATCCTGATAATCATCCAATATTCTTTGTGTCCTTTGTGGTTAAAGTACTTTTGGGACAGCCTCATTAATGTATCGTTTACACACAGAGCTATATAATGTTAGCCCTTTGAGTTTTTTAATAAATGATATCACGCTATCAGTACAGAGTTACTATAGAAATCATATTTTTTAATGTGAATGACACAGATAGCCTGATTGAGAAACCGATTAATCAATTCGCCAGTTAATCAATTCATCTGAATATCTGCATGCAATTTTTGTCATCTACTGAGATCGAATTCCTGCTATAATTCTTTCCCTGCCTTGGGAAGGCGAAGAGTGAAATTTTTCATTTTGAAAACGGCAAGAGGCGTAAATTTGGCAATATCAGGAAAGAATGCAGGCCTGATTCTGATAGACGACAGTTTGGCAAAGTTGGCGGTAACTGTTCCTGAATAATTCAATTTGACCGGTTCATCCCCATTCAGTTGCATCAGCGAAAAGGAGAGGTATTTGCTGGTTCCCAGTTTAAACCTGATCTTTCCTTTTTTGATTTCGAAACAGGCAGCCTCTTCATTTTCTATATATGTAGAAATATTTTCTATATTATTCTTCAGGGCTTGTTTCGTGAAGGTTGCTTTTTCTTTCGGGATAAACCAGTTCTCGCGTCCAAATCTGGCAGCTTCTTCTGTCGAGACATATGCTTTACTGATAAAGTGGTTTTTTTTCCCGCGGTAACAGAATTTTCCCGGAATAAAAAGAAGTTCTTCGTAAGGGCCTATTTCGGATTTGGTATAATTCATATATAATACAGCACCTAGTCCGCGGCAATAATTATTCTTTAGATTTTCCGGCAAAAAGGTTTCCAGGCGTGTAAACTCTTCGTCAAACCGGTAGAATAAAACATAACCGTTTCCCTTGAATTCATAGAATTTTTCCGAAATATTTTTAGACTCGCTCATTGGTCTTGTATTATTTAGTTACCAGTTAATTAAATCGCCGGATATGAAGGTGGCCGAAAATAGAGGTAAGTTTTACGCCGTAAATGTTTTATGTAAAACTTTCTTCCCTCTTCATATCGTCGCGGTTTACAAAGTTAATTTATTTCAATAAGGCGGGACTCCATTTTTAATTTATTCATCTTTTTTTTAGTTGTATAACAGGTAAATTGAGCGGGAAAAAACTTTGTTTTTTATTTCAGCCGTGCAAATAGCTGAAATAACGGTTTACGATTTTGGGGATAGTTTGATGTGAAATTATTGTTATTAAGGTGATGTGTTTTCTGTTTAGAGTTTTGGAGGAAGTTTTGCTGGCTTCGTAAGAGTGGAGAGAGGGGATAGCTGTATCTCGTCTATTTGCCCCGGGTTTTACCCGGGGTTATTTATGTTTATCCCCTGTCGGAGATGGTATATACCTTCGTTGGCGGGTTTATATAAAAAATTAGCGGATTAGCAGGTGTGCTTGGGCACATTCATTTGCTAATCCGCTAATTTATAAATTTGCTAATTTTTTTAAGCGTCTATAGTCGCATACGTAGCGTTTTCTTCAATGAACTGGCGTCTTGGTGCTACTTCGTCGCCCATCAGCATGGAGAATGTATAGTCGGCTTCCGCCATGTTTTCGATGGTAACCTGACGCAGGGTGCGGTTTACAGGATCCATGGTGGTTGACCAGAGTTGCTCTGCGTTCATTTCTCCCAACCCTTTGTATCGTTGTACACTTACGGCATTTTCGTTTCCACCTCCATATTTTTCAATAAATGCCAGGCGTTGCTGGTCGTTCCAGCAGTACTCTTCAGCCTTTCCTTTCTTGCAAAGGTAGAGGGGAGGAGCGGCAATGTATACGTAACCTCTTTCGATCAGTTCTTTCATGTGACGGAAGAAGAATGTAAGAATCAGTGTGTCAATGTGGCTACCATCGACGTCGGCGTCGGTCATTATGATGATTTTATGGTAACGCAGCTTATTCATGTTGAGCGCTTTCGAGTCTTCGTCAGTTCCGATAGTAACGCCAAGGGCAGTATAGATATTACGGATCTCTTCGCTTTCGAGCACTTTGTGTTGCATGGCTTTTTCTACATTCAGGATTTTACCGCGCAACGGAAGGATAGCTTGGAAAGCGCGGTTTCTTCCTTGTTTGGCGGTTCCGCCTGCCGAGTCCCCTTCGACAAGGAATAACTCGCAGTTTTCAGGGTTTTTGTCTGAGCAGTCTGCCAGTTTTCCCGGTAGTCCGCCTCCTGAAAGGGGCGATTTACGTTGAACAAGGTCGCGGGCTTTGCGGGCTGCGATACGGGCACGGGCTGCCAGAATCACTTTTTCGACTATTGTTTTAGCTTCTTTCGGGTGTTCTTCCAGGTAGTTGCCGAGAGCTTCGCCTACGGCTTGGTCTACGGTTCCCATTGTCTCGTTATTTCCGAGTTTGGTTTTGGTCTGTCCTTCAAATTGGGGTTCTGCTACTTTTACCGAAATAACGGCAGTAAGACCTTCGCGGAAGTCATCGCCGCTGATTTCAATCTTTGCTTTTTCGAGTAGCTTGGAATCATCTGCATATTTTTTCAATGTACGGGTTAATCCGCGGCGGAATCCTGCTACGTGCGTTCCTCCCTCGATTGTATGGATATTATTTACGTATGAAAAAATATTTTCGTTGTAAGACGTGTTGTAAGTCATGGCAATCTCAACCGGAGTACCGAATTTGTCGGTGCTGATATGGATCACATCTTCAATCAGCCTTTCTCTTGAAGAGTCCAGATAATCTACAAATTCGCTAAGTCCTTTTTCTGAGTGGAAAATTTCAGACTTGAAGGTATTATCCTCATTCAATGTCCTTTTATCGGTCAGTGAAATACGGATTCCGGCATTCAGGTATGACAATTCGCGTAGGCGGGCAGCCAGAATTTCGTATTTGAAATTAACAGCCATGAAGATACTATCGTCCGCCCAGAAAGTCTGGGTTGTTCCTGTTTTATCGGAAGTGCCGGCCTCTTTAACAGCATACATCGGTTTACCGCATTTATACTCTTGTTGATATACTTTGCCGTTGCGGTGTACGCGGGTAGTCATGTGTTTGGAGAGTGCATTTACGCACGAAACACCCACACCGTGCAATCCTCCGGAAACTTTATAAGAGTCTTTGTCGAATTTACCCCCGGCGTGGAGTACAGTCATAACCACTTCGAGCGCCGAACGTTTTTCTTTTTCGTGCATGTCGACCGGAATACCGCGTCCGTTATCCTTTACAGTTATGGAGTTATCTTCGTTAATATAAACTTCAATATCGGTGCAATATCCTGCAAGCGCTTCGTCAATAGAATTGTCTACAACTTCGTAAACCAAGTGATGTAAACCTTTTTCCCCGATGTCGCCAATGTACATGGCAGGGCGTTTACGTACCGCCTCTAATCCTTCTAATACCTGAATACTATTTGCCGAATACGAACTTGCATTCTTTTCTTCGTTGCTCATGTTGTTCTGTTTTCTATAATAAATGAATATCCGGTTCGTGTAAACCGGATAAATTTAAACCAAGCAAATATACGAAAAAAAATTGAAAATCGGAAACCGTCCCATTGGTAAATTGCTTGGAAAGAAGACGTTTTTTTATAATTATCTGCAATCATATTTTTTTGAGGGATTCCTCCTTTTGACCGGAAAGAGCAGCAGTACTTTTTGCAAGAAAAATAGTATATGTGAGGAAAAAGAATAACAAAATGCTCTACATAAAAATCTCGTTGCCAGCACAAAACAAGTAAATCTAAACGTTTCCCAAAACTTTCCTTTTTCACCTTTCACCTTTCACCTTTCAATTCTCCCCTTTCAACTTAATTGCATTTTATCACTATTTTCTATAATTTTACGTGATTAATTTTCTTGAAATAGATAATTTTCTAAAATAGATTAAAGAGAAATGGAAGATAAATTGAAGATTTATAATACATTAAATAGGAAAAAAGAGACTTTCGTTCCAATCCATTCACCTTATGTAGGCATGTATGTATGCGGCCCGACTGTTTACGGGGATGCGCATTTGGGTCATGCCCGGCCTGCTATCACATTTGATATCTTATTTCGTTATTTGGGACATTTGGGATACAAAGTCCGCTATGTGCGCAATATAACGGATGTAGGCCATTTGGAAAACGATGCGGATGAAGGGGAAGATAAGATTGCCAAGAAAGCGCGTCTGGAGCAACTGGAGCCTATGGAGGTGGTGCAGTATTACCTGAACCGCTATCACAGAGCGATGGAGAGGTTGAACGTTCTTTCGCCGAGTATCGAGCCTCATGCATCGGGACATATCATAGAGCAGATTGAATATGTGCAAAAAATTCTGGATGCCGGATATGCTTATGAAAGCGAAGGGTCTGTTTATTTTGACGTGGAAAAATATAATAAGAAGTATAATTACGGCAAGTTGTCGGGACGGAATATAGAGGAACTTCTTGAGACTACGCGCGAGCTTGACGGACAGAGCGAAAAACGCAGAAGTGTGGATTTTGCCCTTTGGAAAAAGGCTTCTCCGGAGCATATTATGCGTTGGCCTTCACCGTGGAGCGACGGTTTTCCGGGATGGCACCTTGAGTGTTCGGCGATGGGAAGCAAATACCTGGGCGAAGAGTTTGATATACATGGCGGAGGAATGGATTTGGTATTTCCTCACCATGAATGTGAGATTGCCCAGTCGACAGCCGCTTTAGGTAAAGAGACTGTTCATTATTGGATGCATAATAATATGATTACCATTAACGGTCAGAAGATGGGAAAATCGTTGGGGAACTTTATTACGCTGGATGAATTTTTTCAAGGCAGTCACCCGATGCTGACGCAGGCATATTCGGCGATGACTATCCGTTTCTTTATTTTGCAGGCGCATTACCGTAGTACGGTCGATTTCAGCAACGAGGCGCTTCAGGCTTCGGAAAAAGGGCTGAACCGCCTGATGGAGGGCTACAGCCGTTTGTTGAAATTGAAACCTGCGGCTACAACTTCGGTTGAAGTAGGTGGATTGCGTCAATCTTGCGAAGAGGCTATGTGTGACGACCTGAATACGCCGATTGTAATTTCTCATCTGTTTGATGCAGTAAAATCAATTAATATTGTCCATGATGGGAAAGGAACTATATCCGGAAATGATTTGGAAGAGCTGAAAGCTATTTTCAAGTTGTTTGTGGAGGATATACTCGGATTGCGTTCGGAAGAGGAGAGCAGTTCGTCAAATGAGGCTTATAAGAAAGCAATCGATTTGCTTCTGGCTATCCGTCAGGAATCGAAAGAGAAAAAGGATTGGGATACGGCAGATAAGATAAGAAAACAACTTACCGAATTCGGATTTGAAATAAAGGATGGTAAGGATGGTTTTGAATGGACATTGAATAAGTGATATTCAGATAAAGAGATATTCAGATATACAGACATTCAGATATACAGAAAAAAGATATTCAGGAAAACGGAGAGTAAAAACCGAAAACCTGAATATCTTTTCTATTTGACTTCTATCTATCTAAAAATCTCTTTATCTGAATATCTGAGAATCTGAATATCTGAGAATCTGAATATCTGAGAATCTGAATATCTGAGAATCTGAATATCTGAGAATCTGAATATCTGAGAATCTGAATATCTGAGA
>JAVBMA010000044.1:0-13550 GCA_031553005.1 Paludibacteraceae bacterium | reverse complement strand
TGCCGATAAGCCGATGGTGGGTATGACCAACTTCAAAGGGGATTACATAACCCGGGATGATGTCAAAATTGCGAAGAATTATCTGTCGGAAAAAGAATTGCAGGTCTTAAATTTATTGGTGTCCCAATATCTTGATTTTGCAGAATTGCAAGCCATTGAGCAACATCCAATGACCATGCAGCAATGGATAGGAAAGTTGGACGATATACTGTCGGTCGGCAATCGCCCCTTACTTAGCAATGCAGGAACAGTTTCACATAAACAAGCCATTGAAAAGGCGACACGGGAGTTTGAGGAATATCGCCGGAAAGAAATGCTGCAATACGAAAGCGATTTCGACAGAGCAATTAAAGAATTGAAATCTCAGGTGGATAAGTATAAAAACAAAACACCGGAATAGATTCTGTGTAATTTGAGAAATTGTTCTATCTTTACATCAAGCTAATTGACCTGCTCAAAGCGGAGCAACTTTGACAAAGTTAACTCGTTACTTATCCGTTACCCATTCTGAATCCATACCTATTCAAAATTCTGATTCAGAAAAAAATTAATTTAAAAGCATAAGCTTATCCATATCATGACCACCAAAGAATTATGCAAAATCATAGAAAGCGAAGTACCTCTCTCCTATCAGGAGCATTACGATAACTGCGGATTGCAGACCGGATATCCGGAAACAGAGGTTACAGGCGTGCTTATTACCATAGACGTAACAGAAGAGATAATAACGGAAGCGATTCAAAAAAACTGTAATTTCATTCTGGCGCATCATCCTCTTATTTTCGGGGGCATAAAAAATCTTACCGGAAACAATATGACACAACGGTGCTTGATGCAATCGATACAAAATAACATAGCCGTCTATGCCTGCCACACCAATCTGGACAAAATGAAAAACGGGGTAAGCATGCGTATGGCGAAAAAACTGAACCTGCAAAACTGTCAAATCCTGTCAGCAGAAAAAAAATGTTTATTAAAATTAGTAACATTTGTTCCAGCACAACACGCCGAAAGTGTACGGCAAGCGCTCTTTACCGCCGGAGCCGGAACAATAGGCAATTATGACTGTTGCAGTTTTAACTCGAAAGGGGAAGGAACTTTTCGAGCCTCAGAAGGCTCACATCCATATGTAGGAGAAATAGGAAAAATACATACCGAACCCGAAACCCGCATAGAGGTAATTCTTAAAAAAGAGTTGAAGAATCAGGTTATTTCTGCACTTTTTGAATCACATCCTTATGAAGAGCCGGCATTTGACCTGTACGAATTGGAAAATAGTTTTCAGGATGCCGGACTGGGTATTATCGGCGAGTTAGAACAACCGGAAGATGAACTTTCATTCCTGACGAGAATAAAAAAGAGTTTCGATGCAAAATGTATCCGCCATACAAACCTGTTGAACAAAAAAATCAGGAAAGTAGCATTATGCGGAGGTTCCGGTTCCGAATTCCTGCCTCTTGCAATTGCACAAAAAGCCGATATATATATTTCTGCCGATTTCAAGTACCATCAATTCTTTGATGCTGAAAAAAGAATCATTATTGCAGATATAGGACATTTTGAGTCTGAACAGTTCACAAAAGAGATATTTTTTGAAATACTTTCAAAAAAAACTTCTACCTTTGTGATTCATTTTTCAGATTATAATACAAATCCGATAAATTACTTATAACGTATGTCAGAAGTAAAAGAAACGAAAGAGATTTCCGTAGAGGAAAAATTAAGAGCTCTTTACGATTTGCAATTGATTGTTTCAGAAATCGATAAAATCAAAACATTGCGCGGCGAACTTCCTTTGGAAGTACAAGACCTTGAAGATGAAATCACAGGTTTGAGCACACGCGTAAGCAATTACAAAACAGAAATAAAAGATGCCGAAAATGCTATTTCAACCAAAAAAAGTGAAATTGAGAATGCAAAAGGCCTCATCGAAAAATACAAAACACAACAAGACAACGTTCGTAACAACCGCGAATATGAAGCTTTATCAAAAGAAATAGAGTTTCAGGGGTTGGAAGTTGAACTTTATGAAAAGAAAATCAGGGAATTCACTGCTATCCTGAAACAAAAGACAGAAGAGCTTGAAAAGGCTGAAGAATCTATCGGAGAAAGAACGCTGGATTTGAACCAGAAGAAAGCAGAGCTTGATGAAATCGTTTCGGAAACAAAGCAAGAAGAAGAAAAACTTCGTGAAAAAGCAAAAAGCATTGAAGAAATTATCGAACCACGCTTATTGAATGCGTTTAAACGTATCCGGAAAAATGCCCGCAACGGACTTTCTGTTGTGTACGTACAACGTGACGCCTGCGGTGGTTGCTTCAACAAAATTCCGCCTCAGAGACAAATGGATATCCGCCTACGCAAAAAAATCATTGTATGTGAATATTGCGGACGCATCCTGATAGACCCGGAATTAGCAGGAATCGAATAAGTAAAAGTATTCAACCCATAAACAAGGACACTAAAAGCACTGAGACAAACTTCGTGAATTTAGTGTCCTTTGTAATTTTAGTTAGTACATGGCAAAAATAATTTACAAAGGACAGAATGGTCTAATTTTCATAAAATAAAAAGGCTTTTCATATCGAAATCATGCTTATAAATGTCTAATCGTCTAATTGATAAATCGACAAATCAATTAGCCGATTTGTCAGTTTGTCAATTTATCTGTTCATCAGAACATCTATATATATAACGACATGAGCCACAATCATAATCAACACCACAGCCACCAGCATAACAACGCCACCAAAAATATTACTGTGGCTTTTGTATTGAATCTTGGCTTCTCAATTATCGAGCTTATCGGCGGACTACTCACCAACAGTATCGCTATTCTTTCGGATGCCCTGCACGACTTTGGCGACAGTATTTCGCTCGGTGTGGCATGGTATCTGCAAAAAGTATCCGAGCGTAAACCCGATGCAAAATATTCCTATGGATACAAAAGGTTTTCATTGCTGGGCGCCTTGTTTATCTCACTTGTCCTATTAATTGGCTCCGTATTTATTGTAAAGGAAAGTGTAGAAAGAGTACTCTCGCCTTCCGAACCACATGCTCAGGGCATGCTTTGGCTTGCTATTTTCGGTGTTATAATAAACGGGGCTGCAATATTAAGGTTAAAAAAAGGGACTTCTATGAATGAGCAAGCAGTAGCCCTGCATTTGTTGGAAGATGTATTGGGTTGGATTGCCGTGTTGATTGTCAGTATTATTATGCTGTTTGTCCATGTTCCGGTTTTAGACCCGCTTCTTTCCATCGGAATAAGTATATGGGTGCTATTCAATGTATACCGTAATATCAAAAGCACATTTAAAATCCTGCTTCAAGAGGTTCCGCAAGATGTGGACACGAAATTATTAAAAGAAAATCTATTACAAATACAAGGAATATGCGATATCCATGACATTCATCTTTGGTCGTTGGACGGAGAAACGCATATTCTGACCTTGCATGTTGTCACAGACGAAAATATTACTGTTGAAAAACAATGTAAATTAAAAGCCGAAATACACAAAATATGCAAAGAATTTCATATTTTGCATGCTACAATTGAATTTGAAATGCCGACCGAAATATGCGAACATTGTTCGTTGGAATATTAAAATGGGGATATTTTTTGCGTGAATTATATTTGAAATATTGATTTTCCATACAATTTATATATCAACCTAAAATCTTGTATTATGAATGATTTTTTTATTTTTATTCCGATTTCAGCACTACTGGCGCTGCTTTTCGCTCTCTACTTCTACAAAAAAATGAAACAGGAAAGCGAAGGAACAGAAATCATGAAACGCATTGCCTTGCACGTCAGAACGGGCGCTATGGCCTACCTAAAACAACAATACAAAATTGTAAGTATTGTATTCTTCATCCTCATGTTTTTTTTCATCCTGCTAGCCTATGGGCTTAATGTGCAGAACGGCTGGGTTCCGTTTGCCTTTCTTACCGGAGGGCTTTTTTCCGGTTTGGCAGGTTTCTTCGGAATGAAAACAGCTACTCACGCTTCGGCAAGAACAGCTAACGCTGCAAGAGAATCACTCAATAAAGGATTGAAAATAGCTTTCCGTTCGGGAGCCGTTATGGGATTAATTGTTGTAGGGCTCGGGCTATTGGATATCTCCGTCTGGTATCTTATCTTGAATACGTTTGTCGAAGAAGCCGACCCGTCATTGAAACTCGTTGTAATCACCACGACTATGCTAACCTTTGGAATGGGTGCTTCAACCCAAGCCCTTTTTGCGCGTGTCGGCGGAGGGATTTACACTAAAGCAGCAGACGTAGGCGCCGACCTTGTAGGTAAAGTAGAAGCAGGTATACCGGAAGATGACCCGCGCAATCCCGCTACTATTGCCGATAATGTGGGTGATAATGTGGGTGATGTTGCCGGAATGGGAGCCGACTTATACGAATCTTACTGCGGTTCTATCTTAGCTACAACAGCATTGGGCGCTTCTGCATTTATCTTTAATCCGGAAATACAATTGAAAGCGGTCTTTGCGCCAATGCTTATCGCTGCTGCCGGAATTATTCTTTCCATCGGGGGAATTTTTCTTGTCCGGACAAAAGAAAATGCAACCATGACTGACCTTCTGAAAGCGCTAAACAAGGGTGTTCATGCCAGTTCTATACTGATTGCCCTTGCCTCATTCGGAATCATGTACGCATTGGGAATGTACAATTGGGTGGGAATCTCCTTTTCGGTTATTGTAGGACTTGCCGCAGGTGTCATTATTGGACAGGTAACGGAATACTACACTTCACATTCTTACAACCCTACACAAAATATTGCCAAGAGTTCGGAAACCGGCCCTGCTACAGTTATTATTTCCGGCATCGGAATGGGAATGATATCTACCGCTATTCCAGTACTAACTATTGCACTGGCTATTATACTCTCATTTCTTTGCGCTATTGAATTTGATATTGCCAATATGCTGGAAGCACGAAACCTGAGTATCGGACTTTATGGAATCGGTATTGCCGCTGTGGGAATGTTATCGACATTAGGTATCACGCTGGCAACCGATGCTTATGGTCCTATTGCCGATAATGCAGGAGGAAATGCAGAAATGAGCGGATTAGGTGCGGAAGTAAGGAAAAGGACGGATGCGCTGGATTCACTTGGAAACACAACGGCTGCTACCGGAAAGGGTTTTGCTATCGGCTCTGCCGCATTGACGGGATTAGCCCTGCTTGCTTCCTATATAGAAGAGATAAAAATCGGATTGATACGGGTCGGGCAAGATACCATTACATTGCCCGACGGAAATATTGTTGAGACGGCAAAAGCCTCTTTTATAGATTTCATGAACTATTATCAGGTTACGTTAATGAATCCGAAAGTACTGTGTGGAATTTTTATCGGTTCAATGATGTCCTTCCTCTTCTGCGGGCTTACTATGAACGCAGTCGGAAAAGCCGCGAAAGAGATGGTAGAAGAAGTTCGCCGGCAATTCCGTGAAATAAAGGGAATTATGCTCGGAACAACCGAACCCGACTATGCCAAATGTGTTGAGATTTCGACCAAAGGCGCTCAACAAGCTATGATTCTTCCTTCTTCCTTAGCCATTATCACCCCGGTAATTACCGGTCTTTTACTTGGAATTTCGGGCGTAATGGGATTATTAATCGGAGGGCTGGGAACGGGCTTCGTATTGGCTGTTTTTATGGCAAACACCGGAGGGGCTTGGGACAATGCCAAGAAATATATTGAAGAAGGCAATTGCGGCGGGAAAGGTTCGGACTGCCACAAAGCCGCTATTGTGGGCGACACCGTGGGCGACCCATTCAAAGATACTTCCGGGCCGTCTCTTAATATCCTTATCAAATTGATGAGTATGGTTTCTATCGTAATGGCCGGTATGACGATTGCTTTCCATGTTTTATAGGGAAATGTAAACGAATTTTATAAACACAAAGGCACGAGAACACAAAGTTGTATTTATTTTCTTTGTGTTCTCGTGCCTTCGTGTTTACTATTTTGTATTAGTGGTTATATTGCGGACAAGCACATATAGTCATTTTGTAATAAAATTTTCAAACAGGCTCTCAGGCTTTCATTTTATATCCTTACGACATAAAAAATCATTTATGTTTCTTCGATTTTGTTCCTGATTTCTTTCGGTTAAATATGAGATTATCCAAAGCATATTTTCCCGGTCCGGCTATTGCCAATACAACAAAAACAACAAGATAAAGAAAAGCCATTTCACCATTGTGTTCGCCTGTCAACCGAGCTCCGTGAGCAATAAAAAAAGCAACAAACATATTGACAACAACAGGAATCAGGGCAAGTCTGTAAAGCAATCCTACAATTACGCCTAACGCACAAAAGAACTCGGCAAAAACAACCAGCGTTGCCGCAGCTGTTCCTCCCATATCGGCAAAATGTTGCACTGTCGTTTCAAAATGGATAAGTTTATCCCACCCATGAATAGCCAACATACCGGCAAAGGCAATACGCAATATCAATAATAGGATTGAAATAGTCGTGTTATAACGATTTTCCGGAAAGAGAATTTTTTTAATCATAATTTAATTTTTAAGTAAGTATTTACAAGCTATTAGTTACAAGTTACCAGTCTACTAATGAAACAATAAACACCTAAAAATACGTCATTAATATTTACAATTACTCAATTGATAAGATTTAATGAGATATTTAGAAACGAGTAGACAAAATAAGTTGACGAGTAAACAAGAATAATAAACCCTTAATCGTCCTATCAAGTATCTCCATTATAAACAGTTTTTCGTCTGTTTTGTTTCTTTTCACCACAATGTTGTATTATGGATTTCTATTTAACGGGATTTTAATTATAAATCTTTTTTGAAAAAGCCGGAATATATCTATCTTTGCAATCTAATATTCAACATACTCCAATGAAAATAAACAATTAATAGTTGGTTTACTAAACCGACACTTTTCGCAGATTTCAACTTACATATCGGTTTAACCGTCCTGTTTGCAGGGCACTATTAATTGCATCATGAGTATTATCATCAGTGAGTTATCTTATCACTACACCAATCAACAATCCCTATTCGGCTATCTTAATTTTTCTGTAGAAAATCAGGAAAAAATTTCTATTGTCGGTAATAATGGAACAGGCAAATCCACATTATTAAAATTAATAGCAGGACAATTGCAACCTTCCGGAGGAAGTATTATCTCCTCATCCAAGCCTTATTATATCCCCCAACACACAGGTACACTCAATAAAAACGTAGCGGAAATGCTTGGTGTCAGCGAAAAGTTAGCGGCACTACATTCTATTGAGCAAGGGAGTGTGTTACAAGCCGATTATGATATGCTTGATGACGATTGGGAAATAGAATCCCGTTGCATGTCTGCGCTTCTCTATTGGGATTTGCCACATATAAAACTAAACATGCCGATAGACAACCTGAGTGGAGGAGAAAAAACAAAAATATTTCTGGCTGGGCTGAATATCCATTCGCCCGAAATCATATTGCTTGACGAACCCAGCAATCATCTTGACCGGAAAAGCCGGGAAGTGTTATATCAGTATGTCAGGCAAAGCAAGTCTACCATTGTCGTCGTAAGCCATGATATCACGCTGTTAGACCAACTGCAAACCACATACGAATTGTCTGACCGGGGAATTAAACTTTACGGTGGAAATTACTCTTTCTATAAGGAACAAAAAGAGATAGCAGTGAATGCTTTAAGCGAAAATATCCACGAGGAAGAAAAAGCGCTTCGCCTTGCACGTAAAAAAGCGCAGGAGGTCAGGGAGAAGCAGGAAAAAAGGGCAAGTCAGGGAGAAAAAAACAAGATGAAGGGAGGCGCTGCCCGTATTGTTGCAAATGCATTGGGCAATTCGGCAGAAAATACGGCATCCAAACTGAAAGACAAACATGCGGGAATCATCAACGAAAGTCAAAATAAACTGACAGAATTAAGGCGGCAAAGGGAACAGTTGAAAGAGTTGAAAATTGATTTTGACAACACATCCCTACATTCCGGCAAACTATTGATTAAGGCTACCGGGGTTAACTTTGCCTATCATAATGAGAATAGGTTATGGAAAAATCCCATAGATTTTACACTTTACAGTAACGACCGGATACGGATATCGGGAAATAACGGAACAGGCAAAACTACGCTTATCAATTTGTTGACAGGAATTCTCGCACCTTCATCGGGAGAGGTTAACCGCACAAATTTCAACTATATCTACCTCGACCAGAATTATACACAAGTAGATATAGATTGCACGGTAGTTGAATTAGCAGAAAAGTATAATCTCCCGCATTTGGAAGAACATGAAGTAAGATTACGGTTAAATCGTTTTCTGTTTCCGGCAAACACATGGGAGAAAAATTGCCGGAAATTGAGCGGAGGGGAAAAAATGAGGCTATACCTTTGTTGCCTGATGATTAGCAATCAAACGCCCGATTTGATTATACTGGACGAACCGACTAATAACCTCGATATTTCAAGCCTCGATATATTGACGCAAACAATAAAGAATTACCGCGGCAGCCTGCTGGTTATTTCGCATGATAATTATTTTGTAAATGAAATCGGAATAACAGGCGAATTGGTATTAGACCGATAAAAAATAAAGGCTTATCCGCAATATTACCCATACGCATTAAAAACAATATAAAATATGAATGATATTATAGAGATTTCTAAGCAAAATCTGGAAATAGCATCCCGGATTATTGATGAATTGCAAATAGTTGAGATTTGGAATGCTCTGGATTCTACTTGCAACCTGGTTGGTTCGGTAAAAACAGGGTTATTGATGAACCATCTGGATATTGACTTTCATACTTATTCGGAAGATTTTTCCATCGAAAAAAGTTTTAAAGCAATAGGCTTGATTAGCAAAAATCCTAAAATAAAGGATGTTGTGTACAAAAACCTGTTGGAAGCCGAAGATATGTGCCTTGAGTGGCATCTGACCTATGAAGAAAAACCGGACAGGATATGGACGATTGATATAATGCATATCAGAAAAGAGTCGCCTTATGCGGGAATGATTGAACGTGTGACAGAAAAAATCAACATGATTCTAACGGAGCAATTACGGGAAAAGATTTTATCCATAAAATGGGAAAGCCAGCAGCATAATCATAAAATTCCGGGAATAAGCATCTACCAAGCTGTAATAGAAGATGGAATTGAAACCTATGAAGATTTCAAAATCTGGGAAAAAGGGCATAGGGATGATGGGATATCGCTGTGGGAACCACGGGGGTGGTAGAAAAGGTGAAAAGTGAAAAGTGAGAATTGAAAGATGAAAGGTGAAAGGTGAAAGTTATTATTTTTTCATTGCTTCGGTACGCATTTCGGGGGGCATTTTCTCAATAGCGTACCGGAGTGCGGTTCGGGGCATCGTTGATTTATGCTCAATAACAAATTCAAATATTTCCCTCCGGTATACCTCGCTGGCAGCTTTAAGCATCCAGCCGTATCCTTTTTGAACCAAATCGTCCTTATCATTAAGCAATGTATTGGCAATCTCAAAAATTTCAGGCAAGAAAAGCCCCTTACGGGCAGGAATAATCAAAGATACGGCAGCCGCGCGGCGTGTCCAGCGGTTTTCCGATTTTGCCCACTCTTTTAAACGGGATATATACTGAGGATACATTTCAAGAAATTCGCCAATGGTATGATTGCACAACGTATCACACGAAGCCCAATTATCTACATAATTCTGTACCCAGCATTCAAATATTTTGAAATCGCACTCTTCATAATTTTTGTGGACAGCGTAAGACCAATTACATGCTACAAATGACTCTTCCATATACCCCGAAAGCCATAATTCATTGCATAATTCAAAAATTTCCGGTTTGGATTTACCTTTAAGTTCATTAAAAAATTCCTTACTTATTTTATTGACAGTAGGAACTTTAACTCCATACGACTTTATTTTTTCTTTAAAAAAATTCTGAGCGGTACTTTGTGTTTTCGCATCTACACTATCCTTTAATTCCTGCCGAAGGCGTTCAAGTATTAAATTCATATCCTTTTACTCTCTTTTCTAATGTTACCGCAAATATATACGATTTTATAAGATAGAGTAAACAAAAACTCCATAATTATAAAGAATATGAGAACCTTTCATAACAGGTAAAAATCAGGTTTAGATTACTCTTTTTATTGAGCTTTTGGGGATATCGGTAAAAGCATATTGTACAATAGAAAAATATTAATTCACACTAAAAATTCTTTTTTGAAATTATACCGTTTTTCGGTTTTCTTTTTATAATTTTGCAATAGTCATAAAAAATTGTGACCATACAAATAAACAGTTATTCTTTATTATGTATAATGCGGAAGAATACTTTTTGGAAAAACAAAATATAACAATAGATAAAAAACCAATGTGAGTTTGGCTCATATTGGTTTTTTTTAATAATAAAATATATCAAATATGAGTAATAGAAGTTTAGTTTCCATTTCTGATTATTCAAAAGAAAAAATCCTTCAGATATTAGAAAAAAGCGCCTCTTTCGAAGAAAATCCGAACCAGAAAATCTTGGACGGAAAGGTGGTTGCCACTCTATTCTTTGAACCCTCTACCCGTACACGTTTGAGTTTTGAAACAGCTGTAAACCGTTTAGGAGGGCGCGTAATCGGTTTTTGTGACGCTTCGACTTCCAGCAGCGTCAAAGGTGAAACGCTGAAAGATACTATCATCATGGTGAGCAACTATGCCGACCTTATCATCATGCGCCATCCCATAGAAGGAGCCGCCCGGTATGCTTCGGAAGTTTCAAAGGTTCCGGTTATCAATGCCGGCGACGGGGCAAACCAGCATCCGACACAAACCATGCTCGACCTGTATTCCATACAAAAGACACAAGGCACGTTGAACAACCTGAATATTTGCATGGTAGGAGATTTAAAATACGGACGCACCGTTCACTCCCTGCTTATGGCAATGTCTCATTTCAATCCGGCATTTACATTTATCGCCCCGGACGAACTTCGTATGCCCGATGAATATAAGATGTTTTGTTCCAACAATAATATCAAGTTCAATGAATACTTTGACTTGAATGAAGATAACATTGCAAACGCGGATATTCTCTATATGACACGGGTTCAAAAAGAGCGTTTTACGGACTTATTTGAATATGAGAAAGTAAAAAATATATATACACTACGGGATAAATTACTGGAAAATACGAAACCGAATATGCGTATTCTGCACCCACTTCCCCGGGTAACGGAGATTGATTATGATGTGGATGAAAACGAAAAGGCATATTACTTCAATCAAGCCCGCAACGGTGTATTTGCCCGTCAGGCAATTATTTGTGATGCGTTAGGGCTTTAATTAAAAATTAAAACCATCGCGCGTAATATTTTCACTATTTACAAAGATTAAAATTTTTCAAAATGGGAAATACTTCAAAAGAACTAAAAGTTGCCGCATTAAGAAACGGAACGGTTATTGACCATATACCTTCGGAAAAGCTCTTTAAGGTTATCTCTATTTTACGCTTAGAAAATATTCCGAACCAAGTTACTTTCGGATACAATCTGGAGAGCAACAAACTGGGAAAAAAAGCAATTATAAAAGTTACCGACCGCTTCTTTCAACAAGATGAAGTGAATAAAATTGCCATTCTTGCCCCTAATGCCAAAATTAATACTATCAAAGAGTATAAGGTAGTGGAAAAACAGACACTTGAGCTACCTAATGAAATTACCGGAGCAATCAAATGTATGAATCCACAATGCATCACCAACAATGAACCGATGTCTTCACATTTTCATACGATAGATAAGAAACAGGGACTTTTCAAATGCCATTACTGCGAACGGATAACAAGCGGGGAAAATTTGAGTATTGAGTAAAAGATTTCCCTTATGAAGCATACTTTCAAACCAGGAACTATGATTTATCCTGTTCCTGCCGTGATGATTTCCTGCGGAAAGACAGAAGAGGAGTTCAATATCTTCACTGCAAGCTGGGTAGGGACTATCTGCACTAATCCCCCGATGTGTTATATCTCTGTTCGTCCGGAAAGACACTCCTATCCTATTATCCGGAAAAATATGGAATTTGTCATTAACCTGACTAACGAAGAGATGAGCTTCGCAACAGATTGGTGCGGCGTACGTTCGGGAAAGGAGTACAACAAATTCAAGGAGATGAAACTTACTCCCATGAAAACGGAAGTAATAAATTCTGTCTTTATAGATGAATCTCCCCTTTCTATTGAATGCCGGGTAAAAGAGATTATTCCCCTTGGTTCGCACGATATGTTTATCGCCGAAGTTGTCAATGTACTGGCAGACGACAAATACATGGATAAGGAAAGCGGCGCATTCCAATTATCAAAAGCGAAACTGATAACCTATAATCACGGCGGATACTTCAAAATCGGCGAGCAAATAGGAAAATTCGGCTGGTCTGTTCAAAAGAAAAAACGGAAATAACCTTGGATATAAGAGACATTAAGAAATAGTCTATTCTATCCGTTTAGATCTCAGCCATATAATTATCCTTATCATAAAATATAAATGAAGCAGGTCAATCGGGAATTCCCAATTGACCTGCTCTATTATTTATCAGACCTATTTTAATTGTCCTTTATCTTCTCAGCAAAGTAAAGTGTCCGGTATATTCTTTGTTTATCTCTTTTATTTCAATCACATACCAATAATCCGTAGTTGGCATTTCACGACCTAAATATGTTCCATCCCAACCTGATTCCGCAGAGCCTTTGTATTCTGCCAGTTTTTTTCCAAATCTGTCATAAATTGTTACTACTGCATTCGGGTAAACTTTAATATTGATGATATCCCATGTGTCATTATCCCCATCTCCATTCGGTGAGAAGAAAGGTGGTGGGATGATCTTGATTGCTTCCAAGAAATAATCCAATGCATCGGAATGGCAGCCCAGGGCGTCAATTACGTAGAAGGAGTGCTTTCCGAAAACCAGATTTTCTTTTATCGCATTATTATCTATCGGCTCATTATCTACGCCATAAGTAAATGGGTGTGTTCCATAATCCGGCAACATAACAATTTCTCTTGCGCGAATGTCTATTGAGTCTATATAAGAAATGCGTGGTTTCGTGTTTACTTGTACGGTTATTGAATCAGTATGGCTGCAAGTTCCCCGGCTCATCTCAACATAGTACTCAGTGGTGAGGGTTGGGCGTTCTATCTGTTCTACGCCGCTCTTCTCTCCGGAATATGACACGGATCTCCAAATGTAGCTCGTTGCATCGTAATTGCTGGCGTCCAAACGGCTGCTGTTGCCTTCGCAAATTGGGCTCTGGGCTTGCAGCGTGCCGCGAAGGGGCTCGTCGACTTTCACTTCTACGTCGTAGTATTTTTCGTCACAATTGGAGTAATTGGCTTTTACCCTGTAGGTGTAAACGGATTGATGCCCGCTGCCGGGGGTGAATGTCGGGGTGGCGATGATTGTTTCGCTAAATTCATTCATCGAAACGCCTTGGTCAAACCATTCTACCGTCGTTCCTGCCGGGCTTACTGATTTTAATGACAGCGTTACGCTTTCGCCTTCACAGATTGTTTG
>JAVBMA010000070.1:0-23347 GCA_031553005.1 Paludibacteraceae bacterium | reverse complement strand
TTTATTATTAAAAGTCATATTTTCTTTTTCTGTGTAAATCTATAAAATCTGTGTCATCTGCGTGCTAAATTGTTTTTGATAAAGCTAGACGTTATATCAATCATTTTTTCGTTTTTAATCTGATAAAAACGTTGGTTTGTATTAGGTGAATCCAATCCTCCCAATTGTTTGATATAAGCTCCCAGTTTGACGTAATCGAAATTTTGCAAAGAACATTCTTTAGGAAAAACGGCTTTTCCTGAATACCATGCACATTTTATCCGCCTATCGGTTATGTCGCGTATGAAGATAGCCAACTGTTCCACTTCCTTCGAATCCGAATCCCCACCCATAAAGCATACACAGGTAATCGAATCACCATATTTTGCAAGTAGCAATTTAATTGCCTCTATATCTAACAGGTTGCCTGTGTCCTCCTGAAGATGAGGGCTGTGGCAGCCCCCGCAATGATTTGGGCAATTGGTAATGTTGATTGCCAGAGTGACTTCGTCGGGAACTTCCTGAAACACTATATCATAATTGTGATACCGTAGCATAGTGACGTTGGGTGGCTTCCTGTTGCCTGCTTTGTGAAAAATTACTGACGCGTTTCATATATCCGATAATACGTGTGAGATAGTCGAGATTTTGGCTTTTGCATACCGGGCATTCTTTCAGATTTTGCTTGTTGATGTGTCCGCAATCATTGCAAACGGTGTTGGGGATATTGAATGTAAAGTAGTTGCAACCCTCTTTTGTTGCCAGACGTAGTAGAAATTGATATTGCTCTTTATTCAGGTGTTCATCCAGATTGAGATGCAAGGCGGAGCCTCCGGTTAGGTGCTCAATGTATTTTCGTCCGTGCAGGCGGAATTTGTCAACGATATTCAGCGATTTGTCTTCCACAACATAGAAATAACTGTTGTAGCAATCACGTTTAACCGTATAGCCGTCGCGCTTGTCCCATTGGGCATGTTTAACTCCTACATTTTCGGCAGGAATCATTTCGCAGTTAAACATCACCTCTTTTGTCCTGTACTTTTTATTGTAGCTTTCGATAAGCCCTAATATCTGTTGCACAAACTCTTCGTAACGCTGATTATCGCTGATTTCGATTCCGAGCGATTCGGCTGCTTCGACCAGGCCGTTTACCCCTATTGTCAGGTATTGGCGTCCCAAATTTATATAACCGGCATCAAATAAAGGCAACATGCCTTTTTTCTGCATATACTTAAGGTTTTCATTATATGCCAATTGTACTTTGTGTACGAGGTCGATGACTTCTTCCAGAAAAAAGAGATAATGCATCCCTTTGCGGGTAGAGTGTTGAATGCACCTGTTCAGATTGATTGTTAACACGCTTTTTGAACCGGTAGAAACACCTCCTGCCCCTAAGGTATAACTGAAACCATTGTCCTGAATCTCGTTTCTCAGGCGGCAGCAACTACTTAACGAGTCGGCGTTGTCGCTTATATAAGTGAAAAAAGAGTGGCCTTCTGCATACATTTCAGCCGTGAAATCCCCATATTCTTTGTCTTTTGCATCTCCGTTTTCGGTCAATAACGCCATCGTTTCTACCGGAAATGTCAATACCGAGCGGGTACGCTCTTTATTGAACCACTTCATAAAGCGTTTTTGCAGCCAACTTAATGATTCCCAATGAGGTTTGCTTCCATTCGGAAAAACAAAATCGTTGAACAGGCTTGTAAAATAATATTTATCATAATAAGATATATTCCAGAATACAGCTTGAAAATTACGTGCACCTGTGGGCTGATTGATTGAATAAACAATTTGCTCGAAGTAATCGGTAATGATTTTGTCTAATGTGCGCTGTTTTTTTGACAAGTCGACCACCTTATCTGTATCCAAATAGTAATCCTCGCCATATTCCAGTCCTATGAAGTAATTCATATACATTAAAAACTCGGGAGTAGCGCAAGCCCCGCTCAGCATACTTGAGACCATAAAGACCATGTTGATAAACCCTCCCGCAAACGATTTCAGGTTGGTTGGTGCTTTTGAATTCCCACCGATGGAAGTTGTTCCACCTGTTAACCATGGATACATAGTGATGCTTGCGCAATAATTAGCAAGGCTTGTCTCGTCGTTTTTATAAATATAGTGGTTATTTAGCAGGTCGATATATTTGTCTGCCAGTTCTTTACCGAACATTTCCTTTATACGGTCGGTAAGCATCCTGCGGTTCAGGCGGATAAAATTGGATTTCGGAAGTTCACCGATAAGGGTTGCCATATTTTTGTTTTCGACATTGGCATTTGAATCGTATTGGCTACCCGATGCCGCATTTTGGGCATCGCAGTAATTAATCAGGAACTTTAATTTGTCACGCTCTTCACGGTCTTCGAGGTGTTTTTGGCGGTATAGCATATAGGCTTTGGCGACCGTATAGTACCTTTCTGCCATTAAGGCTATTTCTACCTGATTCTGTATATCTTCTACATGGATTTCATTTGTTATACTAACGCGGCTTAAAATGTTAGTGATAACGTCTTGGGTAGCAAAACTTCCTACCGACAAAAAGGCTTTTGCAATAGCATTTTTAATTTTTTCGATGGAAAAGGATTCCCTCGTTCCGTCTCTTTTTATAATACTAACTTCCATACTAAATATAATTAATGTTTTATTTTAATACGAAAGGGATAACGGGAGGAAAAAAGGAAGGTATTTGTGTGTATAGCAAACTTTCATACCTGTTCCTTTGGCCTTTCACCCGAAAGCCCGGATTTTATTTTATACGGCAGGTCTTCTGACTTGCTCTTGAAGCGGATACCTTCCCAAGTATTTAAACTCAGTGGCTTTTTTCCGGTTCTTTTGTTTTACAAAATATATTTTTTTGTAAAACAAACAGAGCTTACAGCTACGGGGATAGTCCGGGATTTTCACCCGGTTCCCTTTTAATCATTTAATGAAACCGTATGTTTGCAAAGGTAAATGTTTTGTTTAATATTTGATATAAAAAATAATTTATTAATATTTTATTTGATAAAAATTTCCCAAAATAATTTTTAATTTATTGATAAATAATATTTTGTAATTTTTTAATTGTTGAAAAGTTTTCCAAAAAGAAAATTTAACGAGTTGAAAATAGATGTTCAGATATTCAGATGTTCAGATATTCAGATGGACAGACATTCAGATAGACAGACATTCAGATAGACAGACATTCAGATAGACAGACATTCAGATAGACAGATATTCAGATGAGGAGATATTCAGATGGACAGATAAAATTTGCATGTTTACATTAAAAACTTTGCGGCTTTGCGAACGTAGCGACTTAGCGTTTTAAAATTAAGCGCAAGCGCTTTTTCTTATTTAATACAAAATTTTTCTGAAGGCAGATTTTATACAGATAAAAAAACAAACATATCTGCTTATCTGAACATCTGTCTATCTGAATATCTAAATTATAATCTTTCTTTTCTCAGGAAAGCTAAGGAGACGGCAATGGCAATCACTCCTCCCAGAATAGTGAAAATTCCCCGTTCAAATACAATTGTGTAAACATCTGTCGGTCCTTCGTTGAGCAGTAACAGGACAAAAGTGGTAATAAAAACTGTTCCGGCAGAATAGTTCTTTTGGAAAATGCGTACCCAAAAATAAATACAGGAGACCATCAGTAAGGATTTAATAAAAGGAGTAGGAGCGAGGTAAATCAGTATGCTACCCAACAAACATCCGGCTAAAGTTCCCAATGTTCGTTCGCCGACTCTTTTAAGTGTGGTCCTTCTTCCTACTTTCAAGACAATGATTGCTGTAAGCGGCATCCAGTAGGCATGCGGATAAGCCGTGTTTCTCATAATAAGAAATCCCGCTATCAGGATAATACTCAACTCAATGCTGTAAATAAACAAATATTCGTTTAAACCCAGAATTTTTTTATCGGGTTTGTCGGGAGGTGAAGGCAATTTTTCAGCAGAAGGAGCGGTGATTATTTTGTGGGTAAGATAACGCTTCATGTAGATAATTAATCCCAGTATGAGTTCCAATGACAATCCTATTATTGTACCCAAAAGAGTGTACCCGACCATAGGCGTTGTATAATTCATATAAAACAGCACTCCCGAAGGGATGATAATATCCGGCCAGTTGAGCGGGAAAATCTGGCGGCACCAACCGAAGCAAAATGCCAGAACGACGGCGAGTCCGAGTGAAAAAAGAAAATTTTGTCCCGCAAAAAAACCTATCAAGGCAACAAAAGAGAGCACTAAAGCTCCTTTCCAAGCCAAGCCGAGACGGATACGGAACGGACCTTGTCGATTAATACCTGTAATACTTTGTGCTCCGATAATCAGTCCTCCGGCGCAAATACCCAGTTCAAAATGATAAGCTGCGGCAATACAGAGTGCAACATTAATTGCAGAGAAGAGTGCATTCTTATGTGGAGAGAGAAAATATTCGTTTTCTAAAAAATCGTGTTTGAATTGTCGGATGGTCATCGCCGTTTTTTATTTCGGGATGCAAAGGTACGAAATATATCCTATGAATTCTTTAATGATATTGGTGTTTTTGTTGATTTTACGGGGTTATACTTTTCTTTAAGTTCCATAAAGTATTTATTGTCATATTTTTAGTGGACAAGTAGACGAGTAAACAAGGATAATAAAAATATAGAATAAGTTAAATCCAATAGGTTTGAATTTCTTATCTTTGACCGTAAACTAAAGACTGCCTTTAGGCGATGTTTTGCTTTAAAGCCTGTAATGTATAAGTATGAAAGAGTTTTTAATTGAAAAAATACAATACTCGGAAATAGATGAGGTTGCCGCTTTGCTGACAGACTCCTTTCTCACAAATCCTGCATACGCTATTATCTTTAAAAAGGAAAATCAGCGGAGAGATGGTTTACTATGGCTGTTTAAAACAAGCCTCGTCCTTAATAATCAGAAGCAAGCATTAACGCGCGTTGTAAAAGAGAAAGATACGGATAGAATAATCGGTACGTTTACAATAGTGCCACCACAAGGAGTAAAAACAGCTTTTTCTGTATATTTGAAGATAGGACTTCCCGGTTTTATTGCAAAGCTCGGGATAAATTCATTGGTAAGGATGCTTACTTTGGATGATTGTAATAAAAAATCGCTATCAAAGTCAATGAAAACTCTTGAATATTATTACTTATCTATGGTTGTAATAAAGGAAGAGTTCAGAGGAAGGGGGATAGGCTCCCTTGTTATAAAATATGCAATTCAGGAACTCATATCTTCCAATCCGGTGTGTAATTTAATCGGGTTAACTACGCAACTTCCCGTGAATGTTGCTTTCTATTCCCGCTTGGGTTTTGAAAAACTTGATGAAGGCAATATAAACTTCAAAGGCGATAACTATTATAATTACACTATGAAACGGGACTTGTGAGGTAATCAACACGTGGAATTTTAATGTATTACTAAAAAACTTTCCATAATGAAAGTAAAACGCATCATTTCAGAGTTCAATAATGAACTCAAGCTGAAAGGTTTCAAGGCATTTCAAATAGAAGACGACACTAATGCCACGCGCATTTATAGCCGTAAGGATTTTTATAAAATTTGCCTTACTACCGGTAAAAGCATTATCCATTATGCCGACAGGAGCTTTGAACAGGAGGGTACTGTCTTGTTTTTCGGTAACCCGCATATTCCTTATTCTTGGGAAACAATCTCGACTACATACGTCGGCTATACTTGTCTTTTTTCAGAGGAGTTTTTAAAACAGTCCGAACGTTCTGAGAGTTTGCTTCAATCGCCGTTTTTTAAGATTGACGGAACGCCCGTATTGGAAATCCCCGAACCGCAAAGATTGTTTCTCAACACCCTTTTTCAAAAAATGATTGAGGAGCAGGAGAACGACTATACTTTTAAGGATGAACTTATTCAAAACTATATCAGCCTGATTATTCATGAAGCGTTAAAGCTACACCCGTCCGAGCATTATCATCAGGCTAAAAAGGCGGCTGCACGGGTTACTTCCGTATTCCTCGAATTACTGGAAAGACAATTTCCGGTTGAAACGTTCGAGCGTCCGCTGCAACTGAGAACAGCACAGGATTATGCGCAAAACCTGAATATCCATACGAACTATTTGAACCGCGCGGTAAAAGAAATTACAGGTAAATCGACCACTACGCATATTACCGAACGGATTATTTCAGAGGCAAAAGCTTTGCTGCAACATACTGATTGGAATGTTTCGGAAATAGCTTACGCACTCGGATTTGAATATCCGACCTATTTTAATAACTTCTTCAAAAAACATACAGGAAAGAATCCGAAGTCGGTACGCGAGGAAATGGTTTGAATTTCTTAATTATTGGTTTGATTATTGTTAACCTAAAAGAATGAAGAATCCCGAACTTTACATGAAAAAATGTGCAAAATGAAAAGAATATCAATTATCGCAATTGCTGCCCTGATGCTTTTAGGACAGTCATGTAAGCGAAATCAAAATGTAACCGAAAAAGATATGGAAAAATTAGAATTAACTCAACAGTGGGATAAGGTGTTCCCGCAAAGCGACAAAGTCAACCACAGTAAAGTAACCTTCCATAATCGTTATGGCATCACGCTTGCCGCCGATTTGTATATACCCAAGAATGCCAATGGAAAGTTAGCGGCTATTGCCGTGTGCGGGCCTTTCGGCGCAGTCAAAGAACAGTCGTCCGGACTCTACGCACAGCAGATGGCCGAACGAGGTTTTTTAACCATTGCATTTGACCCTTCCTATACGGGGGAGAGTGGAGGTGAGCCCCGCTACGTTGCCTCGCCCGACATCAACACGGAAGATTTCAGTGCCGCCGTCGATTACCTTTCCACGCGCGATGATGTAGACCCTGAGCGTATCGGCATTATCGGTATTTGCGGTTGGGGCGGACTGGCTATCAATGCTGCCGCTATGGATACCCGTATTAAGGCAACTGCTACATCGACCATGTATGATATGAGCCGCGTGAGTGCTAACGGTTATTTCGATGCGATGGATGCGGATGCACGCTACGAACTCCGTAAACAACTCAATGCTCAGCGTACTGTTGACTATAAAAACGGCACATACGCGCTTTCGGGCGGTGTGGTCGACCCTTTGCCTGCCGATGCACCGTGGTTTGTAAAAGATTATCACGACTATTACAAAACACCGCGCGGTTATCACAAGCGTTCGCTTAACTCGAATAACGGCTGGAACAAAACCTCTCCACTTTCGTTTATGAATATGCCGCAACTATCGTATGCGGGAGAAATTCGCAATGCCGTACTCGTTATTCACGGAGAGAAAGCTCATTCCCGCTATTTCAGCGAAGATGCTTTTAAAAAATTAAAAGGTGATAACAAGGAGCTAATGATTATTCCCGGTGCTGTGCATACTGATTTATACGACCGGTTGGATGTGATTCCATTTGGTAAGCTGGAATCGTTTTTCAATAAAAATCTGAAAAACAAATGAAAAAAATAAATGTTATGTATATAAAACGATTTTTATTTTGCGCATTATTCATAACATTTCTTTCAACGACAACAACTATGGCACAATCAAAAGTAAAACAAACAGCCGGAAAAGAACAATTAGGCGACTTTGCACCCAAATTTGCAGAACTTAACGACGATATCCTTTTCGGTGAAATATGGAGCCGCACCGACAAACTCGGCTTGCGCGACCGTAGTATGGTTACTGTCACCGCCTTCGTCAGTATGGGTATTGCCGACTCGTCGCTGAAATACCATCTTCAGTCGGCGAAGAACAACGGCATTACCCGTACGGAAATTGCCGAAGTGCTGACACACCTCGGTTTTTATGCCGGATGGCCGAAAGCATGGGCGGCATTTCGCTTGGCAAAGGAAATCTGGGAAGAAAAAACAGACGCTCAGGATGCAAAAGCCGCCATCGAGCGGGAAATGCTGTTCCCCATCGGTCAACCCAACGACGCCTATGCAAAATATTTTATCGGGCAGAGTTATCTCGCCCCGTTATCTACCGAGCAGGTCGGTATCCATAATGTAACCTTCGAACCCCGATGCCGTAACAACTGGCACATACACCATGCAAATAAAGGCGGAGGACAGGTTCTTATTTGTATAGCCGGAGAGGGCTGGTTTCAGGAATGGGGCAAACCCGCACGGTTGCTCAAACCCGGCGATGTGGTCAACATGCCCCAAGGTGTAAAGCATTGGCACGGGGCAACAGCCGACAGTTGGTTTGCTCATCTGGCTATCGAAGTACCGGGCGAGGACACGAGCAACGAATGGCTGGAAGCCGTAAATGATGAGGAATATGATAGATTAAGTAATTGATATTAAACAAGTAGATAAATAAACGAGTGGGCGAGTAAACAAGAATAAGAATGACTGGTCAACTCGTTTAAAAACTTAAAATAAACATTTATGAAAAAACAGGTTTTAATCATTATGTGCGTCTTAACAACAACATTGGCATGCGCCCAAGAGAAAAAAGTGCTGGTGGCCTATTTCTCCTGCACAGGCAATACCGAAACCGTCGCAAAAGCCATTGCCCAAGCTAGCAATGCTACTTTGTACCGCATACAACCGCAACAGGCTTATTCTTCTGCCGATTTGAATTGGCGCGACAAGCAGAGCCGCAGCAGCAAAGAGATGGGTGATGCCACTTCGCGTCCTGCGTTAGCCGATAAAAAAGCACAAGCAGAGAAATATGATGTAATCTTCCTTGGCTATCCCATTTGGTGGAACCTGTGCCCCCGCATCATTAACACTTTTATCGAAAGCTATAACCTGAAAGGGAAAACCGTCATTTCGTTTGCCACATCAGGCAGCAGTTCCATTCAGAACAGTGTTGATGAATTGAAAAAACAATACGGTGACATCAATTGGCAAACAGGAAGACTTTGTAACGACGACACATCCAATGCCGCGAAATGGGCAGAAGAGGAAATTAAATAAAAATTGGCATAAGATAATGAGTAAAAAAGTATTGATAATATCCGCAAGCCCCCGCCGTGAAGGTAACTCGGATATTCTTTGCGACCAATTTATGAAGGGCGCACAGGAAGCGGGACACGAAGTTGAAAAAGTATTCCTCAGAGATAAAAATATTAAGTATTGCTCGGGGTGTTATACCTGTGAGCAGACAAATGGCATCTGCGCATACAAGGACGATATGCCCGAACTGTTACAGAAAATCATCGATGCGGATGTACTGGTACTGTCCACTCCGGTTTATTTCTACTGTATGAACGCACAACTGAAAACTGTAATTGACCGTACCGTAGCGAGATATACTGAAATAAAAGACAAGGATGCTTACCTGATAGCAACTGCCGGAGAGGCAGGGTTGCCTGCAATGGAAGGGACAATTACCGCATTCCGGGGATTCCTTGATTGTCTGGAAAATGTACGCGAAGCCGGATTGATTCTCGGACAGGGCGTTCATGCCCTTGGTGAGGTAAAAGGAAATCCCGCTTTTATACAAGCATATGAAGCAGGAAAGTCGGTAGGAACAACAAAGAATTAGAGGGTATTTTCCAAAAATAAAACCCCGCAAATTCACTGAATTTGCGGGGTTTGTCTTGCTTTTGTCTCAATACTGATTGGAGTAACTGCGGAGAGGAAAAGAGATGAACTTTGAAAATTATTACTTCTAAATTAGGTGTTTGTGATTTAAATTCTATTTAGGAGTACAGTTAATACCTCTTTATATGATTAAATTAGCTGCTCTAAAACACTTGGATTATGAATTTTCTCAATTTTCTATCCGGTTTGTTTGATCATTTGGGTAGAAGCAGAGGGTGTGAATAGTAGTGGGAAATCCGTTTTAAATTGTCCTTTTTATCTTTATAATTAAAATAATGTTATTTAAAATTTATATATTAATAAATTATAGTATATATAAAATGAAAATTTGAGATATAATTATAATTTGATTATATTTGTTTGAATTGTTATATATTAGTATTTTATAATATTAATTTAAACTTAATGAATGCTTTTATAAAAATAATTATTATAATATAGTTTAAAATAAACAATTTTTTGTTTCGTTATTTGAAAAATATTCTGATATTTGTAAACAAACCAATTATGGAGAGAATGACATCGGATTATTCTTACTCTTGTTCATCAAAAGATGGAGATTTTAAATAACTTTTATAATCGAAAGAAGTAAATTTTAAATAATTTTTTCATCATAAAGATGGAAAGCTCTATCTCTTAAAGGGATAGAGCTAGCTTTTAAAATACTATTATGGAAATAATCTTTCAATACACAGTAACAGATATTCGTCGATTTGTTGAAAAATATGAATATCTAACGGAATTTAGTGCATTTAGATGTAATAAAAATGCTAATGATTTCATTAAATCTACAGGTCAATATTATTCGGGTATTACCAAAGAATTTCTTCAAGCATATGATTTTGATTCAAAAAGATCAATTAAAATAAATAAATGGCTATCTTTTTGTAAAAAAAAAGAAATAGAAGGTATAAATCTATTTCTTTCACGTAGATTTTATTTTGATCATTTTTTTGTTTCTGGAATATATGAAATTTGTTTTAGTGTTGATTCTGATTCTGAAATAGATTATAAATCTCTCATAAAAGAGTTATTAAGCCTTCAAATTAGAATTCCCAAAGTTTATAAAATAGAAACTCTAGATGGAGATTTTAAATCAGACTTCTCCGGAAAAGAATATTTAACAACTTTAGGAAATGCAAAAAAAGCTTTTTTAAGACACTACAACTTTGCGACTTCTCAGAAAAAAACAAGTTCAGATTTACAAGATTCACTAAAATATATTAATTGTAGCGAACCATATATTTTCATTAAGTCGAATATTAAAGATAAAATATATTTGCCTTATTCACCTCAAAAAAAGACCAGTATTTTAATTCAAAATTTTTCAATAATGGGAGCAAATGGACTAAAATATAATACTTCATTGTTTCATGATTTTAAAGAAAATTTTATTTTAAGCAAAAATGTTTATATACTGATAAATGAAATTCCTGTTTTTAGGCAATCACTACTTTTTATATTCGATAATATTGTAAAGGGTGAATTATCTCCTGCAAAAAAAAGTATTGCATCTAATAATTTGCAGAGTTTTTTAATTGATACCATTAAAAAACTTAATGATAAAGATTTTGTATCTAGTATTCCATCAGAATATAATGATATTTTTTTGCAGTCAAACCTTATCCAATTGCAAAATAATTTGCAAACTCAGATTAATGTACGACCAAATACATTCAGAAAAGTATGTGATTATATTGAAAAAGAAATAAAAAGAGAAAATATTAAAACGAATAAACAGATCATTACTATATCAAATAGTACCGTAGAAATCAAACAAGATAATGGAAATATGGAGAATCAACAAAGAAAGAAGGAATCTATTTGGATAAATGGTTCTTTTTTTATAACTCTTTTCATAATTATAATTACCTCGATTATTACTGTTTTAAAATTGTTGCCGGCAGTTGTGTTGCCATTAATAATTATAGGAGTAATGTTATTGTATTCAGTTGTAGGTGCGTTCATTTTGAGAAGTAATGGTGACCTTTCAGAAAAGAGTTTCTTAGAATTAATGGCGATGTCATTCAAAAATATCAAATATCTTTTTAGGCAAAATGATTCAGACCTGCCTCAAAAAAATGAAAAACGACCAGATAATTCAAAAAATAAAAAAAGAAAATATCCTAAATAAATATTATGAGGTTGTGTCACTTTAATGACACAACCTTTTTTACTAATTCTTGTACACAAGTACCCTAAAAGGTTAGTTTTTTCATTCAATTGATCAGGTTTAAAACAAAAAAATCAAACACTTATATTTCTATAAATGTTTGATTCTCTGCGGAGAGGAAGAGATTCGAACTCTCGATACACTTTTGGCGTATACACGCTTTCCAGGCGTGCCTCTTCAACCACTCGAGCACCTCTCCTTGTTTGGTTCCCTGAAATCAGGCGCAAGTTACAAAAAAAATTAACACGGATATAGTCCAATCTGTAAAATTTCTTCTTTTTATTTGAGAAACTGTTTAAATTTCATATTTAAGTTTTATAATGAATCACTACTGATCGGCTAATTTTTCTATGTATTCATAACTCCGATAGGAGTTTAATTTTAATAACCCCGAGCAAACGAAGTGCAGCTCGGGGTTATTAAAATCTGTCTCCTTCGGAGATTTTGCTTGATTTTTAAAATTTACCTCCTGTTTTATTCTAAAACTCTCAATTACCCACGAAATATAGACTTTTATCTGAAATATTTATTTTTCTCAGTCTGTAATGATAAAGAATTTATTGTCATGTTTTTAGTAAACGAGTTGACCAGTCATTCTTATTCTTGTTTACTCGTCAACTCGTTTACTTGTCTACTTGTCTACTTGTTTTAATCTTATAAATTACTTAATAGACTAATAACTACTTAATTTTTATAAAGAGAATAATTCTACTGCATTTTTGGTTGTGATTCCAGCAACCGTTTCTATTGGCACTCCTTTTATGTCGGCTATTTTTTTTACGACGAAGGAGAGGAAGGCGCTCTCATTCCGTTTACCACGGTGGGGAGTGGGAGTGAGGTAGGGCGAATCGGTTTCCAATACAATCTTTTCCAAAGGAAGCCGGGCTACGGTCTTGTCCAATCCTGAATTTTTGAAAGTGACAATGCCGTTAATACCTAATTTAAAATCGCCCAATGAAAAAATCTTTTCTGCAATTTCATAATCTCCGGTGAAACTGTGAAAAACTCCTTTTAAATGCGTTTTGTCAAATTTCTTTAAGCACGTATATACGACGTCAAAAGATTCTCTTGTGTGAATTACCACCGGCATCCCTTTTTCTATAGCCCGGTCAACCTGGGATTCAAATGCAACTATCTGTTCGTTTATAAATGTTTTGTCCCAATATAAGTCAATACCTATTTCACCTATGGCACAGTATTTTCTGTTTGAAAGCCATTTATTAACTATATCCAGTTCTTCTTTGTAGTTTTCTTTAATGCTCGAAGGGTGTACACCCATCATGGAATGAAATAAATCCGGTCTTTTTTGCTCAAGGGAATGCATTTTTTCGATTGTTCCGGAATCTACATTCGGAAGTAATACCTTATATATCTGTTGTTGCTCCAACCGTTTGATTACGTCGTCAATGTCTTCATTGAAGTCGTCTTCGTATATATGCGAGTGAGTATCGATTAGCTTCATAAATTGCTGAATGATTGAATAATGGAACAACAGAGCGGATGATGAATAATAATTAAAAACTACTTAAATTTTGTATTAAAATGAATTCAGCATAAGAAATTCTCCCCAAAAGCTTTGCAGCTCCACCCGCCTTTGGAGGCGAAGCGTTAAAAAAATCTTCGGAATGAAGCGTTAAGAAACGTTTTCTGTTTGACGACCGACCGTAGGAAGGGAGGAGTTTAAAACGTTTTAGCGTAATGCAGAAGATTTTTAGCGGAGAATCCACAGCGGCGGCTTTTTTTGCTTACTTTTTTGAGCTGTAGCAAAAAAGTAAGAGCCTGTCCGGCTTGAGGACATCTAATAACTTTGTGATAAAAAAATTAAACAGTTTCTTTTGTTTTTTACTCAATTATTCACCTGTTCAGTTATTCAATTATTGAAATTAATTTGTTTAGGCAAAATTATTTATTTTTCTTTGTATTTCTATGGTTTGAAGAAAAATAGGATTTCAAAATGAACCCCCTCAGTATTATAGAAAAATATTACCATCCGAACGGAGACGCTTATAAAATATTAGTGCATCACTCGCACGATGTTGCTTACAAAGCCCTTGCAATTGCTAAAAACAGACCGGATTTGAATCCCGATTTACGCTTTATAGAAGAGGCGGCTATGCTTCATGATATTGGAGCTTGTAAAACATTTGCCCCCGATATTTATTGTGAAGGTGACAATGCATATATATGCCATGGCTATTTAGGTAGCGAGATAATCATGAAAGAAGGATATCCGTTGCATGCTCTTGTTTGTGAGCGGCATACGGGAGCCGGATTATCCCTGTCCCATATAATAAAGGAGAATCTGCCGGTTCCTCACCGGGATATGTTGCCGCTTTCGATAGAAGAGCAGATTATCTGTTTTGCCGATAAGTTTTATTCCAAAACGCATCTGGGAAAGGAACGCACAATCAAAACAGCCCGGAATAAATTGGAAAAATATGGTGTGGAGACAGTTACCCGTTTCGACAATTGGTGTAAGATGTTTATTTAGTTGTAAGTTTTGAGTTATAAGTTTTGAGTTATAAGTTATAATAGTGGCTCATAATTTTATCACTAATCACTAATCATTAATCTCTTTTATGAAAAGAATTAAATCAGTAGAATATTTTCACAAGAAGCCGGATAATTTAAACTGTGCCCAATCCATTTTGAAAGGATTTCAGCAAGAGTTTGAAATATCGGATGAAACAATAGAATCATTCAGGCCTTTTGGCGGAGGAAGGGCTGAGGGCGGTTTGTGCGGAGCTATTTACGCTGCTAATTACCTGATGCGCAAAAAAGGGTTAGAATCGTTAAATGAAGCATTTGTAAAGAAGGCGGTTTATGAAAAGTGCCGCGATATAAAGCAAAATAAAACCTGCTCCTGCGAAGAGTGTATCAGGATTACAGATGAACTGATTGAGTTGAAAATTGAAAACGGAGAACTCTGAAAATAGAAACAGTATCCATAACTCCGACAGGAGTTCAATTTTAATAACCCTGTGCAAACGAAGTGTAGCATGGGGTATTAGACTACTCTCATATCCGACCCCGTAGCGGGTCGTACATCCTTAGTTTAGTTGAACCCACTCCGGGGTTCAGGTGGCAGGGCTACTCTTTAGCCCCAAGCTGCACTTCGTTTGCTCGGGGTTATTAAAGTCTGTCTCCTACGGAAACAAAGCCTTTAGCATTGATAGAAAAAGCAGATAACCTTGAAATTGCAAGCCGTTAGGTTTGCAACTAAAAACAAAAGGTTGCGTATCTAACGGCACGCTGTTTGTTTACTTTTCAACTAATTTATCCTTTTGGTTTTGTGTCCCATCTTGTTTAATAGTGTTGCAACTTTCTCTCGCAGGTCGCCTTGAATTAAGATTTCATTATCTCTGGTAGAACCTCCGGTTCCGCATACTTTTTTAAGTTCTGTCGCCAACTCATTCAACTCCTCTTCAGTTCCTTCGAAACCGGAAATAAGAGTTGCCTGTTTACCTTTCCTGCCTTTTTTATCCAGTTCAATATAAAAGGACTGTTTTCGAAATTCCTTTTTTTCAGCAGAAGAGCTCTCTTCTTCCGGCAATTGTAATTCCGGATTACCGGCAATCAGGCTGTTAAGCTGGTTTTTCCAATCTTTAGAGTTCATAAGCAGTTTGTTTTAAGCATGCAAAGAAATAAATTAAATCCGGATGCTCAAAATGTTGTTAATAAAAGGAGAGGAGCAAATTGAGAAATCGTATATTTAAAAACTTTATCACTCATTTTTTGTTATTTGTAGAAGTGAAAGGTCTTGAAAAATTTACCATAAATTATAAAAATGACTATAAAAGAGAGATACTGGAGATATTCCCTTGTAGCGATTATTATTAGTTTGGGAATTATTTTGTTTAATGAGTTTCGTCCGTTTATAAGCGGGATATTGGGAGCGGTAACGATATATATCCTTGTGCGTAAACAAATGGCGTATCTGACTCTGCAAAAACAATGGAAACGTAGCCTGGCTGCTTTTGCCATACTGATAGAGACGATTTTATGTTTTCT
The DNA here is from genome assembly GCA_031553005.1 of Paludibacteraceae bacterium. Taxonomy (GTDB): domain Bacteria; phylum Bacteroidota; class Bacteroidia; order Bacteroidales; family Paludibacteraceae; genus RGIG9379. Next base: position 7,642 of record JAVBMA010000070.1, on the reverse strand, counting down.
TATTCCTATCTCTTTATTTGTATGGATGGTTTTTCATAAAATACAGAGCATTGATTTAGACCCCAGCCAGATTGTCCAATCGATAAATCATATATCAGACCTTATTTATAAGAATACAGGATATAATTTATTTAACGAAGGCGGTTTGAACCTTTCCTCTCTTATATCTTCCATTCCTGCTATCGGGCAAGCTGTTATGTCGAACGTAAGCAGTTTTGTCGTAAACATTATTGTGCTTCTTTTCGTCCTTTATTTCGTATTGGTAGGCGGACCCGGAATGGAGAAATACATAACGGAAATATTGCCATTTAACGATGCGAATAAAAAAGAGATGCTGCACAAAACCAAACTGCTTGTCCGTTCAAATGCCATCGGTATTCCGCTGTTGGCTGTTATTCAGGGAGGGATAGCGTTGATTGGTTATATTGTTTTCGAAGTTCCGAGTCCTTTTCTTTTTGGCTTCCTGACTTGCTTTGCTACGATTATTCCTATTATCGGAACCTCTTTGATTTGGTTGCCGTTAGTAATATACCTGATTTTGACCGGAGACTGGTTTAATGCAATCGGATTGGCTGTTTATGCCCTTGTTATAATTACTAATATTGATAATCTTATACGTTTTATTCTACAGAAAAAAATGGCTGATACGCATCCGTTGATTACGGTTTTCGGCGTTATCATAGGGCTTTCCTTATTCGGATTTATGGGAATTATTTTCGGGCCGATATTACTTGCTCTTTTTCTCGTTTGTGTGGATATGTTTAAGAAGGAGTATTTGGATAATAAATCCCGAAGTGAGGGGCAGGGGTGAATAGACTCAAGCTGCACCTGCGGCTTGCATGAGGTTATTCATGTTTATCCCCTTCGGGGATTTACGTTTGGAAAGATTATAATATACCGGTTTTATTTTTGAAAAGTTTAGTTATTCTGAAAATCCGGCAATTTAAAAATCTCCGTATTTTTGCTATACTAAAATGATAAGATGAGAACTTACTGGGAGATTTTAAAAGAGTACAGAAAATATCTTATAATTAGCCCTATACTTGTGATAGGGTATGTTTTTTGTGATACGGCGCAACCTACCCTTATGGCATATATTGTGGATGAGGGTGTTATGAAAAAAGACCTGAATACCGTGATAAATATCGGGCTTATTATGATTGGCTTTTCTGTGATTGCTATTGCATTCAGCCTTAGTAATCTATACTGTGCTTCCAAAACGTCCGTTGGCTTTTCTACCGGTTTATTGAAGAAGATGTTTCACCGGATTCAGCAATTTTCTTTTGCCGATATCGATACGTTCAGCACCGGTTCGCTGATTACCCGGATGACAAATGATACAACCATCGTCCAGCAAGTATTAATGCGTTCCATGATGCTTCTTTACAGGGCTCCCCTGATGATGATTCTTGCCTTTATTTTTGTAATCCGTATTGATGTCCGCATAGCCTCTATTATCGGGATTGCATTGCCGGCGCTTGCCCTGAGCATATTCATGTTATTGCGTACCGGATTTCCCCTTTTTGTAAAAGTGCAGCAGAAGCTGGATAACCTGAATAACGTTGTCCGGGAAAACCTGATTAATATCCGGGTAGTGAAATCTTTTGTCCGCGAAGATTTTGAAAAGAAAAAGTTTGAACGTGCAAACAAAGATTTACGCGATACATATATCAAAGCCCTGGATGTGGTGATAACAATTATGCCGATTATGCAGTTGGTGATGAATGCCATGATTATATGTATTTTATGGGTTGGAGGTATTGAACGGTTGCAGGTAGGTAAACTTATCTCGCTGGTGAGTTACAGTACCCAGATATTGATGGCATTGATGCTGGTCTCCATGACTTTAATGATGTTTGCCCGCGCATCCGCTTCGTCAAAAAGGATTCTGGAGGTATTGCATAAAGAACCGACCATAACGGATAGCCCCGCAGTATTGTCCAACGGATTGAAAATAACCGGAGGGGATATTACTTTCCGGAATGTGAATTATAAGTACCGTGAAGAGAGCGGAAGCTATGTACTCAAAGACATTAATTTTCATATTCCGCAAGGGGAAAATGTGGCTCTCGTAGGCGCTACCGGTTCTGCCAAATCGACGCTTTTGCAACTGATTCCGAGGTTGTACGATATTTCGGAAGGGGAGATTTTAATTGATAATATCAATATAAAAGATTATCCGTTGAGTGAGCTGAGAAATAATATCGGGGTGGTTCTTCAGAAGAACGAGTTGTTTTCTGGTACTATTCTTTCCAATTTGAAATGGGGAAATCCGGATGCTTCTTTCGGGGAAGTTGTAGAATCGGCAAAAGCGGCAGAGGCTCACGATTTTATTATGTCTTTTCCCGACCAATATGAGACGGTTTTAGGGCAAAACGGAGTAAATATATCCGGAGGACAAAAACAACGTGTTTGTATTGCCCGCGCTTTATTGAAGAAACCGAAGATATTGATTCTGGATAATAGCACAAGCGCTGTGGACACAGCAACAGAGAGGAAAATAAGGCAAAATCTCAATAATTTAACGCAAACAACCATATTGATGGTAACGCAGCGGTATAGTTCCATGCAGGCTTCCGAGCGCATTATTGTGCTTGAAGATGGAACTATAGAAGCGATGGGAACACCTTCCGAGTTGCTTGAAACGTCTGATATCTTCCGGGAGATATACAATTCACAGCAGTTGTGAAATGGCAATAAACCTTTTCTCTCTTTTTCAAAGGAGAAGGGGAAAACACAATAAACTCTTGTAACTAATAACTCGTAACTACCCAACATGTCTCATAACAAACGCACCGTTAGCCGGAATGCTAAAAAATTTGCTACGGAAAAACCGAAAGAGACGAAGAAAATTCTCATCCGGTTATTCCGGTACCTGACAAACGAAAAAAAGATGTTGGCAGTTATTCTTTTGCTTGTGATTGTCAGCATTATTTGCAATGTTGGCGGTTCTTATATGTTGCGCCCGATTATCAATGACTATATTATGGTTGGCGATATTCCGGGATTGATTGAGATGTTGATTATTCTGGGATGTATTTATTTGGCGGGGATTTTGTCGGATTGGATACAATCGCTTATGCTCAACCGGATAGGGGAGCGTGCAGTTGCCGTATTGCGTTCCGAACTTTTCTCCAAGATGGAGAAACTACCGGTAAAATATTTCGATAAGCATCAGCATGGCGAATTGATGAGCCGTTACACAAACGATATTGACAGGGTGAGCGATGCCCTTACGACGACTGTTTCGGATTTGATAAGTAATTTACTTTCATTGCTCGGTATCTTTGTTTTGATGGTTTACATCAGTCCGCTACTGACTTTGGCTACCCTTACGGTTATTCCTTTAATGTTTTTTATTGCTAACAGGGTAATAAAGAAGAGCAGCAAATATTTCAGGGGGCAACAAGCGGCTTTGGGTGTGGCAAATGGTTATATCGAAGAGATTATTACCGGGCAAAAAGTCGTGAAAGTGTTTAGCCATGAAAAAATAGCAGAGGAAAATTTTGATGTATTCAATGAGGATTTGCGTAATAAATCAGAAAAAGCCCAATTGTATTCCGGTATGATGATGCCTTTGATGCAAAATATGAGTACGTTGAATTTTGTACTTGTTACTTTTGCCGGGGCATTATTGGCTATTTTCCGGGGACTTGATTTAGGTGGATTGGCTGCATTCCTGCAATATTCGCGGCAATTTGGAAGGCCGGTAAATGAATTGGCAAATCAATATAATAGCTTGCAAGCAGCTATTGCCGGAGCCGAACGCATTTTTCAGGTTATCGACGAGGTTCCCGAAACGGTGGGCGATACAAAGTCGCCTGTCGAACTTCCGGAAACATCAAAGGGAGAGATTGAGTTCCGCGATGTTTTTTTCGGATATAAACCGGATAAGATGGTTTTGAAGAATGTTTCCCTGCATGCCGTTTGCGGAAAGAAAACGGCATTGGTTGGTTCTACCGGTGCCGGAAAAACAACGATTTTTAATATACTGCCGCGGTTTTATGATATTCAAAGCGGAGAAGTGCTTGTAAATGGAGTTCTTCAGAAAGAGATTAGCAGGGATGATTTGCGCCATTCGATGGCGCTTGTTTTCCAGGACACCCACCTGTTTACAGGGACGGTTATGGAGAATATTCGTTATGGTAAACTGGAAGCGACTGACGAGGAGGTAATTGAAGCTGCAAAATTGGCTGCTGCCCATTCTTTTATAACAAGATTGCCAAAAGGTTACCGGACGGAGCTGACAAATGACGGGGAAAACCTCAGTCAAGGACAACGGCAACTGCTTAATATTGCGCGTGCTGCTATTGCCAATCCGTCTATCTTGCTATTGGATGAGGCTACCAGTGATGTTGATACGCGGACGGAAATTCTTATTCAGAAAGGAATGGATAAGTTGATGGATGGGCGTACCAGTTTTGTTATCGCCCACCGCCTTTCTACCGTACAGAATGCCGATGAGATACTGGTGCTTGAACATGGCGTGATTATTGAACGAGGGACGCATGAATGCTTATTGAAAAAGAAAGGCCGCTATTACGAATTGTATACAGGACAGTTTGAATGAAGCAAAGTATGGTAATTCTTTTTACGAAAATAGATAAGATTTGCACGGAAAAATCACTGATTTTTTAAACATTAATAATATAAAAAATGCTGATAAGCTATATTACCCCTAACGAGAAAAAGTAAACACAAAGGCCTTTAGAAGTGCACAAATAAAATAAAAAAACAAACATAACTTCATGTCCTTTGTGCCTTTGTGTTTATAATATTCATTAACGTAAGCACCGGGGGTAATATAGCTGATAAGCATAATATAAAATCACCCAAATGAATACCCGTAATTTTCGCAATAAAGAGCATTTTTACGGAAGATTCCTCACTATATCCGGAATGACATCTTGGTGGTTCTATAAAGGGACACGGCTGTTCCAAAAGTCCTTAAAACACAAAGGACACAAAGTTTTACACTAAGGGACACAAAGAATATTGGATGATTATCAAGATTTTGTGACCTTTGTGGTAAAGAATATTGGCTTTTAGGACAGCTCTATAACGACCTTTAAATGCCGGTCATTCCGAACGTAACAAAGTGGAGTGAGGAATCTACCTAATGATATTTGAAATATAGAAGTATTTTTGCCGGCAGGAATAAATATTCCTATCAGAAACAAAAAACTTATATTTTTTATATTTCCTGAATTTCCTTAATTAGGGATATTTTTGCGGACAAGCATAAAAATGCCAATACCTGATTAGCATAATTTGTAATTATTTACCCCGTTTGCTCGTAATTTTTTATCAGTTTTGCATTTCCTGTTTCACTTATTAATAACTTCTGTGAAGAAAGGCTTACTATTTCAGTTAACGGATTTTCCGTACATATCAGCGTTTCAAGATTTCTGCAAGGCGATACATCCAGTGAATGCAGCAGATTGTTTGCGCAATCCAGAATAATTAAATCAGTACAGTAAGACAGGTTTAATTCCTTTATTTCATTAAAAGAGCAATCCAGATAATAGAGGTTACGAAAAAATCTTAAATCCAGTTCCTCCAGATTATTACGCATACAATAAAAATACTTCAATGCATTATATTTATTCCGTTTAATATTTTCTGTATCCAGATAATTAAACGAACAATCCAGATATTCAACTTTATTTTCATGTGGAAGACAGAGCTCCCTCATTTTGTTTTGTGAACAAACTACGTAGCTGAGGTTGCAATTGGAAGACAGGTTTAGTGAGGCGATTTCATTTTTTGAAACGTTAACCTGCCTGAGATTTTTGCATTGCGATGCATTCAGGTTTTCTATCTGGTTATTACTGCATTGCAGGTCCCATAAGTATTCGAACCCCGAAACATTTAAATTTGTCAGTTTATTGTTGTTGCAATGAAGTGAAATAATCTGATTATCCTTCGGGATTTCCAGTTTTCTCAGGTTAATATTATTTAAATACAATCCGACTAAACGTTTTGGTTTAGACTTACTCCATTTGACGTAGTTATTTCCCCTGATGTTCAATTTTCGGGACCACTTGCCCGGGGCGTCTTTTTCAATATTTAATCCATTGTCCTCTATAATCTTGTTTATAAGTTCAATGTCCTTTTGAAAAAAACGTGAATTGTCTTTTTCGCCCCGAAAAAGCCTTTTAAACCATATTTGTAGTGCGTTCTCTTTCATTAAAATAGTGTAGGGTATGGTGTTTAAAAAAGATGTTTTTATTTTAAAAAACAAAAAGAACCGGACTTGTGTTATTTTTCAAGGTATTTGCTATTAATCATTATTCTGCTGATAACTAAAGTGCATCTTTTGGATATAAAACAAATCGGATGAAATTTTGTTCATAATATAAGCCCGTAAGAATATCAAATTGAAGGTACACCACACACCTGCTATTTTTTTTTAATAAACAAGTAGACAAGTAAACGAGTTGACAAGTCATTCTTGTTCTTGTTCACTCGTCAACTCGTTTACTTGTCTACTTGTTTCATTAGAAATTTATCTTATCCGGGTCCAGTCCCGAACTACCGATATGCGGCATCATATTAATCCTGTCCATGTCCTGACTTGAAATAATGAAGTCAAATACTTTCGCATTTTCATGTATGCGTTCTATTGTTATAGACTTAGGAAGAGGCAATACGTTGTTTTGCAGGCACCATTTGATGCATAACTGGGCAACAGACTTATTGTATTTTTCCGCGATTTTAATTAAATCCGGATTATTCAGTATCCTGCCCGAACCCAACGGGCTCCAAGCCTCAATAAGAATATTATTTTTTTTGCAAAATTCAACTGTTTCCGTTTGCATAAGTCCCGGATGAAATTCTATCTGGTTCACAGCAGGCATTATTTCCGCCTTTTCCATCAATGGTTTCAAATGATGCGGTTTAAAATTACTCACACCAATACTTCTGATTCGCTTTTCATTATATAGTTTTTCGAATGCCCGCCATGTATCGTTGTTTTGATTGCGCCAGTCGTCTTTTGTCGCAGGCCAGTGGATAAGGTAAAGGTCTAAATAATCGAGCCCCAGTTTCCTGAGACTCTCGTCAAATGCCCTGAGAGTAGTGTCATATCCCCGGTTAGAGTTCCAAAGCTTGCTGGTTACAAAAATATTTTTCCGGTTTATGCCGCTTTTTGAAATAGCTTCGCCAATGCTTTCTTCATTATCATAAGCCGCTGCCGTGTCAATATGGCGGTATCCCGTTTCGAGAGCCTCCAGCACCGAAACTACAGCTACCCTGCCGGCATGTGTTTGCCATGTCCCGAAACCTATGCAAGGAATGCCGACACCATTGTTTAAAATGAATTGGTCTTTTAATGATTTCATAATTTCTGTTTTTTATATTTATCAAGTTTTGTAAAAGGTTTTTAGTAAACAAATAAACAAATAAACAAGTAGACTAGTAAACGAGTTGACGGGTAGAGAAGTAAATAAATCATTCTTATTCCGTTTTACTTGTCAACTAAATATTAAATCTTATCAATTACCTATTTGATAATAATTTAAAGGATATTGAAAAATTATTAATCAATTACAATCAATTACAATCAATTACAATCAATTACAATCAATTACAATCAATTACAATCAATTACAATCAATTACAATCAATTACAATCAATTAC
>JAVBMA010000052.1:0-9323 GCA_031553005.1 Paludibacteraceae bacterium | reverse complement strand
AGTAATTGATAGTAATTGATAGTAATTGATAGTAAATATTTAACAACATATTTCAGGCATTTATTATCTTATTTACAAACTAATTATCAACCACTTATAACTTATAACTTATAACTACTCAAACGGATCCTGCATTTTAATTTTTCAGATTCTATATGGAGAAAAATTCAAAAATATATGTAGCCGGACACCTTGGATTAGTCGGCTCCGCCATCTGGAATAACCTCATAAAAAAGGGATACACCAATCTGGTCGGAAAAACATCCAAAGAACTCAACTTATTGGATGGACAAGCCACAAAAAAATTCTTTGACGAAGAGCAACCCGAATATGTGATTCTTGCGGCAGCACACGTCGGAGGCATTATGGCGAATAACGTTTACCGCGCAGATTTCATATATAACAATTTACAGATACAGCAGAATGTTATAGGCGAGAGTTTCCGCCACAACGTCAAAAAACTACTCTTCCTCGGCAGTACCTGCATATATCCGAAGGATGCTCCCCAGCCCATGCCCGAAGATGCATTATTGACGTCGCCGCTGGAATATACTAACGAACCGTATGCCATTGCAAAAATTGCCGGACTAAAACTCTGTGAAAGTTTCAACTTGCAATATGGAACCAACTATATCGCAATAATGCCGACCAACCTGTACGGGCCCAATGATAATTTTCACTTAGAACGCAGTCATGTACTTCCGGGAATAATGAGGAAAATTCATTTGGGAAAATGCCTCTATCAAAATAACTGGGACGCCATAACAAAAGACTTGAATTTGCGTCCTGTTGAAAATGTAACCGGAAGAAACTCCAAAGAAGAAGTCCTTGCTACATTGAGGAAATACGGTATTACGGAAAAAAGTGTTGAGCTTTGGGGCACAGGCAAGCCACTCAGGGAATTTCTCTGGAGTGAAGACATGGCAGACGCCAGTACATATATCATGGAGCATGTTGACTTTAACGATTTAAAAGGAAACGATCCGCAAATACGAAATTGCCATATCAATATAGGAACCGGAAAAGAAATCTCTATCAAAAATCTGGCTCAGTTGGTAGCACAAACAGCCGGATATGAAGGAAAATTATCTTTTGATCACTCGAAACCCGACGGAACAATGAGAAAATTAACAGATGTATCTAAATTACACGGTTTAGGCTGGCATCATAAAATAGAGATTGATGAAGGTGTAAAACTCATATACGAATGGTTTCTAAAATAACTCTCTTTTCTTTAAAATAAAGGAGATACCTGAACATCTCTGTTTGTAATATTTAACAACCTTATATTCCGAAAGTGATATTTATTCTCTATATTTGTCAGTTAAAACGATTATCCTACTACTAATAAAAAAACACATTGCCTATTGACCTACTCCTACTCTGAACTTAAATAGCAAAGATTATGGAAGTATTAGAAAGATTGACTGATGAAGAATTAGTCGGACTATATGTCAATGGTGAGAATGAAGCATTCGACGTATTATTAATACGGCATAAAAGTAAGGTGTTTTCATACATATACCATTCGGTAAAAGACAGGGATTTAGCCAATGACCTGTTTCAAGAAACTTTCATCAAAGCCATTACAACTATCAGGCAAGGGCGATACACTGAAAAAGGCAAGTTTATTGCCTGGATAACGCGCATTGCCCACAATCTTATTATCGATTACTTCAGGCGGGAACGAAATGAGAATACAATCTCAAATGAAGAAAGCGGTGTTGATTTATTCAACAACTCAAAATTATGCGAAGAAAGCATTGAAGATAATATTGTGCGCGAACAAGTCTTCATAGACATAGCAAAGTTAATAGACCATCTCCCTGAAAATCAAAAAGAAGTATTAAAAATGAGGTATTTTGAAGATTTGAGCTTCAAAGAAATCGCAGACAATACGGGAGTAAGCATTAACACCGCCCTTGGACGAATGCGATATGCCATTCTTAACATGAGGAAACTGGCAGAAGAAAACAAAATCCTTTTAGACTATTAAGTGATTGGATTCTAACAGATAACGAATTAGAATATCTGCAAAGATTAGAGATAATTTCAAAAAAGAGCTTTTTAAAAAGCTCTTTTTTTACTTGATATTCTTTGAATAATATATCCAAAATGTAAGTTCAATATAAAAAGTCTTATTATCACTAATAAAAAACAGTAAACACAAAGGAACGAAGCACACAAAGAAAATAAATACAACTTCGTGTCCTTTATGTTTATAAAATTATTGACGTTGGCATCAATGGTAATATTGCGAATAAGCGTAAGATTTTTTCGTATCAAACTCTTACGAATCCAAGTCCAAAATCTCACTTAATTCCACACTCCGGTTATTTAACTTTTTTACAATCAAATAAGAAATATATTGAAGACAATTCACTAATTTTGAAAACCAGTATAACCAATGTACTCATTGTAATTTTCATCCGGTTGTTTTCAATGCAAAATCAATTACAGAAAAAAATAATAAGTATTTGGTCAAAATTAGTATTCGTTATTCCGGAAGTAATTAAATAGTGGTTAGTGATTAGTGATTAATAACTTGTAACTACTTAATAATATAAACTAATTTCGGACATATACTTACCTATTCAACATTCATGTACAAAATTTTAATCGCCATATTATTTTCTCTTCCGCTATTTTCTCTTTCGGGGCAACAAATTGTTGTTTCGGAAAACGAAAAACGGATAGCCGATTTGTTCGACTCATTAAGAGTAAGCCCTTCGGACATTGAAAAAAAAGAGATAAACGACAAAATAACAAAACTCTTTACGGAAGAGTTGCAAAACCCCGCATCCTTTTCAAACCCCTACTCTTCACTGAATTTTGTAGGGAAGGTTCTCTCCGATGATGGTAAGGTGAAAATTTACACTTGGAATTATCCGCTTACAAACAAAACGTACAATTACGGAGGTTTTATCCAGTACAAAACAAAAAACAAAACCATCAAGACAATTCCGCTTGCGATTAAAACCGAGTCTTACCTGCCAACCAGCGGCAAACGCATACTCACAAATGATTGGTATGGAGCCTTGTATTATAAAATTATTCCGGTAAAATACAAGAAGGAGAACTATTACGTCCTTCTGGGATGGGCGGGAAATAATGCCGCTTCGAATTACAAGCTGATTGAAATATTAAATTTCGATGAAAAAGGAAACGCATCTTTCGGCAAACCCGTATTGAAACAAAAAAATAAAACCCTCCAACGGTTCATTCTGGAATACAGCGCTGATGCAAAAGTATCCCTAGCATACGACAGTAAAATAAGAAAAATCATCTTCGACCATTTAGTACCTCCGGAACCGGTCTATACAAATGTCTACTCCTACTATGGGCCTGATTTCACTTATGATGCCTTCAAATTACAAAAAGGAAAATGGAATTTTGAAGATAACATTGATGCAAAAAATAAAGAATGATAAAAATCATATCCGAAGGTATCACAATAAACAATAGTTATAATTCCGGCTATACCTCGGAGCATTCAATTTGAAAATGAAAAAAATAATAATAACAATTTTAACAATGGCATATTCACTGACAGCTTTCAGCGGCAAAGAAAATAGTTCCGCAAACAGCGAAAACTTTTCATATTCTGTAGACAGATTTGCAGATGTAGAAGTATTACGTTACCAAGTATCCGGATTTGAGAAACTGAGCCTCAACCAGAAGAGTCTCATTTATTACCTTTCTCAAGCCGCCGTTGAAGGAAGGGATATCTTATATGACCAAAATAATAAGTATAACCTCTCCATACGGAAGACACTCGAAGCTGTATATCTGAATTATAAAGGCGACCGGAATTCCGGTAACTTTAAAAAGTTGGAAACTTATCTGAAAAGAGTATGGTTTTCCAACGGGATCCACCACCACTATGCAACAGATAAGTTTGAACCCGGATTCGATCAATCATTTTTCGAAGAGGCGGTGCGTTCTATTCCGGTAGAGACTCTTCCTCTCTACGCCTATAATAATGATGTAAACACGTTATTAAAAACAATTGTCCCTGCTATTTTTGACAAGAACCTCTATTCCAAAAGAGTAAATCAAGCGCATGGAGAAGATTTGATCACCACTTCCGCCAATAACTATTATGAAGATGTAACGGAAGCCGAAGTTGACCGTTTTTACAATAAATTGAAAAAGCCGAATGACCCGACTCCGGTCTCTTACGGATTAAATAGCAAATTGGTAAAAAGAGACGGTGAAATCGTAGAAAAACAGTGGAAAATCGGAGGCATGTACTCTCCCGCCATCGAAAAAATAGTCTACTGGCTCGATAAAGCAAAAGGAACCGCAGAAAACGAGCAACAAAAACTCGTAATCGAAACTCTCATTGATTTTTACCGCACCGGAGATCTGAAAACTTTCGACGAATACAGCATACTTTGGGTAAAAGACCTCAACTCCCAAGTCGATTTTGTCAACGGATTCATCGAAACCTATGGAGATCCGTTAGGAATTAAAGCCAGTTGGGAGTCCATTGTCAATTTCAAAAATACAGAAGCTACAAAAAGAACGGATATCATCAGCAAAAATGCCCAGTGGTTTGAAAATCATTCCCCTGTCGACAACCGTTTCAAAAAGAAAGAAGTAAAAGGTGTTTCTGCAAAAGTTATTACCGCAGCAATGCTTGGCGGCGACTGCTTCCCTCCCACTCCGATCGGGATTAACTTGCCCAATAGTAACTGGATAAGAGAAATGCACGGTTCCAAATCGGTAACAATAGAAAACATAACCGAAGCCTATGACAAAGCTGGAAAAGGAAACGGATTCAGAGAAGAATTCGTATGGAGTCCGAAAGAGATCAAGTTATTGGATGACTACGGATTTATCACCGGCAATATCCATACGGATCTGCACGAATGCCTTGGACATGGATCCGGTCAATTGCTGCCGGGCGTAAGCCAAGATACGTTGAAAGCATACGGCGCAACAATAGAAGAGGCAAGAGCCGACCTTTTCGGGCTATATTATGCCGCTGATAAAAAGTTGGTCGAATTAGGGCTATTACCAAATCAGGAAGCATATAAAGCCGAATATTACAGTTTTATGATGAACGGGCTAATGACACAGCTTACCCGAATCGAACCGGGCAATAACATCGAAGAGTCGCACATGAGAAACCGTCAGCTCATTGCCAGATGGGTACTGGAAAAAGGGAAAGACGACAACGTTGTAGAATTTGTAAAAAAAGAGGGCAAAACCTATGTTGTAATCAACGATTACGACAAGATGCGCTATCTAATCGGGCAACTCCTTGCCGAAGTTCAACGTATTAAATCGGAAGGAGATTTCAATGCGGCAAAAGAACTGGTTGAAACTTACGGAGTAAAAGTTGATCCGGAATTGCACAAAGAAATAAAAGAACGGTACGATGCACTCGGTTTAGCCCCATACAAAGGATTTGTCAATCCGGTTTACAAACCAGTTGTGGATAAGAATAACCAAATAACCGACATAAAAATAGAATACGGCGAAAATTTTTCCGGACAAATGCTCCGTTATTCCAAAGAATACTCTAACCTACAAGTTATCAATCAAATAAAATAAAGGATTAAAAACAGCATCCGTTAATCAGTAAAAAACATAGGCGGGAAGCGATTTTTTTCGAATATCTTTTGGCAAAAAACGGATGTAAAGTAAAGTAGATATTAAATTTTTATCTTACATTTGTCTGGAATAGAAAACAAGGTAATATATTTTTTATAACATTCACAAAAAAATGGAAATCAAAAAATCACCCAAAGCTGACTTAGAAAATAGACGTCCTATGTTTGTTTTGATTGGATTCGTAATGGTTCTTGCGTTTATGTACATTTGCTTTGAATGGACACAAACAGAAATCAAGAAAATTGAGGTTACGGAAGATTTTCTTGCCTCAGGAGAAGAGGAAATGATTCCTCAAACTGTACAGGAAAACATACCGCCTCCACCTCCACCTCCACCTGCAACAGTAGTTCAGGAAGTTTTAAACATTGTAGAAAACAATGTAGAAACAACTACTGCTCCAATAGCCCCGCAGGAAATAGACCAGACTCCGGTTGTAATACCTACGGTAGTAGCCCCACCTGATGAGGAAGATGTCGAAGAGATTTTTACTATTGTAGAAAATCCGCCATCCTTCCCGGGAGGAGATAAAGCATTGAAAGAATACCTCGTTAAAAACCTGAAATATCCGGCAATTGCTCAGGAAAACGGCATACAAGGCGCTGTTTACATTGCATTCGTAGTAAATAAAGACGGTAAGATTGTTGACGTACAAGTAGTACGCGGAGTAGACCCAAGCCTTGATAAAGAGGCTGTTCGGGTAGTTCAGTCCATGCCACCGTGGAATCCGGGAAAACAACGCGGGAAATCTGTCCGGGCAAGATTTACATTACCTATCAGATTCACTTTACGATAAAGCAAAAAGAGACATTTTCATGTCTCTTTTTTTTTGACCGGACTCGAACAACTGCACATAAAAATCTTCAGAAGATTTCCGGTTACTATTTTCCAAACGGCATAAATTTCAACTTTTTCCTTTCACGTTTGTTATACATAAGCTAATAAGGAACTGCTAATATGAAAATATACTTATACTTTCACATCAGGTTCTATTCTCCGGAAAAACTAATAATTTTTAAAACACTGATAATATGAAATTTGAATTACCTGTCCTTCCCTATGAGTTGGACGCTTTACAACCGGCGATTTCTAAACAAACATTAGAATTCCATCATGGCAAGCACCATCTTGCATATATAAACAAGTTAAATGAATTGATAGAAGGAACGCATTTCAAAGATGAAACATTGGAAGAAATGATAAAGTCTGCCGATGGCGCAATCTTCAACAATGCCTCACAAGCATGGAACCATACATTCTATTTTGACACTTTCTCGCCCAAAGGCGGAGGAAAACCAGGCGGCACATTAGCGGAGGCCATAAACAAGAAATGGGGCGATTTTGAAAATTTCCGTCAGGAATTCAGCGATGCCGCCCTCTCCCTATTCGGTTCGGGATGGGCATGGCTTGTAGAAAATAAAAACAGGGAGTTGGAAATCATCAAAGAGAGCAATGCCGGAAACCCGTTAAGACAAGGGCACACACCCCTCTTAACTTTCGACGTGTGGGAACATGCCTACTACTTAGACGTACAAAACAGGAGAGCCGACCACATCAAAGGATTATGGAATATCATTGACTGGAGCAAAGTTGCAAGCAGAATGACTAAATTCTAATATTCTTCAACGGTTTACACATTTATATCAAAAGCAACAATCCGAAGCAATATTATAAATGCATTAAAAATTCACCTTAACGCAAATTAGGGTGAATTTTTAGGGTTTTGTTGCTTATTCAATCCTTTACCTTCCGGACAAAAAATCCGGTTTGGTATTATAACCTTAGCTTATTATTAATCTAGCGTGAGTTCGATAAAAAACTTATTATCAATGCCAAAGGTATTGCATATTTATGGAAAAAGACGATAATACTACTTGTACGACTTCCAAAGAGTCGAATATAGAAAACCTTGAATATTTTTCTATAAACATATAAATCCTTCGGATTTAATTCAATCAAAAATCAATTCATTATATGCAGTTTCATATCAAATTCATGTTAATCTAAAAAGAAAACTATGTTAGCAAAAAGCCTTAACCTATCTCACAAGCTAGCCGAATGCGTACATGCTTGTAATGATTGTTTCAACGGATGCCTCGAAGAAAAAAATATTGATGCAATGAAAGAGTGCATCAGACTTGACAAGGAGTGTTCCATAATATGCGGCACAACACTGGAGTTAATCCATGCCGGAGGTCATTTTATGAAAGAGATACTCTCCCTTTGCGAAAAAGCATGCCGTGCATGTGCAAACGAATGCAGTAAATTTCACGAAGACCACTGCAAAGAGTGCGCAAAAGCATGTAACGAATGCGCCAAAGCGTGCAGTGAATTTTTAAGTATATAAATTACCACTAAAACTCTGTACACTTGTAATCCGCAGGCTCCTGTCGTTAATATTAACCGCCATGAACGCGAAGAAAAAGCCGCCATGAACGCAATGTATTTAAAATAAGAACATCACTGCGTTCATTGCGAAAAAACATTGCGCCCATTGCGGTTAATATATTCTTAACTTATGACATATTGAAAGTAAGTAGTAAGATTGCGCATAATCATTAAAATAAATAATACGCTTATCAGCTATATTACTCCCAATGTCAACGTTAATGAATTTTATAAGCACAAAGGTACAAAGAACACGAAGTGCGCAAAGAAAATAAAAAAACAAACATAACTTCGTGTCCTTTGTGTTTATAAAATTCATTTACGTTGGCATCGGGGGTAATATTGCGGATAAGCGTAATTAATTTTATGTCTATCAGCAAAAATACCTCTAAGTATACATTCTGAGATTCCTCACTACGTTCGGAATGACACCTTGGTGATATATAAAGACATATAGGAGAGCAAACTGTAAATGCCTGTCATTCCGAATGGAACGAAAGTAAAATGAGGAATCCCCCAAATAAGAAGCTGAAATGTAGGGTCTATTTTTGCTGATAGGCATTATATATTTTCCGGTAATCCGGTTCATTATATTCCCAATATATTAATTCAACGTTCATTATTGTCAATGCCGGAGGCATTGTATGTTTATAGAAAAAAGGCAATCTAATTTGTACGGTTCCGGATGGAGTCGAATAAAAGAATATTGAGCCTTTTTTATAAATATGTAAATCCTCCGGATTTGATGAATTGATAGACAAATGAATTAAATATAATTTACATCAAAAATCACACTCATTTAAACTGAGTCCAGGATAAGAACCTTCATATCTTATTGCTCTCCAATCGAAAAAAGATTCCTGACTTCACTACGTTGCTCCCGGAAAGAACTTCGTGGCTAACAATACGTCCTTCTATTTACTTGCTCGGGTGAACAAATAAATTCACATGTTCGTTTTATCTGGCGAGAGATAAATATAATTTCAACTACCCTTAATTTTGTTTGTAAAAAATCACTACTGACTGAGAAAAATAGATATTTCAGACAAAAGTCTATATTTCATGGGTAATTGAGAGTTTTAGAATAAAACAGGGGATACATTTTGAAAATCAAGCAAAGTCTCCGTAGGAGACAGATTTTAATAACCCCGAGCAAACGAAGTGCAGCTCGGGGCTAAAGAGTAGCCCTGCCACCTGAACCCCGAAGTGGGTTCAACAGAACTAAGGATGTACGACCCACTACGGGGTCGGATATGAGAGTAGTCTAATACCCCATGCTACACTTCGTTTGCACGGGGTTATTAAAATTGAACTCC
>JAVBMA010000005.1:0-10192 GCA_031553005.1 Paludibacteraceae bacterium | reverse complement strand
ATCTCTTTGTCTTTGTTTAGTTTACTTTTTAGTATCGGTTAATTCCTTCTTTTTTACAATAAAAGTAAGAAACTAACCTTTATAACTGTTAATATTTTTTACTTAATAAAACTTAGGCCTAATCTAAAGGTTCTTTGTGGTAAAGAATATTGGCTTTTTGGACAGCCTCTCTGTATCCTTACAAATAGCGCTGTCATTTCGACCGGAGGGAGGAATCTCTCAAAAAACAATTTTTGGTGGTATGATTGCAGATAATTATAAAAATTAAATAAAAAAACTACGGGGGTTATTTCCCGTAGTTTTTCAAGTTCCGATAAACCAAACTTAGTGTTAAACTTAGAAATTCAGTTTTTCCAATCTTATATTTATTGACTTGGTCTTTTTGTAATACTCAAAAATAGTTACATATCCGGCTTTAGCGGGTAATGCAATGTATGACGTCGGTTTATCAACAAGGGACATTTTGTCTTCCACTATCTCTTTCTCTTTATTATAAGCAAACGAACCAATGATACGTTTATCTTTTCCTTCGCTTTCTTTGTCATAATTCACATAAACAACATTAAAAGTTTTATGGTCCGGAGCCACATTTGTAAATGAATAATCAAATAGTCCGGTTGTTTTCAGGTAGTAAGCGATAAATACGCTTCCGTAAAAATCCAATCCGGCTGCAAGAGTTACATTAGTTTTATTTTTCTTTACGACAGTTCCCTTCTGAAAATTCATATTCGCATCAAGTTCAAGCACTACTAAATTTTGTAGTACAATTTTAGCCATAGCATTATTGTAACCTCCTCCTAAGGCGTTAGCTGCAATTCCCATACCATCTGCTGTTTTATAAAATTGCTCACAAATAATAAAAAACTTGTTATCTGCCGTTTTTACCATTTTATGCATGGTAACCCTTACATTTTTGCCTTTATCGTTTTTCATTGCTTCCGGCATCGCTTTTTGGATATCCTGCCAAGTAGTGTAATTTTCTTTCAAAATATTTCCCGAATAGTCTAATTGTAAGACAAACAATCCGGTACTCTCTTCCTTGATCGTATTATCCTCAAGTCCGAAATATTCGCCGTAAGCCAGGATGTGGTCATCTTCGACGGTAACGCCCGATACCGTATATTGGTATTTTTTCCCTTTTCCGTTCAGTGTAAATAATACTTTTCCCGACTTGGAATCATGAAACTTCAAAAAAGATTCGCTTACTTTCTGAGAATATTTACTTTCTCTTACCATAACTGATGAAACCAGTAATTTTTCATTATTGGCAATCGGATAAGAAAAAGCATAATTGCCTTTATCTTTGCCTGCATAGGTAGATTTCCATATCACCTTTCCCTTGTTGTCAAACGCTGTTACAATGGCAGTATTGCCTTTTTCGAGGTCGTATCCGTAACGGGCAAATCCGGCAGAAGGAAGGGCAACCAGATTCTGATAGTTGCCTCCGGCTGCTAACAAGGCTTTTTCAGTTTTTGTTATTTCCGGAATTTTATAACTCCCTGTCTGTTTACCTTCCTGATTGTAAATTACATACTCCAACCCTTCTCTCGCGTTATAGAAGGTACAACAAAATCCATCTCCGTTAAAAGAGCCTTCTATAAAAGAAGTTGCTCTCGGACGGGTAACGCTGATGTTGTATTTCAAATTCAGATTTGCATCCCAGATATTCAGATTGTAATAGTTTTCCTTGGAGCTTTTTTTGTCTACATTATAGAATGCTATGTATCCTTTGACTTCATCATTTTCTGTAATGGCGCTAATATTTTGCAGGGCAACGGTTTTTACCCCTTCAATAGAAGAGCTCTGCGCATATATTTGCAGAGAGGATAACAACATTCCGAACAGGACAATGGATAATAATCTTTTTTTCATAAAAATGAATTTTAAATTAATGTTATAGATTGAAAATAAATTTTGATTTTGGATATTTTTGGTTGTATTCTTTCTTGTATTCATCTTCCTTCGGCTTATTATCCCTGCATTTTAATAAAACACCGACATAGGCGGCCGCCTGATTTTCTGAAGAAAAAGGTTCGAGATTTACTTCATAAAACTTCCGCACCAGTTTATTCATGTCCGAATATGATTGCTCATGCAAAAAATGAAGCAATTCATTGTATGCCGGTGTATTCTTTGTGTCCGGCATATCGACAGTCTTAGAGAACGTATGCCTTTTCAGGGATTCGGAGATGTTAAAAATATTTACCGCAATAATTGATTTCAGATAAATATTTTCCGGATAAAATTTCAGGAAAGACATCGCTTCATACAAACTTTTACTATAAAGTTCCCTGTCGTAATAATATTGGATAATCTCGAATGATGATAAATTTTTAAAATCCGAAATGTTTTTATCGTAAAAAGAGGTTGACTTTTTTTCTATTCCCTGTTGCAATGTTTCCGCTCTCAGTTTGCATTCGGGATGTGTTTTAAGCGAATCCGGAATTTCATACGAAATATTCCCCTTCCAGTCCAGCTCGCTATTTTTCTTATCTGCAAGAGGGGCAAAAGAAAGATTTTCAAAAGAAAAAATATGAAAATTCAAAGGATCGGAAAACATTGGCTTATCCAGCGAATCTAGTTTGATCAGGGTCTCTACCGCACGCTCCGGATTGTAGCCGGCATTAATAATAAAAACCATTCCCAGCGAATCAGCCTCTAGCTCATTACTTTGAGAGTATTTAGACCTGTTGGCATTTATCTTGTTCATATACGAATCGTAAATTTGTTTGGTATTATATCTTTGCTTGGCTATCCGTTTAAGTTCTTTCTTGTAATCATCGTCCGTTAATTGGGCAACCGTTTGCTCAAGGCGGTTATAACCATGATTCTTATTGTCGTGCGCCAATTCGTGGGCAAGGACAAAAGCTATCTCCGATTCGTTATCCAATTTGCGGATCAAATCCAAATTGACAAACACAATTCCTTCGCCAAGACTGGATGCATTCGGAATATTCGACCGGAGTGTAAACACAAAATATTCTTTTTTTTGCAGGCTCGGGTTTGCTTTAACCAGTTTGTCTACAATAGATTTTATATACAATGTCAAAGGGTCGCCGGATAAAAGGAGCTGAAGGGAATCCATCCGGGAGAACATTTTAATTGAAGACTCATGATACTCTTCCAGGAGCTTTTTCCTTTCCTTGGATTTATCCTTCTTCATTAAAACTGCCCTGTCATTAAATCTTTTATTGATTTTTGCCAACTCTTCCGGAGTCATCGAAGACGAAGAGAAGGGTAGATAATCGTGTTTATAACGTTCGGTAATCTCTAATTGAGAATATGCATGAAGAGAAACAGATAAGAAAAGTAAACCGGTAATAAACTTTTTCCCCAGTTGTTTAGATGAAAAAAATGTCATAATTAATGAAAATATGTGATTATTTTTCAAAAATAGTAATTTAATTAAACATAATTCTATATTCTTATATTTTTTAGTTAAAATAAAAAATATTTAATGCATATCGGCAAAAATACCCCAAGTATACATTCAGGGATTCCTCACTGTATTCGGAATGACTCCTTATATTAAGGATATATAGGAAGGAAGCAGTGGCAAAGCCGCCATTTCTTTCCTACATAGCAAACTGTAAATATCAGTCATTCCGAATGGAACGAAAGTGGAATCAGGAATCCTGCCAAATGACAGTCTGAAAAGCAGGGATATTGCTGATAGGCATAAAAAATCTTAAAGAATAAATTGTTTTTTCTGAGGCGTTAAAATAAAAAGTAGATTTGTGTTGATTTCCAATTCTTTATATTTAATGTTTATGAGAAAATCAGGTCTTTTTTTACTATTGCTATGCATAAGCCTGAAGGTTTCGGCATACGATTTTGAAGCAGGTGGTATTTACTACAATATTACTTCGGATGTTGACCCGCTGACTGTTGAAGTTACTTGCGAATGGTGTCATATAAAAGCCACCAACACCTATACAGGCGATATTATTGTCCCTGCAACCGTGGTTAATCCTTCCGACGGGCAAACATATTCCGTTACCAGTGTCGGTGAAAGGGCGTTCAAGGGAGACAGGCACAATTCCGTTACTTTCGAACAGCCGAGCATGGTACGAAAAATAGACGCTTCCGCT
Organism: Paludibacteraceae bacterium; assembly: GCA_031553005.1. Classification (GTDB taxonomy): domain Bacteria; phylum Bacteroidota; class Bacteroidia; order Bacteroidales; family Paludibacteraceae; genus RGIG9379. Next base: position 6,101 of record JAVBMA010000005.1, on the reverse strand, counting down.
TTTGCCGGCTCGCCGATAGAGTCGATACTGATACCTAATTCGGTACAGCAAATTGCATCCGGCGTTTTTGTACAATGCCCTAACCTGAAATCTGTTACATTCCAGTCGCCATGCCAAGTGAAAAATCTCGAATATCAGGCTTTCCGCGAATGCAATAGTTTGACAACTATAGAATTGCCCAATTCCATAGAGAGTATAGGTGCAGAAGCCTTCTATAATTGTCCTATATTGGAAACGATTATTTTTCCAAGTTCGCTGAAGAATATTCAAACCGGCGCATTTGCATTTTGCTATGCGTTGAAAAGCATAAATATTCCTCCTTTAACCGAATATATCGGATTCAATGCTTTCCGCAGTTGCAAGGGACTGGAATATGTAGAAATTCCGGCTTCGGTAGACAGCCTTGCCAATACCTGTTTTGTAAGCTGTAAAGCTTTAAAGGAGGTTACTGTAAACTGGACAGACCCAACTCTTGTCAAATATGAAGGAGAAGCTGTTTTTCATGATGTGCTCATTGGCAATGTGACCCTTATTGTTCCTGCCGGAATGGAAGAAACGTATGAAAAAGCTTTTATTTGGCAAAACTTTGGCACTATATCCGAAGCTATCCCGACTTTCGTAGAAAACACACCGCAAACCGGCATATTTTTAAGTTCCGGAAAAGGGACATTGGAAATTTACGGTTTACAAACATTTTCTGTAAATATCTATACTATTTCGGGAGTGTGCATAGTAAAGGACTCTTTTGAAAAGCAGTTTGCCCTTCCGGCAGGCGTTTATCTTGTCAGGATAGGAGATAAAACCCTAAAAGCAATTGTAAAATAAGCCTATGTGTGGCAGGCAATCCGGGGTGCGACTTCAAGTCGCGCCCCGGATGGAAACGTATATTATTCCTTTTACACACTATAACTAAACGGAAAACAGTACCCATTGTTCTTTGGAACAGTACTCATTATTCCTTGGAATAGTACCTATTGTTCTTTAGAATAGCATCCGTTGTTCCTTGGAATAGTACCTATTGTTCCTTCGAACAGCACTCATTGTTCTTTGGAACAGTACCTATTATTCTTTGGAACAGTACCCATTATTCCTTGGAGTAGTACCCATTATTCTTTGGAACAGCATCCATTATTCTTTGGAATAGTCCCCATTGTTACTTGGAACAGTACTTCCACTACATTCGGAATCCCGTTTGTCCCGTCCGGTTATTTATCCCGCTCTATTGGGTTTTACATTAGGCAGGAAAACCGCTACAAATCCTAACAATGGCATATAAGCGCAAAACCTGTACACATATTCAATCCCTTTTACGTCGGCAATACTACCCAATACGGCAGCGGCAATGCCTGCGATACCAAATGCCAGTCCGAAGAAAAGACCGGAGATGAGCCCCACTTTGGTAGGCAGCAGCTCTTGTGCATATACTAATATTGCAGAGAAAGCCGATGAAATGATTAGACCGATAAGGATACTCAATACGCAAGTCCAGAAAAGATTTGCGTGAGGCATCAGGATTGAAAACGGAGCTGTTCCCAAGATTGAAAACCAGATGACATACTTACGCCCGAAACGGTCGCCCAATGGCCCGCCCAATAATGTGCCGATAGCGGAAGCGAACAAAAGTGCAAATAAAAAGAATTGCGACTGGCGCGTCGTAACATCGAACTTTTCAATCAGGTAAAAAGTATAGTAATTGGTAAGTCCCGCCATGTAGACGTATTTCGAGAAAATCAATACAAGCAGGATAATCAGTGAGAAGTAAATTTTATTTTTCGAAAGCCCTATGTCATGAGCAGAGGCATTATGCCCTTTTTTCAGGTCAAGCCCTTTGATTCTCTCCTTATACCATTTCACAATCGGGGCTTTGGTCATCATCGAGATAACCGCAATACCTGCAAAAACAATGATGGAGCGCTGTCCGTTCGGGGCAATGATTAGCGCAGCCAACAACGGGCCGATAGCGCTTCCCAAGTTTCCGCCCACCTGAAAGATGGATTGTCCCAACCCATGCCTGCCGTTAGAGGCGTAATGGGTGAGGCGCGATGCTTCGGGATGCGTAATTGAAGAGCCTAAGCCTACGAAGGCAACAGCTGCTATCACCCAATAAAAAGAGGTTGAATATGCCAATATCACTAATCCGATCATGGTTGAGGCTGTGCCTGTGACGAGATTCCACGGGTTAGGCTTTTTATCGAATAATACGCCGAAAACGGGTTGGAATACGGATGCGCATATCTGGTAAACGAGGACAATAAGACCGATCTGCCGGAACGACAACCCGAGGTTTTCTTTCAGGATAGGATAAACAGCCGAAATCAGCGATTGGAACATGTCATTAAACATGTGTGCCAAACTGAGTGCGAATAAAACACCCAAGGTCGTTTCGGCTTTAACGAAGGTTGATATTGCTTTTTTCAAGGGTAATAAAATTTTGAAGCACAAAAGTAAGCAATATCGCTGTATCTGCTTTTTCTTTTTAAGAAAATAAGAGAATAAGGTGAAAAGTGAAAGGTGAAAAGTGGAGGGATGAGGTTTTCAATATTGATATTGAAAATATATAGAAAATTTAATGCATGAAAAAACCGTAGAGACGCAATGCATTGCGACTCTACTCACAATAGCACATTGCATCATTTACGGAAAAAGCCCAAGGGTTGACATTATATAGCCCCATGTGTAAACACAGGGATAGCGGTTATAATTTTTTAATGTGAATAACGCATTTAATCTAAAATGCATATCGGCAAAAATACCCCAAGTATATATTCAGGGATTCCGAACGCAGTGAGGAATGACACCTTGGTGGCATATTAAGAACAAGTAGGAGAGGAAGTGGCGAAAAAGCCGCCGCTTCCTCTTCTATATGGAAGACTGTAAATGCCTGTCATTCCGGATGGAACGAGAGTGGAATGAGGAATCCCCAAATGACAGTCTGAAATGTAGGGATATTTTTGCTGGTAGGCATTTAATCTAATCAGTTAATCAATTAGCCGATTTATCAGTTAATCTGAATATCTGAATATCAGTTAATCTGAATGACTTGTATTTTCTTGGGAATTAATATCTTTACGGAAATTAATATAGCCAATGGAAATAGTTATTATCATTTCGCTTATCCTTTTGAACGGTATATTTTCCATGTCGGAAATAGCGCTTGTATCAGCCCGGAAAGTCCGGTTGGAAGCTGATGCCAAAAGAGGGAACAAAGCTGCTAAAGCCGCTTTAAACCTTTCTGCCGAACCCAATAAATTCCTCTCTACCATTCAGGTCGGAATTACGCTAATCGGTATCCTGACGGGGTTGTATTCGGGAGAAGCCTTTGCCCATAACCTTGCCGTTGTTATTGCCAATGTAGAGGCGCTTGCTCCTTATTCGTTGATTATTGCGACTATTTCAATCGTACTTATTGTGACTTACTTTACCATTGTTTTTGGCGAGTTAGTGCCGAAACGGCTGGGACTTTGTATGGCTGAGCGTATGGCGAAGGTTGTTGCACGCCCTATGACCGGGCTTTCGTGGGTTATGACCCCGATGGTTTGGTTGCTGTCGAAAAGTACGGCTTTAGTTTTAAAAATACTGGGAATCGGCGATAATGAGGAAAAAGTAACCGAGGAAGAGATAAAAACCCTTGTAAAGGAAGGTGTTGATACAGGGGAAGTGCAGAAGGTGGAACATGAAATTGTGGGGCGCGTTTTCAATCTCGGAGACCGTGACATCGACTCTATCATGACGCACCGGAGCGACTTTGTCTGGCTTCATACTGCAAACGGCAGGGAAAAAGTCAGGGAAAAGGTGATAAAGGATATACACGATGTCTATCCCGTAAGGTCGGATAACCGTGACGAGATGCCGGGCGTGGTTTACCTGAAGGACTTATTCGCCCAACTGGATTCCCCTCATTTTTCGTTGGAGGCCTTGGTGCGCCCTGCTTTGTATCTTCATGAAAACACAAGCGTGTATGGCGCTTTGGAATATTTTAAAAAGAATAACATCAAGTACAGCTTTGTTACCGACGAGTTTGGCGACGTGAAGGGGATTGTCACCCTGACCGATATCATGGAAGCGCTGGTAGGCGAGGTTATCGAAGAGGGGGAGGAGAAGGATATAATAGTAAGGGAAGACGGCAGCCTGCTGGTCGACGGTCAATGCTCTTTCTACAGCTTTCTGGAGTATTTTAATATGGAAGATCTATATGTGGAATATGAGTATAATACGCTTAGCGGATTGATATTGGAAGAGTTAAAACATATACCTCAGGAAGGTGAGAAACTTTCATGGAAATGTCTCAACTTCGAAATTCTGGATATGGACGGGGCGAGGATTGATAAGGTGCTGGTGGAGTTGAAAGTTGAAAAGTGAGAGTTGAAAGTTGTTTGTTTCGGAATGACTTACTGACTTATAACAGAAAAAGGAGACTGTCTCCAAAACCTATTTCTTTACCACAAAGGACACAAAGGAAATTCACAAAGTTTACAATATCTTAATAATCAACATCCTTTGTGTCCCTTTGTGTAAAACTTTGTGTTCTTTGTGGTTTAAGGACTTTGGGGACAGCCACTTCCCGCTACACACTGAAAACATTAGTCATTCCGAACGCAACGTAGTGAAGTGAGGAATCTTCTAAATTAGTGGTAATGTAGCTGATAAGCACATTATTTTTTCCAAAAATATAACAATATCGATATTCGAATTGAGCTATGAAAGCATCACGGTTTAACTTTCAAATGCAGAATCGGATAAGGCTTTCCGGTACTATCCGATTCGGAACGGCCAACAACAGAAAATCCATTATGAAGATAAAAACCTGTGGCTTGCCCGTTTTGCTCATTCACATCAACCTTATGTAAATGCAATTCATTGACAGCATAACTAAGCAAGGCAGAGCCAATGCCCTTCCCCCTCGCATCGGGATGAATGAATAACATTTCGATACTATCTTCCGAAGTACCTAAAAATCCGGATATTTCGTTTTTATCATTGCGAACAACGTAAAGTTGTACGGCATCAAAATAGTGTTCGAAAATCTGTTTTTTGAAAAACAGAATATCTTCTTCTTTCAGGAAATGATGCGTTGCCCTGACTGATGCTTCCCAAACTTGTATGAGTTGCGGATATTCAGCCTTTGATGTACAGGTTATTTCGTAATCTGATTTTCTCCTGTTGTTGCAAATAACAGCTTTCTTTTCTTCTGCTTCTAAAAACAAATCATTGCCGTCTTTCCACTCCGGATTATATGGTTCGAGTTCTCTTTTCATGTCATTCACTTATTATATCTTTCAAAAATAATACAATTCCTAATAACGAGAAAATCAGCATCTATATCAGCAAGCAAACATTCTTTCCTGCATTCTTAAACAGAAGATTATATACTTATCCGCAAAAATACCCTTACATTTCAAACTTTCATTTCGGGGATTCCTCATTCCACTACGTTCTATTTTGAATGACGCCTTGTGCGTATATAAGAACAAGGCGTCATTCCTCACTACGTTCATATATACTTGGGAGATTTTTGCAGATATGCGTTAAATATTTCCTATAAGAAATAATCCATTCTCTATTCATTCAGGCGTGTTTCCAAAAACCGTTGGAGGATAATAGCATGATTGTGAACAGGTTCTTTGGATGCATACAGTAATGTAACAGTCTTATAAGTTTTGATTTTTGCGAGGAAATCGCGAACGGCTTCCGAAGCTTCCAACTCTTTCCGGTACATAGCCGAAAAAGCTTTCCAATTTTCATCGGGATTCGCATGATACCATTTCCTTAATTCGGACGAAGGGGTAATATCTTTTTCCCATGCATCGTACTTCAAATGCTCTTTTTTCATGCCACGAGGCCACAGCCGGTCAACCAATACTCGGTAGCCGTCTTCCGCTTCCGGATTATCATACACCCGTTTGATTTTTATTTGTGTCATGGGGCTATAAGTTATGTTATTTAAATTCCATTATTGAAATTTATATCATAACAAGAGGATAGGAAATTTTGTTTGTGAAGTATGGTTTACTGAATAATGTATGCTTGACAATTTTTTATGATTGCGGGCAATCATAAAAAATTGTTTTTGAAAGATTCCTCCCTTTGGTCGGAATGACAGT
>JAVBMA010000027.1:0-22762 GCA_031553005.1 Paludibacteraceae bacterium | reverse complement strand
GGCGGCAAATCCGCCTCTCTCCATATCCCTCCACACGCTGAAAACATCAGTCATTCCGAACCTAACGAAGTGAAGTGAGGACTCTTCAAAATTAGTGGTAATGTTGCGGATAATCATAAATTTTTCAATAACAGAAATATTCATTAAAAGAACGCTTCAAACAGATAAGAAATTCTCTTCACACCCCTGGTCACAAATATTTACCCGCCTTTACCCAATACTCCGGGCAAGTGCATATCCCCCAAACAGTAACCATGCAAATAATATCAGCGCCAGAAGGAACGGCTTGAATCCGGCCTCCCGGAATTTACGGAAAGTAGTTTCCATCCCTAAAGCTGTCATAGCCATTGTCAACACAAAAGTATCTGCATAATTAATACCCTCAACCTCTATTGCGGGCAGCAAGTCCAACGAATTAAAGCCAATAACCAATATAAAACCGAAAGCAAACCACGGAACCGTTATTTTCCGCGCTCTCCCACCCTCTGTGCCTTTTCGGGGAACCAGAAAAGCCAATACCGACAATACCGGCGCCAGAAAGATAACCCGGATCATTTTTACAATAATTGCCGAAGATGCTATCTCCTCTCCCATTGCATTCCCTGCTCCTACCACATGCGCCACCTCGTGTATGGTCGAGCCTGTATAAACCGCCCATTGTTCCGGATTCAACGGCAAGCACCCTGTTTTATATATGGCCGGATAGAGAAACATCGCGATCGTACCGAAAATTACCACCGTTGAAACCGCAACAGCCGTTTTGTGCGGCTTATTGTTCAATACCGACTCAGCTCCCAATACCGCTGCCGCCCCGCAAATAGCGCTCCCTGTGGACGTCAGCAGTGCAATCTCCCTGTCCATTTTTAATAAACGACCAACAAGTAACCCTAACAGAAGCGTTCCCACGATAATAATCAGGTCAATCATTATCGCCGCAGCCCCAATGTGCATCACATGTTGGAAGGTAAGCCTGAACCCATACAAAATAATGCCTAGCCTGAGCAGTTTTTTGGAACAGAACGCAATACCCGGAGTCCACTCCTGCGGCATATTCCCCCGCAACGTATTGGCATAGGCCATTCCCAACAATAATCCCATAATCAACGGACTGAACGACAAATACCTGAAAACCTCCGTGTCGCTTATGTAAAATGCCGAACAGGTAAATAACACCACAAATAATATCCCATGTATGACGGGCATCTTTTTCTTCATCATCTTGCCGTATTTAATATATTTATGCCGTCAAAATTACAACCGATTGCAGTATCTTGTCACTCTTTTCTTTTTATATCCGATAACTAAAAGTTATAAAGCGGACTATTTGCGCTATATTTGTTTCTTCAAACTAATAACAACTCAGTATGCTACACTTCAGGTTACAAGTCTTCCGTTCAGCCGCCACCCATCTGAACTTCACCAAGGCTGCCGAAGAACTTTTCATTACCCAACCAGCCGTAACCAAACACATCAAGGAGTTAGAGTGCAACTTACGGATCACTCTCTTTGAACGCGAGAAGAATGGAATTTCCCTCACCCGAGCCGGACAGGTCTTACTGCAATATACGGAAGAAATAGCCGAACGGGAAAAGAAACTGGCCTATGAGCTAAGCCTCCTTCGCGACTCTTTCTTGGGTAGCCTCCAACTGGGCGCCAGCACCACCATCGGGCAGTATATTATCCCTTCCATATTGGCCTCATTTCATAAAACCTTCCCGGATATCGAAATTTCATTAACCAATAAAAACACACAGGAAATAGAAACAGACGTTATCCGCAAAGAGATTGACCTCGGCATCATTGAAGGCAACTCCCGGAAAAAAGAACTGAAATACACTCCTTTCAGAAAAGACGAGATCGTCCTTATCACACATACCGATAACACTCTTGCTTTGAAAGATACCATCACATTGGAAGAGCTGAAAACACTCCCGCTCGTATTGCGCGAAGTTGGCTCCGGCAGCCTGGAAGTAATTGCCGACAGGCTTTACCACCACGGCATAAAACTGAAAGACCTGCATATTCTTATGCACCTCGGCAGTACCGAAAGCATTAAAAACTTCCTGCGGAATGCCTGTTGCCTGGGATTTGTCTCAATTCACGCCGTAAGCAAAGAAATCGTCAACGGCGAGTTCAAAGTAATTGACGTGGACGGCCTGGAAATTACCCGCGACCTGCACTTTATATACCCTCAGGGCGAACAGCCCGGACTGGTAAAACAGTTTATGACATTTAGCATGGATACAATAACAAAAAGTAATAGATTAAATTGTACCAAATAGTCTTTATAAAAAATGCCTATCCGCAAAAATACCCCAAAGTATACACTCAGAAATTCCTCACTATGTTCGGAATGAAAGTTTGAAATGTAAAGGTATGCGGATAAGCGTATCATAAAATAGTTTTATACAATCCTCCATTAGAAACCGATACGGCAGAAAAACTTTTTTGAGAAATAAGAAAGTTACTGACATACTGTTGTCATTGGTAGGATATATATTTGCAGGGTAAATCTAAAATATCAAACAAAATGAAACTTACGTCTTATCTTATTTTCAATGGCGAGGCCGAAGAGGCTGCGAACTTCTATGCCCGTGTACTGGGAGGAAAGATAGAAAATCTCTATCGCTTCGACACGATGCCATCCACTCCTGAAATGCCAATCCCGGAAGAGTGCAAGCAAATGATTCTGCATTGTTGCATTGTATTTCCCGGCGGGTCAATGAGTGTAGCCGACACTTTGCCGCACGACCAACGTAACTTCGGAAACAAAGGACACATACTGGCTCTTGCCTGCGATTCGATTGCGCATGCCGAAGAAGTATATGCAAAACTGACAGAAGGTGCACAAAAAATAGAATGCGCACTTACCGAAGCATTTTTTGCCAAACGTTATGCCGAAGTTGTTGACCGTTACGGGGTGCTTTGGTCAATCATGTTTGAAGAAAATTAAGTAACCATGAACCGGATAGACCGCACATCGGCATTATTGGTACAATTGCAATCGCGACCGGTTGTCAAGGCTTCCGAAATGGCTGAACGTTTCGGGGTAAGCCTGCGCACCATTTATCGCGACATCCGTACCCTGTCGGAAGCAGGTGTGCCTATATGCGGCAATTCTGGTATCGGATACTCTTTAGTGGAAGGCTATCGTTTGCCCTCGCTTATGTTTACCAAGGAAGAGGCAATGGCTTTTCTTACTGCCGAAAAGATTATCGAGCAACTTACCGACACGCGGAACAGCAATTACTTCCGTCAGGGAATGGATAAAATCCGTACGGCCTTACGTGCTGTTGACAAGAATTATATCCACGAAATGGGCGATGCCATTGCAGTCTATAAAAGCCGGCATGTGAAAGAGAGTTTGCCCAATTTATTGCAAATCATACTGAATAGCATAAACGATAAGCTGATCATTGATATTGATTATACCAATGCCGACGAGAATAAGAGCAAGCGGTCTTTGGAAGCGGTTGGTATCACCTATTCCTATCCTAACTGGTATCTGTCGGCTTGGTGTCACTTGCGAGGAGAATACCGCATGTTCAGGCTCGACCGTATCTGCAATATAGAAACAACGGTTGAAAAGCACACCAAAGTTCATCCTGCATTGGAGTCTCTTCTTGGGGTAGATAATCCCCGGTGTCTTACAGAGGTTATCTTGCATACAAGCAAAGAGGTATCCCGTTATAATGCCGACCGGTGTTATTTTATGGGATTGACCGGAGAGAAAGAGCTTACGGATGGACAAATAGAACAAACCTATATGGCTTATTCACTTGAATCTTTGGCAAGGTGGGTCTTGGCAAATGCCGATACTACCACGGTGATCGCTCCTGTTGAAGTAAAAAATATTATCAAACAAATCATTCAAAAATTAGACTTATGAAGATAAATAATATAGAGATCAAAAATCTTGAACCGATTAAAACAATTGCCATTTCACACATTGGAGATTATTCGGGTATCGGAGCTGCATTTGGAAAACTTGCTGCATGGGCAGGAGCCAACAACCTATGGGCAGCTTCACCCCGTATGATAGGTGTTTATCACGACGATCCGATGCAGACTCCGGCAGAAGAGTTGCGCTCGGATGCTTGTCTGGAAAACAAGCCGGACATTGAACCCGGCGAAGGAATGCAGCACTACACCGTAAGTGGAGGCAAGTATTTTGTAATGCAGGTAGAAGTTACCATGCCAGAGTATGGCGAAGCATGGCAAAAAGCAGAAACTGCTTTTAATGAGAAGGGTTGCGAATATGATTTGCGCGATCACTACGAACTGTATGTGAGTTGTGCCGGTGATACTCAGGATGCTAATGCTCCCTGGATCGTAGAGATCTGTCTTCCTGCGAAATAAGTATTGGATATTTTATAATAATAAGCGAATAATACGATGGAAAAAGAAGTAGTCTTCATTATCTTAAACGACTTTGCCGATTGGGAAGGAGCGCATATTGCAGCTTGCTTAAAACAGGGAGTTATGGCCGGAAGCCCTGCTAAATACAGCGTTAGTACAATGTCTGTAACCAAAGAACCGGTTACCTCCCTTGGTGGATTCAAAGTCTTACCCGACTACGATATAAACACCCTGCCGGAAGATTACGCCGGGTTAGTTCTGATTGGCGGTACGAGTTGGTTTACGCCCGAAGCAGAACTACTTGTTCCTTTAGTCGAAAAAGCAATCAAAGAGAACAAATTGGTTGCCGGAATATGCAATGCTTCGGTATTTCTGGGCAAACACGGTTTTCTTAATGATGTGAAGCACACAAGCAATATGCTCGACTATATGAAAAACCATGCAGGAGACAAATATACGGGAGAAGCCCATTATATCAACAAACAAGCAGTAAGAGACGGCAACATCGTTACCGCCAACGGAACGGCACAACTGGAGTTTTGCCGGGAAATACTTTATGCGTTGGATGCTGATACGGCAGAGAATATAGAAGCGAGTTACGGGTTTTATAAAAACGGCTTTTGTCCGGAATAAACATATATCCTAAATAATTATGAAAATCAAAGACTTATCCATTACATTCCACACCGACAAAATGAAAGAGTGTGTCGATTTTTATAGCAACTATTTCCAAGCTAAAGTATCTTTCGATGCAGGTTGGTATGTTTCCATTCATTTGCAAAGCGATATGAATCCGCCTATCTACCTTTCCTTTCAGGGTAGCCACGGAGAGATGAACCGGAATACATTTAGCGGAGGCATTTCCCTCAATCTAATGGTGGAAGATGTGGATGCCTGTTGGAAGCAACTGCAACAATATGAACTTATGTTTGTAGAAGAGATAACCGACCACGAATGGGGCGACCGGGCGTTCAGTTTATATGACCCTATCGGTAATTTGGTTTATGTGTATTCCGAACGGCCAATTCACGAAAAATATAAGGAAGCGGTAAAAAAATAAAAGTCAGAATACTAACTGTTCCGGTATTCTTCTTGTTTCTTTTTAGGTAATTTCCGGATTACTTCATCTGCCGAATGTCGAATTAGTTCTTCAATCAGAATATCGGGGACATCGCTTTCCAAAGTAACCAGATTCCACAACAAGGTTTTAAAATCAGTTTGGGTTATTCCGTTGTATTTCTCACGCAGTTCAATCGATTTTTCCGGATTGCATTTAAGGTCTGCTCTAAATATGCCGTCTTTTGGTTCCAGTGGAATATAAGCAAACATCTTCCCCATTACTTTAAACACTAATACATTGTGATTCAGAAAGGGAAGCGATTCGGAAGCCCCTTTTATCGACAGGCAATAGTTGCGAAAGTCTTCAATGTTCATCCTATATCAATTTTCTTATTTTTGCCGCTAGCCAAGGCGCTATTCCGGTAAACAATACGACCAATAACCAAAGGTTTCCGGTAGTAATGTCGTATGCCTTCAAGAGTTCCGGCAATGTATTTCCCGAAATCAATCCGAAAACGGTTTCAAAAGTAATAGTCAATAATAACCATAACAAACCAATCAGCCAATAAGTCTTTGTAGTACCTTTCCCAATTCGTGGAATAAAGGTATAGCACAAAATGAAAATCAGTAAGCAGAGTATAAGACCGCTTATTGGGAAAGCATATTCCGCGCCAATCAGTGGAATAAGTACCTTCTCACGCAAGCCTCCATTCAAAATAGCGAATGGTATAATGGCAAGCCAAATTAGTAATGATTTTTTAATCATATATCATATATCAATTTCATAAATTCCGTTTCAAATAAACCATATCAACCAATTGAAGACTATCCTCAAACATCGGATGGTCGTAATTATCCGTAAAGAAATTCTTGATACGATGGGACGGTTCAAACCCAAGACGTTTGTAAAACGACAAAACGGAAGGAACATCCCCTGTACCAACAAGCATGGTTTTGTATTTATCCTTGTAATAATCAAAAAGATAATTGATAAGAACACTTCCGTAACCTTGTCTCTGATACTTCTCGTATGTTGCAATGTTCTTCAATTCGCAAACCGAATCGTCAATGGCTACAACTACACAAACAGATTTCAAATCGCCGTCGTATAAAGCAAATAGTCCGCCTTGTTCCAAATAGCAGTCAATCATGCTTTCCTGCTCATCGCCCAACAGCAATAAGTCGAGAAATTGTTTTTTATTCTCCGAAACAGGTCTTATCATTATCGCTCCATTTTCCATATCCGCAAAGATACAACCTTCACTTGAATATTAACGCTCAAAAGTCGTACTATTCAACTCTCTATGATACTACAATCTTGTGGAAGGGGGTTGACCTTCAGTGAGTTTTAAATCGCACCTTTGCAAAATCAAAGTTTTTGCTAAACCATCTTACATTTTACATGTCAAATTGGACATGCAGGAAAAGGTAAAAAGAATCTGTACCTTGAACTTATGGAATAGAAGTTGTGTTTTATAATGGATAATATTTATTGGATTAATTTAAGATTACAATTATTATGAAAAAGACTCATTTTATTGCTTTTTGGATATTATTAATGTCTGTTGTTTTCTTTGCAAGTTGCAACGACGATGATAAGAATAATGATGGAACTACGCATGTTGAAATACGCTTAACAGATGCACCTGCACCCTATGATGCCGTAAACGTCAATATTCAATCTGTTTCGTTACATGTAAATTCAGATTGGGTGGAACTTGACCTACTGCGTCCGGGTGTATATAATTTGCTTGATTTCCAAAATGGAATAGATACTTTACTAGCAGGCGAAGATATACCGTCAGGTAAAATCAGTCAAATTCGTTTGGTTTTGGGTGAAGATAACAATTCTGTGGTGATAGACGGACAAACTTATCCGTTGGAAACCCCTTCTGCACAACAAAGCGGACTAAAATTGAACCTGCACGATGACTTAATTCCCAATGTGGCTTACAGGCTTTGGATTGATTTTGATGCTTCACGTTCTGTTGTAGAGACCGGCTCGGGCAAATATCAATTGAAACCCGTTATACGAACTTATACCGAAGCTACAGGTGGTAGTCTAAAAGGATTCGTATTGCCACAGGAAGCCAATGCCGCTGTATGGGCTATTTTAGGAACCGACAGCCTATTGGCATATCCTCGTTCCGACGGTTACTTCTTGATGGCCGGACTACAACCAAGTTCCTCATGGAAAGTTGTTTTTGATGCTGACGATGCAAGTGGTTACAAAGATTCGACATTAACAGGAATTACAATTGCTACAGGTCAGGTAAACGATTTGGGGCAAACAATACTGAATAAATAATTTTTTTTAAATAAGAGAAACGGCTGCCGGATAAAGTCTGACAGCCGTTTCTCTATTCTGTCCCTTTACATTAATTGCTTTTAATCATACCTTTGCTCAAAATAAACCTAATAAAGAATTTAAAATGAAGAAAATTATCTTGCTGTTATTTCTCGGCTTCTTCTCTTTGATTAAGAGGTATAAATACTCTTTCCTCTCACAATTTGAAAGAATAAAGTTGTTTTCAAAATTCCAATAATCAAGATTTATTTTCTCCCTTAATGATATTTCACTTATTTTTATAAGCTAATTTAATGCACAAAGGAGCTTCATTTTGCTGATTTACTTTCTCTTTTCGGCAAACAACGCTAACGGCGAATTTTGCATAATTCATTGATTTTTAATTGATAACTCAAGAATTATGAGTTAAAAAGGGTAACGGATTGGGTGACGGATAACGTAACGTTAGATACTAAAAAAATAGACTTTTTACTAAAAATACAGACATAAAAAAAGCAGTTATTTTCATAACTGCTTTCAGCGGAGAGAGAGGGATTCGAACCCCCGGTACCTCACAGTACAACGGTTTTCAAGACCGCCGCGATCGACCACTCTGCCATCTCTCCTGTTTTTTTCAGGTGCAAATGTAACACTCTTTTTTAAATACACAAAGGATATTTTTAGATTTTAGTGAGAAAAAAAAATCTTTTTTTTCGCTTTTTTCTTATTTGCCTATAATCAGATTATTAGAAAACAAATTAGTCCATCATTAAACTCATGTATGGATTCGAAGAGGGAAAGAATTTTTCCATTTGACCGGGTAATTCTTCAATATGATACCCTAAAATTGCCTGTGTAAATTGGTCTATCGACATTTCTACCGGCTTTTCTTGTGATGCATTTCGGGTTTCTTTGGAAACAGTGCCGTTTTTGATGATATATATGCCTTCATTTAAAGAAATAATCGGGTCTGTAATTTTCAATGTAAATTCTTTTTCGGGAAAAAACCGGGCATAATGGGATAATAAATATTCTACGTTTATCACACGCGCCATTCCCAAATGAAAATAAGAATCCCCACATGGAGGAGTAGCACAAATAATTTCTCTTGCATCATTGAATTTTTCTGCAATCGTCCACAATAGAAGGTTCTTCTCTCCTTCCCCTTCAAATAAAAATTCCTTAATCAAAACCTGCTCTTCCGAAAGCACGGCAAATGCAAGCCCGCAAAAATGATTATTAAAACTGTTTTTTATGTAAAACAGTGTACCGTTGTCATTATGAAAGTCTTCCAGAATAGCAGAAAATTCTTCTTTGGAATGTTGTACACAAAACGGTCGTTTATGTTCTTTCTCTGTAAAATAGGGGTAAATATCATCCAAACCGGAAGAATTCCACTCTCCTACTATATATTTAGATGTTGTAATATTTTTTCCTAACAGAGAAGCGATTGGATAATTCACTTGAGAATAATCGAACACAAAAGTATAGCCGGCCTTTTTATAATAATCGGAAACTTTTTCGGAAGCCGGAATCAGCGTTGTCAAAGCAATTCCCCTGCGATACATTTCCATAAACGAATCGGATAATAACCGGAACATAAATCCGTTGGATTGCAAAGACGGATGCGTACACGCCCCTGAAATATAAGACGTTTCTATCTCCTTGTCATAAAAAGTCATTTTATAAGGTATCATTTGCAAAACAGAAGCAATCGTATCGCCTTGACGAATCACCAATGTATTCTCTTCCTTATATTTACGGTCAAAATGGAGGCGAATAAATTCTTCCGTATCTTCCGGAAAAGATATTCGCCACAAGTCTATAATTTGTTGCTTGAAATTATCCATTACAGTAACTATTTAAAATTCTTCTTCCAAAAGAATTTATTAACTTTCAATTCTCAACTTTCAATTCAAAATTCAAGGCAACCGCATTTCTGAGCATCGGGTATGCTTTGCACAGTACTTGCGAGATTGACCGGAATCTGTTTTTTTATAGCGACATTTTTTTCCAACAAAATAACCGGATGATAAGAAAGTTTTGCTTTGCGTAACCCTTCTATTCCAAGGTCTTCTTCCCGATTCACATAAATATACTGCTCAGGTATATGTGAAGCAAAAAGCTGATTGATAACCGGATATATCCCTTCAATCTGCGTATCGGCTTTTTCAACATGAATACCGAAGGTATTTTTATTGATTGGAGAACCAAAGGTAAATGCCACTATCTCGCCGTTCA
The DNA here is from genome assembly GCA_031553005.1 of Paludibacteraceae bacterium. GTDB lineage: Bacteria > Bacteroidota > Bacteroidia > Bacteroidales > Paludibacteraceae > RGIG9379. Next base: position 12,816 of record JAVBMA010000027.1, on the reverse strand, counting down.
CACGGATTGCACCTCCTATTCCATCCAATTGTTCCAAATATTGCAAGGCATAAGTCATCGAACGCCGCTCATTCAATAAATCTTCATCATATTTATATCCGCTGTTTCTGCACCACTCATCTTCCAGCTTAAGGCACAAAGGAACCAGTTCCGGAGTTATGGGAAGGTATTCAAAACGGTATTCTTTATTAAAACGGTTGATATGGTTTCGTTTGGATTGGTATTTTTTTCCTTTCAGTTCGACCAAATCGGTACGGTAATAGATATAATCAAAATAATCCCTTTCTGCAATGTATTTAAATGCACAGGGGAAAATGGATTCAAGCTCAGAAGCAACTTCGGGAGTAACGCCCATAAGACAAAGAGGATGACCATTGCTCAAAGAGTCTTCTTCTACAATCCGGATAATATCCCTTTTATCTCCCTTCCCAATCGGAAACATATACACGATTCGTCCGTCTTCTATCCGGAAACGCAAAAGGAGAAAACCGTTTACTACTGCATATTCGCTTTGGTATAAAAACTGCCAACTGCACATATTAGCAAACGAAAAATCACAATTCTGGTAAGAAGAAAAAAGGGTAAAAGAGGTTATTATCTCTTTACTCTCTATTGTTATAGGCTTGAACGAAATCATTATATATATATGAAAAAAAACGTTGTCTTACAACGAATTTTATTATTACAAATCTATGCAATATTAATTTTCGGGAAAATAGAAATAAGAATTTTTCACTCTATTTTGCACATAAACCCAAGGTATCAAAGAGGCGTATAAATTCTGTTTCTATTTTCAATTTTCAGGTGGATATCTATCTTTTCATAAAACAAAGAAACAAGCATATTGTTTCCTAAAAATCATTTTCTTTGTATCTCAACCCGGGCACGGTAATGAGTATCCGTAGTTACGGGCGAAAGGGACAAATATCCACTGTGGATTTTTCCATTTTTTATTTCCAAAGGTTGTTCTATGCTCTTCTTTAAGTGCTCTTCATACAAAAAACCAAGGTTAGTATGATAATCAATCTGAAATACGCCCTGAGAATCAGGGGAAACGTACCTGTCATAAAACAAACGGCAGGTCATCCCCATATTCATTCGTAAATTAACTTCTACACATGGATGTAAAAAGTAACTATCCGGATTTTTGCAGGAAGAGCAAATCATCATATCTACACCAAAATAACCTTTGTAAAAAGGCGCTATCCTGGAGGAAAAAAAGCCGGACAACTCTTCCTTTATTTGTTTTAATTGTTCAAACGGAACATATTGAGATAGCTCTTTTTCAATAAATAAGTCAGGTTTTAATATGTTTCCCTTATATGCTCCATACTTATCCGTTATAAACATCGAATATCCGGTAAAAGAAACTCTTTTTTCTCCATCACTGAAAAATTGCATGGCAAAGTCTTTCTCTTTCGGGTATATCGCTTCGCCGATAACGCTTCCCTGTTTAAGCAGCATGGGGGTAGTCCATTGTTTCATCTTCCCGTCCTGTGGCTTGTTATTCCAAAACAGGCCTCTCCCGCTTCCCGACCAAGGCGACTTTAATAAAACCGGAAAATATTTTTTGCTGTAATCCTGTACTTCATCCCAAGAAAAAAGCTGCTTGGGAATCCTGAACTCTTCCGGTAAAAGAGATTTTTGAAGAAGCATATTCAATACTTCAATAGTAAACGCACGGTGAGAAAGTTTTTTGTATTGAAGAAAATCCGTATCACACTGAAAGGGTTCCGAATGCCCGATTTTACGGCATAATTTCCGAACAGAGGGACTCCAACCCCAAGAAACAAACAAACCATCGGATTCTCCTTTTTTCATACAGGAATCTGCCGTTATCCAAGATGTGCTTATACCCAATGCTTCACGCTCCTTCTTCAACCAAGAGTCCGGTATTTCGGAATAGGTCAGAACAAGCGCATTTTCATCGGCATACCACAAAGGAAGCAGCGACAAGTCTTTCCGTAAAGTACATGCAGAAAGAGGTGGCTCGTAATTTTCATCACCATTAGCTAAAGCCAAATCATTTTCGGGATTGAAGATGTATATGTTATGATTCATAAAAAAATTAGCAAATAGGATAATTAGCAAATTAGCAAATGGGATAATTAGCAAATGAAGGTCGCATTAATTTGCTAATTTGCTAATTTTCCACATTTACTAATTCTTTTTGCTTGTTCCTATTATTTTATTTAAAATCCTCTGTCGTACGTTGTTTTTCTCAATAAGGTTTTCACAATTGGGATAATTCTCAGAAAAATTGCAAAGGCTTAACCAATAATCAGTTTCATCGGCTTCTTTAGCGGCAATTTTTATTTTGTGAACAAAATCAGCTTTGCTTTCAGCATTTTGAGCTTCATGAACATTACTGCCAATAGAGGTTCCACTTCTCAAAAGTTGTTTTGCAACAACAAATTTCCGGCTACTTTCCAATAATTCTGCAAACTCGATAATCTCCAATGCAAATTCAAAACTCAACTTTACAATGGGGTTATTATTTTTCATATTTATAAATTTTTTAATTAGCAAATCAGTAAATGTCATAATTAGCAAATGAATGCGACCTTCATTTGCTAATTTGCTAATTTCCACATTTGCTAATTATCATATTTGACAATCAGTCAAAGCATTTACAAAATCCTCCAATAATTCGGGATTTTTCTCCAGTATATTTCCAACAACGACAATATCGGCTCCGGCTTGCAAAGCGCTTTGGATATCCGATGCCGAACGCAATCCTCCACCTACGATAAGAGGAATATCCACGTTCTTCTTCACTGAAGCTATCATAGTTGCCGGAACCGGATGAAGAGCCCCGCTCCCGGCTTCCAGATAGATGAGTTTGTTTCCTATCAATTCACCCGCTATGGCTGTTGCAACGGCTATCTCGGACTTATCGGGCGGGATTGGCATTGTATTACTCATATATTCTACGCTGGTCGGTTTTCCGCCATCTACCAAAATATATCCTGTGGAAAGGGTTTCTATTCCAGACTTTTTAATTGCGTAGGAAGATGCTACATGCTGACCGATTAAAAATTCGGCATTCCTGCCCGAGATAAGGGAAAGGTATAATATTGCATCCACATTACCGGTAAACTGCAAAGCATTGCCGGGAAAAAGAATGACAGGAACGGAGCACTCTTTTTTTATTGTTTCAATGGTTTTTTCCACCGATTTGAAAATCAAACTACCCCCAACCAATATAAAGTCAGGTGAAAATTTATTTATCTGTTGAATAAAATAAGAGAGCGAAGAGATGCCTTTATCCGGGTCAATCAGAACCGCCAGCATTTTCTTCCCTTCCGCAACCTTTTGTCGTATCTCTTCGTAAATCATATATTAAAATCTCATTAAACCAAACTTTCAACTTTCACTTTTCAATTTTCACCTCAAACATCCACTCCCCAAACCAACACATAATCATCATGAATATGATATTCAAGAGAGAAATGTTGTCTCTTCGCGCTTCTGGTTTCGAAAGCCGAAATTGTTCCGTTTGGAGCATACGAAAATGGAGAGACGTGTAAATGAGAGATAAAATCGACATCTGTCTCTCCCATCATTTTAAACATAGTTTCTTTGGCTGACCAATGTAGTAAAAGATGCTCCAATTCATTTTTTGCATCAATGTTTTCCAACTCTTGCGGCGCTAAAAACTTATGCTTCAACCGTAATATTTTATCTCTTTTTTGCTCCATATCCAGCCCTACATTGGCAAAAGGATGGATGATAACGGAAGCATAACCATTGGTATGCGAAATGCTTATTTCCAACTCACTACCAACAAGCGAAGGATTACCGTTACAATCATAGCAAACACTATTCTCAAACCCTGTGAGCTCTTTTAATAGGCATCTTACAGACAAAAATTCCAATTGTCTTTTCAAGTATTGAAAACGGGAAATTTCCGCCCTGTATTCGGACTGTTTTTTACAAAAAAAAGAGAGCAATTCTTCAACATTTTCTTCTATTTTCCAAATGCCGAGAGTTGCTCCGTTCTCTAATATTTCTTTATGGTAAAGCACTATTCTACAAACTAATTGTAATCGGTTTTAAAATCATTATCGTTTTCTGGCAATCACCTCTTTTGTCATAAAAACAAATATAAAAATAACCACCAGATAGTAAATAACATCCCGGCTGTCAATTACCCCCCTGCTCATTGATTCGTAATGTGAATTAATGCCCAAAGAGGCTATAAAATTCTCAGTCGCTCCCGAAGAAGCCAATGAAGCCAACAAATCAAATCCGTAATAAAAAAAGAAACAGAGAACTGCCGCCACGATAAAGGAGATAATCTGGTTGTCGGTCAACGACGATGAAAAAACGCCTATCGATACATATATAGCTGCCAGAAAGAAAAGTCCGATATAAGAACCCCAAGTACCTCCCGTATCTATATTCCCTATCGGGTCGCCCATCAACCATACGGAAAGGAAATAGAGCAGCGTCGGTATCAGTGAAAAAAGTACCAGTAACACACCTGCCAGGTATTTTGAAAGGACTATGTTTAATTGTGTAACAGGACGTGTTAATAATAACTCAATTGTTCCGGTTCGCTTCTCTTCGGCAAAGAGACGCATAGTAACAGCGGGAACCAAAAAAAGATATAACCATGGCGCTAAAACAAAGAGACCATCCATCGAAGCATATCCAGCATCCAAAATATTGTATTCGCCCGGAAAAACCCACAGGAAAAGCCCGGTTATCACCAAAAACACTCCGATTACAATATAACCTATCGGAGAACTAAAAAAATTACTGAATTCTTTTCTTAATAGGACAAACATGGTTAATTAATTAGCAAATTTATTAATTAGCAAATTAGCAAATGAATTAACTAATAAATGAGGTGCAAATTCGCTGACTCTTTTCTTTATTTATTTACTAATTTGCTAATTTTTCAATTCCAAAGATACTGTTTTATTTGAAATCAATTTTCTCGTTTTTTGAAAAAAGAAACTGGCATCTCTAAAAACATCGAAAGGAGGATATATCAGAAATAGTTTAGTACTATATACTTTTTAATATATTTTGTAAACTTATATTTTGTACACTATTTTCAATGTGTCGTTTATCCGTGATTCCAACATATCGACTAATTCCTCATCCATAAATTCATATTCGTCTTCAATCTCCAAAACCTCAATCTGTGGCAAATCTAAATATCGATAAATTTCTAAAATTCGTACTTTGTGTTCTCTTTCCATTACAAAAACCAAATCAGCCCAATTTATATCTTTTTCAGTAATCTGCCTATCACTTTTTGGACTAAATCCAACAGAACGAATATTAAAACGGCTATCATTCCTGAAAATATGCTCTGCGGTTCTACTGCGTCTTTTATTTCGTCCACAAACTACAAGTATGTTTGGTTTTTTTGTCATATTAAATCAACTTTATTTTTATCTGTTCACGTATGGCTGCCAACTATTTCTCATTTTGGCATTTCTATCTTATTCGACTCAAATCAACTCAAATAAGCAAGTCGGAGAAGTACGAGGTAAAACGGTAATTTTTATATCCGGATTAATTGCCTGCGAAATGGTATTAAGTGCCAGTTCGGGTGTGTTATTCTCATTGCTAAGGTGGCAAAGGAAAACGCGCGAAAGGCGTTCGGTAGCATAAGCGCCCAAAATTTCGGCAGCAGCCCGGTTGCTCAAATGCCCGTTATTGCCTGCTACCCTCTTTTTCAAAAGGTAAGGATAACGACCTGTCCGCAACATCTCTTCATCATAATTGGCTTCAAGCAACAAATAATCGGACTGGGTGATATAATGGCAAAGGGCATCGGTCGAACATCCCAAATCGGTAGCAAAAGTAAAACTCTTATTCCGGTAGTTTACAATATAACCTGTATTATCTTTCGAATCGTGGGGAAGAGGAAACGATGTTATCTGAAACTCCCCGATATTGACAGTCTCGCCGTTTTCAATTATACATTGACAGTGCGGAGTCAGTTTTTCGGTAACTCCGTAGCAAGCGTTAATCCCTTCGTGTACTTTGGAGGTGGTATAAACTTTCAGATGATACTTTTCACCTAACACTCCTATTGACTTTATATGGTCAAAATGGTCGTGTGTAACAAAAACGGCATGAATCTGCTCCAATCCTACACCTACATCTTTCAGCCTTTTCTTTATCGTGCGGACAGCAATTCCGGCGTCTATCAATATTCCATACATGGAGTTGCCCAAGTAGTAGCAATTACCGCTACTTCCACTTGCAAGGCTCAAAAAACGAAGTTTATCCATTGGGGTGAAAAAGTTACGAATTATGTGTTACAAATTGAAAAAATTACGAGTTACAAGCATAATCTAACAACTTGTAACTCGTAACTCATAACTTGTAACTAAATATTATTTTACCTGTTTTGCTATTTTTGCGCTTCTCAATCCGCTTTCCTGTTGGGCGGATTTGGTCAACTTACCGTTTTTAAACTGGCGTTGAAGGATTTGTTGAATTTCAATACCTGAATAGTTATTTGGAGTGGATTCGGAAACCAAAGTACGGATATCTTTCAATTGAGTAGGAATATTGGTTATTTTTCCATCTACAATTTTAATCGGTTCTCCGTTTTGTCCGGTCAGGAAGCAGAAATTGTTTTCTTTCTCCATCTCGTCAATATTGCCAAAAGCATCAGCAATCAATACCATATAAAAATCGCCATTCAGCTTGTTTCCGTCTTTATCAAGCGGCAATGTATAATCAAACGCAAGGCGTGTACCTCTCATTGCTTCGGCTGCGGAGCTTCCCGGTACGATATTAACATTGGTCACTGTGTTTTCAGAAGAGTAAACAGCAACACCGTCAGAATACGAAGAAATCTTTCCTTGTGCTCCTTCATTGCTATAATAATCTTGGAAAAGAATGTATTTTTCACTCAAGCGATTCTTCCGGAACAGAAGGTAAACGGCACTCCAGTTTTTGCTTGCATTGATAGTCTCCGAACCTGTATTTTTGATATTGTACTCCACTGTCCGGTTTCCATCGGCATTTTCATAATCTTTCAGAACTTCCATCTGTAAATCGCCGGCAGACGATGCCGAACGTAGTGAAGCTGATGCGCTCAGGTTTTCGGTATTGGATGCAATCCAAGCTCCAAAGCAAAAACTCTTAATAAAAAAGCTATAACCAATCCAGATAGAACCTTGGTCTCCCCAATCTTTTCCCCATGAGTTGCGAACACGGAAAGCCTGTTTGCTGTCGTCATATCCGACTACAACCAAAGCGTGATAAGCATGTTGTCCTGTATAACCATAAGTATCAGAAGTCAATACACTACTGTTAGTGCTACTCATAAAATTATCTCCTAATCTTGCCCCGATTGCTACCGGCCCGTGATTTTTCAAATAACCTTTAATATTTTCAACCGTCATACCATAAGAATTGCTACCGCTTAACTCTTTTGTGTAGGCAATAATACGGTATGATTTGAGTTTCGTTCTGGTGTTATCTCCGGATGAAGTCGAACTGCAAGTCATTTTACTGTTTGTAAACGGTTGTTTAGCCATACTGGCAACACCTGTACTAATCATCTTTTTAAATGCAGGGTCAAAGTTGGTTCCGTCGCAACCTGAGCCTTTGTCAGTCGAACTAATCAGATACCACAAATCCACCGGACTTGTCTGATTGGCAGCATTGCTAACATCCAATGATGAATTATCTTTTTTATCCAACGAGGTTTTTAATGCATAACCGGTAGCCCATGCCACACAGGTTCCATATTCTCCCTGATTTCCGATAGGAGGAAAATAGCTTTCAAGATTGACAACTGCGTCGGTAGTATCATCATACACTTCTCCACCGTCAGGAATATTGGTGGTCTCCTTATTAAAATCCCAACCTAACATACTAAGGAACTCCTGAATGTATTCCCATACGTCGTTTATGATTTTATTCGTATCTTCATCACAACTTGTCATAAAAAGCGGCATTCCTGCCAATAGCAAAATCGCTAATTTGTTTCTGAAAAATCGTAACATAATCTTTTATTTTATTCTATGGTTATTTTAAAATAATATTCTTACTCTCAATTATCTGCACTTCTATCTCTTTTTTCAAACTAATCCGTTCCACCTGTGGAGATTGAACAAAAACCGAACCCGAAAAGTCCGTTTCTCCTGCAAATGAAGTATCGTTAAATCTTACCTGACCGTAGAAGAAGGAGTTGGAAAAATCACTCCGGCTTTGGTAAGTATCATATAAAAAATCTACGTTGCCAAAAAACTTCGAATAGGAAAACAGGGCATTCCCTTCAAATTTTGTGTAATTAAAAAAGGTATTTCCATGTATAATAGAATTGGAAAAATCAACTTCCTTTGAAAAATAGGCATTATTGAATTGGAGTGTATTTACAGTCACAGCCTGAAAAGAGGCGTATTGTCGAAACTTTGCATCCATAAAATTAACGTCGCCATGAAAATGTGCATGCACCATATCAAAAGAAAATTCCGCTTCTATTTCCCAAAAAGAGTTTCTTTCGCCGGAAACAGTTATCTGGTTGAACGATGCCGGGGCACGGAAAACAGATTTTGCAACACTAAACTCTCCCCTTACAATCATATTGTCGAAGTTAACATCTCCTCTGAAATCGCAACTGAAAAACGTTACATTTTTCTCAAACAAAACTACCTTTTGCATTTTTTGATAGAGCCCCGTAGCGGAGACCTTTCCCATAAAAACACAATTGATAAAGAAAATGTTGGAGCGTACCGGTTTTTGAATGTATGATACGGACAAAATATGCGCATCTTTAGCCTCCGAGAAATCCAAATCGTCCAAAATTATTTTATCGTAAAATTGTATGGATTCACCTTTATTTATCAGCTTCAAGATTTCCGACGCATATATCTCTTTCTTTGTGGCGCCACTACATGATATAAACAAAAAAGAAAAAAACAGGCAAATGGCAAACCTTCTGATTTTCCCTAAAGAAGAGATTTTAAGAAAAGACAATGCATTTGTAGTTTCAACCATAAATAAAAGCTATTTTTCAAGAAAGTAATTTACAAATATAGTAAATGGAAGGTGAAAAGTGAAAAGTGAAAGGTGAAAGTTTTGGGAAAGTTTTTGTTTATTCGAAAAGGGTTTCTATTTCGGAGGTCTTAAGGGAGGTGAATGGGTTATTGGTGTTAATGTAAGTGTCGGCGAGTTTGGACTTCTCTTTTTGAAGGTTTTGTATTTTTTCTTCTATTGTATCTACGGTAATAAAACGGTAAACCAAAACAGTCTTGTCCTGACCAATGCGGTGTGCGCGGTTAATTGCCTGCAACTCGGAAGCCGGATTCCACCAAGGGTCGAGAATAAACACATAATCGGCAGCTGTGAGGTTCAACCCCACTCCTCCCGCTTTCAACGAAATCAAAAAGCAGCCAACCTCTTTATTCTCCTGAAAATTGCGGACTATCTCTTCCCTGTTTTGAGTCTCTCCGGTAAGCATGGAATAATTGATATCCAAGCCTTTCAGCCTCTTTTCGACCAATTGCAACAACTTTACAAACGATGAAAATATCAGTACCTTATGACGTTCTGCCTGTAAACTTTCAATTCGCGAAACCACCTCGTCTATTTTTGCCGATTCGCCCGAATAATCATCCATAACCATAGCGGGATGGTTGGCAAGCTGACGCAAACGAAGCAACGCAGAAATGGCTAACATGGTGTTTTTTTCCAATCCGGAATTTGAAATCTGCTTGAAAAGGTCATTCCTGATTGCCGACTTTTCGGACAGATAAATTTTCTGTTGTTCGCCCGACATTTCGCAATACACGGTCTGTTCGATTATCGGAGGCAGGTCGCGTGCCACTTCATTTTTCGTACGCCTGAGGATAAAAGGCTTTATAATCTGCTGCAACCTTTTTTCGCGCTCTTCATCCTGTTGGTGTACAATCGGTTGCACAAAGTGATTTTTAAAATAAGAAAGTGAACCAAGCATCCCTCGGTTCACAAAATTGAGTTGCGCCCACAAGTCATTGAGCGAATTTTCAATAGGAGTTCCGGTCATAACAAAGTAATGCTTGGCTTTTAGCTCATTGACCGATTGGTAAACCTGCGACGAAGTATTTTTAATATACTGGCTTTCATCAAGCACGATACACTCAAATTCATATTGAGTCAGAAAATCAATATCATTGCGCATCACACCGTAAGAGGTCAGCACCAAATCATAATGGTCAAATATCTTTCCTATATTCTTACTGCGGATACGCTTGCTTCCCGAATAAAGAAGCAAAGAGAGCCCGGGGGCAAACTTCTCCTTTTCATTTTTCCAGTTATGCAGCAAAGAGGTCGGAAGCACAACCAGAGAAGCAGGAAGCCTCCCCCCAACCCCCTCCTCAGGAGGGGGAGCACCGGGCATCCCAATCTCACAGCCAAATGAAGAGTGCTTTACTCCCCCTCCTGAGGAGGGGGTTGGGGGGAGGCCTAATTGGTCAAAAAGCGTAGGTTGAGGTGTGTCATATTTCCAATCATACGCCGGAATGCGTTTAACATTATCCTTTCCGCCTTTCCTTCCATAGATATATTGAAAAAAGGTCAGAAATTGGAGCGTTTTTCCCAATCCCATATCATCGGCAAGGCAACCGCCGAAATTATTCTCATATAAATAAGCCAACCACGAAAAACCCGTTTTCTGATACGAACGAAGCTGAGCCCTAATCCCTTGCGGAACCTCTTTTGCTATCTCATAATCGAAAACAGGAGTATTGGAAAGCTCTTTTCCGAAAACATCCACCATTCCAAAATAGAGTTTTTTCAAACGGATATGTCCGTCCTGCTCTTCCGAAAATTTAAGTATTTCGGAAAAACGGGTAAACCACTCTTCCGGTAAAATAGCAACTGTCTTGTCGGGCAGAATATACTCGCGCGTCCCCGACAAAATATGTTTGCGGAATTTTATAAAAGGAATGCTAAATTGACCGACCTGTACATTTCCATACATATCAAACCAATCCTTTTCAACTTTTACTTCGGTTGACAAGGAAATTTTCTCAACGGAAAAAATCTTCTCCCCATACTCCTGCTTAATCTCAAAAGCAGTAAGGGACTCTCGGTTATTTCTTAAAATTTCGACAATCGTATACAATGGAAATCCTGATTTCTCCTTCAGGTGAAAGAATAAATTGTACGGAACAAAGCCCAATGATTCTACAATCCGGACATAAGCCTGTTCCTTTTCTATATCCCTGTCGAAAATTTTGAACGTATATTCATCGCCGTTTTCATCTAAAACAACCTGCCTTTTGTTTATCACTTCCATTGAAAACAGCTTTTCGCCATATCGGAAAGAGAGTTGAAGTGCTATATTTTTTTGAAAATCTTCTACAACCGCCAAAATCGGAACCAGCTCAATTTGCTCTTTTTCTATATCGAAACCTTTTGCTTCAACCTGCTCCTCTTTCAATGTATTCAGGACAAAACTCCTCATATAAACAGCTTCTGTCTTTTTGGGAATCTCAATTTTTTCTTTTTTCAAAAAAGGTGTTAACCGGCTGGCTTCCAACTTTTCAAAGAGAAACAATTTATTATCCAACAACATACAGCACGGAGAGTTACTGAGCAAAACGGGATTCCGGTTTTTCAACGGAATTTGTACTTCATCCTGATAAATCCGGAGCGAATAACTAAGGAACTCCCCTGTCCGCTCAAAAAAAGCCGTGTGCACGGCATAATCAGGCAAAACGGAAACCGAATCGGAAGCATAAACATTCATATAACCGCCTTTCCGATGGAAAACAGGTATACCGGAAGACATCAAAGTCTTTGCTACCTGATAGTTGTATTTGTCAATAAAGAGTGAAATATGCTCGTATTCATGAGGATTTTTCTCATATTTCCTCTGAAATTCGGCAACCGAAGTTTTTTTACGGACAAATAGCGTTAAAATATTTGCCTCCGAATATTTGTCACAAAGGGAAACAATCTTTTTTTCCGTCTCAGAAAGCGAATAAGAGGAGATATTTTTAGGCGTAACCAGTTCGCCGATAGTATAAAAAGCAACATTCTTCTTCTCCAATATAAATGGTTGGAAGATAGTGCCCCAAAGCCTGTGTTCGGTAATTAAAACGGAGAAAAAAGAGTTCATAATTTTTTCTGTAAAAAATATTCCCGATATCCGGAACCTGCAAAAATAAGAAATATTGAGCGGTCGGATGCAGATTTTTCGCAAAAAATAGATGAATAAAACAATCAATGAGCTCAAAAGTTTTTTGAACGCGGATGACGCTGATAACACGGAATTTCGCAAAGCTTATGTTTTTGATAAATAGAAATATACCAAACGTTCACTCCTCTATCTGCGAAAATCCGTGTTATCAGCGTCATCCGCGTTCTTTTTAGGAAGTTTTTCTATACAATATCAGTCCCTTCGGACTTTTTCTTTTGGCTTTTTCAATTTCGGATTTACATTATTATATATCATAGAAAATTTTCTATATTTTTTCTACATTTATATTGAAAACTACGAAAAGTACTTTTGAAAGTCCTGTTTACTTGGTTTACTTCTCTACTCTTTTGCACCATTTTTTCTCCGATATTTTTGATAATCAAAAAATATTTCTACCTTTGCGGTTCCAAATTAAAAGGAAGTTTAATAAATTAAATTATTTCAGAATGGCAACTAAAATTAGATTGCAAAGACACGGCCGCAAGGGGTACGCGTATTACCACATCGTCGTAGCAGATAGCAGAGCACCACGTGATGGTAGATTTGTAGAAAGAATCGGTTCTTACAACCCTAACACAAATCCAGCTACAGTAGATTTAAACTTCGAAAGAGCTTTGTATTGGGTTCAAACAGGTGCTCAACCAACT
>JAVBMA010000055.1:0-17121 GCA_031553005.1 Paludibacteraceae bacterium | reverse complement strand
ATTTGACAATAAATATTTTTAATACATATTATAAAAAATCCCCCCAATTATACATTAATAGTTTCAACACTGCTTTCGTAATCAAACATTGGGGTTATATAAACACATTTAGGAGTGAACGCGGCGGCTTTGCCGCCGCTTTCTCTCCTACATCGCAAATTGTAAACATCCGTCATTCCTCATTCCACTTTCGTTCCATTCGGAATCACCCAAATGACTGTCTGAAATGTCAGGGCATTTTTGCGGACAGGCATTATATATTTTCTTTCTTAAAACCCAACAAAATAAAAATATAGAAAATTTTTCAATACTTTTCTATATATCTATAGAAATACACTCCTCTTCAAACAAACTTTCAACTTTCCCTTTTCACTTTTCAACTCCTACAAAACTCCCTTCGTACTCGGCAACTCATATTTATAAATATCACGTTTGATTGCCATTTTGATTGACCGGGCGAGCGCTTTAAAAATTCCTTCTATTTTATGATGTTCATTTTCTCCTTCGGCGCGGATATTCAGGTTCATTTTTGCGGAATCACTCAACGATTTAAAGAAATGCAAAAACATTTCGGTCGGCATATCACCCACATACTCCCTGTTGAACTTAACATCCCATACCAACCACGGACGGCCTCCGAAATCCAACGCTACCGTGCAAAGACAGTCGTCCATAGGCAGGCAATAGCCATAACGTTCGATTCCGCGCTTGTCTCCCAACGATTTACCCAACGCTTCTCCCAAAGCAATTGCAGTATCTTCGATCGTATGATGTTCGTCCACCCCAAGGTCTCCTTTCACTCTGATTGTGAGGTCGCAACCCGAATGTTTTCCTATCTGTTCCAACATGTGGTCAAAAAACTGAAGTCCGGTCGAAATGTCACATTTTCCCGTTCCATCGAGGTTAAGGCGCACATATATATCCGTCTCTTTCGTTGTTCGTTGAATAGTGGCAACACGCTCTCCGGCAAATAAAAATTCGGCAATCCTGTCCCACTCCATAGTTGCCAAAGCGCAAAAATCCTCCAGTTTTTTCTCTTCCAGCATCTTTGCCGCTTTTTCCGGCTCACATAGAAAAATTGCTCTACAACCCAGATTTTTCGCCAATTCCACATCCGTCAGGCGGTCTCCTATCACATAAGAACTTTCCATGTCATAATCGCCGTTCATATATCCGGTGAGCATAGCAGTTCCCGGTTTACGCGTAGGAAGATTATCTTCCGGACAGGATTTATCTATAAATATTTTGTCAAAAGTAATCCCTTCGCCCTCTAAGAGCTGTAACATTTTTCCTTGTACGAGATCAAAATTTTCTTGTGGATTAACAGGCGTTCCAAGACCATCCTGATTAGTCACCATAACAAATTCAAAACTCAGGTTTTTGCGAATAAAATAAAGATTTCGTATAACATTCGGAAGAAATTCCATCTGCTCCAGATTATCCACCTGAAAAGTAACAGGAGGTTCAACAATCAATGTTCCGTCACGATCTATAAAGAGGGCTGTTTTTTTCATTTTTTCTTTTGATTTTACACAAAAGTAGAAAAAGTAGACGAGTAAACAAGTAAACGAGTAGACAAAGTAGACGAGTAAATGAGTAAATCGGCAGACATGTAAAATAAGGACGTAAACAAATAAATGTGTACAGACCAATACTTCCGAATCTAATTCTCGTTTACTGGTCTACTTTGTTTACTCGTCTATTATATTAAAAAACAAAAAACGCATTCGACATATTTATACATCGGATGCGCAACCTTAAACTAACCTAAATTGCTGTATGGGAAACAGCTAATTTCTTTTCTACTTAAAACTTTGGTGCGTATTTCTTAAAAATAACGCTGATAAGCAAATTCAGACAAACCATAACTTAATCTATTTTATTTTGTTTTCTATTTCAATTGTGCTGCAAAGATATGTTATAAAACATAATCATGCAACACTTTTACTATTTTTATAATAAAAAAATATGAGGTACAAAAAACATAAAAATATCCTTTTGACAGAAAATAAAGACAAAACGAAAAATTAACCAAACAAAAAACATTACAAAATTTACATATTGCCAAAATAAATAGCAAAATAACAAACAAAAGAAAAATCCATTTTTTTATTTTCAAGAACAAAAAACACTCTTTTTTGTTATAATTTAAAAAAAATAAATTAAGTATGAAAACTCAAACTTTAACTCCGCCTACTTATGTAACGTATCATTTGGTAAAAAAAGAAGACCTGAATCACCATGACACGCTTTTTGCCGGACGATCGGCCGAATGGTTCGTAGAAGCAGGTTTTACTGCCGTTGCCAATCTTTTGAAACCTCAAAATATCGTATGCGCCAAAATGCACGAACTGGAATTTTTAAAACCAATTCACCTCGGAGATGTGATCTGTTTTACCTCTTCTATTGTACACAGCGGAAATTCCAGCCTGACAGTCCACATTAAAATAAACCGTACTCCGGAGACTGAAGTATTGGTACAGGGATTTATCAGTTTTGTCAATGTAGATGAAAAACAAATTCCCCAACAACATGGCATTATTATCATACCGGAAACGGACGAAGAATTTATGTTATATCAAAAGGTCTGCAATTTTCAATTGACAAACAACAGGAAAATGAAGAGTAATTATAATCATTTGTTAGTAGAAAATTGAAATGAACTAAAAAGTGGTTGGTGAAAAACCCTTTGACTATTTTATCACAAAAAAATTAAATCCCTTCAATTCAAAGCTCCCAAACTTTCACTTTTCAACTTTTAACTCCATAAAAATTCTGCTATAAAACCTCTTCTTTGCGCTCTGTTCTTTTCGCATCATATAAAATTTGAATTAGCTTGATATTACCAAAAAAAATTGCCAAATTTGCAGCAATTTTTCACAAAAACAATTTCAATCATACCTAATTTTAAATACTAATATGATAAAAAGTGCATTGCAAACCGCAAGAGCAACCTATCAGCCTAAAATGCCGAAAGCGCTAAAAGGCAATGTAGCTCTTAAAGAAGGAAAAGCAACTCAATCCGTTGCAGATCAGGAAGAAATCAAAAAGCTATTCCCTAACACATACGGAATGCCTTTGGTTACATTCGAAGCAACAGATAAAAAAGTGGAATTTCCGGCAATCAACGTCGGAGTAATTTTGTCCGGAGGACAAGCTCCCGGCGGGCACAATGTTATTTCGGGTATTTTCGACGGGCTTAAATCCCTGAATAAGGATTGCAAACTATATGGTTTCTTGGGTGGCCCCGGCGGATTGGTCGACCATAAGTATAATGAATTGACTGCCGATATTATCGACGAATACAGAAATACAGGAGGATTTGACATCATCGGTTCCGGACGTACCAAACTGGAAGAAACAGAACAATTTGATAAAGGTGTTGAAATCTGTAACAAATTAGGTATCAAAGCTCTTATCATCATTGGTGGAGACGACTCAAACACAAACGCATGCGTTTTGGCTGAGTACTATTTTCAGAAAAAAACAGGTATTCAGGTTATCGGATGCCCGAAAACAATCGACGGTGACTTGAAAAACGAAATGATTGAAACATCTTTCGGATTCGATACTGCTTGTAAAGTTTACTCGGAAGTGATCGGAAACATCATGCGCGATGCCAACTCTGCAAAAAAATACTGGCACTTTATTAAATTAATGGGACGTTCTGCTTCTCATATCGCATTGGAATGCGGATTACAAACCCAACCTAACGTTTGTATCGTTTCGGAAGAAGTGGAAGCTAAAAAAATGACGCTGTCGCAAATCGTAAACGATATTGCCAATACGGTTGCTGCTCGTGCTGCAAAAGGTGATAATTTCGGTGTGGTTTTGATTCCGGAAGGATTGATCGAATTTATTCCTGAAATGAAAGTCCTTATTTCCGAATTAAATGATCTGTTGGCTCACGAAAGTGATATTAAAACTGCTCTTGCAAAATTATCAAAAGCCAGCGCAGAGGCTTACAACAGCCTTCCGGAAGCAATTGCCAAACAGTTGACATTAGACCGTGACCCTCATGGAAACGTTCAGGTATCACTAATCGAAACAGAAAAATTATTAATCGAAATGGTTGGTAAACGTTTGGCTGAAATGAAAGCCGAAGGTTCATACAAAGGAAAATTCTCCGGTCTCGGACATTTCTTCGGATATGAAGGCCGTTGCGCTGCTCCTTCCAACTTTGATGCAAACTATTGCTACTCTTTAGGGTTTAATGCAGCTATGTTGATTGCCAGCGGAAAAACAGGATATATGTCTTCCATACGCAATACGACTGCTCCGGCAGAAGAGTGGATTGCTGGAGGTGTTCCGGTAACAATGATGATGAACATGGAACGTCGCCACGGTGCAATGAAACCGGTTATCCAAAAAGCATTGGTTAAACTGGACGACTCTCCATTCCGCAAATTGGCAGATAACCGTGCAGACTGGTCGCTTAACACATGCTATGTATACCCGGGCCCTATTCAATATTTCGGACCAACTGAAGTATGCGACCAGACTACCCAAACTCTAATGTTGGAACAAGGTAAATAAAATACATTTGGAAAAGTAGATATATTTCCATAAATGAAATTGAAAACAGGGATTTGTAAACTAATTGCAAATCCCTGTTCTTTTATTGGATATGCATAATATTAATAAACACAAAGGAACGACGAACACAAAGAAAATAAAAGATAACCTTTACGTCCTTTACTTCTTTGTATTTACTTTCTCTTGTTTGAGGGAACATTGCGGGTAAGCTTTATTATTTTCCAATCGCTGCGCCGAACATTTAAAAATAATTAAATTAAACTGAATTTTAAGCAATCAGTCAATATCACCCGATTCGAAAAAATCACCGCATAGAATTAATTACGTATATTTGCATAACACACGGTAAACATAAGAAATGAAAATCTGTATGCTTTGGCTACGCTTCATATTTGCTTTCATTTTTTCCTGGTCAATCACTCTGATGATTCGAAAGTGGGCCATATCCAAACGATTATTGGACAAACCTAATACGCGTAGCGCACATACCAAAATAACTCCATTGGGAGGAGGCATCGCCGTTGTCACTTGTTGGTACATTGCAATTTCAATTTTATTCTTTTTTTACCCCACCGTGATGCCCGAAAAGCTTTTCTGTGCATTATTACCGGGATTATTATTATTCCTTGTTGGAATAAGGGATGATGCCCGGCAAATTTCACCGTGGATACGCCTTATTATCCAAGCAATCGTAGCAGTCACTTCCATATTTTTCCTCGGAGGATTAAACGATATTGACTTTGGCACTTTTGTCTGGCATTCTCCTTTCATTATCAATCTATTGGCATTTATTGCATTCCTCTGGTTTATCAATCTGTTCAATTTTTACGACGGGTTAGACGGTAATCTGGGCAGCGAATCCATCGCTATCTGCCTTATGAGTATAATTCTGGTTCCCTCCAATCCTCTCATCTTTTTAATCCCTTGTATTGGCGGATTTTTAGTATGGAATTGGCAAAAGGCAAAAATATTTATGGGTGATGCGGGCAGCACATTTCTAGGATTTAATTTTGCTGTTTTCGGGATTTATTTCCAGAATGAATATAAAATTTCTATTCTCTTATGGCTGTTAGTCTGCGGCGTTGCCCTCTTCGATACAACTTACACGCTAATCAGAAGAATGATTTACAAAGAAAATGTTTTACTTCCCCATAAAAACCAAATCTTTCATCGGTTGGTCTTGTCCGGATTTTCACACCAACAAGTTGTTTTCATTCAGCAATGCATAAATATTGTTATCTGTGTAGCTGTCTGGTATGCCTCGCGCAATGAAACTGCCATTATTCCGGTTGTCATTGGAGTTTTGTTATTATTTTCCGGATATGCCTATTGGGCGGAAAAACGTTTTCCGTTTGTCAGGCAAACACGAAGAGATCTTAAGTAAATGACTAATCGTCTAATTTGCTAATTTTAAGAATAAAAAATGACACTTTAAATATATATTAATTCAGGGTTATGGCAAAAAAATACAAAATCGGTGTAGCATTAAGCGGCGGAGGGGCAAAAGGAATTGCCCATCTGGGAGTTTTAAAAGCACTGGAAGAGTATGGAATAAAAATTGACATGATCTCCGGTGTTAGTGTAGGGGCCATTATCGGGGCTTTGTATGCCGACGGACATACGACTGAAGAAATCAATAATTTCTTTCAAAAAAGCAGCCTGTTTCAAATGGTATCCTTTAATTTACCCAAGAACGGCGGACTCGCTAATACCGACAGGTTTAAAAACCAACTCGGAAGCATGTTGCGTGCCAAAACATTCGAAGAATTAAATATTCCGCTTATTGTCAACGCAACAGAATTGAACGCAGGAAAAAACGTATATTTCAGATCGGGCGAACTACTTAGCTGCATTATAGCATCGGCAAGCGTTCCCGTATTTTTCAATCCGACCAACATCGACGGAAAACTCTATGTCGATGGTGGTATGTTTTGCAATCTTCCAGCATCCGTCTTAAAAGAAAATTGCGAGACTGTGATCGGAATACATGTAAATCCGATTTCACACAAAGAGAGTACAACGGGATTGCTCGACGTCGCAGAACGGACTTTTCATCTGGCTATCAACGGAAATACAATTCAACAAAAAGCATATTGCGATATCGTAATTGAAACCACCGAAGCTAAAAAATTCGGAATGTTTGACGTTTCAAAGGCTGATACTATTTTCCGGATAGGATATGATGCTGCTAACAAAATTTTGAAAAAACATGATTTTAATGCAACAGAAAAGAGTGAAGAATGAGGAGTGAAGAATTTTTCAAACATTTAGACATTCAACCAAAATGAACATTTATCAAAGTCTGAAATACTTCAACAAAATAAAAAGTCCTTCATTGAAATTATGGGGAATCTATCTGCTCCATATCTTCGGAAAAAGATATTTGGGAATATTCATTGATCCGGTTCTAAGTTGTAATTTGCGTTGCAAAATGTGTTATTTCAGTGATGAAGAAAAAAGAAAAACACTGAAAGGAAAACTGGATGATGCCGATATTGAAAAAATAGCAAAAGCTTTATTCCACAGGGCGTTAAAAATTCAAATTGGCTGCGGAGCCGAACCGACTTGTTCCAAATCAATACCACTGCTTATTTCATTGGCAAAAAAACACAAAGTGCCTTATATCTCATTGACAACAAACGGAATATTGCTGACCGAAGAGGATATTCATGAATATATTTCGGGAGGACTTAACGAAATCACTCTCTCCATGCATGGTGTAAAAAAGGAAACGTATGAATATTTCATGACAAACAGCAACTATGATGCTTTCCGACGAACATTGGAATATCTTTCTGCCGCAAAAAACAGATTTCCCGATTTTAAAATACGGATCAATTATACGATGAATGAGAATAACATTCTCGAACTAAACGATTTTTTTGATTCTTTCGACAAAATAAAAATTGATATACTGCAACTGCGCCCAATACAAAAAACCGGAAATACGGCTTACGACAATTTCAGCCACGAACAGTTGGAGAAAATGTATGACACAACAATCCAATTGATAAAAGAGAAATGTGCGGAACGAAACATAACCTGCATAGCGCCTACCAAAACAGATATCTCGGTCGCTTCCGAAAATACAAACAGCGTTATTGTAGATTCAACTTACTGCTACATCTCGCCAAATACCTGCTGGGAAGACGACTTTGATTACAATACCGATACTTATGAAAGTTATGCCCGCAAAAAGAAACTATCCCGGAAACTTCTAAAAAATATCTTTCACTGGAAAAAAAATTCAGAACTGAACAAGAAAAATCTGAATTACGATATTTCGTAAATAGATTATCAGATGTTCAGACTATCAGACATTCAGATAGATAAAACATCTGAATGTCGGTCTATCTGAATGTCTGAACATCTTCCTATCTAAACATTTTCAATTCATTATAAAGCCTTTGAACCGGAAGTCCCATAATATTATAAAAACTGCCGTTAATGTGCTCCACTCCAATATAACCTATCCATTCCTGTACACCATACGAACCGGCTTTGTCATAAGGTTTATATTTATCCACATAATAAACAATCTCTTCATCCGTAAGACGGGAAAAGCGCACGTCTGACCCGACACAAAATGAGACTTCTTTTTCGTTCGTTTTGACACAGACTCCCGTAAAAACCTGATGGGTATTTCCCGACATCATCCGCAACATTCCAATCGCATTTTCCCTGTCTGTGGGTTTTTCCAATACTTTATCTTCAAACCAAACAATCGTATCGGCTGTAATAATCATCACACGATCCTGCATAAAAGAAGTATACGCCGATCCTTTTTTTCTTGCAAGAAACAAAGGAATCTCCTCTCCTTTCAGTGTTTCCGGATAAGACTCATCCAAGTCCGGAATGGTTTTTACTTCAAAATCGAGTTCCAAACCTTTCAATAGTTCTTGCCTTCTTGGCGAATTGGACGCCAATATGATGTGATAATTTTCAAGCATAATTTATTTTTCCGACAAAGGAAAGAAAATAAAATTTAAGAATGAAAAATGAAGAATGAAGAATTTACAATATAAATATCCGTAGAGACGCAATGCATCGCGTCTTCTTTCTCACAAACCCAAATCTGGCATTATAAAGCCCCGCACACAAACACCAAGAAATATTTTAAAGAACTAAAAATCATCTGTCCTTCGGAATATCTGATTATCTGTTCATCTGAACATCCAATCATCACCTAAAAAACATTAAATCAATGAGCAATATTTACTAACCGTTTGTTCTTCAGAAAAAATAGTACTATGAATTCAGAAAAAATCAAAAAACTATTAGGAAGTCAGGAAGAGTATTTTCTCGGGCATACCTGCAAAACAATAGACAAATCCCTTTTACACATTCCTTCGCCGGACATCATTGAAAAGGTATGGATGGACAGCGACAGGAATCTGCAAACCATCAATAATTTGCAAAAGATTTTGCGACATGGACGGTTGAGCGGTACAGGATATGTTTCCATCTTACCGGTAGACCAAGGAATAGAACACACTGCGGGAGCTTCTTTCGCTCCGAATCCACTCTATTTCGATCCCGAAAATATCGTAAAGCTGGCAATCGAAGGAGGTTGTAATGCGGTTGCCTCTACCTTCGGGGTATTAGGCTCCGTGGCAAGGAAATATGCACATAAGATTCCATTTATCGTCAAAATAAACCACAACGAACTGTTGAGCTATCCGAATACATACGACCAGATACTTTTCGGAACGGTAAAAGAGGCTTGGGATATGGGCGCTACGGCAGTCGGGGCAACTATCTATTTCGGTTCACAAGAGAGCCACAGGCAAATTGTCGAAATTTCCGAAGCATTTGAATATGCACACGAATTAGGTTTAGTAACCATACTGTGGTGTTACCTGCGAAATAATAATTTCAAAAAAGACAATATAGATTATCATACGGCGGCAGATCTGACAGGTCAGGCAAATCATTTGGGAGTAACAATCAAGGCTGATATTGTAAAACAAAAATTACCTACCAATAATGGCGGGTTCACAGCCTTGAAATTCTCAAAAACTGATGAAAGAGTCTATACTCAACTAACCTCCGAGCATCCGGTTGATTTGTGTCGTTATCAGGTTGCAAACGGCTATATGGGCCGAATAGGACTAATCAACTCGGGCGGAGAGTCGCACGGAGAGTCTGACCTGAAAGATGCCGTCATTACAGCTATCATCAATAAAAGAGCCGGTGGCATGGGCTTAATAAGCGGAAGAAAAGCATTTCAAAAACCAATGAATGAAGGTGTTGAATTGCTAAATTCCATTCAAGATGTTTATTTGGATAACACTATTACAATTGCCTAAAAAAAGACCTCAAAAGTTCTTTTGAACGCGGATGACGCAGATAACGCGGATTCACACAGATAATATTTCTAATTATCAAAAATCGGTGTAAATCCGCGTTATCTGCGTCATCCGCGTTCTTTTAAGACAGACAGTCCCTTAAATTTTTTCCAATTCTTCGTCCGTTACCTTAAAATATTCCTGCAATTTTTTCTTTGCCTGTAATCTGATTTCAGGAGTAATACTGCGCCTTACTTTACTAAGAGCAAAAAGCAATACCGCCAAATCGTCCGTATATCCCAACAGAATCATAAAATCCGGCAATAAATCAACTGGGAATATAAAATAACCCAAAGCCCCGATTATAATTCCCCGGTCCTTCAAACTAAGATTACCATCTACCAAAACATAAAAAAGAAGCAATACCGAATAAACAACCTTCAAGCCTGCCTTCTGTGCTGCTTTCCCAAGTTTATTAAGCAATTTCAAGCGGGAATAGTGCTTTTCATATTTCACCAATGCTGTTGCATTTTCCATATTTTCCATATACCTACTTTTTAAAATGACAAATAAGTACCTAAATTACAAAAAATAATTGAAAAGTGAAAGGTAAAAAGTGAAAGTTGAGTGTTAATAATTTAGTTTTCCCGGCTCCTGACTCTTGGTTCCTGATTCATGGTTCTTGATTCCTGTAACTTTATTTCCTAAAAATTGGCAACGTCATTTTTTCTAACGAAATTTGTATTTCTGTATAATCTCACAGTAAATCATAAACAAATAAATGGAAAACGAAAAAAAGAGACTGAAAAAGAAAGAAAATCCAGTGATAAATCTTCTGTTCAACATTGTAATTCCCGTAGGGATTATTTATAGCCGATTAACAGGTCCGGAATATCTGGGACCTTTATATGGGTTAATATTAGCGCTTTCATTTCCTGCCGCATACTTCGTATATGACCTTATTTCCAGAAAAAAAACAAATTTCATTTCCATTATAGGATTTATC
The DNA here is from genome assembly GCA_031553005.1 of Paludibacteraceae bacterium. GTDB lineage: Bacteria > Bacteroidota > Bacteroidia > Bacteroidales > Paludibacteraceae > RGIG9379. Next base: position 6,291 of record JAVBMA010000055.1, on the reverse strand, counting down.
AGCATCTTCCTGATTGGAATAATCGGAGTACTTGAGTTGCCAAGCGAATGGATTGCTTACGAAAAAGCTGCTATTCCGCTGGTAATCGCATTGGCTATACTTATTTCCCTTAAGACACCTATCCCGTTGGTTCACAAAATGTTTTACAACGAAGAAGTGTGGGATGTAGAAAAAATAAACCATATCCTTTCGGAAAAGAAAAAAGAGAGCCAGTTAAGCCGCATTTTTACTTACTCAACCTATATGCTTGCCGCATCTTTCATTTTCTCCTCCGTATTGAATTTTACGTTGGCAAAAATCATAATCAAAAGTCCGACCGGAACGGAAGCCTTCACACAAGAATTAGGTAAAATGATGATTGTAAGCAAGTTTGTCATTGCAATCCCCTGCACTATAATCATGATGCTGATATTGTGGTATATTTTACACTCCATGAAAAAATTAACGGGGCTGGAAATGGACGATATGTTTGCCGAACACTTAAAGGAAAAGGGGAAAAATGAGAGTTGAAAAGTGAAAGGTGACAAAAAACACTTACAAAAGATAGTGACAAAAATTTAAACAGTCTCTTTTATGTATACAACAAAAGAAATAGCCGAAATGGCAGGCGGAGTTTTGCACGGAAACCGTAACATGCCGGTCAACCGCTTGCTGATAGACAGCCGTGCGCTATCTTTTCCCGAAGACACGCTATTTATTGCTATTGTTTCGGACAGAAACAACGGACACAAATATATCCCGGGGCTATACAAAAAAAATGTGCGTAACTTTTTGGTTTCACACATTTTCCCTGAGTTTGAAGAACTTAAAGATGCAAATTTTATCGTAGTTAAAAATACCCTGAAAGCGTTACAGGAATTGGCAGCAAATCATCGTAAGATGCACCCGATACCTGTTGTCGGCATTACAGGAAGTAATGGAAAAACCATTGTAAAAGAGTGGCTATACCAACTCCTGCACTCCGACTTCAACATCACACGTTCTCCCCGAAGCTATAACTCTCAAATAGGAGTTCCGCTCTCTGTATGGGAAATGAACAAAGATACCCAACTGGGAATTTTTGAAGCCGGAATCTCCCAAATGGGAGATATGGAACAAATCGCACCCATCATTGCCCCTACCGTTGGGATTTTTACTAATCTGGGAGAAGCCCATCAGGAAAATTTTTCATCCCTGAAAATTAAATGCCTCGAAAAACTAAAACTGTTTGACGGTGCGGATACTCTTATTTACAACAAAGACGATAAATTAGTAGATATCTGCGTGATGCAGGCAAAAACAAGAGCAAAATTCCTCTCATTCGGAACACGCGACGATGCAAATATTCAAGTTCTCTCCCGTCAAAAAAAGAGCAACCGGACAACTATCTCCTACCTTTTTAAAGGAAAAGAAGATTGCTATACAATCCCGTTTACCGATGACGCATCCGTCGAAAACTCATTACAATGCCTTGCACTGCTATTGCACATGGATATTCCATCCAAAACAATACAAAAACGCATGGCTGCTCTCGAACCTGTAGCTATGCGTCTGGAAGTAAAAGACGGACAAAACGGATGCCTGCTAATCAATGACAGCTACAACTCCGATATCAATTCACTCGGCATTGCCCTCGATTTCTTAAATCAACAGGCAAATGCCAAACAAATGAAAAAAACGCTGATTCTATCGGATATCATGCAAAGCGGACAAGACCCCGCACTCCTTTACCAATCCGTAGCCAATCTTATTTACAATAAAAACATAGAAAAACTTATTGGAATCGGGCATGAAATATCAGCCCACAAAGAATTTCTCCCGTTAAAAAATAAGTCGTTCTATCCGGACACAGAAACATTCCTTCAACAATTCAATATGGAAGACTTCAAAGAAGAAGCAATCCTGCTGAAAGGCTCCCGCCATTTCCGTTTTGAAGAGATATCCGACAAAATGGCGCTTGCCGTACACGAAACAGTATTGGAAGTAGACCTGAATGCCCTGGTAAACAATTTCAATTACTTCCGCTCATTCCTTCAACCCGGCACACGAACCATGTGTATGGTCAAAGCCAATGCTTATGGAAGCGGAGATATTGAAGTTGCACGCACCTTGCAACACAACGGATGCGACTATCTTGCCGTAGCCGTAGCCGACGAGGGCGCTGTTCTCCGGCACGAAGGCATCGACATCCCGATTGTAGTGATGAACCCCGAAACAAACAGCTTCCATAAAATATTCGAGAACAATCTGGAACCCGAAATATACAGTTTCCGGTTGCTCGAACAGATGATAAACGAAGCCGAACGGCAAGGAATCAATCAATATCCTGTTCATATTAAAATTGATACGGGAATGCACCGTTTGGGATTTGAACCTGCCGAGATTGACAAACTGATTGAACGGTTAAAATCGCAAAAAAACGTGATGATACGCTCCGTTTTCTCGCATTTGTCGGGAGCCGACGAAGCCAAGTTCGATAACTTCACGGAAGAGCAGGTGAAAAGGTTTACAGAAGTAAAGTCAAAAATAGACAGCGCTTTCCTACATAAAATTATTTACCACCTACTCAATTCGGCAGGAACCGAACGTTTCAGCCAATACCAGTTTGACATGGTACGCCTCGGAATAGGACTTTACGGAATCAGCGCCACTAATTCGCCTAAAATTGAAGAAGTATGTACACTGAAAACGAATATACTTCAAATCAAGCATGTTCCGGCAACCGAAACCGTCGGTTACAGCCGTAAAGGAGTATTAAAACGAGATTCCGTCATAGGCATTCTACCAATCGGATATGCCGACGGATACAACCGGAAATTAGGAAACGGAGAAGGTCAAATATTCATCAATGGAAAAATGGTTTCCACAATAGGAAATATCTGTATGGACCTCTCCATGATTGACCTGACAGGAATCGAAGCGCAAGAGGGCGATTCCGTTACCATTTTCGGAAAACAACACTCTATCAAAGATATTGCGGCAAAACTAAATACAATTCCATACGAAATACTCAGTAATATTTCCAAAAGGGTAAAAAGAGTTTATTTCAAGGAATAATAGATAATGTAATTGATAAGCTATCAATCTTAAATACTAAAAATGACTGAATTAAAGCAACAAATATTCATTGCTGCCCATCCCGGCTTTTTTCCCGGAAAAGGATTCGAATTAGCCTGCAAACTGGCAAAAGTATACGAAAAAGAAGTTTGTTTCTTAGGAATACCACCCAAAGGCGGAAAAGATATCATTGACTATCTTGATACTTTTTCAGAATGGATAAAAGAAAAAAAAGAAAACATATTCGTCAATTTAAACATGTATGTATTAGATGCAGGAGAAAATTTCACAGATACAATGGAACATACCGAAGCATCTATGATTATTTTCGAAATTGCCGACAAAAAATTTTACGACAAACCTGTCAAACAATTGGAAATGTGCCGGCAATTACGCATTCCCTACTTCTTTGTAAAAGAAAATCAGGATATTCATTTCGATAAAGTACTCGTTCCGGTAGGATTCCTGAACGAAGAACGCGAAAAAGGTCCGTTCAGTAGCAGTATGGGACGCTTTTTCAAATCCGAAATCATATTGATGCCCGCAAAAGATTACGGAAGCCGCGCCCGCAAAAATATGGAAGCCATCCAAACGCTGTTGGATAAATTCAATCTCCAATACAAATACATAGATGCCACAAAAGACAGTTTCAAAGTAGAACTCGAAGCTGCTCAGAAAGCCAAAGAACTCGAAGCCGATATGCTTATCATCTCCGCCTCGCGCGATTATGGATTAGACGATATTTTCTTTGGACCTAAAGAATTAAAAGTCATCCGGCAATCTCCAGTTCCCGTAATGGTAATCAATCCAAGAAAAGACTTATACACGCTTTGTGGATAAAGATTTTCAGATAGTCAGATTTTCAGACATTCAGAAAATCTGATTACCTGAAAATCTGACTATCTGAATGTCTTTACAATCCACCTCACAACCTCAAAATATATGTTCGACTCAATTATAGCCCAAAATCTGAATATCAGAGAAAAACAAGTAGCAAACACATTAAAGCTGCTTAATGAGGGTGCTACTATCCCATTTATCAGCCGTTACCGAAAAGAGATGACAGGAGAATTGAATGAAGTCCAGATTCAGGAAATTCAGGAACAATACGAAAAACTGTCGGAACTGGAAAAACGGAAAGAAAGCATACTAAAAAGCATCAACGAGCAGGGGAAATTAACAGATGAACTCAAAAAGCGAATCTCCGCAGCATGGAGCATGACCGAGCTCGAAGACCTCTACCTTCCATACAAACCCAAACGCCGTACACGCGCCGAAATAGCACGCGAAAAAGGACTTGAACCTTTAGCTAAAATATTAATGGCGCAACTCGAAAACAATGTCGAATCCCGTGCCTTATCCTTTGTCAAAGGCGACATTAAAGATGCAGAAGAAGCCCTGAAAGGTGCAAAAGACATTATCGCCGAATGGGTTAGCGAAAATGAAGCGGCACGTAACAGGGTAAGAAGAAGTTTTGAGCACGATGCCCTCATAAGCTCCAAAATAATAAAAGGAAAAGAAAAAGAGGCCGAAAAATATCGGGATTACTTTGAAGTAAACGACCCGTTGAAACGCTGTTCTTCCCATCGTCTGCTCGCAATGCGCCGAGGTGAAGCCGAAGGCTTCCTGCGCGTCTCCATAGCGCCCGATGACGAAAGCACATTGGAACGCCTAACTCCTCTTTTTGTAAAAGGGCATACGGAAGCATCGGCTCAGGTTGAAGATGCTGTTATAGACTCCTACAAAAGACTGATAAAACCATCCATAGAGACCGAATTTGCCAACCAAAGTAAAGAGAAAGCTGACGAAGAAGCTATCCGCGTTTTTGCGGAAAACCTGCGGCAGCTATTGTTAGCCCCACCTTTAGGACAAAAAAGAGTTCTTGCCATTGATCCCGGTTATCGAACCGGATGTAAGGTGGTATGCCTCGATGCACAAGGAAATCTGTTGCACAACGAAACTATTTTTCCTCATCCGCCACAAAACGAAAAAGCACAGGCTTCTCGAAAAATAGCACAAATGGTGGAAGCATATAATATTGAAGCTATCTCAATAGGAAACGGAACAGCAAGCCGAGAAACCGAACAGTTTATCCAAAATATCCACTATGACCATAAAGTACAAGTTTTTGTGGTAAGCGAAAGTGGCGCTTCTATTTATTCCGCCTCGCCTATAGGACGGGAAGAATTTCCCAACTATGACGTTACCGTCCGGGGTGCGGTTTCGATTGGTCGGCGACTCATGGATCCATTGGCTGAATTGGTAAAAATTGATCCGAAATCAATCGGAGTTGGACAATACCAGCACGATGTCGACCAGAATAAATTAAAAAAATCGCTTGACCAAACAGTCATCAACAGTGTGAACCTTGTCGGCGTCAATTTGAATACAGCCAGCAAACACTTGCTCACTTATATTTCAGGGCTTGGGCCTCAACTGGCACAAAATATTGTAGATTATCGCGCCGAAAACGGAGCATTCCAATCTCGTCAGGAACTAAAAAAAGTACCAAGGCTGGGAGAAAAAGCATTTGAACAATGCGCCGGATTTTTACGTATTCCGAATACCGGCAATCCGCTGGACAATTCGGCTGTCCATCCCGAAAGCTATGGAATAGTACAACTAATGGCGAAAAACCTGAAATGTTCGATTCCCGAACTGATTCAAAACAAAGAATTAAGAAATCAACTGAATCTGCAAGATTACGTTTCTGAGAAAACAGGTCTTCCTACGCTCAAAGACATTATGGAAGAATTGGAAAAACCCGGAAGGGACCTACGTCAAACAATTAAAGTTTTTGAGTTTGATCCTACTATCCGCACAATTGACGACGTAAAAGTCGGTATGCGCCTACCGGGTATTGTAACCAATGTTACTAATTTCGGTGCTTTTGTTGATATTGGCATTAAAGAAAATGGGTTAGTACACATCTCCCAATTGGCAGACCGTTATATCTCTAATCCTGCTGATGTTGTTTCACTACATCAGCATGTAGAAGTTAAAGTAATTGAGGTTGATAAAGAACGGAAACGGATACAGCTTTCAATGAAAATGGATTGAATTGAAAGTATATCAATGGCACGCAGATAACGCAGATTTTATAGATTTACGGTATATATGCCAAAAATAGTTGGTAAAAAGTTCTGAAAAGATTATTAATAGTTAGATATGAAGAAGTTTACTGAAATTCGTTTCAGTAAACTTTTTTTATATGTCAAAAACAAGAAAAATACGTTGTTGGAGTTGTAATAATTT
>JAVBMA010000065.1:0-75698 GCA_031553005.1 Paludibacteraceae bacterium | reverse complement strand
TAAGCGTCTTTGGTGCTGACTCCTTTTTCGGAAATGTCCAACTGGAAAACTCCTGTGGCAATGCCTTCCGTATAAGAGAACTTCAAACGTCCGCGGCGGATCCCGAAACGGTCGTAACCCTCTTCCGGTTCATACTTGTTTTTATCATCGCCTCCTACTTTTAACGAGGCATCTTTCTGCCCGTGTTGATACTGGGCCTGAATATATCCGGAAACTTTCAACTTACTAAGTTTACCTACTTTACTTTCCAAGCTTGTTGTCCGTTGTTCCAGTTGTTCCATCTCTGTCAGTTCCTCCTCCTGTGCCAGAACATTAAAAGCTATCAGAGATAAAATTGTTGCATAAAAAAATTTCTTGATCATTTTGTTCGTTATTTTCATTATTAAAAAAACTCAAATAATGCTGCATCATTTACAGGAGCAAAAATAGAGCGGCTATATTACAAGGATGTTACATTGAAATAACGGTAATATGAAAAGTGAAAGTTGAAAGGAGAGAATGAAGAGTGAAGAATTTGAAACTCCGTTTCTTGGTTCCTGTTGAAAAATTTTGATATGGTTAGGCACTATTTTATCTGATACTTTGGGAAAAATCAATAACTTTGCAGACGTCCAATAAATCAAAATAAAATTTTTATGAAAAGGGATTCTGCAATTTTCGACATTATTGAGAGAGAGTGTCAACGTCAACTTAAAGGAATCGAGTTGATTGCTTCCGAAAACTTTGTAAGTGAGCAGGTGATGCAAGCAATGGGTTCTTGCTTAACTAATAAATATGCCGAGGGATATCCGGGGAAACGTTATTATGGAGGTTGTGAAATCGTAGATTTAAGCGAACAACTGGCTATCGACAGGTTGAAACAACTTTTTAATGCCGAATGGGCAAACGTCCAACCGCACTCAGGCGCACAGGCAAATGCCGCCGTATTTATCGCCTGTATGAATCCGGGGGATAAATTTCTCGGTTTAAACCTTTCGCACGGCGGACACCTTTCACACGGTTCGCCTGTCAACTTTTCAGGATTGGTTTATCACGCATTAGAATATAATGTAAAAGAAGAAACAGGACGTGTGGATTACGAACAATTGGAACAGGTAGCTCGCACCGAAAAGCCTAAAATGATTATTGCAGGCGCTTCCGCTTACTCGCGCGAATGGGATTACGCCCGTATCCGCAAAGTAGCTGACGAGATCGGAGCCATTTTTATGGTAGACATGGCGCACCCTGCGGGATTGATTGCAGCGGGATTGCTTGAAAATCCGTTGAAACATGCTCATATTATTACTTCTACTACACATAAAACATTAAGAGGCCCTCGCGGGGGTATCATCTTATTAGGAAAAGACTTTGAAAACCCTTGGGGTAAAAAGACTCCGAAAGGTGAAATCAAAATGATGTCCGCCCTACTCGACTCTGCCGTATTCCCGGGAATCCAAGGCGGTCCGCTGGAACACGTTATCGCAGCGAAAGCGGTTTCTTTCGGCGAAGCATTGCAACCTGAATATAAAGAATACCAAATGCAGGTGAAGAAAAATGCCGCTGTAATGGCTCAGGCATTTATGGATAAAGGATATAAGATTATTTCAGGTGGTACGGACAACCACAGTATGTTGGTAGATTTGCGTCCGAAATTCCCTGAATTGAGCGGAAAACTTGCTGAAAAGGCATTGGTTGCGGCAGATATTACCACAAATAAAAACATGGTTCCGTTCGACAGCCGCTCTCCGTTCTTAACTTCGGGACTTCGTTTTGGTACGCCGGCAATCACTACCCGTGGCGCCAAAGAACCGTTGATGCAGGAGATTGTCGAAATGATCGATACTGTTTTAGCAAATGCCGAAAATGAAAAAATCATCGAATCGGTTGCTAAAAAAGTAAACAGCATCATGAAAGATTATCCGTTATTTGCATATTAAGAATGTAGGATATAAACCTATAAACCTGTTAAGTTTTAAAAACTTAACAGGTTTTTTTAATAAAAAATCTCTGCCTTATTGTTTAAGAATGTTATTTATTTACCTATTTTTTCCTATATTGCGAACTGAAAATTTACCTCAAACCGGTCAACATAATTCAACCATAAATTTTTAATACAAATGAAGCAACTTATTTTATTAATAACGCTTTTTATCGGATTGTCGGCTTGTAACCAACCCAATACGGAAAACAAAACAGAAAATAATATGAAAGAAACAAACAACACTTTTCAGCAAGTAAACCCGAAAGAGATTAACGAAAATGCGATTCAATTGATTGGCGACAAATGGATGCTGGTAACAGCCGGAGATTCATCGTCATTTAACACTATGACTGCCAGTTGGGGAACTATGGGCTTCCTGTGGAATAAACCGGTCGTATTTGTCTTTATCCGCCCGCAACGCTATACCTTTGAATTTACGGAAAAGAAAGATGAATTTACGCTCTCTTTCTTCAAAGAAGAGTACCGTCAGGCTTTACAGATTTGCGGAACAACTTCGGGCAGGGACATAAACAAAGCTGAAAAAGCCGGAATTACCCCGCATGTTACACCAAACGGAAACGTAACTTTCGAAGAAGCTTATCTCGTGCTAGAGTGTAAAAAATTATATGCCCAATTTCTGGATCCGAAAGATTTTCTTGATACCGCAATCGTTTCAAAAAATTATCCTGATAAAGATTTTCATAAAGTATATGTGGCTGAGATTGTGAATGCCTGGGAGAAGAGGTAAAAAATACCTAAAAACACAATAGGCAAAAATAATAGGTATACAGCATAAAGAATAAGGTAAAAATAAAATTGAAGTTCAAAATCTCGTAAAAGGTATTTTTATGTGTTCTGCAATTATTGAAAACAATCAAAAATTACCAGGTAAAATAATCATTAAATAAATCACTAGATGAAACGAACATTTATATTATTACAAATAATGGCTATACATTTAGCCATTTTCTCTCAATCAAATTATAATTTGAAATTTGAAGAAAATGAGTTTTCTTTTTTTAAAACCCCAATAGGATATGAGATAATAAGCAAAGGTTCAGATTATTATCTTTTAGAAGATACGACTTTACCTGCATTGCCTTACAAAACGATCCACATCTTAATCCCTGAAAATACAAATGTTGAAAATGTCACTGTAAATGTTAAGACAAAAGAAATATTTCAGGATATTTTTGTCATGAATAACCCTGTTGTACAACCTACATCTATACCTATAATCAATAATAGCAATGTAAGCAATTATTCAAAAGGTATATACCCAGATAAAAATTTGAAATTTGAAACAGTAATAAAGTCACGAGGTTTTTATATGGCTGCTTTTTCGGTTTGTCCTTTTACATACAATACTCAGAAACGCTCTTTGGAGTTAATAACAGAAATGGATATATCATTTAATCAAAGTAGAAAATCCACTAAAGAGTCAGTTAATTCAAGTGTAAGAAGATATGATATGAAAGACTATATAAAAAGCATGGTTATTAATCCCGAAGAAATTAATACACTATATCCCCAACAAAAAATATTATCAACAACAAGAACAACTACTGATAATATTGAATATTTAATAATAACATCAGAAGATTTAAAAGAAAGTTTTTTACCATTAAAAGCATGGAAAACTAAAAAAGGGATTAAAACAGAAATTTTATCGACAAATTATATTTATTCTAATTATACGGGAAGTACGAATCAAATAAAGATAAAAAAATGTTTACAAGATTATTATGAAAACAAAAATCTTAAATGGGCATTATTAGGAGGAGATAATACTATTGTCCCAGTTCAAATATGTTATGTAAAAAATGGTAGTACTATTGATAATACTCCTTGTGATTTGTTTTTTGCCTGCTTCGACAATACATTTGATTGGAATGCAAACGAAAATGATATAATAGGAGAAACGGATGATGATATCGACATGAGTCCTGAAATATACATTTCTCGCTTACCAATTAGAAATAGAGAACAGACTACTGCCTTTATCAATAAATTAATGAAATATGAAATAAATCCAGCAACATCGAATTATATTAAAAAAATGCTATTAGCAGGAAACGAATTATGGAATACCTGGGATGGGCGAAGTGATGTAGATCGAAGGAATGAAACGATGTATAACAATTATATAGCGCCATTTTGGGATGGTATAAAGTATCGTTTCTATGATACTGGAACTGATTTTGCAGGTGATGAAACTTATGATTTAAATTCATCCAATTTGCAAACGCAAATAGACAATGGGTATCATTTTTTTCACATGGCAACACATGGTGGAACTACTACATGGTCTATGGAAACTGGAAGTAGTTATAATTCTGCTAACGCTTTAGCTTTACAAAATGAAAATGCAAGTATTATTTTAACAATGGCTTGTAATACAAATGGGTTTGACAAAACAGCTGACCCTTGTTTAAGCGAAGCCTTTATTCGTAATCCAAAGGGAGCTTGTATTGCCTATTGGGGAAGTTCTCGGGTAGGCTGGGATAGTAACTATCCATCTTCTTCGTTAGGACCATCTTTTCAATATAATGCAAATTTTTATAATTTGTTGTTTAATGGTTTACCAAGTTCAGATGGTTATAAATTTGCAGCAATAACTTCTACAGTAAAAGAACAAACTATTGGTTCTTCAATTTATTATGGTACTAAAAGATGGTTGCAGTTTACATTGAATGCAATTGGAGACCCAGAAATGCCTATTTATACAGAAGATCCTCTATCTTTTTCAAATCCTATTATTTCTCAATCTGGTACAACGGTTACTATTAATACAGGAGGAGTAGCAGGTTGTATCATAGCCCTTACAAGTATGGATTTTGGTACAACTTATTTTGAAGTAAAAGAAAATGTGTCAAATGCAATTTTCACAAATGTTAGTTGTCCATATTACGTAACCATTACAAAACATAATTATATCCCATACCAATACCCAGAAGATGTATATATTCAAAATTTCACATTTAATCATGATGCTTATGTGGTTGGTCGAAATATTTATGTCGGTAATAATGTAAAACCATCTTCAACACAAGGCGATGTAATAATTAAAAATGGAGTAAATGTTATTTTTGAAGCCAAACAGAATGTAAACTTCGATAGTGGATTTGAAACTGAATTAGGAGGGACTTTTGAAGTACATCAATGAAAATACACTACCTCTATTACCCCTCGTTTAATAAATAATTTTAAGTAATGACGTAAAAATGGTTTGTTTTTTTAATATAAAGGGCTGAAAAATTTCATTTTTCAGCCCTTTATTTCCTGTATTTACAGATTTTAAAACCAACAAACAGCAACATTTACCTTATATTGACAACAAAACCTGCATCTTTGAACAACACCTAAACTCATCTTTGTTGCCGGTAGCATAGCATATCAAAATAAAAAGTGAATCGTTTGGTGTATGGCTCTATGCCTACGTCAAACCTAAATGTAGGACATCCTGCCCGGACAAAGTGAACTAAACCAAAAAATATACAAGTCCAAGGCTTGCTTTTAACTTTGATATAACAATAGACGCTATATCAGATATTTATACTGTAAGCTTTTATGCTACAGAAAATATGGGTGAAAGGTTAATCCAAGTAATGATGTAAAAAATATAAAAAGAGGTTACTTCAAAACGAAATAACCTCTTCTATTATATCAAAAATTTTCTATTTTAGTTTTTCAACACAGCCTGTGCTGCCGATAGACGTGCAATAGGAACACGGAACGGCGAGCAACTAACGTAGTTCAAACCTACTTTGTGGCAGAATTCGATGGATGAAGGTTCACCACCATGTTCACCACAAATACCGCATTTCAGGTCAGGACGTATAAGACGGCCTTTTTCGGTAGCCATTTGAACCAACTGCCCTACTCCTTTTTGGTCTAATACCTGGAAGGGGTCAAATTTCAAAATTTTCTTTTCCAGGTAAACCGGCAGGAACGAAGCAATATCGTCGCGGGAGTATCCGAACGTCATCTGAGTCAGGTCATTTGTCCCGAATGAGAAGAACTCAGCAGCGGAAGCAATACGGTCGGCAGTTAAAGCTGCACGAGGTATCTCAATCATTGTTCCAACTTTGAATTCTACTTTATCTCCTTTTTCTTCAAACAACTTAGCTGCAGTAGTGCGAATTATTTTTTCCTGTTCCAAAAACTCATTCAAAATACCTGTAAGCGGCACCATGATTTCAGGAATAGCAGTTACTCCTTTTTTCTTTAATGCCAACGCAGCACCCAAAATAGCGCGTGTTTGCATTTCGGTAATTTCAGGATAGGTATTACCCAAACGTGCACCACGGTGTCCTAGCATCGGATTTTGTTCGTGAAGAGCTTCAACACGCTGTTTAATTACCTTAACAGGAACACCCATGGCGTCAGCCATCTCTTGTTGTCCTTTTTCATCGTGAGGAACAAATTCGTGCAAAGGCGGATCGAGTAAGCGAACAGTCACCGGAAGCCCTGCCATTGCTTCGAAAATGCCTTCAAAGTCGGCTTGCTGGTAAGGAAGGAGTTTTGCCAATGCTTTACGGCGGCCTTCGGTATTTTCGGCCAGAATCATCTCGCGCATAGCTTTGATCTTTTCACCTTCAAAGAACATATGCTCAGTACGGCAAAGTCCGATACCGACAGCACCGAACTTACGTGCTACCTGAGCATCATATGGCGTATCGGCATTGGTACGTACAGACATTTTTGTGTATTTGTCGGCAAGGGTCATCAATTCGGCAAAATCGGCATCTAATTCGGCTTCTTTAGTGGCTACCTGTCCGGCATATATATCTCCTGTAGAACCATTGAGGGAGATAAAATCCCCTTCTTTCAATGTCATTCCATCTACATCAATTGTTTTGGTTGCGTAGTCTATTTTCAACGCTCCGGCTCCCGAAACGCAACATTTACCCATACCGCGGGCAACAACAGCAGCGTGAGAGGTCATACCTCCGCGGGCAGTCAGGATTCCCTGTGCGGCGGCCATACCTGCAAGGTCTTCAGGGGATGTTTCAATACGCACCATAATTACCTTCTCTCCTCTTTCTGCCCAAGCGGCAGCATCGTCGGCATTGAATACAATCTTACCGGAAGCAGCACCCGGAGATGCGGCTAATCCTTTTGCAATTACTTTTGCCGATTCCAATGCTTTTTTATCAAAAACAGGGTGTAATAATTCATCTAATTTGATTGGCTCTACACGTAACAGGGCTGTCTTTTCGTCAATCATACCTTGGTGTAACATATCCATGGCAATCTTCACCATAGCTGCACCGGTACGTTTTCCGCTACGTGTCTGTAAGAACCAAAGTTTACCTTCCTGAACGGTAAACTCCATATCCTGCATATCTTTATAGTGGTTTTCAAGGCGGGTCTGTATAGCATCTAGTTCTTTATAAATCTCAGGCATAGCCTCTTCCATTGAAGGATATTTTGCTACACGTTCACTTTCGGAAACACCTGCCAACTGAGCCCAGCGTTGGGATCCTATTTTAGTAATCTGTTGTGGCGTACGGATACCGGCAACCACATCTTCTCCTTGGGCATTAATGAGGTATTCGCCTACAAACTGGTCTTCTCCGGTAGCGGCATCGCGCGAAAAACAAACACCGGTTGCCGAAGTGTTACCCATATTCCCAAACACCATAGCCTGTACGTTGACTGCTGTTCCCCACTCGGCAGGGATTCCCTCCATTTTACGGTAAAGAATAGCACGGTCGTTCATCCATGAGTCAAACACGGAACAAATAGCACCCCAAAGTTGCTCATAAGCCGAATCAGGGAAATTCTTTCCGGTTTGTTTCAATACGGCGGCTTTAAATTTAGCTACCAATTCTTTCAAGTCATCTACCGAAAGCTCGGTATCCAACTCCACTCCTTTGGCTTCTTTCAGGTGTTCGATAATTTCTTCGAACGGGTCTATATCATTCTTATTCGCAGGTTTCATACCTAATACCACGTCTCCGTACATTTGCACGAAACGACGGTAAGAGTCCCATGCAAAACGGGCATTACCTGTTTTGCGGATCAAACCTTCTACAACAGCATCATTCAGACCTAAATTAAGAATAGTATCCATCATACCCGGCATGGAAGCGCGAGCTCCTGAGCGAACAGATACTAAAAGTGGATTTTCAATGTCTCCGAATTTGGAATTCATTAATTTTTCCACACCTGCTATGGCTTTTTCCACTTCTGGTTTTAATAATTCTACGACTTTATCTTTTCCTAATTCATAATATTCGGTACAAACATCTGTCGGAATTGTAAATCCGGGAGGAACAGGAACTCCGATCAAATTCATTTCTGCAAGGTTAGCACCTTTGCCACCCAGCAAATTTTTCATATCGGCCTTGCCTTCGGCTTCTCCGTTACCAAAAGTGTAAACTCTTTTCACATTACTCGTTGTCATTTTTTCATTTATTAAATTATACTGATTTTGCTATGTAGAGATTGCGAAATTATACTTTTTCCGTAATAAAAAGAAATATAGAGAGAAAATTCATTCGCTCTATATAAGGTGACGTATTTAAAATCGAATTAAAAAGAAATATTATTATATTTCCTCATAAAAAACACAACAAAGAATCTCATAATCACGCCCACAAACCACTTTTCATCTTTCATTTCTCACCTTTCACCTTTATAATTAATTCCGGCTTTTCTCGCCTGTGCATGTTGCAAACATCTCTTTATAAAATAAAATTTCCCGTCCTTCACAAACTTCGTCCCTGTTTGTTTAAACCAAAACGAAATATTTTCTTTCACACATAAATCGCGGATTTCCATAATCCAATCATAATTGCATACCCGGGCTTCTACTCCGGACTCTCCTCCCACGACTACTTCTTCAATCCAGCTTCCAAGATAAGGAGAAAGATCAATCCGTTCCAAAAGAGGTTCGCAAATAATTATTTTATGCCTGATTGGCGCAGCCTTATAAATAGGAAGACGAAAATCTGCCCTATCCTGATTCTCAACAGTACAACAAATAGTAACGTTCTCATATCCCTCGCCCCAATCTTCGGGTAAACAATACTGTAAGCGGTCAATTCGCTTTGTAATGAACAGAAAATGAAGGTCGCTCCGGATCCGCATCATTTGCCAGGCTTCATGCCGCCATTGATCGGCCTCTTCCAACAAGAAATCGGAACTAAAACAAGTATAGACCAATGTTCCCGAAGGTATTTTATATTCTCCGGTACGTTTTTTCTTTACCGGAAAATCAAAATTGGCAGTTTGTTTAATTTCAGAGCTATCTCTTCCATGCCGTCCGTCAATACGGTAAACATAGCAATTCAGGCATCCTGCACTCAACTTACGGCAACCATGCCAAGGATTCCATGTAAGAGAAGTCTGACTCATCTCATAAAACTTCGTAAAATCCTTCGCTAAAAATCTCCAGCATTACAAAAACTTTCACCTTTCAACTCTCACCTTTCAATTTTCAACTTATAAATCAATCCACTCCTGCTCTTCAAGATGATCGGAATAAACAGGTTTTATCGAATATTTTATTTGTGTATCCTGCGGGAAAACTTTTATAAATTCCAATATTTCCTGCTCTGTCCGGTTCTTATTCAGCTCGGACAGATTAAATGAGAATATACCTGAAGATTTGTATAAAGAGTTTTCGGGAGAAATATTCAACTCTCCGATTGTTTTTTCTATTTCAATATTCTTATAAGCAATACGGCAAACTATTTCTTTAGGGTTTCCCAAAGAAGAAGAATTTGTAAAGCAAAATAGTGCGCTTACGGGTAATGATTCATAACGTAATTTTTTCAAAAACAGTGCTGATTGTGCTTCTGAAAAAGAAGAACTATCCTGCTTTATAGACATAATTTTAAATTCTTCAATTTTTTCCAATCGCCAAATACCGGTCTCGCTTACAACTTCCTTCGACTTAAACTGGACAAAAAAGAGTGCCAGAAAGCAAAGGAACAATAGGGAGGATAGAAAGAGAAAGAATTTTTTCATACTGAAACTTTTATTGATTTATAATGCTTATCCGCAATATTACCTACCATTAATAAAAAATAGTAAACACAAAGGCACGAAGTACACAAAGAAAATAAATACAATTTCGTGTTCTTTGTGCCTTTGTGTTTATAAAATTCATTGATATTGGAATTATTGATAATATTACGGATAAGCGCAATTGATTTATTATAAAAGGTTACAATAGCCCGGATATGGCAAATTGCCGGTAATCTTGGTCATTAATAAATCGGCGCATCTTTTAGCTTTCCGATCAATTCATTTACGCATTTCAAACCGTGGCGTTCCAAGTAATCATTGATTCCCTCTTCAACCTTGACAGTAACAGTGGGATCAATAAAATTGGCTGTTCCGATCTGAATGGCACTTGCCCCGGCTAATATAAATTCGATGGCGTCTGTTGCTGTCATAATTCCACCAAGCCCGATCACCGGAACTTTAACGGCTTTTGCTACCTGCCACACCATCCGGAGTGCAATGGGTTTGACGCAAGGACCGGATAGCCCGCCGGTAATAGTAGACAAAACAGGTGTCCGCCTTTCCGCATCAATTGCCATTCCCAACAGCGTATTTATCAAAGAAACGCTATCAGCTCCGGCTGCTTCGACAGCCAAGGCTATCTCCGAAATATTGGTCACATTGGGAGAAAGCTTGACAATCAATGTTTTGTTATATACTTTCCGGACAGCTGCAACTACGCTTGCAGCAGAATCACAAGAGGTTCCGAACGCCATACCGCCCTGTTTCACATTGGGACACGAAATATTTAATTCAATAGCGGGAATTTTATCCAATGCGTTTACCTTTTCTGCCGTGGCAACATAGTCTTCAATAGCCGAACCGGATACATTTACAATCATATTTGTATCTATATCCTTAATACGCGGGTAAATATTTTGGACAAAGTAATCAACGCCTTTATTTTGTAAACCGACGGCATTGAGCATTCCCAAAGGTGTCTCAGCCATTCGCGGATAGGGATTTCCTTCGCGGTGATTCAAGGTTGTACCTTTTACAATGATTCCACCAATGCGGCTTATATCTATAAAATCGGAGAATTCTTCTCCATAGCCGAATGTTCCGGAAGCCGTCATAACCGGATTCTTCATCCGTAAATTTCCTATATTTGTCGTTAAATCTGCCATTTCAAATCGTTTATATTAAATACAGGTCCATCAGCACATACGCATTTATGACCTTCTTTCGTATCAGTTACACAACAAAGGCAGGCGCCGACACCACAAGCCATTGTATTTTCAAGGGAAACTTCACAATCAATTCCATTCTTCACAGCAAAAGAGGCAACTGCTTTCATCATCGGAGTCGGACCGCATGTATAGATTTTATCCCACTTTTTTTGGGGCAGAACGGAGTGGTTTGTAACAAATCCTCTTTCTCCTAACGTTCCGTCTTCCGTTGTAGTATATACTACTCCCTGTTTCTCAAATTCAGCCAGTTGCAACAAATCTTTTTCCGAACGGGCTCCAAGTAAAA
Organism: Paludibacteraceae bacterium; assembly: GCA_031553005.1. Taxonomy (GTDB): domain Bacteria; phylum Bacteroidota; class Bacteroidia; order Bacteroidales; family Paludibacteraceae; genus RGIG9379. The sequence continues at coordinate 64,243 of JAVBMA010000065.1, read as the reverse complement.
AATGGGGATTGTATCCTTTTTCTTTCAACTCGGCGCCAAGCATCAAAAGCGGGGCAATACCCACACCTCCTCCGACAAGCAGCAGTTCTTTTTGTCCGTCCTGCGGTTTTCCGAAATAATTGCCAAGGGGAAAAATAAGATTAAGGTTATCGCCTTCTTTTAATCCGGCTAACTTGCGGGTCCCGTCTCCTACCAGTTGAATGAGCAGCCAGAGTTGGTTGGCTTCTTTATCTACAAAATGGATTGAAATAGGACGGCGTAAAAACGTAGTGGGCGAACCGTCAACGCGGACTTCAACAAATTGTCCGGCATGCATTTCCGGAAGTGGCTCTTTTGCCGCCAGTTTTAAGAGAACATAGTTATCATTGAGCCTCTCATTCCTACTTACGATAAGATCTGATATGTATTTCATATTTAATTAAGAATTTGGATCCAGGAATCAGGACCCAAGAATTAAGAACGATGTATTAATTTTCAGTTTGTAATTATTATCTATTTATTATGCTAATCCGTAATATTACCACTAATTCCAACGTCAATGAATATTATAACCACAAAGGCACAAAGAACGCAAAGTTGCATTTATTTTTTATTTTCTTTGTGCACTTCGTGTCTTTGTGTTTACTCTATTTTTTATTAGTAGCAACATTTCAAATAATCATTCTATTTATTTACAAGATAAATAGTTATCCGTTTTTCCATACGGATACAAAATCAATGCAAGATACGAGATATTTTCAGACTATCAATCTAAAAAAAACTTTCACCTTTCACTTCTCACCTTTCAACTCCCTTACAATCTCGCATCTACAATCTCCCGATCTACAAAATTTTTAGCATCGTAGATAATTGTACCGTTTTCTTTGTATTTACGAAAATCAAACTTCCGGAATTGGTCATGTGCCACTGCCAAAATGATTACTTCATATTTTTTTTCCGGATCTATATCATTCAAAAGGAGCAATCCGTATTCTTCATTTACAACACCGGCATCGGCATATGGATCCCAAACGTCTATCTTTAACCCGAATTCAGCAAGTTCGCGGTAAATATCGACCACTTTTGTATTACGGATATCGGGGCAATTTTCTTTAAATGTGACTCCCATAATCAAAGCCTCAGATCCTTTTATCCGGTAGCCTTCCTGAATCAATAATTTCACAATCTTATTGGCAATAAAACCTGCTATCATATTGTTTACTCGGCGACCGGAAAGGATAACTTCGGAATGGTAGCCTACCGACTTGGCTTTATGTACCAGATAGTAGGGATCAACGCCGATGCAATGCCCGCCTACAAGCCCCGGGCTGTATTTCAGAAAATTCCACTTTGTTGCCGCGGCTTCCAACACATCATTCGTGTCAATTCCGATCCGTTCAAAAATAAGCGCCAATTCGTTCACAAACGATATATTCACATCCCTTTGCGCATTTTCTATGGCTTTGGAGGCTTCGGCAACCTTCAGGCTTGGAGCTTTATGTGTGCCTGCTTCAATAATAGAGGCGTATAATGCATCTACGTGATCGGCTATTTCCGGAGTGGAGCCTGAGGTTACTTTTTTAATTTTTACGAGCGTGTTCACTTTATCTCCCGGATTGATGCGTTCAGGGGAATACCCGCAATAAAAATCGGTATTGAATTTCAGTCCGGAATATTTTTCCAATTCGGGCACACAATCATCTTCCGTGCAACCCGGATAGGTAGTCGATTCATAAATAACTATATCTCCCGGTTTCAATGCTTTTCCTATTGTTCTGGTTGCTGATAAAAGAGGGGTCAGGTCGGGATTATTAAAGCGGTCGATCGGAGTAGGAACAGTCACAATAAAATGATTGTAATTTTTCAATTTCTCTGCGTCTGCCGAAAAAAACAATCCCGTATTGCGCTCATTCTCGCTTTTTTTTATTACCTCTCTTAGTTTTTCAGTATCGGCTTCGCGGGTGTGATCTTCTCCTTTTTTCAACTCTTCAATGCGCTTCGGATCAATATCAAATCCTAAGACATCATATTTCCTGCTGAATTCTATTGCCAGCGGAAGTCCCACATAGCCAAGACCGATAACGGCAATTTTAATATCTTTATTATCTATATTCATTTGACCGGGATTTTGTAAATTCCTTGCTATTTCCAAAATATATCTCTGTTAATCAGATAAAACTGATTTCCTTTATTTTAAACCAATAATCAGCATGCAGCAATACAGCTGGAATGCTGCTATTTTTTAGCCTTTTTCCTATCGGAATTGCCGGCATGATCAAAATATTCTTCGGCATAATATCCGGCACGGTCCGTGTAGTATGAATTTTTCTTCCAAAACCCATATTGTCTGGAATCACCTCCGAGGCCATACCCGTAACCATCCGAATGCTCCACATCATTTAAAACAACATTTACGTTTTTCAAACCGTCTCCCCTTAACTGGGAAATCGTATTCTTAAAGAATTTTTTGCTTGTTTTATTATAACGTACCACAAAAAGCATCAAATCGACCATTCCGGAAAGAGTATAACTATCCGAAACCAATCCGATAGGGCTCGTATCTATTATGATATAATCGTATTCCTTTTTCAACTGTTCCAGCAATTGGTGCAGTTTTTCCATTTTGATCAGCTCGCCCGGATTCGGAGGAATTGTACCTGCCGGTAAAATATCAAAATTAAAAGATTTATCTTTTATAAATATTTCTTCTAAAGAAACTTGGCCGATTAAATAGTTGGATATTCCTTTTTCTGCTTGTATTCCAAGCAACCGGCAAATGCTCGGACGTCGGTAGTCCATATCTATAAGCAAGGTTTTACGGGAAGTAAACCCATATATGGCGGCTAGGTTCGCCGATAAGAATGTTTTTCCGTCACCAGGCTCGGTAGAGGTTACCAAAAGGGAAATTCCTTTTGTTTTCTGAGCGATAAACTCAATGCGGGTGCGAATCTCCCTGAATTTTTCAGTAAACAGCGATTTCGGATGGTTCAGCACCGGGATACTCTCTTTGAAAAAAGTCCGGAGTGTTGTCCCTATGACCGGATACGGAGTTATCTTTTCTATATCCCTTTTGGTTTTAATCGTATTATCGAGCAGGGTTCTCAATATAACAAAAATCAACGGAAGAATTAAACCAATCAGAATATGGGAGGAATAGACTTTTCTCTTTTCGCCGGAATTAATCTCTCCGCTCACCCGTGCCCTATCCAGAATAATATTGTCGGGCGAGTTAGAAGCTTTTTTAATCTGGGCATCCGCCCTTTTTTGCAAAAGGAAATTATAATAATTCTCATTAATCTTATAATGACGTTGTATATTCTGTATTATCCTCTCCTTATCGGTCAAAGAAATAATCCCCGAGCTCAACTCTTTTTGCCTGTTTGCCAATTCCCGGTTTTCAATCTCAAGCGTTGCTTTCATATTTTTAAGCACCTCGTATATACGACCTCTCAGTTCGTCCAGTTGCTTGGTATATATCGGATAATAAGGATTCTTATCTCCTATCTGGGATATTTTTTCGTTCAATTTCATCAGGTCGCCAACCAATGTAACAAGCATAGGGTCGTTCACTCCCATTCCGGACGGAGTCATGATATTATTATCCTTGACATTACTGTCCAAATACTGGGTGAGGTAATTCAAATATGCTTCTTTAAGCTTCAAAGCTGTAAATGAAGATTCGATATTCGAACCTTTGCTTATCAACTGACCTGCATACGACGATAAATCGACAATCCCGCTTTCACTACGAAAAGCCCTCATCTTTTCTTCCGTACTCATTAACGAATCGGACAAAACAACCAATTGGTCTTCAATAAAAGTGATTGTCTTTATTGCTGCATCATTTTTCCGTTCCAAACTAAATGCCTGATATTGCAGGCAAAGCTCGTTGATAAAATCTTCATCCCTCGCTGTATTCTCTCCGGTAAGGGAGACTTCGAGCACAGTAGAACGTTCCCGGACAAAAGTCAGGTTCAAGCGGTAGTAAAAGTCGTTTTCCAAATCGACCGGACTACGAAAACGAAAGCAGATACTATTATTAAAATTACCCAATCGTTTAATCGTTGCAGTAAAATAAGGCGTTTCGACAGGAATTCCATACTTTCCGTCTTGTACAAAATTATTTTTTCCATCGCCATCTTCAAACTTAATCCGGAAAGAGTATTCATCTAATGGAATTAAAATAAATTCCCGCCTGAACCCCGACTCTTTAATCATATAGTCGACAACTTCTACGGGAGAAATTTTATACAAATAATTGACCTTAAAACGCCCTTTGATATAATAATCAACAGTAAAATTCAATTGACTTATGGTTCTGGAAATTATATCGCGCGAACTGAATAATATCAGTTGGTTATTCATATTGCGGGAGCTGTAAGAGCCTCCGAAGCCTTGCATGAAATTATAATCCGAAGAGGAGGAAATTCCCGATTCGTTTTCACCCAGAATAATCCGCGCGCTTGTTTTATAAACAGGCTTCCAGCTTTTATTTTTCAGGTATGCTATTCCTACGCAAATAGCTAAAGAAATAAGGAAAAGATACCAATAACGTAATATTTTCAGTATCCAGCCTAATATATCAAAAGAGAAATCCTCTTCGGTGAAAGTTTCACTATGTCTGTTTTCTTTATCCATATGCATTATCAAATCACATTTTTTACAAAAAAAAGAATTAAAAATGAGAGCGACCCGGGTCTACGAACTATTTGTTTGCTATTCCATATATCAGGAAAAAGAAAGAAAATGAAGTCGAAATCACACCTATAATCGCGGCAAAAGAATCTAAACGGAAAAAGCGTTCACTAGCAGGAGGTATATAAATTATATCATTGGGTTGGATATAATAATACTCGGAATCCAAAACCGTTATGGTACGTATATCAAAATCCCTGACCTGCGTCTTACCTTCGGTATCTTTCCGCATTATATATACATGTTTGCGGTTGCCAACCTTATTCATCCCTCCGCACATAGCTAATGCCTGAAATATGGTAATCTTCTCTTTATAGAGCAAAAAACCGCCCTTTCCGGCATCTCCAAGCACGTAAAAATAGTTGTTGCTTAATGCGACTACGACTTCTGCATCTACTATAAAATTTCTTATCTGTTCCTGAATCTTCTCCTTAGCCTGTGATAAAGTTAATCCCTCCACCCGGATGCTGCTAATAAAGGGCAAATCGACTGTTCCATCCGTATATACACGGTAAACGCCAACCTGGCTATTAGTATTATCTCCCGTATTAAAAATAGATGTAACTTCTTTATTCATAGAAAGGACTTTTACGCGCAACTCATCATCAATCTGAATCCGGTAACGTTCCATTTCCGCCTTTGCATACTTCGGCAACCCATCCTTTTCCTGCAAAAAGCGGGTATACCTGTTTGTCGTGCAAGACGACAGGATAAAAAGTAAAAGCATATATTTAAAAAGGCGCATCATCTTTTATTAATTATAAATTATAAGAGTCAACGGTCATTTTTACCAGCCTCCGAAAATCACATTTAATTGAATACGTTTCCAAATTTGATAAATATATATGTCAACGAAACAACTGATGAAATAATGGAGAAAAGGGTTGTAAATGAGTTTAGTCCCAAATACTGTCCGTTAAATGATTGGACATAAATCACATCATTAGGCTGAATATAGTAAAATTCAGAGTCAATAATATCTTTGCTGCGGACATCAAAAGTATATACAGCAGCCCCTTTGTCAGTCTGCCTGATTATCTTTATATGAGCCCGGTCCGAAAAGTCCTGCAAATCGCCCGATAATGCCAATGCCTGAAAAATATTCAACCGCTCCTTTGTAATTGGATAACGTCCGTTTTTTGCATCTCCTACAACACTAAAAAAACTATTCATGAGTTTCACATCTACGGACAATTCATTGAGCATGAAAGAAAGTGTATCGGAGACTATTTTCTTTATTTCCCTTGTTGTCTGGCCGGCAACATATATATCACCGATATAGGGAAAAGTAATAGCTCCTTGTTCGTTAACCGTATATGAATTGTAACCGGGAGAAGAGGTAGAAGCAAGTGTATTGGTTATTCCTCCGGAAGTCAGGTTGAAAAGTTCGGTCATATCCTTATCCAACGTAGTGATACGAATATATAATTCATCCAGAACCTGCACCTTATAATCTCCGGGAGTCTGCATGCTTTCATAATCAGGAATAGTGTTGCCCGGTTCTTGTAAATAACGAACCTTCTTGGTGGTTACACATGAGCCTAGAATAAAAACAGAGAAAATGAATATTACGAAACTTCTATTATCAATCTTCATTCAAACGAAAATTACTCCGATAAAAAATTTTATATATGTAATAACAAAAACCGAATATCTTAACAAAAAAACACTCCGATAAGTCAACCGTTATCAAAAAGTTTAAACATTAATATATAATTTTAAATCTTTTTTTAATTGTATTCAGATTTTACATACAAATATACAATAATACATGTGAAAGTTGAAAGCGGAAAGTTGAAAGTGAGAAAAGAATTCGGGTTAGTTGTTAAGGATTTTACAGTGGGAAGAAAATAGACGGAACAGGTGGTGTTTATAAAAACAAAAAAGCTTCAAAATATTTTGAAGCTTTTTTGAGATTAAAGTTAATTATTCAACACTTTTTCCAATTCGGCAGGGCTTAAATCTTTTGCAATAAGTTTTCCCTGTGCATCCAGAAGGAAATTACCAAACCGGTTGTTCAATTTTAATTTTTTTGCAAAACCGGATTGAAAGCCTTCCGATTCCCTCATTACCTGAGAGAAATTCAGATTGTCTTGTTTTACCACTTCTTCAAAAATACTTTCAAACTTATCCATCGAAATGGAAATAGATTTAAAAGATTGATTTTTCGGTAAAGATTTTTCTTCCAATTTTTTTAAAACAGAAGAAAATTGTACGTTTTCGTCCCGCGATGCCGCATCATAAGCAGCCCAAAAGTTAATCCATACGTATCCGCTTTCAGTGTCTATTGGCAAGTCCATCAACGGAACCTGTTGCCCGACCATCAGCCTGGAAACGGATGTAGAATTAAAAGAACTAAAAAAAAACGATACTCCGATAACCATTAAAGAAATGATAAAAGAATAAATCTTTTTCATTCGATATTGTTTGGTTAATACTCAGATATTGATAATCTCTATTATCCGATATCCATTACCTTTCAGACTTCAAAGTAAATGAATACATTTTGAAATCCGGTACAAAGATACGTTTTTTCTCCTTATCAAATAAGAAAAACTGTTAAAAATATGTTTTTTAGCATATTTATGAGGTTTCTTACAAGTAGAAAGAGTAATTTTGCAAAATAAAATAGAAGAAAAAAAATGGGTCAGACAAATGAAATTATTTTGATAAAAATATCGGGCGAAGACAGGCCGGGAGTTACCTCTTCCCTTACCGCAATCTTAGCCAGATATGATGCGACAATTCTTGATATCGGACAAGCCGATATTCACAATTCTCTTTCTTTGGGAATACTTTTCAAAAGCAAACAGTCTGACTCCGGAAATATATTGAAAGAGATACTTTTCAAATCGAATGAACTGGGAGTTGGCGTACGTTTTAATCCGGTTACGGAAGAAGATTACAACAAGTGGGTTTCCATGCAGGGAAAAAACAGGTATATCGTTACACTGTTGGGACGAAAAATATCGGCTAACGTTATTGCATACGTATCGGAAGTTCTGGCTAAAGAGGGGTTGAACATCGACACTATCAAGCGTTTATCGGGACGTATTCCGCTTGAGGAAGACTCTGCCAAAACGGTTAGTGTGGAAATGTCTGTGCGGGGAACACCGCAAAACAAACAGTTTATACAATCCGAATTTATGCGGTTGTCGCACGAACTCGGCTATGATATTTCATTTCAGGAAGATAATATTTTCCGCAGAAACCGCAGGTTAATTTGTTTTGATATGGACTCAACGTTAATCAAAACAGAGGTTATCGACGAATTAGCAGAAAAAGCCGGAGTCGGAGAACAAGTGAAAGCGATCACGGAATCGGCTATGCGCGGCGAAATCGATTTTTGTGAAAGCTTCAAACAGCGTGTTTCTCTATTAAAAGGGTTGGACGAATCGGTATTAAGTGAAATAGCAAGCAGCCTACCGTTAATGGATGGGGCGGACAAAGCTCTGCGCACACTAAAAAAATACGGTTATAAAATCGCAATTCTTTCGGGAGGTTTCACCTACTTTGGGAATTACCTGAAACAACAATTCGGTATCGATTATGTGTATGCGAACGAACTGGAGATTGAAAACGGAAAATTAACGGGAAATCATATAGGAGACATCGTAGACGGAAGAAGAAAAGCGGAACTTTTACGACTGATAGCCCAGATAGAGAACCTTGACTTGGAGCAGGTTATTGCTGTGGGCGACGGGGCAAATGACTTGCCGATGCTCAATTGCGCCGGGCTTGGTATTGCTTTTCATGCCAAACCGAAAGTAAAGGAGAATGCGAAACAATCTATTTCCAATATCGGATTGGACGGCGTTCTTTATTTACTTGGATTCAAGGATTCTTATACTTATATTGAAGGAAAAAAATAAAATACTTATCCGCAATATTAGTTCTAGAATAATTAAAGTCAATGAATTTTATAAACACAAAGACAAAGAACACAAAGTAGTATTTCTTTTATTTTCTTTGTGTTCGTCTTTGTGTTTACTATCTCTTGTTAAGGATAATATTCAGGCAAGCATTGAAAATAATTTCGAAAAAACACGCCTCTTAGTTCAACAACATTGTTGAAAACAAACGAAGAATAAAATAAAAAATCTCCTTAAAAAATTCTATCTTTGTGTCAATTTGAAAAAAATGGAGAATTTTATTGTTTCAGCAAGAAAATACCGGCCTTCAACATTCTTATCGGTTGTAGGACAAGCTTCACTGACAAGTACATTGAAAAATGCAATTGCAAGTAATCATCTTGCTCATGCATATCTTTTCTGTGGGCCGAGGGGTGTGGGAAAAACTACCTGTGCCCGTATTTTTGCTAAGACAATCAACTGCATGAACCCGACTGCCGAAAATGAATCATGTAATGAGTGTGAGTCATGCAAGGCATTCAATGAACAACGTTCTTATAACATCCACGAACTGGATGCCGCCTCGAACAACTCGGTGGAAGATATCCGCACATTGATTGAACAGGTACGTATCCCGCCTCAAATCGGGCATTACAGCGTTTACATTATTGACGAGGTTCACATGCTCTCCACAGCTGCTTTCAATGCTTTCCTGAAAACATTGGAAGAGCCTCCGGCTCATGCTGTTTTTATCCTTGCCACTACTGAAAAACATAAGGTATTGCCGACTATTCTTTCACGATGCCAGATTTATGACTTTAACCGTATCGGGGTAAATGATACGATTGAACATCTGCAACATGTGGCACAGAAAGAAAATATAAAAGCAGAGCCCGAAGCCCTTAGCGTTATTGCCCAAAAAGCAGATGGCGGTATGCGCGATGCGCTTTCCATTTTTGACCAGGTTGTATCTTTCTGCGGGAATGAAATCACATATAAAGCTGTGATTGAGAACCTGAATGTATTGGATTATGACTATTATTTCCGGTTGGTAGAAAATTTCCTGAAAGGAAACGTTTCCGAATGCCTGATTATTTTTAATGAGATATTAAACAAAGGTTTTGAAGGCCAAAACTTCATTAACGGGTTAAGCGCTCATTTCCGCGACCTGCTGGTTTGCAAAGACCCGCAAACAACTTCACTGCTGGAAGTCGGGGCTAATATCCGGGAATCATACAAGAAGCAAGCACAACTTTGTAATGACGCATTCCTCTTTCAGGCATTGCGGCTAACGAATGAATGTGACCTCAATTACCGGCTCAGTAAAAATAAACGGTTATTGGTCGAATTAACATTAATCCGGTTGTGCCAACTATCGGACGAAAAAAAAAAATAACCTAATTGATTCCGAAGAAGAGAATCTTTTTCAAATCGAACCTTTTTTCACTCTTCCGGAAACTAAAACGACAAGCAACGCCAAACCTGTTCCAACGGCTTCTGCTCCTACTCCTGCCGAACAGTCCAAAACATCCGTACAACAACCTGTCCGGCTGAAATCATCCGACATTCCGGGAGTTTCTATCAAAAACATTTTAAACAAAGAGGACAACAAAGGGAAAGAAACCGTTCAAGCTACTTCAGCCCCAATAACGGAAGAGACAAACGATTTTTCTCAGAACGAACTGACTGTTTGCTGGAAGGAATATATCCAATTGATTCCCGAAAAGAAAATACTGGCAACTACTATGCAAAGTTGCCTTCCGGTTTTGCAGGAAAACTATTTTATCGAAGTGCCTGTAGATAATCCGATTCAGGAAAAAGAAATATTAACCGAACGAAATGACTTGGTCTCATTCTTGTCCAAACGGTTGAAAAACGGAAAGATTCATATTTATGTCCGAATAAATGAGCAGGGAGAAAATAAAAAATCGTTCTCTCCTCAAGAACGATTTAAATCTATGCTGGAACGAAATCCGAATATCGAACATCTCCGTTCGGAATTAGGATTTGAAATTGATTAGTTTTAAATCTCTGTAAAACTAAATCATTTCTACTTGTAATTTCACGAAATAAGATAACAATAACAAACACATATTTTTAAGAAAAAAACAGAGCTTCTCCCAATAAAACACAAAGGGTATAGCAAAATTGTCATACCCTTTGAAGTTTATCTCTATTCAATTATAACTTGATAATTTTTCTTGTTATTTTTTCATTATTAGTCGTAATATATAGTAAATAATTTCCACTTGAATAATTCTCAAATGATATTTCTATTTTTCCAGTATTAACCTGCTGTCTTAATAAAATTCTACCCGATGAATCAATTATTTCAACTATTTTTATTGTTTCTTCACTTTCAATTTTGAAATAATCACGAACAGGATTAGGATATATTAAGATATCTTGTTTCACCGTCTCTTTTATGCCCGTAACTATAATATTATCCGATATAAGTTGATTTGCATGCCATATACTGCCATCACTCAACATAACATCTCCGACAGTTAATGGATAGCCCAAAAATGACGAAACATGTAGAGTTTGTCCATATAAAATAGTCGTCATGCACAATAAACTTCCAATAAATAATAAAAACTTCTTCATAACATTAATCATTAGTATTTTATAATGTAATGTACATAAACATTCTTTGGACGAGTTTCAGAGCCTCCTGTTTCAGATATAGCATTGGGTCTATTATTACTAGAAAAACCATCTGCAGGTTGAAAACCGCCAGGAGAAGTTGTGCTTCCTCCTACTGCTACAGTTATAGCTGCGGTGAGACCATGTTTATGAGATTTTATTTCATCGTTTTGGTAACTACCTACTTTATTACCGCTATTACCTCCAAGTTTTAATGATGTACGACTATCTGCATTCGTATCATTATTTGATGTACCAGAAACACCTCTTAAAAATACGCCTCGCATATCAGGCAAGTTAAAAGTAGAAGAATTGTTACCATTCCCCCATATTGAACCAATTATTTTGTATAAAGCAGCATATTCAGAGCGGCTTACTTCTTGCCCATCACAAAGCAACCAACCATTAGGTATATTGGCAACATCGCCCGCAAAAACCATTACCATACCTACAGGCATTGCTGCATTAGGAGTTGCTTCTGCATATGGCACGCTTGCCAGTGCGGCATAACTCAATTCACGATATATGCCACTTTCTTTAATATCTATTTTGAGCCAATAATGCACAGCAGCAAAATTCACATCTGAAAAAGCAGTTGCTACGCCACCATATCTCTGTCCTTTTCCTATAGTAACTCCAATTATGCCGTAAGCATCAGTCATTACATTATGTGTTTCCACCCAACTAGCTTCTGAGGCACTTGGCCCGGGAAAAAGAGAAAAACGTAATTCAACATTCCTAGATGGAATTACGGCTCCATCATCTCCTCTCACTACTGCTTGATAGTTAAATCCTAACCCACTATTTCCCTGTCCAAAAACAACTAATGATGTTATTAGCAACATCCATGATAAGAAAATTTTTTTCATAATAACATGATTTTAATAATTTATAAATTCAAAAAGTAACTCTACTATCTCTATTTAGGTTATAAGTTAACATATTGGAATTGAGTATTCAAAAATATAGTAAACTTTTCATTTTATATAAAATATATTATTTACAATAAATAAATTATATACTTATATACAAAATTATTTTTAGTTATAATTATCAAACAAGAAACAATATAAGCCATCAAAAAATCCAAATAAATATAAATAAATAATAATCAATATTTTACAAATTTAAAAAAGCAGATTAATTATAAAATTGATTTAGGACAAATGTATTTTTATATTACAATATTTCCAAATATTAAATCATTTTTTTGAATAATTGAATATATTCAATATATATATTATTAAAAAAATAAAATAAAATAAAATATATTCATTTACATATAAAAAAAATCGTTCTCTCCTCAAGAACGATTTAAATCTATGCTGGAACGAAATCCGAATATCGAACATCTCCGTTCGGAATTAGGATTTGAAATTGATTAATAGATTTTTCCTTCGCTTAATCACTTGGGCGACATCACCACTTCTATCACATTTCCCTGACCGATAAGCTGTTTTAACTTCCGCCGCACAACTTCTCCGTCAATACTATCGACAGTGCGGATATAATTCTTTTTCATATCTTCACCATCTTTATAGTAAGAAATGATTGCATTGAGCCACCATTTGTTTTCGGTTTGATTCTCATTGAAATTATTCTTCAAGTTTTCTTTTACTTTTTGCAAATCTTTTTCCATCGGGCCATTCAAAAGAATAGTGTCAATCTCCTGATGAATCATTCCTAGCAATTTCTCCTGAATCTTCGGGTCCGTATCAAATGTCATTTGAAGGGATGCTTCATTCTGCGGAATTTTGGATACACTGCCTTGTACGCGAACACCGTAAGTGCCGCCTTCTTCCTCGCGCAACGATTCCATATAACGGATATTAAGGATATCTTTTATCACGCCTATTGCCAAACGGTTTTCAAGGGTAAAAGACATATCACCGCTATAGAGGATGAAATTGGAGGCTTTGTCTATTTTCAACTCTTTGGTAAAATTATTTTTGACTACTCCCTTCGGAATACGAATTCCGCGGTCTGTCCACTTCTCAGTTGCCTTTTTTTCCGGAATTCCGCCTAAATAAGTCAATATAAGCGGTTCCATTTCCTTTATATCTATATTTCCAATCAGGAAGAAGGTAAAATCGGCCGGATTGCTGAAACGCGCTTTAAAGATTTCCAATGCTTTTTGCTGGCTCACTTTCTCCAGTTGGTTCAAATCGAAAGGTTTGGTTCTCTGGTTGTGCCCTGTTATAGTAACTTGAATACTGTCTTTAAATGCCGTATTAGGATTGGATGAAGCATTGATTAAAAGGGTACGATACTGATTGACAAGGGCATTATAAGCATCATCGTCCTGCCGTACGCCCGTAAAATAAAGATATACGAGCTGCAACATCGTTTCAAAATCCTTAACGGAAGAACTTCCCGATAAACTCTCTTCATAATTACCGATATAAGGTCTCAGTCCGGCAATTTTACCTGCCATTATTTTATTCAGTTCTATCTGGCTAAACGAACCCAATCCGTTTTTTTCCACAATAGAAGAACTTAATAATCCGGACGGAATATCATCGGGACTGTCAATAGCCGACAATCCGCCTTCACTATAAGCATAAAGCAATATTTCATCTTCCTTGAAATCTGTCGGCTTAAGTATCACTTTCATTCCATTACTCAACGTCCATTCGGTCACCTCTTGGGCTTTATTCTCTTTCTTCGATTTTATTTTTCCCTTCTTCGGCGCTTTACTAATAAGCGGTTCGGAAGGGGCATTATCTTCATATGGTGTTATATCCGCCTTGGTTACTTCGGTAATCATTGACAAAACTTCTTCAGTAGTAGGCAATTTGACACTCTCCTTTTCAGGGCCGGTGATTAAAACGGTCTGGTTTTCAACCTCAACATACTTTTCAGCAATCTGATTTACTTCCCTCAACGACATGATTGGTAAAATCTCTTGTATGACTTTATACTCCCACTCTATTCCGGGAACCGGTTCAAAATCCAAAAAGTTGCGTATATACTCTTTTACATAACTATTATTTTTCGTCTTATTACGCTCATTATAAGACTTTTCATAAGCGCTGAGCATATCTGCTTTCGCCCTTGTCAACTCACCCGGTGTAAATCCAAAACGTTTCATTCTTTCTGCCTCGGTGAGGATAGCATCCAATGACTCTTTTTCTTTGCCTTCATTCGGGATAGCCAGCAGGATAAAAGCATCTTTCGATTTTACCAACTCCTGATAAGAACCGTAAGCTGCCGCAAAAGGGGCATCAGGGCGTTGCGCTATCTCGTCGAGGCGGTTATTGAACATATTTTCGATTAAAGAGTTTGCAACGGAAGTGATATAACCAGCCATGCTTGCCTTCATCCGGTCGGAAAGAGGCTGATGCCGGTAATCTATACGTATCCTGACGGTAGTAGCTTCCGGGTCGGTGAGGATAGCTACAATCGGCACAGCATTATCCTGCAACGGATAGATAGGACGAGGGTCGGGATTTTTACGCTCGGGTATATCGGCGAATATGGTCTTAATTTTATTTTCAACGGAATCTACATTTACATCGCCTACAATAACAATCGCCTGCAAATCGGGACGATACCACTTATGATAAAACCGGCGCAACGTTTCGTATTGGAAATTATTAATAATGGCTGTATCTCCTATTATATCACGTTTTGCGTATTGCGAATTGGCGTAGATAAGAGGCAGGGATGCACTCCACAGGCGACGTTCGGCATTGGCGCGTGTGCGCCACTCTTCGCGAATCACTCCGCGCTCCTTATCAATCTCATTTCCTTGCAGCGAAATAAATCCCGACCAGTCGTGTAAAATAAGCAGGGCAGTATCGACAATTCCCGTACGGAAAGTAGGAACAGAGGTAAGATTGTAAACCGTTTCATCCAATGAAGTATAGGCATTAACATTATTGCCGAACTTCACCCCTATGGTTTCAAGGTAATTTATAATTTGTTTATCAGGGAAATTTTTTGTTCCGTTAAAAGCCATATGTTCCAGAAAATGAGCAAGTCCATTCTGATTATCTTCTTCAAGGATAGCTCCGACATTCTGTACGATATAAAAATCGGCGCGTTCTTTTACCACATCGTTGTGCCTGATATAGTAAGTCAAACCGTTATCTAAGATTCCGTACCTCAGGGCAGGGTCCATTTCGATGGGCTGAAACATCGACTGAGCCGCTACACTTTGAAAAAATCCTACAAAAAACAAAACGAGATAAAAATAAAAAGCCTTAATTTTCATTGCAAATTTTATTATACGGTTTATCGCACTAAGAATTTTAGCGTATAAAGTTACGAGATGCTAAAAAATAAACAAGCTGAAAATAATACAAGTCAAGATAAAAAATACTAAATCCCTAAAACAAACTTTCACCTTTGACTCCGTCGATTTAACAATTCACTTCTCATCTTTCACCTGTTCTTGATATCGCGGGTAATTTATAATTCACGATAGAATCTATCCATTTCAAACGGTTTTGGCTTACCTCTTTCATAAAGACGTTCACACCTTTTTCTTCATAAGCCCGTTTACTCATAATGAAAAGCAAAACTCCGTTGGCTTCGGATATATAACGATAGACATTCCATTCAACGCCATAATTAATGCCACCACGTATATCGCCAACCATAAATTCGAGGACAATCTCGCCGGGAACATCGCTTTCCAATCTTTGATAACTGAGAACGCGGCCATTCTCTTTTCCCTCTGCCAGTTCTGCCAACCGGGCCTCAACTATATATTCAATTGTTTTGCCCGATTGAATATATTCCAATATCAATTTTGTGTTATACCTCGTCAGAGACTCCTTCGGCAATAGATATTCTTCGATGATTCTTGTTCGCCGCACATTAGCCGACCATTTCAACGTATAAACCTGCTTTTCCAACGTAATAGACGGTATTCCTAAGAAATCGGTCTGAGCAAAAGTGGTATGGGATAGCAAGCTAAAAAGGAGAAATAAAAATATCCTGCTTCCTTTACAAAAAAGGGATAAAAAGTTATATCTGTCCTGTTTCATTTTATAGGATATTTATTAGAATGTAAATACTTCTCATCATTATTTCGTTTTGGTCATACTTCACGCAAAGATATGAATTAATTAAATCAGAATGCGAACAGTTCAGATTTTTGCTTAATGGATATTATGTCGAACTCATTTAAATATGAAATTTAAACAATTACTTAGTAAATCGTGTTTTTTATGTAAGACCCACGTTTATTCAATATTAAAAGCGACGCTGAGAAAATAATGCTATTTTTGTAACAAATTTCAGTTGAATGAGAAGTGAACGAAGTTACAAAGGGCATCTCACAATGCTGTTTGTAAATATTATTTTTGGTTTAAACACTCCGCTGACCAAAGCTATACTGTCCGGTGTATTGACATCTTACGGCATCAGTTTTCTGCGCATGGCGGGAGCGACCTTGCTATTCTGGATTGCATCTATCTTTATGAAAGAAGAAAAAGTGAGTTTGAAAGACCTGATGATGCTTTTTTTTGCCGGAATGCTGGGAGTTGCCATCAACCAGTTCTCATTTGTAAAAGGATTATCCTTGACTTCGCCGATTAACGCGGCTATCATTGTAACCCTCACTCCTATCACTACCATGATACTCTCTGCTATTTTTCAAAAAGAACCTATTACACGGAAAAAAGTGGTTGGAGTTTTTATTGGTGCCAGTGGAGCTCTCCTTTTGATATTCACAAGCATACATGCAGGTGGTAATAACAGCGGAAGTATGATGGGGAATATTTTTTGCCTGTTGTCTTCGACCGCTTATGCTTTTTATCTGACGGCATTCAAAAAACTAATTAATAAGCATAGTCCGGTTACCTTGATGAAATGGATGTTCCTTTTCTCAACTATCGTAACACTTCCGATCTGCCTGAATGATATACAGGCTGTTTCCTGGACGGCAATCTCGCTGAACGGATATTTGCTGATTGGTTATGTTGTTATCCTTGCTACATTCGTTACATATATGCTCATTCCTGTGGGACAAAAACTATTACGTCCCACAACATTGAGTATGTACAATTATCTGCAACCGTTGGTTGCCTCTTTGGTTGCGATGGCTATGGGAATCGACAGTTTCGGATGGAATACCGCCGTGGCTGCCGTTTTAGTATTCTGTGGGGTATATATAGTAACACAAAGTAAATCAAGGGCTCAGATATTGGAAGAAGCCTCTTTAAGAAAAGAGGAAAAAACAGAGGCATAAGGGCATAAATAAGTAATTGATAAGATTTAATGATATATTTAGAATCGAGTAGACAAAGTAAACAAGTAGACGAGTAAACAAGAGTAAGAATAACTGGTCTACTTGTTTACTAAAAACATAACAATAAATTCTTTATAAAACTTAAAAGAAATAATGAGAGAGGAAATTTCTAAAGATTTTATCGGAATTATTCCGGCAAGGTACGCTTCTACACGTTTTCCCGGAAAACCATTAGTAAAAATCGGAGACAAAAGTATGATTCAACGGGTATATGAACAGGTATCATCAGTATTGGATTGTGTTTTTGTTGCTACGGACGATATCCGTATTGCCGATTCGGTAAGGGAATTCGGGGGAAACGTCGTAATGACATCCGAAAACCATAAAAGCGGAACCGATAGGTGTCGTGAAGCATACGAAAAAACAGGAACCGGCAGAAAAATAATTATCAATATACAAGGTGACGAACCGTTTATCCAACCTTCGCAGATTGAGAGTATTTGCGCTTGTTTTGAAAATCCCGAAACCCAGATTGCCACATTGGTAAAACCCTTTCTTGCAACTGATAAGAGTGAAATGCTATTCAACCCGAACTCGCCTAAAGTGGTCGTAAATAAAAATATGGAAGCTATGTATTTCAGCCGTTCGGTAATCCCTTACAACAGAGGAGCTGAAACCGATAATTGGTTAAAATCCCATGTTTATTATAAACACATAGGAATGTATGCTTACCGGGCTGATGTATTGAAAGAGATAACTCAATTGCCGCAATCTTCTCTCGAACTGACGGAGTCGCTGGAACAATTGCGCTGGCTTGAAAACGGCTATAAAATCAAGGTCGGAATTACCCATATCGAAACAATCGGCATAGATACACCGAAAGATTTGATAAAAGCCGAACGGATGATATATAAAGAATAATTCGTGGGGGAGTGTCAAAAGTACTTCTATTTTTATTCAAGGTTACAAATTATAACTTTACGATATTAAATAAAAAACTTTGCACCTTTCTGACCCTCGCGTATTTGCATTAAAAAGGAAAACGCAAGCGTTTAGCTCTTAAACGCGAACGCACGAAGTACGCGAAGACGCAAAGTTTTATAATATAAGTGATAACTTAAATCATTGGAGGAAAAATTTCAAGAACTTTTAATTTGAAAGTTCTTGAAATTTGAGTGTAACTTTTGACACACTCTCATAAAACACAACGCTAAATACAACCGATTCTAAATATGCATTTATATAATAATTCTGAGGTTTGGAGAAGCATCTCTCCCGAAATAAAGCCCATAGAAGATATCAAAATACAAAAGGCGGATTTGCATACCTTATCCAATGGCATTCCCTTATATTCGCTTTCTATTGGAAATGAAGATGTAGTACGTATTGACTTTATGTTTCGTGCGGGAGTCCATTACCAGAAGCATCCTCTGGTTGCCGCGTTCACCAATCAGATGTTGAAAGAGGGCACAACAAACAGGAATTCTGGGGAAATAGCTGAAAGGCTGGATTTTTACGGGTCGTGGTTACATCTTTCGTGTTCACACCATTATGCATACGTCACTCTCTATTCTTTGAATAAATATCTTCCCCAAACCATCGGACTCGCCGAGGATATGCTGTTTAATTCGATATTTCCCGAAAAGGAATTTGAAGTTTACCTCAGTACCCGTAAACAGCAATATATGGTTGAGCAAAAGAAAGTGCACTACCTTGCTCATAAAAACCTACTGTCCTCTTTGTACGGAAGCGGACATCCTTACGGAAAAAGCGCCTGTATGGAGGATTTTGATTTATTAAAAACAGAATGGTTAAATGAATTTTACAGGCAATTTTACACGACCGGCAATTGTAAAATTATTGTTGCCGGAAAAATTACGCCTGACGTCCTCGACTGTATCGGAAATACATTTGAAAAAACAAGGCAAAACATTTGCGGCAATATCCAAAAACCGGAATTCAAGATAAATCCGTCTCCCAAACATCATGTATTTATTGAGAAAGCTGACAGCGTACAATCGGCGGTGCAGATAGGACGCCCGATGTTTAACCGCAAACATCCTGATTTTCATAAGTTCCGGATATTAAATACACTCTTTGGAGGTTATTTCGGTAGCCGGCTGATGTCCAATATCAGGGAGGATAAAGGGTACACTTATGGGATTTCTTCCGGGCTTACTACATTTCTCGATGCAGGTCATCTTTATATCTCTTCGCAGACAGGGACTGAATTCACAAAACCCCTTATTAATGAAGTATATAACGAAATGGAGAGGTTATGCTCTGAACCAATACCCGAAGATGAACTGGAAATGGTAAAAAGCTATATGCTGGGAGAACATATCCGGATGTTTGACGGAGGATTGGGATTGGCAGATACGTTTATCTCCCTTTTGGCAAATGACCTCGATTATTCGTTTTATGAGAAAAATGCCGGAATTATAAGGTCAACCACCGCCGAAGAGTTACAAGCACTGGCTATTAAGTATTTTAATCCTAACGAGTTTTACGAAATTGTTGCCGGAGGGAAAAATGAGTAATACACAGGAAGATAAAATAGCATTCTCAATCTGCATTCCGGTCTATAATTGCGATACGTCGGAATTGGTTTCGGAACTGCACCGTCAAGCCGTTCAGGCGGGATATCCGTTTGAAATACTCTTGATTGACGACCGTTCCTCCTGCTGTCAGGAAGAAAACAGGAAATCAGAGCTTCTTTCCGGTGTAATCTACATTGAATTGGAAGAAAATATAGGAAGGGCTAAAATACGAAACCTTTTAGCTGAAAAAGCCCGGTATCCTTATCTCATTTTTATGGATTGCGACACGGAAGTAAATAACGCCTCTTATCTTCAAAATTATTTAAGTGAAATTCCTGCGGACGTTGTAATAGGCGGATACCAATACACTCCTGCTCCACCGGAAAAAAAATACCTGCTACGCTGGCGATACGGAATTTGCAGGGAACAACGCACCGCTTCGCAAAGGAATAAGCAACCCAACAAGTCATTTTCGACTTTCAACTTTATGATCCGGAAAGAAATCATGGAAAAAATCCGTTTCGATGAAAATATTTCGGGATATGGCCATGAAGATACACTATTCGGTTGGGAACTGAAGAAGAAGGGAATCCTTGTAAAACACATCGATAATCCGCTTATTCACAAAGAGCTTGACGAAACCAGCCTTTTCATAAAAAAAACAGAAAACTCTGTCCGAAATTTATGGAAAATCTACCAAAGCATCTCCGAGAAAAAAGAATTTATCCAAGATAATAACCTGCTAAAGTGTTATGTTTCATTGCAAAAAAATCATCTTTCAATAGCTGTATCCTTATTCTTCAACCTTTTTAAAACGATATTAATCAAAAACCTACAATCAAAACATCCGCAAATAAAACTCTTCGACTTATACAAGTTGGGAATAATCAACGAAGCCGCAAAAAATAAGAGACTGTCCCAAAAGTCTTTTAACCACAAAGGACACAAAGTTTTACACTAAGGAACACAAAGAATATTGATTGATTATCAGGATATTGTGAACTTTGTGAATTTTCTTTGTGTCCTTTGCGGTAAAGAATATAGGCTTTTGAGACAGCCTCCAAATTATTTTATCTATAAATCATTATCAAAAAAGTAAAACTCTAAACAACCAAAACTTTCACCTTTCAATTCTCACCTTTCAATTCATCAAATATGCCACTAAAAGACTATACAACGTACCAATAACCATGATTGCTTTAGTTACATGTGAAGCCATGTGATAATCACTTTTATCCTGCGCTTTATATATAAGGTACATTAAAATAATTGCCGGAATACCTATACCCGACAAGTAAAACCTCCACGAGAGCGAACCGCCCAACGGTATTGCAAATAAAATCATATAGAGTCCAACACCTAAAGCAAAAAGGATTAAGACATAAAGAAGTATCTTCGTTTTTACAAGCCCAAGCACCACCGGAAAAGTATGGCTTTCCATCTCACGGTCTCCCTCTTCATCTTCTATGTCTTTAATAATCTCTCGAATGAAAGTCCATAAAAAAGCAAACAACGCGAAACCTCCAAGCCATCTCATAATCGTATTACTAACGAATATCAGCTCTTCCGAAGGTCCATATTCCATAAAAAGAAAACGGTTTTCAAATAATGCGACAATAAAAGGCACCATGGCTGCCAAAAGGGAAACAATCGAATTACCGATAACCAATTGCCGCTTATAACTTGATGAATAAAACCAAAGAAGACCAAGTATCATCAAAAAGATAAACGCATACGTAAGCGATTCAGCATAATATGAAAGTAACAATCCGGCAGCTAACCCTATTCCCGACATTACCTGGTAAAAAAACATAGCCTGCTTGCGGCTCAGTGATTTTCCTACAATGCGGGTATCCGGTTTATTTATCTCGTCAATACGCATATCGAAATAATCATTTATGATGTATCCGCCCGCTGCGATGAAAACAGTTGCAACAATCAGGAGAATCAATTGCAGCAAGCTCATGGACGGAGCTACATCATGCGTATTCAATACAGGCGTCACAATGCAAAAATGCATCAGCAACTGAACGACTATAATAAAAATCAAATTAGGTACCCGAATTAGTTTTATGTAATTAATCATATCCTTGAAATTTATAATGTATAATTTATTATAATGCTATTTCCTAAACTTTCACTTTTCACCTTTCAACTTTCACTTCTTAACTCACCACCCAAAAGCCTCATGATTATCCATCCACTTATCCTGCGCTTTCAGCACCTGTTCAATCACATCTCTTCCGCAGCCCATTCCTCCTTCTTTAGGAGAAATATAACAGGATACCTCTTTGATTTCAGGAACAGCGTCGCTTGGGCAACATGGAAAACCGCACTTCTTCATAACTTGATAATCGGGAATATCGTCGCCCATATATAGAATATCTGAAAATTGTAAACCGTGTTTTGCGGCAAAATCTTCAAAATCTTTCATTTTATAACAAGATGCCATATATATATCCTTTATTCCCAATCCGGCAAAACGAATACGCACAGCCTCCGTCTTTGCTCCGGTAATAATGGCAACCGGATAACCTTTTTTTACCGCGTGCTGCAATGCATAGCCGTCCTTAATATTGACTACACGCATCGGCTCGCCATTGGGATGCAAAGATACACTATCCGAAGAAAGAACTCCATCCACATCAAAAGCAAACGCTTTAATTTCTTTCAGATTTTCTTTAAAATTCTTCATATTTTAATTGAGCTCTATTGAGAGTGCGACTTAAAGTCGCGCTCTCAATTATTATAAATATGCTTACTTATCAACTCATAAAGTTGTTGCACATCTTTATCCGGATTCAATATTTCCAAGTGTTTGTCAATCACATTTTTATCATACCTGACTGCCGGGCCTGTCTGAGCTTCGGCGGGAGAAAGGGTGCGGATTTTTTCTGCCGTCTCCTCAATTAAAGGCAACAAAACATCCATCGGGAAATCGCTGCTTTCTCTGATAATTTTAGCGGCTATGGCATACATGTGATTGGAAAAATTACAAGCAAAAACGGCTGCCAGATGCAATTTTACGCGTTGTTCGGAAGTCGCTTCATAAACCATATCACTCACACTGTCGGCAAGCGATTTCAGAATTAAAAAATTCTCTTTGTTATTACTCTCTATAAACAGTGGTACTTTAGAAAAATCAACCGCTTTATCCTTGGATAATGTTTGTAACGGATAAAAAACGCCGTAATTGGAACTATAAGATGATAAAATATCCATCGGAACACTTCCGGCTGTATGTACCACTAATTTATCTTTAAAAGATGCCTGCGATAAAACATCCTGCAATACTGAATCCTTCAGGGCGCAAATATAAATATCCGCATTCTTATCCAACACGGAAATATCCGTCGTATAAGCGCAATTAACTTTTCGCGCCAGTGCCAAAGCCGATTCTTCCGTCCTGCTGTATACTTGTAAAACAGGATACCCTTTTCCGGAAAAAAAAAGCGCCAATTGCGTTGCCAAATTACCGCTTCCTATAAAAGCCAGTTTCGGCAAGCTATTTTCTTTCAAACTATATTCTGTTTTCCCCATATTTCTCACAAAAAAGAAAAAATTCTTTTAAGCAACAACTATATAAATTCAATCGGATAAAGCAATTGAATAGCCGTTCAGCAAAGATATGCAATAAAATCAATGCCACAATATTTAAAATTACATAGTGATATTCGGAAGAATTGATTAATCGACTAATCCGTTAATTAACTCACAAACAAGAACATTCTTATAAAAAAACAACTCAAGTAACAGGTAAAATCGAAACTTTCAAAGTTATAAAGCAATAACAGAGAGGTGCAAATAAACAGATATTCAGATATTCAGATGTTCGGATTTTTCAATCTGTTCATCTGAATATCTGTTTATCTGAAAATCTATCCTCAAAAAGAATTCCGGTGAATCCTGTCCATTTGCAATTTGCTCTCGTCAAAAGGCTTCTTTCCCTCATCCTTGTATCCGATTGCGATAATACACTCCATCCGCAATTCAGCCGGAGCATCAACTAATTTCCGTAAAAACTCTTCCGTAGTAATAGTTTCATCCTTACGCCGTCCGCGAACCTGAATCCAGCACGAACCAAGCCCTATCTCCTCGGCTGCCAACTGCATCAAAATAGCCGCAATAGAAGCATCTTCTACCCAGACATCACTTTTAGATTCGTCAGCCAGTACCACAATAGCCAAAGGTGCATTTTCTAAAAATTTACTCCCCATTTCGCGGCTACCTGCCATATCTAGCAATTTTTCTTTATCATCTACAACCACAAAATGCCACGGAGTAGAACGTTTGGAAGACGGAGCCATAAGTGCCGCTTTGAGAATTTGTTCTATTTTTTCGCCTTCTACCGGACGATTTTCAAATTTCCGGGTACTTCTTCTTTGCCGGAGTAAATCTATAAAAGTTACCATAAATCAAAACTTATTACATTTTTGCAAAGATATGTAGAATTATTGAATAGTAGAATTTGTCGTTACATTAGCAGTTCAATGCATTTTTAGTAATGGATATACCATCTCAACAAAATTCATTAGTCAAGCGCATAGCGCTTAGCTTAGAATGAATCATTGACTCAATTACCCAATTATCATATTTTAACTATTAGCATCTATTGATAGCTATTATTTTTTCTACCTTTGCCACGTTTTTGGTATCGTTCATGGTCATCAACCATGACGATAAAAAGGGAATCCTGTGAAAATCAGGAACAGTACCCGCTGCTGTAAGTTCCACACAAAGTTTTATCACTACAAACCACTGTTCAAAAACGTTTTTTCAAATGTAAGGAAAGACGGAAGGATGGGAAGGTAAGATAAAATGGAATAAGTCAGAAGACCTGCCAGATTCAACCTATTGTCTATAGCTCTCGGGAAATAAGAGCAAAAAGATTAGCCTTTTGCAGTATCAAAAGTATAATTCTTTCTTTTTTACCATTCGCAGTTTCTTATTTATATTGCGAGCCATAGAAATAGTTTTGCAAAGCATAATTCAATTTTTTATGTTCAATATCAAAGCTAATTTCATTATGAAAGCAATTAAATTTCGTTTTTTCTGTTTTTTACTGGCTACGGCTGCAATACTTAATTTTACTTCTTGTGACAAAGACGATGATGACGACACCGCAACAATCACAATTGATTTCGAAGATGTAACCCTGAACCCGGACGGATATTGGAATGGTTCCGACCTATCGGGTACTCCTGTTTCCGAAGAATCGTGGGGAGAAATAACAACAAATTACTATGGCTCCTTCAAATCCGGCATCGCTGCATTCAACAACAAATATACCGAAGAATGGTATTCATGGTCGGGGTTTGCCTGCTCTTCTCTTACAGATAAAACAAATCCAGAACTTAGCAACCAATACAGCGTATATGCAGACGGGGGAGCTTCCGGTTCTCAAAAATTTGCCATTGCATTTGTTGACGGGACGTCCGATTTCCAATTTCAAACGGGAGTAGAAAAGACAATACATAGTGTAATGGTCAACAATTCCACTTACACCTATTACGTATTGAAAGACGGGAATCCTTTTTCAACTGCTTTTACAGCGGGCGATTGGTTCAAAGTGATATTTACAGGATACAATGCTCAGGGAAATATTACAGGAACTAAGGATTTTTACTTAGCTGATTTTCAGTCCGGAAAATCATATATCTGCTCTGAATGGACCAAAGTAGATTTATCTGCACTGGGTAAAATAAATAGAATTGAAATTTCAATGTCTTCTTCCGACACATATATGGATTACATGAACACTCCCGCCTATGTATGTTTGGACAATTTGATTTACGTAAAATAATGTAAGTTCAACATAAAAACGTCTTCTTACCAAAGGCTCTGCTGCTCTCTCCGCCTTGGAGGCGAAGCGTTAAGAAAATCTTCGGAGTGAAGCGTTAAAAAACGTTTTCTGTTTGACGACCGTAGGGAGGAGTTTAAAACGTTTTAGTGTAACGCAGATGATTTTTAGCGAAGAATCCACAGCAGCGGCTTTTTTTGCTTACTTTTTTCAGCTGCTGGAAAAAAGTAAGAGCTTGTCCGGCTTGAGGACATCTAATTGCTTTGTGGTAAGAATTTTCAATATTTTCTTAGTTTATTCGAGAATCAATTTTTATACAAAAATTATATTGAACCCAAGTTAAAATAAAAAGATAGACTCCTTTTGTTATCTGCCATAATATCAAAAAGTATATCTTCGATAAAGCCCCGCTTTCGCGGGGCTTTTCTATTTTGACGATATCTGTCCAACTTTCCTGAATATGGATTTTTTATAATTTTGTGATTTAAGACAATTCTACTCTTTTACGAAAATCGTATATTTGCGCTAATAATCGTATTTTATTAAAATCATGGTAAAACATATCGTACTTTTCAAACTAAAAGAATTTTCTTCCGAAGAGGAAAAAACAAGAAAGATAAATCAAATCAAATTAGGATTATTGAACCTGAAAACAATAATCAAAGAGTTGCAAAGCATTGAAGTAGGCGTTAATGAAAATACTAAAGAACAGTATGACATAGTCCTTACTACTACCCACAAATCGATGGAAGACCTGGAAGTCTACGCTATTCATCCGAGCCATCAGGCTGTATCCAAAATTATCAGGGAAGTCTTGGAAAGCCGTGCATGTGTGGACTCCACCATTTAAAAGAAAATAACCACGTCGGTGGTACAAACGGAACTTTCAATGTACTTGCTCCAATAAGTTATTAGCAGATTCAAAACTTGTAACTATTTGCAAAATGAAAAAAAGAGCATTATTATTTCTCCTTATTTTATGTGCTGTAACTTCACTGAAAGCACAGATATTCGAACCGGTTACATGGAAAATTACCTCTTCCGAAGTTAACGACAAAGATGAAATTACGGTTACCTTTCTGGCAACCATAGAAAAAGGATGGCATATATACGGAACAAGCCTTCCCAAAGACGGTCCTATGCCAACTGTTTTTGTTTTCGAAGAGTTAAAAAATGCCGAAACTATCGGACTACCCGTCTGTAATTCCAAGCTCGAAAAAAAATATGAACCAACTTACAACATGGTTTTAAGTTGGTATGAAAACGAAGCGGTTTTTACCCAGAAAATAAAAATAAAAGATAAAAAAGACTATCAGGTAAAAGGGTTTGCGGAGTACATGGCATGCAATGACGTAACCTGTCTTCCTCCGGCAAGGGAACCTTTTTCGATAGGAAACGAGGAAAAAAACGCAGCCGTTGTTAATGGGAACGAAAGTTCGGGATTGTTTTCATTTTCCCCCATAAAAAGCAAAAAAGAAACAGACTACTGGAAGCCTGTCATTGATGAAATGAACACATATAGCTATAAGGATACAAGTGCTGATGAAGCCCCTCTTTGGCTTATCTTCCTGAAAGGAATATTAGGCGGACTCATCGCTATTGTTACCCCATGTGTCTGGCCAATTATCCCGATGACCGTCAGTTTCTTTCTGAAACGCGGAAAAAAACCGGAAAAAGGAAAAAAAGCAGCATTGGCATACGGACTTTCCATCATACTTATTTATGTTGTAGTAGGTCTGATAATAACCGTCCTTTTTGGCGCCAGTGCACTCAATAGCCTCTCTACGAACGCCATATTCAATGTCTTTATATTTGCCCTGCTAGTACTCTTTGCCATCTCCTTTTTCGGAGGATTCGACATTGCGCTGCCTGCTACGTGGAGTTCGAAAATTGACAATAAAGCAGACAAAACCGCAGGTTTTTTCAGTATTCTGCTAATGGCATTCACATTGGTTATTGTCTCCTTCTCCTGCACAGGACCAATTATCGGGACACTATTAGTGCATGTCTCTGTCGGAGGAAACATAATGGCTCCTGCCATAGGAATGCTGGGATTTGCCCTCGCTTTGGCAGGACCTTTTACCATATTTGCCTTTTTCCCGAGCTGGCTACACAACCTTCCGCGTTCGGGAGGATGGCTCAACTCCGTAAAAGTAGTCCTTGGATTCTTGGAACTGGCTTTTGCGCTAAAATTTCTCTCTGTAGCCGATTTAGCTTACGGTTGGCATATATTAGACCGTGAAATTTTCATCGTCTTCTGGATTGTTATTTTCTTCCTTCTTGGACTCTATCTATTAGGCAAAATCCGTTTCCACGGTGATGACCCGGTAGAAATTGTTACCGTACCGAGGTTTATGCTCTCCATCTTTACATTTGCATTTGTAATGTACCTGATTCCGGGCTTATTCGGAGCTCCGTTAAAAGCAATCAGTGCATTTACACCGCCGATGTTCACTCAGGACCTGAATCTGTATGACAGTAATGTACATGCCCAATTCGAAGATTACGACGAAGCGATGCGATATGCTTCCGAACACAAAAAACCTGTTGTGGTCGATTTCTCGGGTTATGGTTGTGTCAATTGCCGCAAAATGGAAACTACTGTTTGGAGCGACCCGCAAGTCAGTAACCTGTTGACCGGAAATTTTGTATTGGTGACACTTTTTGTCGACGACAGGAAAATCCTGAACGAACCGATGCGCGTTACAGAAAATGGAAAAGAGAAAGAGATAAAAACAGTCGGAGACAAATGGAGTTACCTGCAACGCTCTAAATTCGGAGCCAACGCACAGCCTTTCTATGTCATACTCGACAATGAAGGCAATGTGTTAAACCATCCTTATGCTTTCTCCGAAAACACCAAGGATTTTATATCATTCCTGGAAACAGGATTGGAGAATTTCAATAAAAAGAATTTGAAATGAACTAATATTAAGTAATTGTAAATATTTAATGACGTGTTTTTAGATATTTATTGTTTCATTAATAGACTGGTAACTTGTAACTAATAACTTGTAACTACTTAATAGATATACACATGTTAGATTTTTTGAACAGTAGAAAAACTATCCGGAAGTAT
This sequence comes from Paludibacteraceae bacterium, assembly GCA_031553005.1. GTDB lineage: Bacteria > Bacteroidota > Bacteroidia > Bacteroidales > Paludibacteraceae > RGIG9379. Next base: position 35,454 of record JAVBMA010000065.1, on the reverse strand, counting down.
CAGCAAAAAGATGTTGATGATAAACTTATTGCAGAATTATTGGAAGCTGCATTCAGGGCTTCTACTACCGGAAATATGCAACTATACAGCGTAGTAGTAACAAAAGACGAGAAACAAAAAGAGCGTCTGGCTCCTACTCATTTCAATCAGCCTACATATAAAAACGCTCCTGTTTCACTGACATTCTGTGCAGACTATAATCGTTTCAATAAATGGTGCGAACAGCGGAACGCCAGCCCCGGATACGACAATTTCCTTTCGTTCCTGACAGCTGCTATTGATACCTTGCTCGTTGCTCAAACTTTTTGTATCGCCGCTGAAAGCAAAGGGTTGGGAATTTGTTATCTTGGTACAGTTACCTACAACGCAAAGAAAATAGCAGAAATATTAAACCTTCCAAAATTTGTAGTGCCTGTCGCGACTATTACCCTTGGCTATCCGGATGAAAATCCGGCTCAGGTCGACCGCCTTCCGGCAGAAAGCCTTATTCATTCCGAAACATACAAGGATTATACAGCAGAAGCTATCGACCAAATATACGCCCATAAGGAAAGTCTGGCGGAAAATAAAAAATATATTGCCGAAAACAACAAGGAAACACTAGCTCAGATTTTCACGGATATACGCTACAAGAAAGCCGATAACGAGTTCTTCTCAACATCTTTTCTTGAATTCTTAAAAGAACAAGGCTTTATGAGGTGAAAATTGAAAGATGAAAGTTTCTTTGCTTTCACCTTTCACCTTTCAATTTTCACCTCTCTTTATAGTTGTATAGAAAGACCTTTATTGACCCGATGCTTATTTGAGATTCGACTAATACGGGTATTTGGCGTGTGTCATTAGTAACCCAGACATAAACGGGTTTACCGTCAGCAAAAATAGTTCCCGAAACAACGGTTGCAGAGCACTTCAGGCAATCAAACACCTCTCCTTCCCTGTTTTTTATCCGCTCTCTCTTCAGCACTTTTCCATAAATAGTATGGGTAGCATCACCAAAATTAAGGTAAAACGGAATCGGTTTGCCCATAGGAACACTTCTCAAATCTATATTACGGGCAATATAAACGGCGTTAATAACATCCCATGTACAAGGAACATGCGAGTAAAGGGTATCTTTCCCATTGGGATATTTTTTGTTTTCAAAATATTTATAAACAGTATTTTTCTTATACGTATACTCCTCTTTCGACCAGTTTTTATTTTCAATAGTTGCTGCCCGTAAAAAGACTGGCTTCAACTGCTTTTTGCTCATTCCGGCCTCATGTATTGTCTCCAAATGATAGAGCCAGTCCCACCCCGGAAGATTTTTGGCTTTTACAGTAAAAAGGTAGTTATCATCATTTTCACTGACACAAAAAGAGGCTTCTCCGGCTTTAACCCATAATTTTCCCCAGTTATAATAAGCATAATAATTCATCTCCTCACCCACCCTGAATGCTTGATTTTTATCAATACACTGAGAGAATGAGAAAAAAGAGAAGAATGATATGAATCCGATTATTATAATATATTTTTTCATAAAAAGGCGATACGTTTATTAATTAGGCAACTCGGATTTCTATTCCGTAATCAGCAAATAAAACAGTTAAATTCAAAGTAAAATAAATGTAAATAACTTAACTTTCACCTTTCACTTTTCAACTCTTTCACTTCCGTACTTTTCATTCCAAACGAGCCAAATCAAAAATATGATTCCATAAAAAACATATTTAAAAATGTAGGTATGAAATAAATCCAATTGCTGTGGATATCTATAAGCAATCAAGCACAAAACAACAATGCGGAAAATATTCAAGCCGTAACAGGCAAGCAAGCCAAGAGGGATAAACCACAGCTTATTTTTCCAACTACCATAACTGAAGAGCATGATAACAGTAAAAATAAACATCTGTTTTATACCCGAGCAACCCCACACAATGCCTATCGCTTCTCCGGTATCAAAACGGAATATAAAACCATTCACAGACAAATTCATTCCCAATATTTTATGCAAAATAAAGTAGACCGAATCCGAAACCGATTGAGTGATTATATAGAAAAACCCTGAAATATCTGCAACTTGAAACAACAAGACGTCGTCTATGCTGTTTTCATTTCCTTTTATAGAAATTTTCCAGATAAGGTTGGCAACAAACATTGCTAAAAGAAAACGAATAATCCCTTTATAAGGTTCAATAAATTCTTTTATTTGTTCAATTTTTTCCATAAATAATTTATCTCCATTCCTGAAATTTCTTAATCCTTCTGAAATAAAAATTCAGAATAATACTCTGGTGGAAAATCTCCGCAATATATTTGTTTACCGTCTGCTCCAGGTTGTTCGTTCTTATATCCGAATACGATGGCTTCATCTGATGAAACTCTTTTCTTGCCGAGAAAACGGCTTTACAATTCGGGACATCCCTTTTCAATAAAAACACAAATGCAGCAGCATAATCCAAAAAGAAACGGACAAAAAGAACTTTCTTCAACCTTTCCGGAAGTTCATTTTTATAAATCATCAAAAGATTATTCCTGAAATTCAGAAAAGTCTTATGCGGGTTATCCGCATTCAACGTTCCTCCGCCGACATGGTAAACTATGCTTTGAGGTACACAAACAATCCTTTTTCCGCGACTTCTCAAACGCCAGCAGAAATCAATTTCTTCCATGTGGGCAAAGAAATTCTTGTCAAGCCCTCCATTTCTCCGAAACTCTCCGGCACAAACAAAAAGAGCAGCTCCCGAAGCCCAAAAAATATCCGTTATCGTATCATATTGCCCACTATCTTTTTCCAATACATTAAGAATACGTCCACGGCAAAAAGGATAACCAAACATATCTATAAAACCACCGCACGCCCCCGCATGTTCAAAATACTCCTTATCCGAACAGGAACGGATTTTTGGCTGGCATGCAGCAACATCCGGATGATTGTCCATATAGTTTATCACAGGCTCCAACCATCCTTCGGTAACCTCCACGTCGGAATTCAGCAACACAAAATACTCGGAATCCAACTGTGCCAAAGCCCGATTATATCCTTCGGCAAATCCATAATTCTCTTCCAGAATCAAGCGTCGAACAGCAGGATAACAAGTCTCCAGAAAAGATATGGAATCATCCGATGAAGCATTATCGGCCACAACGACCTCTACCCCATCCATTTTTGAATAGTTGCAAACAGAAGGTAAAAAACGTTCCAACATTTGCCTGCCGTTCCAATTTAAAATGACTACCGAAACCTTCATCCCAAAACTTTCACTTTTCAATTTTCACTTTTCAACTCTCACCTTTCACCTCTCTTATGTTTCCACCGGTTATGAGACCAAAGCCAATAAGCAGGATTTCTTCGGATTGTCCTTTCGAAAAGCTCCACATACTTATCAGTAATCTCATTCTCAGCACTCTCTTTTGCATTTTCAGAAACAGTAATAATATCACAAGTATAATGTCCCCTGCTCTTTTTTTGGACATCCAAATAGACAACAGCATACCCTGCCTGACGGGCAATCCGCTCGGGCCCGTTTAAAAAAGGAGTATCCTGATTTAAAAAGTTAGCCCAGTAATGCAAATTGTTGCTCGAAGGCGTCTGGTCGGAAATAAATCCGAGGCCGAAAACCTTTCCCTCCCTGCGAAGTTTTACAATTGCACGGAATGCATCATTCTTCGGTATATTTATGGTTCCAAAACGACTTCTCAGATTAAGAAAAAAGTTGTCGAAATACTTATTTTTTAAAGGACGGTAAAGCTCTCCGCCGACAATTCCCGAATAGTACATGTAAATAGAAGTAATCCACTCCCAATTACCATAATGCCCCAATAATATGATAACACTCTGATTCCTGTCAAAAAAACGTCCCATCTCTTCAGGATTGCTGAAATACATTCTCTTGCGCATCTCCTCGTCAGACATGTGCAACAATTTTAATGTTTCGATAGTAGTATCAGCAAAATGGGAATAATACTCCTTCTCAATCTTTCTTAATTCTTTTTTAGTTTTTTCGGGAAACGAATTAGCAAGGTTACGCCTCACTATTTTCTTTCTGTATCCGACCACATAGTAGATAAAAAAATAGATTACACCGGAAAGCAGATACAGGACACGGAGCGGCAACCAGGCTAACGTCCAGACCACAACGTAAAAAAGGTAATATAATACAGCTGACATTGTCTTTTAGAGTGTTTGATTAATACTTCCAATATAACTCAACAGTTCATCCCTTCCCAGTTTAGTTTCAGACGACGATATGAAAATCGGAGGCAGTTCCTCCCATTGCTCAAACAACTTATCCCTGTATTTTTTTAAGTTTTCATTTAACTTTGAATGAGAGAGCTTATCCGTTTTCGTAAAAACAATGGAAAAAGGAATTCCATTGGCTCCCAAAAAATCAAAGAAATCCAAATCTATCTGCTGCGGTTCCAAACGCGAGTCAATCAAAACAAAAAGGTTTATAAGATTCTCACGTTGAAGAATATATCCTTGAATCATCTTCTCCAGCCTCTCGCGTCCCGACTTGCCTATACGGGCATATCCATATCCGGGCAGGTCGACAAGAAACCAATTTCCATTTACCAAAAAATGATTTATAAGTAATGTTTTTCCAGGTTTGGAAGAGGTCATCGCCAATTTTTTGTTGGCGGTCAGCATATTAATCAATGACGATTTTCCCACATTCGAACGCCCGATAAATGCATATTCGGGCAATTCAGTCTCGGGACACTTACTTACTGTCGGGCTGCTTATAACGAATTCTGCTGATTTTATTTCCATAAATAATAAGAAACTGTTTTAAATTTTTATCCAAAATAATTAGATGTTCTCAAGCCGAATGGATAAAATAAGTCCTCAAACTTTTACCTTTCACTTTTCAGCTTTCAACTTAATGTAATATTTTATAAACCAACTCTTTTAATAACTCTCCGTCCGAAGCGGAAGCATTGCCTACACCTTTCGACTTTGCGTCATACGTTCTCAGAAGAGAGATAATCTCCATCGTTTTCCAACCATTAAAATTCCGTGCTGCCGCCTGATAATCCTTTACAAAGTAAGGATTTACGCCCAAATCCCTTGCAACGGAACCTTGGCTTTTGTCCGGAAGATAATAATAAACCATCAGGTTGGAAAAGAAATTATAAAGAACCGTCAGGGTTAATACCAACGGGTTGTTTTTAGGATTTTGTTCGAAATAAAATACAATCTGATTTGCCTTAAAAATATTTTTTGTAGTTAAAGCGTTCAACAACTCAAAATTATTGAAGTCTTTGCTTATCCCTACGTTTTTTTCTACCAGTTCGGGCGTTATAGCACTCATTGCCGCAGGCTTGCCAATCACGAGCTTATCCAGTTCGTTTACAATATTTCCAAGATTAGTGCCCAAATAATCGGCAAGAATCTGGGTCGCTTTCGGCTCAATACCTACGCCTTTATCTTTCAGGTAGCCTGTAATAAATGCAGGAACCTGATTATCATACATTTTCTTCGATTCGAAAAGAACTCCTATCTTATCTATCTCGGAAGCATATTTTTTCCGCCCGTCTATTTTTTTGTATTTGTAGCAAAAGACCAGAATCGTCGAAGGCTGGGGATTTTGAAGATAAAACGACAGGTCGTCCAGATTGCTGATATTCTGTGCCTCTTTCACCACAACGACCTGATAGGGAGACATCATAGGGAAACGCTTTGCAGCATTAATCACAGTCTTAATATCCACATCATTTCCATACAGAACCATCTGGTTGAACTCCTTTTCCGATTCGTCCAACACATTGTTCAGTATATAGTCGCTGAGTATATCTATATAATAAGGCTCTTCTCCCATCAGGAAATAAACAGGTTTGTAGTTTTTCTGCTTCAAATCCAAGAGGATACTTTGGAAATCATTTGTCTGCTTTGCCATTAATCTCAATTATGAATTGCAAAGTTAAGTACTAATGCAAATATATTAAGTTTTATAAAGAATTTATTGTTATGTTTTTAGTAAACAAGTTGACGAGTAGACAAAGTAAACAAGTCATTCTTATTCTTGTTTACTTGTCAACTTGTCTAAATATATCATTAAATCTTACCAATATAGAAAATTTTCCATTTCTATATTTTCTATACTTTTATAGAAAATCATATTGAACGCCGAAGAAAATGTTTCGAAAATGCTTTGCTACTTTGCATTTTAAAATTAAGCGCAAACGCTTTTCCTGTTTAACGAGAAGTCACGAAATACGGAAAGACGCAAAGTTTTCAATTCAATGATAAGAAGTTACAATTTATAAACGAATGTCGTTTTGTTAAGCCCTGAAAGGGCGACATATACCAGCGTAGGACAACGTCCTACGATTTGAAAAACAAATCAACAGCACCCTGAAAGGGCAATATTAACAATTTGCACCTTGATATTGCCCTTTCAGGGCACTGTTAATACCGTTACCAATACACAGGGCGTTGCCCTGGGCTGGGATATTAAAGGCTTTCAGCCTTAACTAAACGACATTGATCTATAAACTTAAATCAATACCAGAAAACTTTCGACTCTCTCCGGGAAAGTGAGGTTACTCTATTTTCAAATGCCTCATAGGAGTGCCGTTGTTCATAATTGTTTCTAACGTCTTTATTCCAACCTGAATATGGTCTTTTACGAAATTCTTCGTTACCAACTTATCACTCTCCTCCGTTTTTACTCCTGTCGAAATCATGGGCTGGTCTGAAACTAACAAGAGAGCCCCAATCGGAATATAATTGGCATATCCCACAGTGAAAAGAGTAGCAGTCTCCATATCCACCGCCATAGAGCGGGTCTTTTTCAGAAATCGCTTAAACTCCAGGTCATGCTCCCAAACCCTCCGGTTGGTAGTATAAACCACCCCCGACGAATAGTCATGTCCTAAATTACGCAAATTGGAAGACAAGGCTCTTTGAATAAAAAAAGCGGGCAAGGCAGGAACTTCGGGTGGCAGGTAATCATTAGAAGTCCCATCGCCACGAATGGCAGCCGAAGGCAAAATAAAATCGCCTAACGAATTATTCGACTTCAACCCTCCGCATTTTCCGAGAAAAACAACTGCTTTCGGTTGGATAGCACTCAACAAATCCATTATAATAGCCGCATTTGCACTACCCATTCCAAAATTAATCATAGTAATCCCGTTTGCCGATACACTGCACATATTCCCGTCTTTACCGTATATGGGAGCATTATACTGCTTGGCAAACATTTCTATGTAATTATTGAAATTAGTCAGCAAAATGTATTTGGTGAAATCCGCCAACGGGCGTTTGGTATATCTCGGCAACCAATTTTCTACAATCTCTTTTTTTGTTTTCATCCTTTACAATATTTTTCAGGTATCCGATACACTATTATCTATGAGTACTCTGAAAATCCGGACACCTACTATTAAAAACGGTTTTTTTCTCAATTTAATATAGATAAAAGAACTATTTTCGTCCCGAATTTTATACTTTTGTATTTCTACAAAGATAGCAAAATGTTAGAACTTAATTTGCCGAAATACTCATTTAAAGTAAAAGAAATAGAGGGAAAAAAGGTGATTTTCGACCGGTGCCGGAAAAAATACGTGGCTTTGACTCCCGAAGAATGGGTACGGCAACATCTGGTTGAATTTTTGATATCTGAAAAGAAATACCCGGCATCCCTTATCGTTAACGAAGCAATGGTAGAAATTAACCGGATGAGAAAACGTTGTGACACCGTTATTTATAACAAAGAAGGGCTTCCGGAAATGATTATAGAGTATAAAGCTCCCCATGTTTGTATAACACAGGAGACATTCGACCAAATTGCCATGTACAATTTTGCTTTAAAAGTAAATTACGTGATTGTTTCGAACGGAATAGAGCACTACTGTTGCCAAATAGATTACAATAACCAGCGTTATACCTTTTTGGAAGAAATCCCGGAATGTGTATTGTGAATACTTTAAAACGCTTATTCTAAAAGTCAGAACATAAAAATTTTAAATATATAAAATATTAAACCTCACTTTTTAAAGTCTTTACGAAAAGATTTTAGAAAACAAAACAAATAAAACTATGACGACAAAAACTAAATGGATTACCGGAACGATTATTGTCCTGCTTGTAGGATTTGCTATCTTTTTCTACGTCCGCTTTTACTTCGTTTTCGGAGAAGGCGTAAAAAGCGGACAAATGAATTACATTGTCTATAAAGGTTATATCTTTAAAACATACGAAGGAAAACTGATTCAGACAGGACTCAAAGGTGGTCAGGGTGGAATGGTGCAATCCAACGAATTTATTTTCTCGGTAGCCGACCGCAATGTTGCCAAGGAATTGGAACTACTGAGTGGAAAAGAACTGGATTTACATTACAAAGAATACCTGGCTCCGCTTCCTTGGAGGGGAATGAGTGTTTTTGTGGTAGATAGTATAATTGCATCGCATTAATTATAAGTTATCAACATACGAATAAGATATATTTTATTTTTCAAATAAAATATTCGCATAAATAATAAGAAAAGTTAAGTTAATGAGTGAGAACCGGTTTTCGTCTGCATTACTGGAAAATGCGGTAAATGAATTTGCAAAACTTCCCGGAATCGGACGAAAAAGCGCATTACGATTGGTTTTATACCTGCTTCGTCAAAGCGAAGAAGAGGTTGAAAGTTTTGGAAATGCTTTTATTTCTTTACGGAAAGAGATAAAATACTGTCAGGTATGCCATAATATATCCGATACGGATACATGCCGTATTTGTTCGGATAAAAGAAGAGATGCAAGTTCAATCTGCGTTGTTGAAAACATCAAAGACGTATTGTCTGTCGAAAATACGCAGCAATTCAAAGGGCTCTATCATGTGCTGGGAGGCATTATTTCGCCGATGGACGGTATTTCGCCCTCCGACCTGAACATAAAAAGCTTAATAGAAAGGGTTGAATCGGGCTCGGTTAAAGAAGTTATTCTGGCACTCAGTCCCACAATGGAAGGCGATACAACCAACTTTTACATATATAAAAAATTAGCAGATAGCGGTGTCTCCGTTACCACTATCGCAAGAGGAATTGCCATTGGTGACGAATTGGAATATGCCGACGAAATTACATTAGGCCGTTCTATTCTGAACCGCACCCCTTTTCAGGATTCATTAAAGACAAGGTAAATGCAGATGGAAGAAAAAACAATACAATTAAATCGGCAACTGAATATACTCTTTTGGAGCGTTTTCCTTTCGTCGGTATTGCTGGGAATCCTTCAATTATCGGTCATACCCCACGATTACATAGATGCTCAAACAGGTATAAACCTTCAATCGACCGCCATTCTGGTGCTGCTATGCTCTATTCCCCTTGCGCTTAAAATGTATCACAAAAAATTAGTATCCGTAACTTTGCCCGGCGAGACGGAACAAAGAGTAGCCCTCATACACAAATGGTTTGTCATCCGGTTAGTAGTGATAGATATCGCATTTTTGCTCAATATTGCAGTCTATTCTTTCACGCGGAATACCTCTTCTCTTTTTTGTTGCGGGATTATCTTTATGATTCTTCTCTTTTTTTGCCGGCCAAACAAAACGGAAATCTTTAATATTTTATCAAAAGAATAATAATTGAATTATGATAATTGCAGTAGACTTTGACGGAACAATCGTCACACACGAATATCCGAAAATCGGAAAAGAGATTCCATTTGCAATCGACGTATTGAAGCGTATACAGCAGGAAGAACATCACTTGCTTATTCTGTGGACTGTTCGTACGGGCGACTTATTAGAAGATGCGCTCCAGTATTGCCGAGAAAGAGGACTGGAATTTTATGCCGCCAACAAAAACTATCCGGAAGAAGAGAACAGCGACCCTCGAAAACTGAATGCCGACATGTTTATTGACGACCGCAATGTCGGAGGATTGCTCGATTGGAGCAAAATATACCGCAATATAAAAGGATTGCCAGAAGAAGAAAATTACGATTATCCGCAAAGGAAAATGCGTAACCCACAGAAACCGAAAAATTTTGTCCTCCGTTTTGGCGAATGGTTGGACAAGCTTGGGGATGAAATTGACAAAAGAAGGTGAAAGGTGAAAGTTAAGGCTGAAAACCTTTAATATCCCAGCACAGGGCAACGCCCTGAAAGGAAACATTAACAATTCTCCCTGATATTGCCCTAACGGGGCGTTGTTCATTTCTTTTTCAAATCGTAGGACGTTGTCCTACGCTGGTATATATCGCCTGAAAGGGCTTAATTAAACAATATTGTTTTTAAATAATGTTATTTAGATGTTTGTTGCCTCATTAACAGACCGGTAACTTGTAACTAATAGCTTGTAACTACTTAATAGTATAAACTAATTTTGAAAACATACTTATTATATAAAACTCTCGTTAAAATAACTCTATTCTAAAGAAACCAAACGTTACTCAGAATTGCAAAGCAGGCAAAAAACGATTCGGTACATAAAAAATAATGCAAAGTAATTTTCATAGTCATTGTTCATTTTGTGATGGTAGAGCCTCGATGGAGACTTTTATCCAATTCGCCATTGCAAAAAAACTGAAATACTACGGTATTTCCAGCCACTCTCCTGTCCCATTTCCCAACAACTGGTCTATGAAGAGTGAAGATTTGGACGAATACCGGCAGGAGTTTTTACGCTTACGGGAAAAATACAAATCCGAAATAGAGATTTACCTTGGTCTCGAAGTCGATTATATTCCGGGAATTACAAGCGTGAAGGATGAAGCTATTCAAAGCCGCAAATGGGATTTTCTGATTAGTTCGATTCATCATCTGAATCAATTTCAGGACGGTCAGTTTTGGAATATAGACGGAAGCCTTGACGTTTTCAAAAAAGGATTGGATACCATTTTTTCGGGAGATATTTTTTCCGCCACTAAAACATTTTATCTGTATAGTTGCGAAATGATTGAATCGGGAGGGTTTGACATCATAGGGCACATGGACAAAATAGCCCTGAATGGAAGAAAAATACCGAAATTCAATATGTCGGACAAATGGTATGACGACCTGATTCAGGAAACATTTCTATTACTGGCTGAAAAAGGGATTATTGTAGAGATTAATACCAAATCATTCTACGACAAAGGGATTATTTTTCCCGATGTCCGCTACTTAAAGCGGTTACGCCAATTAAATATTCCAATTACAGTCAACTCCGATTGCCACTATCCGGACAAAATAACCGACGGCTTTCCTGAAATATATAAATTATTGCAGGAAAACGGGTTTAAATCTGTGATGGCTATAAAAAATGGCTGCTGGGAGGAAGTCGAATTGAAAGGTGAAAGGTGAAAGGGTAAACATTGGGAGGGCGACTTGGAGTCGCCCTCCCAATTAGCACATTTTACCTTATTTTATTATTAGTTTCCGGATTTTGGTCAGGTTGCTGTTTTGGATTTTTACAAAATAGACTCCGTTTTCAAATGCACTCAGGTCGATGGTTATCTCGACTTTTCCTCCAACTGAATTTGCCTGAATTGTTTTCAGTGTTCGTGCCAACATATCCGTTACAGTAATAGTAACATCGCCTGAAAATCCTTCGGCTACCACTTTGGTTTGAGAAGTGGCAGGATTTGGAAATAAATCGAAAGTAGTTTTATTATTATTCTGCAAATCTCGATTGCCGACAGGCGATTGCAGGGGAACCTGAACCGCCGTAACCGACAACTTAGGCAAAGTCATCGAAAAATAATCCTTGTTGCTTATCTCCACCGAGCCTTTTTCCAATGCATTATTATCTTTTGAAATGAATGTTTCCTGATTCTTAGGAAGATTGCTTAGACGGTAAAAAGAGACCTCCGTTTTCTCTGTTGTCGCATTTTGTAATGATGCCGAAACGGCACGGCTATTATCGACATCCCTGTTTACTAAAATAATGGTCAAAGTATCTTTTGTTGCATTAACAGAAGAATAAGCTGATACTAACGAATCAAGCGACGATGTAGATGTTACACTCGTAGTTCCCGCATAACGGCTGAATAAATGCATTACCTCCCACTGTCCGGTATATTCTGTCCATGTAGAAAAAATTTCCACATTGTTTTCGGCAAAAGTTCCCAAGAACGAAGCATAACTTGCAGCTATTACATTCGGGTCGCCATCATAAAAATTTCCCACCTCGGACAATCCCATCGTAACACCATGATTCTCGCCCATGTATTTATTCAAATAATCATTCGCACGTTTCCAGATATACTCTTTTTTGCTTCTCTTGTTCCAATCGCTTTGAGTGTTGTCCAATATCTTTACCCCATTCCCCAATGGATATTCATAATTCGTATCATAAAATATGCGGTGCAATTGCAGCGTGGTTCCCCGCACATCATCGCCCGAACCGAACTCAGGATAAAAATGAAAATCAAGCACATCCACCAAACGTAAACCTGTCCGCTCCTGTTCTTCTGCAATACGCATTATAAAATACTCTACCCAACTGCATCTTTTTCCTTCTGCATTTTTGAGTTCATAGTTATTTTGCCAGTTGTACCATTGCCACTCATTATTAAATACAGGGCCTACAATCTTGATTCCGGGAAAAGCCATACGCGCCGAAACCGCCACCGCTACATATTTCGCAATATACTCTTCAGGCGTAATACCGTCGGGCACAACATCATCGTGCGTGCCGTTCCAAACTTCGGGTTCGTTATCCATGTTCCAATATTGGAATTGCTCTTTATTCAAGCCGAGCTCATCAAACCAATGCTCCAGAATTCCGGTAGTCGAATCGGCTGGCCACTCCTCAAGATATTGGGTATAATCGCCTCCGCCACACCAGTTTTCGTGCGGGCGAGGTTCATTGCCTGCCTGTTGGTAATCCCAATCGGGAAAATTGGCAGCATTTGTTTTTGCTACATAACCTAACAATTGGAATGACCACATTCCTTTCACTTCCGGCATATTTTCCTGAAGCGAAACGGCGGCATAATCCCAATCGTGGGCATATACATTATTATACCAATCGGGATGGCTCGACAATTTACGCCTCCAGTTATATTTCGTGGAATTATTTCCACCCGACTCCCTGAAAAACGTAAGTCCCGCATCCTTATACAGTTGCCACTGACTGTCCGACAATGGTTTAGCAGGGTCATCCGATAAATTATTATTTCTACCGTAAATGTAGGGTGATATCTCTTTGATTTCTTTGGTCGGGTCAACCTTAATCTCTACTTGGGCATCCGCCAAGGCTACAAAAAAACAAAGCGCCAGAATTGTATAAAGTGTTTTCACGGGCTAAAAGATTTAATTGGCAAAAAATTATCGTTTTATATTTTACAAATATAATTTATTTATCGAATTTCTTAACTTTGCCCCGTTATTATTTAATAGGCGTTTTGTCCCGATGGATTGCAAATCGAAAAATTTAAACGGGTATTCCGTATAAATTGTAATCAGCATTCCGGAAAGAGAAAATGAAAATTAAATATCCGTCAGGACAAAATATAAAAATATAATTTTGATGCAGGGAATTAAACATTGGGATTATTCGGTTCTTCCATGCTTTATTAACTTTTGCATTGATTTAAGTATATATGAAATATTTATGTAAATCATTGTTTTACGTATGAAAATAATAAAATTTGGAAGCTCTACGGTAGCCTCCGCCCAAGGGATTAAAAATGTTGCCGAATTAGTTTCTTCTGCTAAAGGAGAAAAAAACATAGTTGTATTATCTGCTATGCGGGGAACGACCGATACGTTGGCAGAGATAGCCGATTATCTGTATAAAAAAAATCCCGATGGGGCAAAAGAGTTGACCAATTCATTGGAACAGACCTATCTGAATATAGCAAAAGAGCTCTATCCGGATGCAAAAATCCAAAGCGAAGCGGTTATTGAGCTAACAAAACGTTTTGACGAGATACGCTCTTTTTCGAAAGATATTTTTACGCTTTTCGAAGAGAAAAAAATTGTTGCCCAAGGCGAATTGCTGCTTAGTTACCTTTTCACTGAATACCTGCAAACGAAAGGTGTAAACGCCAAACTTATTCCGGCTTTGGAATTTATGCGCATTGATAAAAATGAAGAACCCGATTCCTACTTCATAAAAGAGAATTTGACAAAAGAGTTGGAGACAGCCGGAAATGCCGATTTATATATCACGCAAGGATTCATTTGCAGAAATGCATACAATGAAATCGACAACCTGAAACAAGGTGGCAGCGACTATACGGCATCCCTTATCGGAGCAGCGATGCAAGCCAGCGAAATTCAGATATGGACAGATATGGGCGGAATGTATAATATCGACCCGCAGGTTATCAAGGATGCAAAACCGGTTGCCAAACTGAGTTTTGACGAAGCTGCGGAACTCTCCTATTTTGGAAATAAAATCCTATACCCGACCAGTATACTTCCGGCAAAATTAGCCAATATACCCGTCAGGTTACTAAACATACTGCAACCCGAAGCATACGGAACATTAATCTCAACAGATTTTATTCCTAAAAAGATTGAAGCTGTTGCCGCAAAAGAAGGTATTACGGCTATTAAAATAAAATCGGGACGAATGCTCTTCGCTCACGGTTTCTTGCGCAGGGTATTTGAGATATTCGAAGGATACAAAACATCCATCGATATGATTACCACTTCCGAAGTGGGCGTTTCGGTAACTATCGACAACAACAAACATTTGGAAGAGATTGTTGACGATTTAAAAAAATTCGGAACCGTCACGGTCCACAAAAACATGGTGATTATATGTATTGTAGGAGACCTTCCCGACGAAAACGTAGGATTTCAGGCGAAAGTAGTTGATGCTTTAAAAGATATTCCTATCCGGATGATTTCGTATGGAGGAAGCGTACATAATATTTCATTCCTTATTCATTCGAATGATAAAATAAAAGCATTAAATGCTTTAAACGAAAAGTTGTTTTAATAACAAGCCATTAGGGGTGCGACTTCAAGTCGCGCCCCTAATATACAACATACAAACTAACTTGTAACTAAATATGTTAAAAGGAAATTTCCCGATTGAAAAATTCAAAAATATAGAAACACCGTTCTATTATTACGATATCGAACTTCTGGACAAAACATTGAATCTTGTAAAATCGGAAGCCGATAAATATGCCTATGAAGTGCATTATGCCGTAAAAGCAAATGCAAATCCCGGAATTTTAAAGGAAATAGCCCGAAAAGGATTGGGAGCAGACTGTGTTAGCGGTGGAGAAGTAAGAGCTGCGATTGAAGCGGGATTTCCTGCATCCAAAATTGTCTTTGCCGGTGTAGGAAAAACCGATTGGGAAATTAACCTGGCTTTGGATTATGACATCTTCTGCTTTAATGCCGAGTCTCTTCCCGAACTGGAAGTAATCAACGAATTGGCAGCGGCAAAAAATAAAACCGCGCGCATTGAGCTACGTATAAATCCGAATGTAGACGCACACACGCATCATTACATCACTACGGGATTGAACGAAAATAAATTCGGATTCAATATTAGCGACCTTGATAAGGTCATTGCATTATTGAAAACATTGAAAAACATTGAACTGACCGGAGTACACTTTCATGTCGGTTCGCAAATAACAGACCTTTCGGTTTTCGAAAACCTTTGCGTACGTGTCAATGAGTTGCAGAACCTGTTTGAAGAAAAAGGAATCAAACTTAAAAATATCAACATAGGCGGAGGACTTGGAATCAATTATGAACATCCGAATCACGTACCGGTTGCCGATTTCGAATCCTATTTCCGTATTTTCAATAAACACCTGCAACTCCGTCCGGGACAACAGGTGCATTGTGAACCGGGACGCTCCATTGTAGCTCCTTGCGGCAGCCTGATTACAAAAGTTACCTACGTAAAAAAAGGTGTGGAAAAACAATTTGCAATTGTTGATGCCGGAATGACCGACCTTATCCGTCCCGCTCTGTACGAAGCATACCATCGCATTGAAAATATCACTTCCGACAAACCGGAGCAAAAGTACGACGTTGTCGGCCCTATTTGCGAATCATCTGATGTTTTCGTAAAAGATATGGAATTAAACGAAACAAAACGCGGTGATTTGCTGGCACTTCGTTCGGCTGGCGCATACGGAGAAATCATGGCTTCGCAATATAATCTGAGAAAACTTCCGGGGTCTTACCTTTCTACGGAATTAGGTGAAAGGTGAAAAGGAAGAGGTAAGAGTTTAAATAAAAAAAAAGACTTTCCATGTTTTAAAAACATGGAAAGTCTTTTTTTTTATTTAAACTCACAAAAATCATCAACAAATCTTTTTTGACCATTAATTGTTATAATTTTGCACCAGAACTTAAAAAATAACATTATATGGAATTCTTTTTGGATTTACCGGATATTATCCGGATACTGGGAGTGCTTTTTGCTGCCACATTTTTAATCCAGAGCTATTACTATCTGTACTATTATTCAGGAATGCTCTTTTACAACCGGAAAGTAAAAAAAGGGAAAGTAACCTATAATACGGCCCAGCCCCCTGTATCTGTAATTATCTGTGCTAAAAACGAAGCGGAAAACCTTGAAGCTTTCCTACCTGCCATACTTGAACAAGATTATCCCCAATATGAAGTAATCGTTGTAAATGACGGCTCGACAGACGAGAGCAACGAAATTTTAGATAAATACGGCGAAAAATATCCACATCTCTACCATACGTTTCTTCCGATGGAAGCCAAGTATATGAGCCATAAAAAAATATGTCTCACTGTAGGAATCAAAGCTGCCAAGTATGACGACCTGCTTTTGATTGATGCCGATTGCGAAACGGCAGGAAAAGACTGGATAACAAACATGGTACGTAATTTTACCGGAAAATCGGAAATCATACTCGGATACGGAGGACATAAATATAAAAAAGGATTACTCAACAAGCTGATATCTTTTGATATTCTTTTTATTGCCATACAATATATGGGATTTGCCCTAAAAAAGAGACCTTATATGGGCGTAGGTAGAAATTTATCCTACAAAAAAGAGCTCTTTTTCAAAAACAAAGGGTTTGCCTCCCACTTAAATCTGGCATCGGGCGATGACGACCTTTTCATAAAAGAGGTGGCCAATAAAGAAAATACACGCGTCGAATTTTCTCCAGAAAGCGTCACATGGTCTGCCCGTAAAATGACATTCAAATCCTTTGTATATCAAAAAGAGAGGCATTTAAGCACCGGCTCCCACTATACAATCCCTACACAGGCAAGAATCGGAACGGAGATTCTCTCCAGAGCCCTTTTTTATATACTGTTTATCACTCTTTCCGTTTATATGATTAACACTCAAAACTATATCCTTGCCGGAATCGTAGGAGGCATTTTCCTGTTACGCTATATTTTCCAGTTTATCATTATCAACTGTACGGCAAGTGTACTACGTGAAAGAAAATTTTTCCTCACCATCATATTTTTTGATATTTTCCTTCCGTTAATATCCTTATATACACTCACATTGGGAAAAATCGGCACTAAGAGACATACGATGTGGAGGTAAAAAAGTTGAAAGGTGAAAAGGGAAAAGTGAAAGTGAGGGAAGAAATGGGCTTTTAAAATTTTGATGTATAAGAGATTACATATAAAGAATATGGGGCAAAACGATATGGATAAAAAATTAATTGCGTTCCGGCGTCTTTTGGAGATAATGGACGAACTGAGGGAAAAGTGTCCATGGGATAAAAAACAGACATTCGAGAGCTTACGGGCGAATACGATTGAAGAAACGTATGAGCTCTGCGATGCGATTTTCAAAAAAGATATCAATGAAATCCGGAAAGAGCTGGGAGATGTATTGCTTCATATCGTCTTCTATTCTAAAATAGCTTCCGAAACCAATCAGTTTGACATTGCTGATGTATGCAATGCATTATGCGACAAATTAATTTTCCGTCACCCGCACGTATTCGGCGAGGCGAATGCCGAAAATGCTTCTCAGGTAGAAGAGAGTTGGGAGCAAATCAAACAAAAAGAAAAAGACGGCAACAAGCGCGTATTATCCGGTGTGCCCGACGCTCTTCCCGCACTTATCAAGGCTTACAGGATACAAGACAAAGCTCGTAATGTAGGTTTTGATTGGGATGAAAAAGAGCAGGTGTGGGATAAAGTTCAGGAAGAATTGGATGAATTGAGAACCGAAATAGGAAACATGGAGCAGGATAAAATGGAAGATGAATTCGGAGACCTGCTTTTTGCCATGATTAATGCCGCACGGCTATATAAAATCAATCCCGAAAATGCATTGGAACGAACCAACCGTAAATTTATCCGCCGGTTCAATTATCTCGAAGACCAGACCCTTAAACAAGGCAAAAACCTGAAAGAAATGTCACTTGAAGAGATGGATAAATACTGGGAAGAAGCGAAAAAAAACGAAAAAAATAAATAGAAAAAAAATAGAAAAATAAAAACTGTACAGACGGGGCATGCCCCGTCTCTATCCTCACAAATATTTTCTTATTTTTGCACCACGTAAAAAACACAAATAATATAATGGCAAAAGAATTAACTCCACGAAGCGAAAATTATTCGCAATGGTATAACGATTTGGTTGTAAAAGCCGACTTGGCTGAAAACTCCGCAGTAAGAGGTTGTATGGTTATTAAACCGTACGGGTATGCTATCTGGGAAAAAATGCAGGCGGAACTCGACCGCATGTTTAAAGAAACAGGCCACGTTAATGCCTACTTTCCGCTGTTTATTCCCAAATCATTTTTAAGCAAAGAAGCAGACCATGTGGAAGGATTTGCCAAAGAGTGCGCCGTAGTAACCCACTACCGCCTTAAAAACAGTCCTGACGGAAAAGGAGTTATAGTAGACCCGGAAGCCAAACTCGAAGAAGAGTTAATCGTCCGCCCTACTTCCGAAACAATTATCTGGAACACATACAAAAACTGGATACAATCATACCGTGACCTTCCAATCCTGTGCAATCAATGGGCAAACGTTGTCCGTTGGGAAATGCGTACACGCCTGTTCCTCCGCACCGCAGAATTCTTATGGCAGGAAGGCCATACGGCACACGAAACATACGAAGAAGCGGAAACAGAAACAAAAAAGATGCTGAACGTATATGCCGATTTTGCCGAAAACTTTATGGCTATGCCGGTTGTCAAAGGAGTTAAATCTGCATCCGAACGTTTCGCCGGAGCCGTC
Source organism: Paludibacteraceae bacterium (assembly GCA_031553005.1). Classification (GTDB taxonomy): domain Bacteria; phylum Bacteroidota; class Bacteroidia; order Bacteroidales; family Paludibacteraceae; genus RGIG9379. Next base: position 16,375 of record JAVBMA010000065.1, on the reverse strand, counting down.
GATACTTACACCATAGAAGCATTGATGCAGGATGGTAAAGCGCTACAATCCGGAACATCGCACTTCCTCGGTCAGAATTTTGCCAAAGCATTTGATGTTACCTTTATGACCCGCGATACAAAAGTTGACTATGTATGGGCAACTTCATGGGGTGTTTCCACCCGCTTGATGGGAGCGCTTATCATGTCGCACTCTGATGATAACGGGTTGGTACTTCCTCCTAAATTAGCTCCATTCCAAGTGGTTATTGTTCCGATTTTCAAAGGAGCAGACCAACTGGCTCAGATATCAGCTAAAGTAGACGAAATCATTGCCAAACTAAAAGCATTGGGTATCTCTGTCAAATATGACGATTCTGATACTAAAAAACCAGGATGGAAATTTGCAGAATATGAATTGAAAGGTGTTCCCGTACGTCTTACCATGGGTGGGCGTGATTTGGAAAACAATACAGTAGAGGTAGCACGCCGCGACACATTGACCAAAGAGACTGTTTCAATAGACAATATTGATACTTATATCAAAAACTTGCTTGACGATATTCAGGCAAATATCTTCCAAAAAGCATTCGATTACCGTAAAGAACATACAATCTCGGTAGATTCTTATGACGAATTCAAAGAAAAAATCGAAGATGGCGGATTTATTTTAGCCCACTGGGACGGAACTCCCGAAACGGAAGCTAAAATAAAAGAAGATACCAAAGCAACAATCCGCTGTATTCCGTTTGAAGGAGACAAAACACCGGGCAAATGTATGGTAACGGGTAAACCTTCTGCCCGTAGAGTGCTATTTGCAAGAGCGTATTAAGACATTAACATAACAAAAAGCACATATTATATAGAATCTGCTTCTATGTAATATGTGCTTTTGTTTTTTACGCAGTTTCAATCAAAAACATTTATTTTTTATTTATTAAGTCCATAATTTATTCTACTTGGAAAAATAAAATAGTCATTGCATAATTTACCTATCTATTTAAGTTGTTACAAGTTACAAGTCTATTAATGAGATAATAAATACCTAAAAGTATATCATTAAATATTTACAATTACTTAATTTACTTTTACTCAACAAAAAAGTATCAAGCCTATATTTTTGACAAAACTGATAATTTTTTAATACCTATCCGCAAAAATCCCCATAAAATAGGCTAATTTAGCCCGAATGGGCTATATTTTCATAACCGCAGGCTACAAATCTGCGGTTATAAAAATCAACACCCTGCCTGGAAGGCAGAACTTTTTATATCGTTTAGTCCTGCCTTTTAGGCAGATATTATTATCTTATTTTGTAACCACAGGTTGCGCTACGCTTACCTGCGGTTATGAAAATTCGGCTTTTCAAGCCAAAGATTATTTATGGGTATTTTTGCGGATAAGCGTAAATTTTTTCGATACTCCTAACTAAATATTATTTTATCATCAACCAAATTATAATTACCTCTTTATCAGAGTTTTTATATTTTTTTAATTCTTTATGGTCAAAAAAATTCAACAAATTACAAAAAATACATATATTGCAATATTTTATTATCAATAGTTACATTTTTAATTTACATATGAATATCATAAACTTATAAAAAACATATTCTGAACACATCTCATATTAGGTAAAATTGGCATAAACTATATATAATATATTATTATTAAACTTAAACTATATAGACATGGAAAAAATTGAAATAAAAGCATCGACAATCATCGCTACCCTGATGAAAGGCGGAAGTCTAAAAACTTTTTTCGAAAAAATAGAAAAGGGAAACTACTTATTCGAAAATTACACTATCAAAGAAAACTTAGATTTAACCGACTTGACGGTAACCTTACCTTTTAGGTTTAAAAACTGCGTATTCGAAAATGAAGTCAAATTCGTATATACCACATTCAAAGGTGCTGTAGAAATTGAAAATTGTACTTTTGAAAAAAAAGTCAATTGTGGAGATGGCGAACAAGCCCATACGGTATTCGAGAAATCTGCCAATTTTAAGAACTGTATTTTTAAGGAAGAGTTCTCTTTTTGTGGAGCCATTTGTGAAGGAATGGGAGATTTTGATGGTTCTAAGTTTTATAAAAAGGCTGATTTCCTTTGTGCGAGGTTCAATAGGTCGGTATTCTTTCAAAATGTTTTATTTCATGACTGTGCTAGTTTTAAATCAATGAAAGTTCAATGTCGTGCGATGTTTGAAAATTCAATTTTTGAAAGCAACTCAAAAGTAATTAATTTCATCGGGTCTTCATATGGGGAAAAATTAGAATGTAATCAAATCGTAAGTAATAGCCCTATGAGTTTCTCCGCAATAACAGCAGGCTGCATTGATTTTAAATGTGCTACATTAAACAATGAAATTCATTTTCGCAATATAAATTGCAATAAATTTAATTGTAATGAAACTTTTTTTAATAAAAGAACTGACTTTGAACAAGCAATAATCAGAGAAAATTTTAAAGCTAACAAAACTAAATTTCATGGTGAAACGATATTTAATGCGCTTCATGTAGATGGAGATATATTATTAAATAAGTCTTATTTTAAAGAAGGAGGATTAGCCTCCTTTAAATATTGTATATGTAAAGGAAATTTGGAATTTAGTAAAACTGAATTTTATTGTGTCGTTAATTTGGAGTCAACACAGATAAATTCGTCTTTAAATTTAAATGACACTAAAATTTCCGAAAGGTTTTCATTAAAAAATGTATCGACAAATCAGTTTGTTTTTAATTGCATATTAATGACCGATGGAATACTGGATTTACGCGGTTTTAAGTTTAACATAATAAAAAAGAGTGATTTCTATGATGATACTATAGATATACAAGATTGCCTTGAAATATTCAATAAAAAACAAATAAAGAAGAAATTCAGCAGAGACCCATACATACAATTAGAACATTTTTATCGGTCGCGAGGACAAATAAAATTTGCTGACGAAGTCTATTATACAGGCAGGTCTCAATTAGGTAAATATGCCTTAATAAAAAATTCAGGTATTAACATGAGTAAATTTGAAATTTTCTCAGACTGGATTTTAAAATACCTTACTGGTTATGGAACAAAAAACACCAGAATTCTTGGTGTTATACTTGCAATAATTATATGTGGAGGTTTTGTTTTCTATTCAGCAGATGTAGCTCCTAAAGCTCCGGCTACAAATAAAGCAACATACTATGCTGCCTATGCAACGGATATGTTTATGCCAGTAGAGCTTGGCATATCCAAGGACAATTTCCTTCCAATATCCAAAAATAATGATTGTGGGTGCTCTGATAATGGTATAAATACCCCCTCTACGAAAGAAAGTGATGAACGATGCATTTCTATGGAAATTTTTTGCGCTATCTATGTTCTATTAGGTTGGTTATTAATCCCATTAGCAGTACTTTCCATCACTGGTTTTTTAACAAACAAAGATAAGTAGTTCTCTTATTTTTATCATAAATGGCACATTACTATCCTCCTAAAATACAACCGAGGATAGTAATGTGCTATTTATAAGCAATTGCTAACATTTGTATTTTTTTATCCGAATAGCTAAATACTGCCATTTTTATCCACTTAGCAGAGAGCAACATTTCTATTGCCGCCTTCAACAAAAAACACTACTTTTGCATCAAAGGAGCAAAAAATGTATTTACAGCGTATTTCCATTATCAATTATAAAAACATAAAAGAAGCCGACTTGCGGTTTTCTTCCAAAATAAATTGTTTTATAGGCAATAATGGCGTTGGAAAAACAAACTTGTTGGATGCTGTCTACTATCTATCCTTTTGCAAAAGCCATTCTAATTCGGTGGATGGACAAATCATTAAACACGATGAGGAATTTTTTGTCCTGCATGGATTTTATGAGGGAGAACAATCCGGCACGGATATCTATTGCGGACTAAAAAGAAGGCAAAAAAAACAGTTTAAGAAAAATAAAAAGGAGTACGAAAGACTGTCTGACCACATTGGGCTTATTCCTTTAGTGCTGGTCTCTCCTGCCGATTCGGAACTAATCCTTGGAGGCAGCGACGAACGCAGAAAGTTTGTAGACGGATTTATTTCGCAGTACGACAAAAATTACCTCTCTGCCCTACTCTCCTACAACAAGGCTTTACTGCAACGCAATTCGATGATGAAAAACGGCTTTATCGACGATATGCTGTTGGATATATGGGAAGAGCAACTGACATTGAACGGTGAATATATCTTTCGGAAACGAAACGAATTCATACAGGAGTTCTTGCCTATTTTCCAGGAATTTTACAAATTTGTTTCTCAGGAAAAAGAGCAGGTAAAGCTCTCCTACCACTCCCAACTGCACAACGACAATTCGCTTCGCGAACTGCTGCAAAAAAGCAGGGAACGGGATAAATTGATAGGATACACCACAAAAGGAATCCACAAAGATGACTTGGAGATGATGCTGGAAGATTTCCCCATAAAAAGAGTCGGTTCACAAGGGCAAAATAAAACATATCTGATTGCGCTCAAGTTAGCCCAGTTTGATTTTCTGAAACGCATAAATAATATTTGCCCTATCTTATTATTCGACGATATCTTTGATAAACTTGATGCACAACGCGTACAACAGATAATCCATCTGTTGAAAGACAACCGTTTCGGTCAGATTTTCATATCCGACACCAATAGGGAACACATTTCCGACATTCTGAAAGAATCCGGATGCGAATATCAGATGTATACTGTAAATGAAGGAGAAGTTGAATTAGTTGAGAGTTGAAAAGGGAAAGAGGAAAGTGGAAAGTGGATGAGAATTTCATTCACATATTCACCTTTCAATTTTCACCTTTCAATTTTTAGACATCCTGAATGAATCCGGATGCGAATATTATAAATGAAGAAAAAATTAATTTAGTTGAGAGTTGAAAAGGGAAAGTGGATGAGAATTTTATCCACATATTTACCTTTCACCTTTCACCTTTCAATTATGAAAAGGCATAACACACAAAAACTCGGGGAGGTTTTGAAGGAAGTACTACAAAATCAACAACTGGATACCAAACTTTATGAACTGCAACTCATAGAGTCTTGGGAAAAAGTGTTGGGAGCTACCGTAAAGAAATATACAACGGATATCTACATTTACAATCAAAAGCTATATGTCAAACTTAGCTCCTCAATTCTCCGGAATGACCTCATGCTATCGCGCGAAAAACTGATACATGCGCTGAATGAACAAGTCGGGATGCGGGTTATTTCGGACATTATTTTTAGATAAATTGAAAAGTGAAAGTTAAAAATTGAAGATGAATAATATAAAATTCAGTCTGACTAACTTCGCTTTCAGAACTTGTAACTCGTAACTTGTAACTATATATGACAGAACTAGACAGTATAGAATTTAACCATCAGGAAATTATACAAATCCGGTTTAACGACATTGATGTATTAGGGCATGTAAACAATGCCGTTCAAATCATGTATTTTGACTTTGGAAAAGTCAAATATTTCGAAGCACTGAAAAATCAGGTACTGGACTGGAGCGGTTCCGACTTGGTAATGGTCAATGTCAACGTTGACTTTATGGAACCGATTTTTATTTCCAATCAGATTGTTGTAAAAACGAAAGTCTATGAAATTGGAAATAAAAGCCTTAAGCTAATTCAAATGATAAAAGATTACGAAACAAACCGTATCAAATCCGTTTGCCGTTCCGTTATGTGTGGTTTTGACCCCAAAACAAACGCCTCGCTGCTTATTTCGGACGAATGGAGGAGTTTGATTAATCAGTTTGAGAAGTTTCATCCTTAATTTTTCTATTTCAACATAGAAAATTTTCTATATATTTTCTCTTTGATTATTCGCAATTATTCATTATACCTCCAAAGATTGTTTTTTGAGAGATTCCTCCCTCCGGTCGGAATGACAGCGCTATTTGTAAGGATATAGAGTGTAGAGAGGCGGCTTTGCCGCCTCTCTACACTCTCCTCTCTAAGCCGGAAACATCAGTCATTCCGAACGTAACGAAGTGGAGTGAGGAATCTTCAAAATTAGGGGAATATTACGGATAATCATTTTTTCTTTTCACAACAAATAAGAAGAACGCAAAGAACTGTTTATAAAAACAATACTCCCTGCGTTCTTCCTATATCCATGCTCATCCTTCCATAAGAAAGCCCACAACCATTACCAATTCAAAAAACAGTACTTTTTCTTGCTTTATAATATTATTTTCCATATATTTGTGGGTAAATACTCAAAATTAGTCGGATGAAAAAAGTTTTACTTCTTACATTTATATTTGCGAGTGCCTTAACATTTTCTGTTTCTGCACAATCGGTAAATAGTCCGGTTCAAGCTAATTTGGAATCGGAAAATAAAAAAAGTACGGAAATTTCCATCAGCGTATTCAACAATAATTTATACATACTCAACGCTCCGGAAAACTCCTATCTGGAAATAAGAAACATGCTGGGAGAGAAAGTATACGAATCTTCAATCAGCAACACAGACAAAGAGGAAATCTATTTAAACCTGAAAAAAGGATTTTACATTGTCAAATTAGGAAATACATTACAACGTATCGTTATTAAATAAAAGCCCTGAATCAGGGCTTTTTCGTTTTTATTGAGGCGGTAATTTTAAGTTACCGCCTCAATTATGACCTCGCGAGTGGTTTTACCTTTTTCATAACAATAAAATCAAAAAAAATGAGTTATTTTGCTATAATCAAGCAGAGAACCGAATGAAACGATTTATTTTCTTTCTATTTTCCTTTTTTATACTCAGCCAATACGGATTTTCCGGAGAAGAACGTTCTCCGGAGAAGATAATCAGCCTGCTCACGACCGACCCCACTACCGATGAAATTTACACCGCATGGGGACACACAGCTATCCGGGTAAGAATACCCGCGGAAGGAACAGACATCGTTTTCAATTATGGAATCTTTTCTTTCAGCAACGGCTTCCTATACAAATTTGTAAAGGGAGAAACAGATTACCGTTTGGCTATTTGCCACTTCGAAGACGCTTTGGAAGAAGCAAAGGATGAAAAAAACGTATTCATGTATGAGCAGGTATTAAACTTGACTCAAGCCGAAAAAGATACTCTGTTCAAAGCCCTTTTGGAAAACTATAAACCGGAGAACAGATACTACCGTTATAACTTCTTTTTTGACAACTGTGCGACCCGTCCGCTGTGGCAAATTGAAAAGGCAATCAATGGAAATATTCTCTATCCGGTATTTAATAATACCTCTACATTCCGGAATATTATCTATATGAAACTAGCTGACTCTCCATGGTTTGTGTTTGGAATAGACCTTTGTTTGGGAAGCGAAACAGACAGGAAAGTAACCGACAGGGAACTCCTGTTTCTCCCAGAAGAATTAATGCGGTCATACGCTGAAAGCTCAATCGAATCGGGTGACACTATCCGTCCTTTAGTCAGTCAACTTAACATATTAAACACTCCGGACACATCCGTAGAAAAAGCCAAAGGGTTAACTTCCATATTTACACCTTTAACGGTGTGCTGGCTGTTTTTCTTTTTAATCGTTGCCCATACCATTTTTTACAACTGGAAAAAGAAAAAAGACCTCTGGATAGATGTAGTTTTATTCTTCATATACGGAGTGTTAGGATGCCTTATTTTTTTCCTCGCATTCGTATCCGAACACCCATGTACAAACCCAAATTACAATTTATTGTGGACAAATCCATTACAACTTATTTTTGCCGTTCTGGTGTTATTTCCTAAGTTGCGGAAGCCATTGGTATATTACCAGGCGGTTAATATTTTGCTACTATTATCGGCGGTTACCGGCTGGTATTTTATTCCCCAACACTACAACTACGCCTTTCTTCCGCTGATATTAAGTTTAATTATCCGTTCCGCAAATTATATTTACCACTACCGAAAATAAATGATAAAAAAAGCAAATCCGGTATTGATATTATTAGAACAAAAAAGTAAATTTGCAATCGCGAAACAAATAGTATTCACAACATAAATAATTAAAACATAATGAAAATAATAAAATTGATTATTGCGGCAACTATTCTCGCCACTCTGTTAGGTTCGTGCAAATCTAAAAAATGTCCCGGATACGGAGAATTGAATGATAATAATCAAAAAACAGAACAACAAGCATAAATATATATGAAAACGAGCATGCAAATGTTATACTTCTTCTAACCAAGCAGGCATGCGAGTTTGTCTTATTGTAAACAAGACATATAGATATGAAAAAATACATAAAAATAACAGCTATACTTATTATAATTTCCCTGGCAGCATTTTCTTGCAAAGCTCCATGCGGGTGTAACGGACATGGTTACGGGAAGATAAACAGTACTGACAATCAAGTTGAGCAACGCGCTTGATTCTTTGCATATCCAATGTATATTTTTCAATCCAAAACAATAAAAATAGACTCTCCTATTTTTGATATATTTCGTTGTTTATTTAATTTTGCATGATTAAAATTACTTTTAATATAAAATTTACAGAAAAATGATTAAACTAGGTATTAATGGATTTGGCCGTATTGGTCGTATGGTGTTCCGTGCTGCAGTACAGAACTTCTCAAATGACATTGTTGTAGTAGGTATCAATGACCTTTTGGATGCTGAATATTTGGCATATATGCTAAAATATGATTCAGTTCACGGACGTTTTAACGGCGACGTTAAAGTTGAAGGAAGCTTCCTAATCGTAAATGGCAACAAAATCCGTTTAACTGCTGAAAGAGACCCTGCGAACCTTAAATGGAACGAAGTAGGCGCTGAAGTAGTTGTTGAATCAACAGGTTTCTTCCTTGATGATGCATCTGCACGCAAACACATCGAAGCCGGAGCTAAAAAAGTGATCATGTCAGCTCCTTCAAAAGACAGCACTCCTATGTTCGTATACGGTGTTAACGATAAAACATACGCAGGACAAGACATTATCTCTAACGCATCTTGTACTACCAACTGTTTAGCTCCTATCGCTAAAGTGTTGAACGACAAATTCGGAATTGTTAAAGGTTTAATGACTACTGTTCACGCTGCAACTGCAACTCAAAAAACAGTTGACGGTCCTTCTTCTAAAGACTGGCGTGGTGGACGTGGTATCCTTGAAAATATCATCCCTTCTTCAACCGGTGCTGCTAAAGCTGTAGGTGTAGTTCTTCCTGTTCTTAAAGGAAAATTGACTGGTATGTCTATGCGTGTTCCAACTTCAGACGTTTCTGTAGTTGACTTGACCGTAGTTCTTGAAAAACCAGCTTCTCAAGAAGAAATCAACGCTGCAATGAAAGCTGCTTCTGAAGGCGAATTGAAAGGTGTTCTTGGTTATACTGAAGACGCTGTTGTTTCTACAGACTTCCGTGGTTGTGCACTTACTTCAGTTTACGATGCTAAAGCAGGTATCTCTTTGGATGCTAACTTTGCAAAAGTTGTATCTTGGTATGACAACGAATGGGGTTACTCAAACAAAGTTCTTGAAATGGTTCGCGTAGTAGCAAAATAATTTCAGAATTAAATATTTTCAGAGAAGGGCGTGGTAAAAACCATGCCCTTTTTTATTTTTACTTTTGTCTCGTCCTAAAATATCACTGCAGTGATGTTTACTCGAATAATTGACATAAAAAAAGCCTCTTAATTGAGGCTTTTAAATTATAATTGAAAACTATTTAAACGATGCTTAAATAGTTTTTTTTTACGACTTTTCATTTTCGCGATTTTAATAATCCATCTTTTTATTTAACTTTGTGTAATTGAAAATCAGATTCATAATCTCAAACCCATCCCCATGAAAGCAAAAAATATAGGAATATTAATCGCATTTTTTTTTATAAGCCTTGCCGGATATTCACAACAATATGACGGGCGGAATTACCTGGGAGCAGAGTTATACACCAACCAACTCTTCCGGTTCGGACGATTTGAAGCACGTATGTATATGGCTGCCCAATCAGGAACAGTCAGTTCTATGTTTCTTTACCATAACGACTCATATATGGGGGCTCCGGAACCATGGAGAGAGATTGATATAGAGGTACTGGGAAAATCTCCTTCTCAATTTCAATCCAACATGATTACAGGAGTGGCAGGAAATCAAGTAATGAGTGAACAACATCATCAACTTGGATTTTATGCTAATACTGGTTATCATACATACGCAATCGAATGGACACCGGATTATATAGCCTGGTTTGTAGATGATGTGGAAGTTAGGCGGGCAACTTCTTCTCAAGTAGCCGATTTACGGGACACAGACATGGGGTTACGTTTTAATTTATGGGTTTCGTCTGTAACATCCTGGGTTGGACCTTTTGAATCCGAACTCCTGCCTGCTAATCAATTTATAAACTGGATTAAATATTATGAATATACTCCAAATGAAGGGGATAATAATTCCGATTTCAAATTGAGTTGGCAAGATGATTTTAACAGCTTCAATAGCAGCCGTTGGAGAAAAGGAGACTGGACATTTGACGGTAATCTGGCATATCTGACACCACTAAATATCAATGTAAAAGATGGCACATTGATTATCAGTCTAACCCAAAAAAGTAGTCCCGGCTTTTCCGGCGACATACCAGCAGATAAGAATTTCGTAAGCAGCATTGAACTACCTTCTTCAAGTTTTATGGTGTATCCCAATCCGGTAAAGGATATTTTACATATTCAATATTTTACGCCTGAAAATGAACAAAAAAACATTCAGGTATATAATACTCTTGGAGAGTTGCTATGGGAAACAAAAGAGAAAGAAATTGATTTCTCGAAATTGCCAAACAGCATTTATATTGTAAAAATTGATAATGAGTGGCTAAATATTATAAAACAATAAAATCCCTTATTGCAATTATTAATTATTAGTTAAACGTTTACAATAATAATCTCCATTTAAACCTGTACGGTTTTTCAAACATAAAATAAAATGAAATCAATAAGCAAATACAATCATTTCTTTTTTGTCGGAATTGCCGGCACAGGCATGAGCGCCATAGCCCAATATCTGAGAGGCATAGGCAAAGAGGTTTCGGGTAGCGACCGGCTGTTTGATAATGAAAAAAAATCGCTTATTCAGGAGCAATTTGCACAGCAAGGTATCCGGACATATTTTCAGGATGCTTCCGGAATAAATCCGCAAGTTGATGTTTTAATAATCTCTACTGCAATTGAAGAGTCTAACATCGAACTGCAAAAGGCACGTTCATTGGGTATTCTCGTTATGAAACGTTCCGAATTGCTTGCTTCTATCTCAAGCGAAAAAAGAACTATCGCCGTAGGTGGCACTTCTGGTAAATCGACTACTACTGCCATGATTTTTCATATTATGCAAGAATGCGGCTGGGAGCCTTCGGTTATGAACGGAGCCGGATTGACGAGCCTGCAAAAAAAAGGATTGCCGGGAAACGCATGGGTAGGAAAAAGCGATTGGCTGGTGATTGAAGCCGACGAGTCGGATGGCTCCATTGTAAACTATATTCCCGAAATCAGTGTACTCCTCAATGTAGACCGCGACCACAAAGAATATGACGAACTTATGTCGTTATTTGAGAAATTCAAATCAAATACGCGCGATAAGTTTATCGTAAACCAAAACCATGCTTTGAGCAGTCAACTGTCAGAAAACAAAGCTTATGACTTTGGAGTGGATAAAGAAGGGATTGGTTTTTCCGGTTCACGGTTTGAACAAAAAGATTTCTCCATCACTTTCGAGTGCAATCATATCCGGTTTCATATTCCGGTTATAGGAAAACACAACATGGAAAATGCGCTGGCAGCAACGGCTGTTTGCAATGCTATCGGAATGACTACCGGGCAATGTGCAAAAGCATTGCAGAATTATGAAGGTATTTTCCGCCGTACACAATTGACGGGAGAAGCCAACGGAGTTTTCATTATTGACGATTTTGCACATAATCCGGCAGAAGTCGTTTGTGCAATACGTGCTTGCCAATCGGTCGGCGAAAGGGTATTTGCGTGGTTTCAACCTCATGGATACGGTCCGTTGAAGTTTATGCATAAAGAATTGGAAGAAGATGTTTTATCTGCTCTCCGGAAAGATGACTTTTTCCTGCTTTCGGATGTTTATTATGCGGGAGGAACTGTCAATAAAGAGATTACTGCCGAAGAGGTAGCTATTGAAATGCAGAAAAAAAGCGACCATGTCCTCTTTTTCGCAGACAGGAATGAAATGCTTCCATACCTAAAAAATAATTGCCGGAAAGGGGACGCCATCCTTATCATGGGCGCCCGAGATACGACGCTTTCGGACTTCGCCGAAAAAACAGTTCAACAGTTGAAAGGTGAAAGGTGAAAATTGAAAGGTGAAAGCTTAGGAGGGTATTTTTAAAACTTTCAATTTTCACCTTTCACCTTTCAACTCTCTAACTACTCTGCAGGGGTTTCCAACCGCAAGGCAGTTGGCGGGGATAGATTTCGAGACTACGCTTCCGGCTCCGATTGTGGTATTATCACCAATGGTTACGCCCGGTAAAATGATTGCGCCTCCGCCTATCCAAACATTTTTGCCGATTGTTACCGGAGCTGTGGATGCTTTCCAAAAGGCATATGAACCATCTTCTCTGCGGGCAAGGCGCTCGGCTGGATTTACCGGATGCGTTACAGCATAAATCTGAACATTAGGTCCTATGCCTGAATTATCTCCAATCGTAATTTTATTGCAATCCAGAAATACACAATTGGCATTTATCTCGCAATTGTTGCCGAGATAAATATTCTCGCCATAATCAACAAAAAAAGGAGCTGCTATCCAGGCATTTTCACCTTTCTTTCCAAGCAGTTGCGAAAGGATACGGTCCAACTCCACACGGTCGGTTGTATCGGTTTGATTGTATTCCTTTATCAGTTTTTTCGCCAAATGCCAACGAGTAATTAACTCTTCATCCCCACAATCATAAATCTCCCCGGCGAGCATTTTTTCTTTTTCCGTCTTCATCATTCTCCTCATTTATTTGTTTCAAACTGAATTTCATTTAAGGCTTCAAGATAGTGATTTCAAACAGAAAAACGGTTCTTTAATAAACAAGTATTTTAAAATTAAATAAGGGTTTATATCAAATAAGAATTTTAGGTGTCCGGTTATACTTAAGATTCTTATTTGATATAAACCCTTATTGATTAATGCCAAATATAAAAACTACTTCTTAATAATCTTTTGCACCGTTATTCCCTTCTCTGTCTCTATCTGTAGGAAATAAAGACCTGCCGGATAATCAGCCATATTTATGGAAGGTTTTGACGCCGAAACAATTCCGGTTTTCCGTCCGGAACTGTCCGTCAAAAATCCTTTCGCAGCAGAGCCTTCGGGCAATTTTATATAAAGAATATCCTCGACCGGATTCGGATAAATAATAATTTCTCCGGAAAAAGATTCCGCAATTGATATCGAAGTTGATTCTTTACCCATTTCTACTACGGCAAACCACTGACCGTAACCGGCATTAATATAGGCTTCCTGAGTTCCTTCGGGTACTTCAAGAATAACCTCTTTATCTCCAAAATCTATCATAAAAGGAACTGTATATGGAGCAGTAGTTGGGTATTTAGGCGGCACAGGACTATACATAACGATTGTGTCCAGCAAGCACCCTCCTACTATTTGAAAAGCCTGATGAGATATTGAATCCAATGTTGCCGGCAACAATACTTTTTTCAGGCTCGAACAATCTCCAAAAGTCAACTGAGGCAAAAAGGTAATTTGTGTTTCTGAAAAATCGGCATATTCCAATTTATCACATTTCCAAAACATATGAAGTCCAAGACTAGTTACAGATGCCGGAAGAACAATTGTGTCCAAATCTGTCATTGAAAATGCCCTCATACCTATTGAGTCTAATGTAATATCATCCGGCATTATCAAACTCAATGGAACCAAATTAGAAAAAGCTTGTTCCCCAATACTCCGCAAACTTTTCGGTAAAATAATACAATATATAGCTATCCTATCCTGATTATACCAATTAGAAAAAGCCCATTCCGGTAATTCATCCTCCGGATACAACCTGTCCAATGTACAGTCTTCTCTTTGATTCTTCCTATCAGTACACCATAAAGTTCCCGATTTTCCCTGATAAGATACAATCTTTACATTTTCAATATCCAACCGACGTATCACTGGAAATGAATCCTGCAAATAACGAAAATCCCGTGCATCCATTTCACCTGAAATAGTCAAATTCATTGTTACTGCGGCATCTTCCGGTTTCAATAAAACCGACAACATTCCGGCTTCACAATTCGTAATAACTTGTCCGGACGCAAACGCTTGCGCCATACAACCAAATATAAAAATGGCTGCAATCAAATTTTTCTTTTTCATGATTACCCTGTTTTAAGATTTAATATACTATATCCCGGAACTACGAGTGTAGATTCCGATTCTTCAATATTACAACTATATTTTGAAAATTAAAAGAATTTATAAAAAAAATTACAGCCGGTTATATTTTCCTTATAACCGGCTGTAACTTTTGGACATTAAATTTAACTTTTATAAAAACCTAATTGTCTTTACTTTAAAACAAAAACATCGTCATTATTCAACAACATATTTAATGCTTATCAGATATATTACCCCTAACGAGAAAAAGTAAACACAAAGACACGAAGTGCACAAAGAAAATAAAAAAACAAACATAACTTCGTGTTCTTTGTGCCTTTGTGTTTATAAAATTCATTAACGTTGACACTAGGGGTAATATTGCTGATAAGCGTTACATATTTTTTTAAATATCTTTTAAAGATTTTCAGAGTTTCTTTTTAAGACATGAAGATATCTCAAAAAGAGCATAATTCCGGTAGCGGATAATCCTATCGGATAGGCAATCCAAATTCCGGCAATTCCGCCTTTCATTAAGAATCCGAAAATATAAGACGCGGGCAGGGCAATAACAAAATAACCGATAAACGAAATAACCGCCATGGAAGTTACATCTCCAATACCTCTTAAAGAGTTGGCAAAAGTAATCTGTAAGCTGTCTCCAAACTGGTAAAATACCATTATAATAATTAGAGAGGAGACCAATGCCGCAACTTCAGGCGAAGAAGTAAAGATATATCCAATCCTGTCTTTTAGCAGAAAAACAAAAACCGAAACACAAACGGCTAGTAGTAAAATCAGGTGAAATCCGGCAAAAGATGCCTTCTTCACATTCACTATATCTTTCCTGCCGTAAAAATTGCTCACTCTCACCGAAATGGCAGCCCCTACGCCATAATAGACCATAAATCCGAGGGTAGAAACCGAAACGACTATCTGGTGGGCTGCCAACGCTACGGTTCCCAACCATCCAATCATAATACCCGTAATACTGAACAATGCTGTCTCCATTCCCATCTGTAATCCAACCATAATCCCCATTTTATTCAGTGTACGGATATTTTCTTTGTTGTAACTGACACGTTTATATCCAACTAAATAACGCCTGTACTTGGAGCGACGCCTGAATAACCAGGCAAATACAATAAACATAAAAATCCTCGAAATAAGGGTAGATATGCCCGCTCCGGTAAGTCCCATTGCAGGAAAACCCAAATAACCGTAAATCAGGATATAGTTGCCGATTATGTTTAAGGCATTGGCTGATAACATAATCCACATAGGCGTTTGGGTATCGGTTATTCCATCGGCAAATTGCTTATAGCCATTAAACAGCATTATAAATATGAGCGATACCAATTGCAAAAGGAAATAAGGACGGATTAGGTAAAGCAACTCTTCGGGTTGTCCCATTTTATGGACATTAAAGTAAATAATTCCCATAACCAGGGTTAACAAAATGCCAATCAACCCGTTTACCAAAAGGCTATTCCGCAACAATCCTCCTATTTGGAACTTATCTCCCCTGCCAAAAAACTGACCGACCAGTGGTGTCAATCCGTAAGAAAACCCTAAGCCAAAGAGAATAGGAATATTAAACACGCTATTGACAAACGAGGCGGCCGCCAAGTCTTCCGTTCCATAATGACCAACCATTATATTGTCGGCAAGACCGACAATCACGATTCCCAATTGTCCCAACACAATGGGTACTCCCAACCGGATTGTTTCCTTATAGTGTTGTTTGTATTTTTGAAAATATGCAATCATCTCATTTTTTTGATAAAACAGGCACAAAGATACCTCTATATCCCCGCCTTAAAAAGATTAAGTATAAAAAAATTGGGGTTTGTTCGCACATTCGATGCCTGTCAGGTGTTTTATATAAAGCAGATTGATTTTTAGAGGGCAGATAATTGATAGTAATTGATAGTAATTGATAGTAATTGATAGTAATTGATAGTAATTGATAGTAATTGATAGTAATTGATAGTAATTGATTGTAATTGATTGTAATTGATTGTAATTGATTGTAATTGATTGTAATTGATTGTAATTGATTGTAATTGATTGTAATTGATTGTAA
>JAVBMA010000059.1:0-30318 GCA_031553005.1 Paludibacteraceae bacterium | reverse complement strand
GTTGATTATCAATATCTTGTGAACTTTGTGAATTTTCTTTGTGTCCTTTGTGGTAAAGAATATAGGCTTTTGGGACAGCTTCATGACAATCAAGCCCTATTGGGCTAAATTTCAATAACATTCAACTACTGATTCGCATTATTCATTAATTCATAAAATTAAGCGCGTAGTGCTTGGTTAGTCTTTATCTCCATGTAAATTCCGGATAATTTCAAAGAGGGTTTTATAAAAAAATGCCAAATTTTGCGAAAAATCAAAAGGTTCTTTGAACTGATTTTGCAAAATTTGGCGTAAGGCTTTATTTTATGTACTAAAATAATCTTGTAAAAGGGGCGTTTTGAGTAGCGAGAGCATAGACTAAAATATCTTTTTGACTATGCCAAGTCACAAAAAACGACTAATGAAATAGAACTTTTACTATACCATCACTTTAATAGACAAAAGTCTAATATTGAGGCAGAGGCAAATTTTATCCTGATATTCTTAATTATCAAGATAACCACGAATAATACCGCGTTGTGAACCGCGAAGGAAATTAAGGACAATCTCCTTTTCTTTAGTTTCAGGCAATTCTGCTTCCATACGTTCTAATGCTTGAGTCATGTTCAAGCCGGATTGGAACAGAAGACGGTATATATCCTGAATATCGCGAATCTGCTCGTTGGTATAGCCTCTGCGGCGTAATCCGATTGAATTTATCCCGGCAAAAGAGACAGGTTCTCTGCCTGCGGTAATATACGGCGGTATATCTTTACCGAAACGGGAACCTCCCTGTACCATTACGTGCGAACCGACGCGGGTAAACTGGTGTACCAAAATGCCACCTGAAAGGATAGCCCAATCGTCAACTTCAACTTCTCCTGCCAACTGTGTTGTGTTTCCAAGGATTACGTTATTACCGATGATACAATCGTGGGCAATGTGCGTATAGGCCATAATCAGGCAGTTATTTCCTACAATTGTCTTGCCTTTGGAAGCTGTTCCGCGGTTAATCGTAACACATTCACGAATGGTCGTATTATCACCGATTTCAGCAGTTGTTTGTTCTCCCTTAAATTTTAAATCCTGAGGAATGGCTGAAATAACAGCTCCCGGAAAAATGGTTACATTTTTTCCGATTCTGGCTCCGTCCATAATCGTCACATTAGACAATATGTGGGAACCTTCTCCGATTACGACATCTTTGTGTATGGTAACAAACGGTCCTATTTCCACATTGGGAGCAATCTGAGCTTCCGGATGAATATATGCTAACGACTGTTCTTTCATTTGATTATTATGTTTTTATTTATTTTTTACTATCTGAGCCATAAATTCAGCCTCTGTTGTTATCTTGTCTCCAACAAAAGCATATCCTTTCATATAGGCGCATCCACGGCGTATTTCGGTCATCAGTTCCAATTTGAAAATAACAGTATCTCCCGGAACTACTTTCTGGCGAAATTTAACATTGTCTATTTTCAGGAAGTAAGTAGAATAGCGTTCAGGGTCTTCCAAAGAATTCAATACTAAAAGGCCTCCGGTCTGTGCCATAGCTTCGACCAACAAAACCCCGGGCGTAACAGGCTCATCAGGAAAGTGTCCGCAGAAAAAGGTCTCGTTGGCAGTAAAATTTTTCACACCTACAATACTTTTTTCTTTGATTTCTATTATTTTATCGACCATCAGGAATGGCCAGCGGTGAGGTAACAGTTTTTTTATCTGGTTTACATCCAAAATAGGAGCTTTGCTCGGGTCATAAATAGGGAAAGTTACTTCCTGGCGCTTTATCTCTTTCCTGATTAATTTGGCTAATTCGGTATTTGCCTTATGTCCGGGACAAGTAGCAATAATCTTTCCTTTAATCGGTTTTCCGATAAGGGCCAAGTCTCCGATGACATCGAGCAATTTATGACGAGCCGGCTCATTGTCAAATTTCAGTTTATTCAAATAGCCTATGCTATTTACATTCATCCGTTCTTTTCCTAAAATATCGGTCAAACGGTCCATTTCGGACTGGTCAATTATCTGGTCGTAAATAACAATTGCGTTTTCAAGGTCTCCGCCTTTGATAAGATTATTTTTCAATAATAATTCCAATTCTCTTACAAAGACAAAAGTGCGGCAACCTGCTACTTGTTCCGAAAATTCGGATACATTATTCAGTGTTGCGTATTGGTTATTTAATACCGGAGAACCAAAGGATACTAATACATTTGCAGAAAAATCGTCATCAGGCAGCACTAATATAGAGGTTCCTGTTTCGGGATTGGCATATTCTATCTTTTTTCTGACAACGTAGTAATCTTTGTCTTCTTTTTGTTCTTCAATACCGGCTTTAGCAATTTCCTTAACATAAAAAGAGGCGCTACCGTCAAGAATCGGAAATTCGGGCTGATTAACCTGAATCAGGCAGTTATCTATTTCCGAAGCATATAATGCTGCCATTGCATGCTCGATTGTTCCTACACGAACACTGTTTTTTTCGATAACTGTTCCCCGTGATGTTTCTACCACATTTTCAGCCAAGGCTTCAATTACCGGCTGTCCATCCAAATCTACCCGTTGTATTTTATATCCGGAGTTTTCAGGAGCAGGATTAAAAGTGATTATTATCGGAAGTCCTGTATGTAATCCTTTCCCTTCGAGAGTAAATGCACTTTTTAGTGTTTTCTGTTTAGACATTGCAATTAGTCTTTATTATCTGTTCAATTTCATTAGTTGTTTTTCGTAACCCGGCATAGTCAAAAAAATCTTTTTGCCTTTGCTTTTGCTACTCCAAACGCTCTTTTAATTCTTTTAATTGTCTTTCCAGTTCGAATAGCTTATTTCTCATATCCGGCAATTGCTTGAAACAGACATGAGAACGTTGAAAATCTTTGGCTTTCATGTGTGGATAACCATGGAATGCCTGATTAGGCTCTTTAATGGTATTGGATACTCCTGTCCTTCCGGCAAAGATGCTACCATCGGCAATACTTAAGTGCCCGACTACTCCGGCTTGTCCTCCGAACATACATTGTTTTCCTATCTTCGTAGACCCTGCTATAGCTACTAAAGCTGCCATTACGGTATTTTCTCCGACTTCTACGTTATGGGCAATCTGAATAAGATTATCCAGTTTTACTCCTTTTTTCAAGAGTGTAGAGCCCATTGTTGCACGGTCAATCGTTGTATTGGCTCCAATCTCTACGTCGTCTTCAATTTTCACATTTCCCATTTGGGGAATTTTATTGAAAACGCCATTGGCATCGGGTGCAAAACCGAATCCGTCCGAACCGATAACTGCTCCTGCCTGAATAATACAATTATTCCCGATTACGCAGTCTTTATATATTTTTACCCCCGGATAAATTGTTACATTATCTCCAATCTGTACATTATCGCCAATGTAGACTTGCGGGTATATTTGTGCATTTTTTCCAATTTTAGCTCCATTTTCTATAACGGCAAAAGCCCCAATATAGGGATTATCTCCAATTACCGCGTTCTTATCAATGAAGGCAGAAGAGCTTATTCCACTCTTTGAAGGCTGCATATTTTCAGCTAATTTCATCAAGGATGCCAAAGCCATATAAGAATCCGGTACTTGCACCAGTGTTGCCCGAATCTCTTTTTCGGGAACAAAACCATCATTAACCAGCACAATACTTGCTTGTGTTGAATAAATGTACTCGGTGTATTTGGGATTAGCCAGAAACGTGAGGGTTCCGGGTGTTCCTTCTTCTATTTTAGAGAAATTGGTAACAGTTACAGTGGGATCTCCTATAACTTTGCCTTTCAGATAATCGGCTAATTGTTGTGCTGAAAATTCCATTCTAATTTTTTTGCAAAAATAGTGATAAATAGGTTATGAATAAAAATTTATGTAATAAAAATGTAACTTTTAGCATAAGAGCATAAAAGCAACCTTTCAAATATCCGGTTATCAAATAAATAATGGCTATAAAAAGATAAGTTTTCTCAAAAAAAATCCGAAAACCGCTTTTTCCTAAATTTTCATCCAGCAGAAATAATATTTCTTCATCTGCTTCGAAAGCATTGAAATATTCAGTATGTCCGACACTTCGGCAATATCCTTCACCGTCCCGTCTTTATATAAAATATTGATATTATCGTCTTTGGGTGTATATGTATTTACAAATGCCGAATTTTGGGAAAAGAAATAGGATGCTTCATGTTCGCTTATGCCAAAAGCCTTGCTGCATTCCTTTATCCGGCTTTGATAAATTTCCTCATTTAACGGATGGTCTAATATTTCGGTTTTAAAGAGCTTTCTGTTAATAAGAGATTTGCTCAACATAGAAAGCACAATATCCGAATGCGATGCCCAAACTTTTAATGCAGAGGTAATATCCGAATCGTCGAACAACACATAATGTTGCAACACTTCTTCATCAGAAATAAATTTCTCTTTATCCATTTTATTATAAAGGAAATAACCGAGAGCAGGCGATGCAAACAGTTCAGCTCCATCCATAGCCAATTCTTTGGCACGGCGCAATGCATTAATAAGCATCTGTTCGGCAGCCACAGAGGTCTTATGCGAATAGACTTGCCAAAACATTATACGCCTTGCTATCAGAAATTTTTCTACGGAATAAATGCCTTTGGCTTCAATAACCAAACGGTCATTGTGCACATTCAACATTTTAATAATTCGGGCTGTACCAACGGCTCCTTCAACCACTCCGGTGAAAAAACTATCGCGTATAAGGTAATCCAAGCGGTCTACATCCAATTGGCTCGAAACCAGTTGGTGCAGGAAATGTTTTGAGTAGTTATTTTGAAAAATGGCTAATGCCATATCCAGCTTTCCTCCCATTTCCTGATTGATAATACGCATCATCAAAAGCGAAATTTCCTCGTGCGAAATATCTTCGGCAATAGTATGTTCCAATACATGCGAAAATGGAGCGTGCCCTATATCATGCAATAAAATGGCGGCAAGTACAGCTTCCGCTTCTTCTTCGGTAATTTCATTGCCTTTGAGCCGTAATTGGTTGATGGCTTCGCTCATTAAGTGCATGGCTCCCAACGAGTGTTGAAAACGGGTATGTACAGCTCCGGGATAGACCGTATAAATCAATCCTAATTGCCTGACGCGATTGAGCCTTTGAAAGAAAGGGTGTTGAATGATATCATAATGTAATCCGGATGGAATGGTTATAAAACCATGAACGGGGTCATTAATGATTTTTCGTTTGTTGGGTATCAATTTTTTTTAAATTCAGTTACAGAGTTACGAGTTACAAGTATTTCAGTGTTGGAAGATATTCTCTTTGTTCTACTTGTAACTCGTAACTCCATAACTTGTAACTCTTAAATAATCTCTTTTTCTTTTAGATAAACAGCCATCTCTTTTTGCACTTTTTCGGCTTCCTTGCGGGCTTCGGATGCAAAGTCTTTATCTTGCGAAGCATAGATAATAGCACGTGAAGAGTTGACTAATAAGCCGCATTGGGAATTTAATCCGTATTTGGCAACTTCTTCGAGGCTTCCGCCTTGAGCTCCCACTCCGGGAACCAAAAGGAAATGGTCGGGAACAATTGCACGGATATCCGAAAGCATCTCTGCTTTAGTGGCTCCGACAACATACATCATATTGTCTGCATTTCCCCATTTCAACGAAGTTTTAAGTACTTTTTCAAATAATCGGTCTCCGCTCTCGGAATCTTTCATAAACTGAAAATCAAAAGCTCCTTTGTTGGATGTCAACGCAAGCAAAGTAACCCATTTACCGTCATAAGATAAAAACGGTGTTACCGAGTCTTCGCCCATATAAGGGGCAACGGTTACCGAGTCAAAATCCATATTGCCGAAAAACGTACTTGCATACATTGCCGACGTATTGCCTATGTCTCCACGCTTTGCGTCGGCGATAATAAACTGGTCGGGATAATTGGTGCGAATATACTCTACGGTACGTTCCAACACATCCCAGCCCTGCAAGCCAAGGCTTTCGTAAAACGCCAAATTCGGTTTATAGGCAACACAAAAATCGGCTGTTGCGTCGATGATTGCTTTGTTGAATTCAAAAATCGGGTCCAACTCGCCTTCGTCGTCGAATAAAAACTCCGGAATTTTTGTCACATCCGTATCCAATCCCACACAAAGAAAAGATTGTTTACGTTTAATATTTTCGAATAATTCTTCTCTTGTCATAAATATAATTGTTGCAATAAATAGTTCTGTTTCATTAGTCGTTTTTCGTGACTCGGCATAGTCAAAAATACCTTTTTGCCTCTGCTCTCGCTACTCAAAACGTTCTTTAACTGATTCGCAAAAATAGATAATTGTTTGAAAGTGACAGGTAAAAAAATGGGAATTTTATCAACAAAGCTGATTTACTTTTTATTTTTTCGACTTCTTTTTTTTTCGACTTCTTCTACTTCTTTTACTTTAGATCTTCCAAGTTTTGAAAACTTGGAAGGTCATTAACTTTCACCTTTCACTTTTCACCTTTCAACTGCTTAAGCGCTTTCTCCAACACACTTCTCGGACAAGCCACATTAATACGCATAAAACCCGTACCATCTTTCTCGCCGAATACCGCTCCGTCATTCAACGCCAAATGGGCTTTATCTACAAAAAGATTTACTAATCCGGTTTGTGATAATCCCAATTGACGGCAATCAAGAAAGACCAGAAAAGAGGCTTGCGGGCGAACAGGTTTTATTTCCGGAATATTTTTCTGTAGGTAATCATCCAGAAAATCAATATTTCCCTGCACATACTTCAACATCTGATTCAACCAGCCCGTATCACCCGAATAAGCGGCGATAATGCCGATGAAAGCAAATATACTGCCATTATCCAGGCTGCTCGCTTCCAAATAAGTTTTAAAAGCAGAATAAATATTCCGGTTTCCGGCAATATAATAGGAAGTAGTTAATCCGGGCATATTAAATGCTTTACTTGGCGACATAAAAACAATGGAATTTTCCGCTGCCTTTTCCGAAACCAACGCAAAAGGAGTATGCTTATAACCAGGCAGTGTAAGGTCGGCATGAATCTCATCCGAAAGAACCATCACTCCGTTTTCGGCACAAATATCAGCCACAACAGTAAGTTCTTCTTTTGTCCATACCCTTCCGCCGGGATTGTGAGGATTACACAAGATAAAGAGCTTACACCCTTTAATATCCTTGCGCATCTGCTCGAAATTCATTTTGTATTGCCCGTTTTTCAATTGCAACGAATTAAGCACCAGTTCACGCTCATTTTGTTTTATGATAGAAAAAAACGGATAATATACAGGCGGTTGCACCATTACTTTATCTCCTTTTTGACTAAAGCATTTGATAGCAAAAGCCAATCCGGGAACAACACCGGGAATAAAACCAAGCGTTCCCCTGTCAATCGTCCAGTTATGCTGCCTTTGCAACCATTTTATAATAGAGGTATACCAATCTTCGGGACAAACGGTATATCCCAATACTTCATGTTCGCACCTACGGCGCAACGCATCCATAATAAACGGAGGAGTACGAAAATCCATATCAGCCACCCACATAGGAATAAGGTCTTCCCTTCCCCACATTGTCTTTAAACCTTCTACTTTTACAGCGTTGGTATTTCGCCGATCTATCACTTCATCAAAATTGTATTGCATATAACTTATTAAATTGAAAAATTATGGAAATCATAATATCCAAATCTACCTTTCATGTGATAAACTTCTAATAGATTTTGATAAAACCCTAACTGATATCTTCAAATAATTTATAAAGTTCCACGACCCTCAACAAAAAATTTGTTTACATTATTCTTCCGCTACACAGCGAATACTAAAAGCATTTGTCCGGTAGTAATAACCTGTACATTCCACACCATAGCTATCAAAATCCAAGAAATAAGCAGTACTCCTTTCACTCTGCTTACTACACCAATATCTGCCGGAAAAAGTAGCATTATTCAGTTTTCCAATACTGTAATCACGATAACCTACAGCAGGCATAAAAATAGAGTTACCTGTATTTTTGTCAACAAATCTCCTACCGTTTATGCCATTTTCAATTACCCATTCGTTACTCACATTGTCAGAGTCTAGTAATGATTTAATCTCGTCTAAAGTAGGTACCCGCCATCCTGCCGGACTGGGATCATTGACCTTTTCCCATACATTTCCAACAGAAGCATTATTATTCCAATCCGTTACGTCACCGGTAGCCGCCCACCCTGTTTTATTATTCCATTGATAAAACATTCCCGCATATTCGGGCTTGTTAGCGAATCTGCCGGGTCCACTGACATTGCGGGTTGCCCATTTTACACCATTAATTATTACACCCTCATCGTAAGTTGGGTTAATTGAGGTGGTCGTCTCTTTGACCGGATCATCGTCTTTACTGCAAGAGTTGAACATTAAAATTGAAATACTCATTGCAAATAGCATCCAAAGATTTAGAAATACTTTTTTCATTTTATCGTTAATTTAGTTAATTTATATTTTGTCTGTTTATTATCTTTTTAAAATTATATTTTAGTTTATTATCAATTTGAATCCTAAAAACAAAAATAATATAATAATCTATCACTATAACCTAATAGATTATTATATTACTTTTTAACAAAAATATTTTCTAATCATTTAATTTGTTGTTACGTACACTCCAAAGATTAAATTTTATATCTATTGATATATCCATTCTCCAAAGACTTTCATAATCTCCATCTTTTGGCTCTACCTTTTTTATCCAGATCCCAGATAATACAAATTATATCCTTCTTATCAAAAAGAACTTCAAAACAATTTCATAATAATCGGAAACATATGTGCGTAACAGCTCTGTTGTTGTACCGTTCATCACCCGCATCAGACTCCGGTTATCATCTCCACCCATAGAAATAGTAACTTTGTAATCGCCTTCCGTGATCCGGGTAGGACAACCGGAGAAAAGGGAATATACAACGTTCTGTGTTTGCGATGAAATAGCATAAGGATTATTCGCCAGTCCATATGAAAAATCTCCGACATCGCTCTTTCCTGTGATATTTCCTTTTATATCACAAGAGGCTGTTTTTCCTCCATATCCGGTCAAGCGATTCTGGCTGTCGTATGCAAATGGCTCCGTAAGGCAAGGGTTGCTTGCGTTTCAATGCAAGCAGAACCTACCTTAGGAGGCGGGCGGGGGTAATGCGCTTATTTAAAATCAGGATAACTTATGAGTTTCCCAAAATCCGTTTTCCAAATATCAAGTTCAAACAAGTTTCCATCTCTATCTACATTTAAAGAGGCAATTACTTTAACTCCATCTATATCTGTAAATTGAAAATCACTGACTTGCTCCCCAAATATTCTATCTTCAACAATTTTACCCTGAGGAAATAGATATAAACTTCCCATCGCTCCGTCATTCATAGAGCGTACCAGTAAGCTGCTTTTCCAATCTTTAGGCATCACTAAAGAAGCCTTTTTAATTAAGATTTCAAGAAGCCTTTCTTCTTGAGATGTAAGTGTTCTAAGGGATTGCATGTATTCTTCCAATATTAAATGTGCCATCAGCAAGTCTATAAGCAGTATATTGTATCCTATGAATGCCAATTTGAATAATTTGATTAAATGGCTGACCTATTACTACTTGTGAAGAAACTGTGCTAAAATGATTTTGTACTGTTGATTGAACTAATGACCTATCTAATCCTAACGCATCTGTATGGCGAAAAGCATGAGATACTTGATTAGGAGTTTTTCCAAATTGAACAGCAATTTTGTTTCCCCCCTTAGCAGCATTTGAAACAATAACATCACCAACAGCATTATACAACAACCGTCCTGTAAGCAATATTTCAAATTCGGGATAAACATTATCCAATCCTCCTCCTTGAGGATAAAAAGCAGAAGAATTTGCAGCAACATATTCCTCTAAACTCTTTCATCAGTTTTTTTAAAGCTCCAAGAATTAAACTATTAAGAGGCTTTATTTTGTAATTTATTGATTATTTTAACATTGCCGACATATTCCTCTCCTCTCCAAACATCATAGATTCGATTGAGTTCAATAACTTTTTCCATTCCGTCCATGATGAAAGACAACAAAATGTTGAATGGTCTTTCGTAAAATGACTCCATTGGTTGTTCGATTTTATAAAAGAAAGTAAACCGTTTTTCTCCTTTTTTATCCATTACTAAAAACAACCAAGATAAAACGTCATCTTTTGGCAATGCATTTTCTTTTAATATGCGACTTCTTTTTAATATCAACAAACCCTCATATTGATATGTTCTTTTTTCTGTATCCATAACTTAAGGAATAATCGGTTTAACATATGGTAAAATCGTTCTCGGGAAAGCATAAGCACCTATATCAACATAAGGATACCAATACATACCCGCATTTACAGAGGAATTTACAGTCCCTTGAATAATACTATATCCTTCTGGATAAAGTTTATTTCCATACCAATGAGCATCTTTGAGGGTTTTTGCAAAATATTTAACTTCCGTACCTCCTTCTTTTAGTAGAAAATTTTTAGAATTATTGATAGAAGCCTTCTCTGCAGCATTAACAGCCCTATACACTGTTTGTGTTCCAGCAGCATTTGAAACAATAACATCACCAACAGCATTATACAACAACCGCCCTGTAAGCAATATTTCAAATTCGGGATAAACATTATCCAATCCTCCTCCTTGCGGATAAAAAGTATAAGAATTTGCGGCAACATATTCCTCTAAACTTTGCTGTTCATTCATGATATCATGAATTACCATTCTCAGCTCTTGTTCTTTCTCACTGTATTTAGATTTTGGATAATACAAGTTTGCACCAATACCGCAACCAAAACCACTTTGAGTACCATAACCAACCGTTGATATGGGCGCCTGTGATCCCCAACCGACGCCTCCGTAAACGGTGCTATTTCCATTTCCATTAGTAGAAAAACCGGCTACGTAGTTCGCATTTTTCCAGTCCCACTTAAACGGATTCGGTTGGTTATTATTAGCTATATAGCCCTGATAATAATTATAGCCCAAGTAAATAAGTCCTGCCGCTATCCATTCTACAATATTTCCGCTTGGGTCTGTATACTTCAGCGGATTATTGAGGCAGTATGCATACCTGTTAAAGTTCTGGCTAAGATCGGGCGACTGAACATACTGATCAGCCGACAAGAAACGCCCCAATACCGGATCATACAGCCGGGCATTCATATTGATCAAGCCAACCCATGGCAAATGTTCATGACCGGTGTAACCCCGTCCAAGAAACAACTCGGGCTCGCTACCGGGAGCATAGGGTTCCTGTGTAACAGGATTACGCAGACGCCCCCAGGCATCATAGCTCAACTCCTGAACAAGAGCTCCATTCGAATTGGAAATATGAGTAATACTGCCTAAATGGTCGCGGAAAATATAGTAAAGCTGCCAATTGCCTGTACCTTGTTTGACATATACCGCGGGAGCTGTGTAAGCATCGCCACCAAGATAGAGCTTTTCTTTCGTTCCGGCAATACCTTCATCAATTTCATAATAATCGGAAACATATGTGCGTAACAGCTCTGTTGTTGTTCCGTTCATCACCTGCATCAGACACCGATTATCATCTCCACCCATAGAAATAGTAACTTTGTAATCGCCTTCCGTGATCCGGGTAGGACGACCGGAGAAAAGGGAATATGCTACGTCCTGTGTTTGCGATGAAATAGCGCTTAATAATGTATTTACCTCCGAAATAGCATAAGGATTATTCGCCAGTCCATAAGAAAAATCCCCGACATCGCTCTTTCCTGTGATATTTCCTTTTATATCATAAGAGGCCGTTTTTCCTCCATATCCGGTCAGGCGATTCTGGCTGTCGTATGCAAATGGCTCCGTGATATTCCTGTTATTATCTTTCCGGGAAGATAGGTTGCCTTTTGTTGCATCAAAAACATAAGAGAACTTTTGGTATTGATATTGGCTTCCGCCTGTCGTATTCCTCGCTTTAGGCCAGCCATAGGAGTCATATTCATATGCACGGTAAACAGGACCGGTAATGATTGTGGTTGGTTGCCCCAAATCATTTTCCGAATATAAATTCCAAATCCGGATCTGGTCATTCAACCAGATAGTAGTTCGATTTTTAGCCGAAAAATTATAGTTCTCAGAAGCCGATAAACCGGAATGTGTTTCATAGAAAACCCTGACCAACAAGCCATCGGAATGAACATAACTCTTCTTTACCCATTTAGCCATATTGCTTGTCGACTCTTTAGCCTCTCTCAAACGCCCATAATTATCATATTGATACTCCTTCACTGTTCCATTTCGTGTATCTTCTTCTTTTGCCAATTGATTATCGGCATTGTAATAATAATCGATAGCTCCCCCCGAATCGAATATTTTCACAAGTCGTCCGTATTTGTCATAATTGATAGTCCTGCGAGGTGCATTAGGTGTCGTACAGTACTCCCTGCTAGGATAACCATTCGCATCATACTCCCATCTTTTTGAACCGGTACCGGGACTCGTCAACTTTATACATCGGCCGAAAACATCATACTCGAAAGAGGTAGTTTGATTACCGGGAGCAATAATCGATGATAGTTGTCCTCCAGCGCTATAATTGTAGGTAATGGCTCCTCCCGGATCAGTCGACGATATTAGCATATTACTTGCATCGTATACCTTTGTAGTTGTGATCCCATCAATAGTGGCAATCTTCTGATTACGACCATATAAATAACTATCTATTTTTCCCGATGCATAGTTTATACGCTTGATACGGTCATAGCTATCATATGTATATGTATTCCAGAACGCAGCGGATGATGATTTGAAAGGCAATGAGACTTTCTGCAAAAGCCCACGGTCAGTGTATATTCTGTCAACATTAAGATAGGAACCATCAAAGCGCATACTTCCTTCCCTGACCACTCTTGAAAAAGCATCGAAATAAGTCTGGGAAGCCGGCTTTCCGGTAACAGTAAATATTTCCTTATAAAGAGAACCCTGTGCCGTATTATCCCAACTATAGGATCTTTTTTCGATAGTTCTGTCATAATTGTTTGTTTTTATATTCCTTTCCCATGCATCATATTCATAGCTACACACCTGGTTCTTATAATTTTTAACAGACGACACTAATCCCTTAGCGTTATATGTATAATCTACATATAATCCAAACGGATCAGTCGCACGTAATACCCTTCCATAAGAATCATACGTAAAACTTGAGCTTAACCAATCGCCGGAGTATTTTTGATATTTTTTCTCCGTAAGATTATACGATGTATCATACAAATAACTTTCCTGCAAAGTCCGGTTATTATTATAATAACTGGTGGCTGTTAACGGTAGGTAAACTTCATTGTATGTGAAAACCGTCTTAGTGGCAACAGAAGAACCGTTACGGGTATTGGTCTCCGAAATCTCTGTCGGAACACCAAGTATATAAGGAATTAAACTGTTTGTCAATTGTCTCGATTTGGTGGTAGTTATACCTGAACCATAGTCGTTCACCTCCCGTATCAAGCTACCATATGCATCATGCCCGAATGTAGAAGAGATAGTATTATTATTTAATTTGTCGAGTATGGTTTGATTGGCAAGCAAAACCTTGGCTTTTTTATTAGAAGCGACTGAAATATTATATGTATAATCTACAGTTGCTGTCTTATCCTCATCTTTTTTCAATACACTGAAATTGAACGGATCATAAACCTTATAGCTATAATCCCCGGTCAGTGTATTGTATGTTTCTACCTTCTTGAATCCAATGAAACCAAGTCCTTGTCTATGAAGGATGGCTTCTTCATAAGTATAAGTATTTCCGGCTATCATCAAATTGTTGTGCCATGTCTCAGTTTTGTTAACGACCAAGTTACCACCATTGTAATCTTGATAAGGAAAAGTAGCCTCATAACCGACACGATAAATATAATCAGAAAAGAAATCACTCACTTCATTCAACTGCTGATAGCCAATTTTATTTACAATACCATAACTATCTATAAAACCGGTCAGTTGTGCACTTTTCACCTTATTATGTTGATAGGCATATTTTTTAATTTCACCGGCTGAATTTAATGTGATCAGTTTATTATAATAATTACGGTTAGATACCTCCGTAGGAACCAATATATTATTTGCATCCAACGGATAATAACCCGCTTTCAAATATCTATAATCGGAGATAAAATAAACAAATAAAGAAATATTTGTGGAACCGAATGTCTCCACCAAGTCCATCTGTCCATCACCATCCATATCCTGCAAAATATATTTGGACGTAGTTTTGTTTGTCGCAATGCCAAGAGTTGCCGCCTCAACCAAGCTACCTCCGGTCATAGAATATATTTTCCAATTTATATCACTGCTGCCTTTTACCGGAGATAACAATAAATCGGTTTTATTATCACCATTAAACTCTCCTACCAACAAAGTTCTGTTTGTAAGCATAGAATTTTTCAATAATCCCGCTGCTATAAGCTTAAATGAAGTTCCATCGAAAGAATAAATATATGTTCCATTATCATTAATCAGGCAAATATCATTTTTTCCATCTCCGTCGCAATCGACAATGTAGAGCTTATTTGAATTTTTATAAGCATCTTCGGTTGAAACGATTGTAGTTCCTTCTGCTGGAAATTGCACATAATAATTAAAATCATTTCCCTGATAAAGGATTTGGTTTGACTCCAAATCAAATAAATAACAAGTAGAAGGTGTCCCCTTTCCAAAAACATTATAACAAGATATAGCAAGTATTTCAGTTTTCCCATTACCGGTAAAGTCACCGGTAAAATAATATTTCGGAGCAATACTTTTTATTCCATTGTAATTTAATAATGTGTTAAAATCGAATGTTCGCGTATATTTCAGTATTAGTCCGTAATAGAGACTAGGCGCATATACACTAAATATCAACCGATCATAGTTGCTGTCTAGCAAACCTTTATCATATATATTATTAACTTTAACAATCTCCTCTCCTGAAGAAGAGCGATCCACATCTGCACAAAATATATCTCTAAACCCAACGCCCGTCTTTATTGTTTTCGGCATAATATACTGGCTATTTAAATCGGGAGCAATAAATATATCTTCATTTCCATCATAACGGTTTTCGATTAAAGAAACAGGAGCTTGATAAGGTTTTCCTTCTAAAACTAAATGACCCGGAGCACAATTTACCTGCAAATAATTAATTTTATTGGGTAAATAAATTAGTCCGTCATTTTCCGAACCATATTCAAACTTCCCTCTCAAAGTCCTTATCTGATCAGGCTTTGTATACGAAAACCAGTTTGTTAATTGCGCATCTGCAGACTTATCAAATGACAATAAATTATCACTCTCTCCATAATAAAACCGAACGGGATTCAAAGATTTTCCTGCGGCAGAACAATTTACAGAATTCAAAAAATGAAGGCAGTCTATTCCTATAGTATAGGATAAAGTATAGTTTTTCTGATTTTCACCATTGACATAGGTCGATATATTATTCAATAAATAATTATATCTGAATTGTACCATACCATTCCATTTGATTAGAGGATACATAATATTTTCCGTATAAAAAAATTTCACGGAAAACTGTTGTTCTTTTCCATATGTAATTTCTTTGATACGGAAATGGTTGTCTATTTCATCATATATAAAATTTATAACATTTCCTACCTGATCGGTCACTTTGGTTAATGGATAAAGTAGTCCCACTCCTTTCAATTGAACTTCATTACCGTAAGTAGCAATGCGTCCGTCAGGAAAATATACTTTAAAAAAGGAAATGGTAGAAGAAATAACTTTTGCCGTCGCTCTTATATTTCCAAATTCGGTTTCATAATTAATTTGATCACCAACAGTACTTGTTTTTATCAACCTCATTCCATCCAAGACAAATGCATTTAAAGTATTCGGTAATAAAACAACCCCCCGAACAGTGTTATCATAATATTTATTCAAAGAAGTTGCAGAAATAGAAGATAATCCGGCTATATTCCATCCGGTTCCTGCAATCCCCATACTCGATTGGCTGTTATATGCCAAAGCAATTGAAGGAGTAAATCCCCTCGGGTCCTGAGGAATATCAATAGGAATATTCACCGATAATCCGCCAATGGGAGAAATAGTGCTACTCATAGATATTTCTCCTACATCTTTTTGGGTATCCACCGGAAAAGAGTTAGGAATATGCGGATGTAATACTTTGGTGGTAGGATAGACTGCGCTCAGTACAGAGTATGATTGTTCTGTATGAACACCACAGTCCGAGACATTTATTGATTTCAATTCCAACTCTGTCATAGCAGTTTCATCAAGTCCAATATAATCGGCAGGAGTAACTTGTGCCCTCAGACAGTTGGCAATCATGATACAAATTGCCAAACACAATACAGATCGTTTTTTCATGATATTACTTTTGCAAGTGAAAATTGTATATTATTCTTTTATTATTTTCCAGGAAGAGGTCTCTTCATCCAACTTAAAAAACAATAAATAGGTTCCTTTTGAATAAGAAGATAGATCAAAACTGGTATGATTCTCTTTTACTATCCTTTCCATAAGCATTTTTCCATGTAAATCATAAAGAATGATGCTTCCGGATTGAAGATGTTCCGTATCTGTTATTGTAATATTTAGTTCGTCTTTTGTAGGATTTGGATAAATCACAATAGTCCGTTGTTCAAGACTTTCGGTAAAAGGTACACTTTCACTTTCCGGATCATGAGCCTGAGCCGAACGTATAGCAGGAATAATTATTTCCCGCTTGCATCGGTTCCCCCTGTCATCGTAAGAATATTTAAATGTAGTTTGCCCTTGTGCGATCAAAGAAAAAATAAAAACATACAATAAAAATAACTTTTTCATACTGCTAAACATTTAATATCAAAATAGCTTTGTTTTATAATTTTTCAAAAATAAAAAATTAATTCTACATATATTATATTATTTATTAATATTTTAATATTACAAATAATCTTAGATTAATTATATATAGTTTTATTATTAATTTCGCAATATAAAATTGTTTTTAATATAGTTATGAATACAAAAGAACCATTAGTAACTGTCGGGATACTCTCCTACAATGAAATCGAATTCCATTTGAACGGTAATTTTCAACTTATAAATGACACCAAAATCTATTCGGGAAAGCAAAAGGTTTCTTTGGACAAAGGTTCAATACTATTTAACGATATAAATTCCAACGAGTTTCTTTTCGTTCCGAGAAATACCGATCTTGACAGTTTTGATTTATTAAATGTAACGATCGGAAAAGAATTTCATTGGGAACAAAAAGAGGATCAACGCTTTAAAGGATCATTGAAGATAATCGTAGAAGATGGCAAACTTACTGCGATAAATATCCTTCCGGTAGAAGATTATCTTACCAGTGTAATATCGTCCGAAATGAGTGCGACTTCTTCATTGGAACTACTAAAGGCACATGCCGTTATTTCCAGAAGCTGGCTGCTGGCTCAAATCCGCAAAACAGGAAAAACGACAAAAGGAAACGATTGTAATATGTCCCAATCAAATGGAGAACATATCTGCTGGTATGATCGTGAAGATCACTTAAACTTTGATGTTTGCGCCGATGATCATTGCCAACGTTATCAGGGAATCACCCGAGCAAATACACAAGCCGTAAAGGATGCCATAGAGGCTACACGGGGAGAAATCCTCACTTATGAAGGCGAGATATGCGATACCCGTTTTTCAAAATCATGCGGCGGCGTTTCGGAACTTTTTGAAAACTGCTGGGAAAATGAGCCTCAACCCTACCTTACAAAAGTAATTGACAATCCTTCCGGAAAAGATGAGGACGCCCATGACCTTACCAACGAATCTAACGCGGAAAAGTGGATTCGTTCATCTCCCGAATCTTTTTGCAATACAACCGATAAAAAAATTCTTTCTCAAATACTAAATTCTTACGATAGGAAAACACCCGATTTTTACCGTTGGAAAGTAACATATTCACAGGAAGAATTGGCCGCATTAATAAAAAAACGTACCAACATTGATTTTGGAGAGATAATAGATCTTATTCCTATCGAAAGAGGCGTTTCGGGCAGACTGGTCAAATTGAAAATAGAAGGCACGCTTCATTCGCTGATTATCGGAAAAGAGTTGGAGATACGGAAAACATTGTCGCAAAGCCATCTTTACAGTTCCGCTTTCATCGTTGAAAAGGAAAATATTGTAAATAATATACCTCAAAAATTTGTTCTCGTTGGCGCCGGTTGGGGGCATGGCGTCGGACTTTGTCAAATCGGAGCTGCTGTTATGGCAGAAAAGAAATATAGCTATAAAGAGATATTGGCTCATTATTATAGGGGTACGGAGCTTGTTAGTGAATATGGAGGGGAAAAGTGAAAGGTGAAAAGGGGGAAAAATGAGAAAAATTTTGTTGTAATAAAAAAAAGTTGTAATATAGTGCATTAATTTCTTAATCCGGAACACCTTGAATACTAAAGAACTTATAACTGAACTTAAAAATCGGCTTAATCTTGATGAAGATAAAGTTGAAAAGCTACTCGAATCGACTGTTAAAACCATCGAAAAAGAATTGCTGAGCGACAACTCTGTAGGAATACAGGGATTCGGTTCGTTCGAAGTTCGTAAAAAAGAAGAGAGAATATCAGTCAATCCTACTACTAAACAGAGAATGCTTATTCCGCCCAAACTTACATTGGCTTTCAAACCAAGTTCAACCCTGAAAGAGAGGGTCAAGAAAAACAACTAAGGAGATTAACGAAAGTGACAGATTATGAAACGAAGCATGATTTTTTTTACAAAATCGACAAAGTTTATGATAATAAAAATCATGCGAGTTCCATACGGACTTTAAAATAAATTATTATTGTATGAAAATTACTTTACAAGACATAATAGAGCAAGTTGCAGAACAAACCGGATCTACAAAAAAACTTTCGGAAGATTTTTTACGTGAGCTTCTAAATATAATAGAAGAGACTCTCAATAAAGAAGGTATTGTCAAAATAAAAGGATTCGGAACATTCAAACTATTGCTTGTCGAAGAACGGAAAAGCGTCAATGTACAAACCGGAGAAGAGATAGCAATCCCTCAACACAATAAAATATCTTTCATCCCCGAAAAAGAGTTGAAAGCGGCAATTAACAAACCGTATTCGCATTTGGAAACTTATATCCTTTCAAAAGACGGCCCTGTCGATCTGCCTGAAAATGAAAATGAGGAAGAAGATAACGAAGTTCCGGTAATTGTTGATAACGAAGCCTCCGCAATCATTAATGAAGTTTCGATAACTATTGATGATGAAGTTCCGGAAACAGTAGATAATGAAGTTTCGGTAACCATTGATGAAGAAAAGCCTGAACCTGAAATAACTATTATTCCGGTACAGGAAGAAGAAAAAGAAGAAAATACAGACAAAATAAAAACAGATACTCCAACCAAAAACAAAGGTAAAAAGAAGCGTAAAAGTAAAAGCAATATTGGAGAAAAATCAAAAAGCACAAAAGAAAAAAAGGAAAAGAAGAAAAGCAGTAAATGGGCTATTATTCTTTTCATATTAATCATTTTAGGCTTAATCGCATTATTAATATGGTGGATGGACGGCTCCAAATTCTCTCCGGTAAAAGAAGGAACAAATACGGAAGAAGTACAGCCGGCACCGGAAGATGAAATAAGCGAAGATAAAATAATGAATGAAGAGCAATTATCTGATAACAAAACAAATGAGATTTTAAAAAGCGAACCGAACCATTCCGATCAGGCTTACGGCTCTACAACGCCTAACCCAAACAGGGCGCCGGAATTTCCCGGAGAATATCTGTTCGATAAAAAGTTTGATTTCAAACTGGTCGACTACATGCAGGCAAACTATCCGAACATGAAGCTGATAACCTACGGAACACCTCAGGAAACAGTATTAAAAGAAGGCAGCAGGTTAACACTCATTTCCCGCGATTACTACGGCGATAAAAAGTTTTGGGTATACATCTACCTATACAATACTGATATTATCAAGGATCCGAGCAATATCCCGACAGGAACGATTATAAAAGTGCCAAAATTAGATAAGTCACTCGTTGACCCTAATAATCAAGCCACGATTGATGCTGCATGGAATGTTCAGAAATATCTCCTGAAAATGTAAACGGTTTAAAGCTGTTAAATTTTCAGGCTATCCTGACAAGAAAAAACAAACCAAATAATAAAACAAAGTAAAAAGTCGTTCATAATCATGGTAATTTATGAATGACTTTTTATTTGATATGCTGAAAAAAAATAATCTGCCGGATCCGAAAAGAGTGTATTTAGTTTCTGCTTCAAACCGGTATTAATTTAAAAAGCTTATAATTGCCGTTAATTGTTATTAACTCCCCCTATGAGTATGTCACATTTTTATATATTTGCGTACTTTTTAAGTTAAAATTCAATCTAAATATAAAACAACGTATGAGTCAAACAGTTGATATTAAAGAACTCAACGAAAGAATCGAGAAACAAAGCTCTTTCGTGGATATGCTCTTGATGGGCATGGATAAAATGATCGTAGGACAAAAACATTTAGTAGAGTCTTTACTGATCGGATTATTGGCAGATGGGCATGTTTTATTGGAAGGCGTCCCGGGACTGGCAAAAACGTTAGCCATAAAAACATTAGGCGAACTGATCGATGCAAATTACAGCCGTATACAGTTTACTCCCGACTTGCTTCCTGCCGACGTTGTGGGAACTATGATTTACAGCCAGAAAACGGAAGAATTTTCTATTAAAAAAGGACCTATTTTTGCTAATCTTGTTTTGGCTGATGAGATCAACCGTGCCCCGGCAAAAGTTCAAAGTGCATTATTGGAAGCCATGCAAGAACGCCAAGTCACAATCGGAGAAACTACATTCAAACTTCCATCCCCTTTTCTTGTATTGGCTACGCAAAACCCAATTGAGCAGGAAGGAACCTATCCCCTTCCCGAAGCTCAAGTTGACCGCTTCATGCTGAAAGTTGTGATCAACTATCCGAAAATAGACGAAGAGAAACGCATCATACGCCAAAATATACAAAAGGAAAAAATTGAAATAAAACCGATTTTAAAGCCTGAAGATATTATTGAAGCACGGAAAGTGGTGCAAGATGTCTACATGGACGAGAAAATTGAGAAATATATTGTAGATATTGTATTTGCAACCCGTTATCCCGACCAATACGGATTGAAACACCTTGCCTCTATGATTTCATTCGGTGGTTCTCCGCGTGCCTCAATAAATCTTGCCCTTGCCGCACGCGCTTATGCATTTATCAAACGTAGGGGATACGTAATTCCGGAAGATATACGCGCTGTTGCACACGATGTGCTTCGCCACCGTATCGGACTTAGTTACGAAGCCGAAGCCAACAATATGACTTCCGAAGAGATAATCAGCGAGATACTGAACGCTGTTGAAGTTCCATAAATAATAATACGGGATGTGTCGAAAAACGCCAATGACACAAACGACTCAAATTTTCGCAAAGAATGATTAGAAAACACAGAATCTGTGCGAATTTGCGTTATCTCTATTATTTGTATTCAAAGGAATTCAACGTTTTGAGTAGCGAGAGCAGAGGCAAAAAGATATTTTTGACTATGCCGAGTCACGAAAAACGACTAATGAAATAGAACTTTTAATTTTCCAATCTGGCTAAATGAAAGAAACAAGCGAAATATTAAAAAAAGTCCGTAAAATCGAAATAAAAACCCGCGGGCTTTCCCGGAATATCTTTGCAGGAGAGTATCATACCGCCTTTAAAGGGCGCGGGATGACATTTTCCGAAGTCAGGGAATATCAATATGGAGATGACATACGCAATATTGACTGGAATGTTACCGCAAGATTCAATCACCCCTATATTAAAGTTTTCGAAGAAGAGCGGGAAATGACTATGATGCTCCTGATCGACGTTTCAGGCAGTGGCGATTTTGGTTCGGTTTCACAGATCAAAAAAGAGATGATGACCGAGATTGCCGCCACAATCGCATTCTCCGCGATTTTGAACAACGATAAAATCGGCGTAATCTTTTTCTCGGATAAAGTGGAAAAATTTATTCCTCCGCAAAAAGGAAAGAAACACGTGCTTTATATCATTCGTGAACTGCTTGGGTTTGAACCGGAAAGCCGCCTGACGAATATCAACAATACATTGCAATACCTGACAAATGCAATAAAAAAGCATTGTACTGCATTTATTATCTCGGACTTTATCGACAGTAATTTTTCAAATGCACTGACTATTGCCAACCGGAAACACGATATGGTAGCCGTACAAGTGTATGACAAAAGGGAAACGGAACTGCCTTCTATCGGGATGATGAAAATCAAAGATGCCGAAACAAATAAAGATATGTGGATTGACTCCTCCAGCAAAAAAATGCGTACCGCTTATGCCGTCCGCTGGCTCAAAAGGCAGGATGAACTCAAACAGGTGTTTACCAAAAGCGGCGTCGATTCCATTTCGATCGCAACCGACGAAGATTATGTAAAAGCATTGATGAAACTATTCAAGCTGAGAGCTTAATGCAAAACGACAAAGAATCACGCAATGAGAAAATTTAAGAAAATAACGTTCCTATTTTTATTGTCTGTTTTACCTCTTATTCAGATAGCTAAAGCACAGCAAATTGAAGTAAAAGCAACAATCGACTCTACCGATATTTTGATCGGACAGCAAACATTGATTAAGCTGGAAGTTACTCAGGCTAAAGAGTTAAAAATAATCTTTCCTGACTTTAAACAGGGAGATACACTTACTACCAATGTCGAAATTCTTGCTGTTTCAAAAGCAGACACCTCCAAAGCCGGAAAAAATAATATCGTTATCAAGCAAAACTACCTGATTACCTCTTTCGATTCGGGAAGTTATGTTATTCCTCCTTTCAAGTTTCAGCTTATCGAACAGGAATATCGGACGAACAGCCTGATGCTCAATGTCAATAATGTGGAAATAAAAGAAGGTGAAGATATGAAAGATATCAAACCGGTTTACGAACCTCCTTTTAACTGGCTCTTGCTGATCACTATATGCCTGCTCGTATTGCTGGCATTAGCATTTATCGGTGTCGGAATTTATTTTTACATCCTGAAAAAGAAAAACAAACCAATCCCACTCTTCGAAAAACCGGAAGTAATCTTGCTACCGCATGAAATTGCGTTGCAAAAGCTAACCCGGATAAAAGAAGAGAAAATCTGGCAAAAAGGACAAGACAAACTCTATTATACGCAACTGACCGACATCCTTCGCGAATATTTTACCAAACGTTTTAATATTCAGGCAATGGAGATGACTTCAGGAGAAATAATAGCCGCATTGCAGACCGATGAAGATGCTAGAATCATACTCGATAAACTGAGACAAATCTTCTCCGTGTCCGACATGGTAAAATTTGCCAAAAGGCAACCGACAACAGAAGAAAATGAAATCAGCATCGTAAATTCGTTTTTTGTTGTTAACCAAACAACCGTACAACCGATTCTTCCATCAGAAGAAGAGAAGGAAGAAGAAGAGGAAAAGACCTCTATTAAAATTGATGAGAAATTTGATTAATTAAACAGATTTACTCACAAATGAAAAACGAAATTATTATAAAATTACACAACAGTTTCGAGTTGGCTGTAAATCAGCTTGAAGAGGTTGAATTTTGGTTTGCCAGAGATTTGCAAATACTGTTAGGATACAGCGAATGGCGTAATTTTCTTAAAGTCATTGATAAAGCTAAAATTGCAAGTGTGCAAGCAGAACAAGATATCTCAGACCATTTTGTTGATATCAACAAAATGGTTGAATTAGGTTCCGGAGCCAAAAGGGAAATTGAAGATATTATGCTTACAAGGTATGCCTGCTATCTGATTGCCCAAAATGGAGATCCACGTAAAGATGAAATTGCATTTGCCATGACTTATTTTGCAGTGCAAACAAGAAAACAAGAGTTGCTAGAAAAACGATTGAAAGATTGGGAGCGACTGCAAGCAAGAGAAAAATTAACTTTATCTGAAAAAGAACTTTCCGGGTTAATTTTTCAAAAAGGAATTGACAATACCGGATTCGGGCGGGTACGCAGCAAAGGCGACCAAGCTTTATTTGGAGGTAAAACTACTCTGGACATGAAAATAAAATTAGGAGTTCCGGATAATAGACCTTTAGCTGATTTTTTGCCAACCATCACAATAAAAGCAAAAGATTTTGCCAATGAATTGACAAACGTGAATATCCGAAAAAGTGAATTAGCAACAGAATATGAAATAACAACCGAACATGTTAAAAATAATACAGATGTGCGGGAACTGTTACTAAAAAGTGGAATCAAACCCGAAAGTTTGCCACCTGAAGAAGATGTAAAAAAGGTAGAGCGCAGGGTTAAATCAGAAAATAAAAAGCTATTAAAAGACTCCAATACGTTGAAAAAGAAATAATAAAAAAACATGACATTCGAAAGTCCACATTATTTATATCTGCTCTTGCTTTTAATACCAATGATTATTTGGTATTTATGGAAAAGGAAAACTATATCTGCCAATTTGCAGATCTCGACCACCCAAGAGTTGGAAAAAGTTCCGAAGAGTTACAAATACTATATTCTTCATGCTCCTTTTGCCCTGCGGATAGGCGCTTTCATATTCCTGATTATTGCTCTTGCACGCCCTCAGTCGACCGACAACTGGTCAAACGAAAACGTGGAAGGAATAGACATCATGATGGCACTCGACATATCGGGTAGTATGTTGGCCGAAGACCTGAAACCCAACCGTATCGAAGCCGCAAAAGCAGTAGGGTCTGAATTTATATCTTCACGTCCCAACGATAATATCGGATTAGTCGTATTTTCGGGCGAAAGCTTCACTCAAAGCCCTCTTACTACCGACAAAGCGGCTCTGGTAAACCTGCTTAACAATGTCAATAGCGAAATGATAGACGCTCCCGGCACTGCTATCGGTATGGGATTGGCAAATGCTGTTAACCGCCTTAAAGACAGTCAGACAAAATCCAAGATAGTCATCCTCCTTACCGACGGTTCCAATAATACCGGAGAAATCGACCCGCTCACTGCTGCCGAACTGGCAAAGACATTCGGAATACGCACTTATACCATTGGTGTCGGAACAAGAGGAATGGCTCCATTTCCTTTCCAGACAGCTTTCGGGATAAGAAGGCAAATGGTCGAAGTAGATATTGACGAAGGAACTCTGCAAAAAATATCAGAAATGACCGACGGAAAATATTTCCGGGCAACCGATAATAAAACCCTAAAAGAGATTTATAAGGAAATTGACCAATTGGAAAAAACCAAGATACAGATAAAAGAGTATAGCAAAAAACAAGAGGAATATTTGCCTTATGCCATAGCAGCCCTGATTCTTCTTATCCTTGAAATATTATTGCGCAATACGATTTTACGCCATAATCCGTAATTATAGTGATGAAGGATAAGTGATAAGTGATAAATAGTTTATGAAAAGTTCAATATTGGCAGAAAAAAGTTTTGATTTCGCAATACGCATTGTGAATTTATATAAGCTTTTTATGCAAGAAAGAAAAGAACTTATATTATCTAAACAATTATTACGAAGCAGAACTGCCATCAGAGCTCTAATAAGCGAAGGCTGTTATGCCGAAAGCAAATTGGATTTCATTCATAAATATGCCATTGCGCAAAAAGAATGTAATGAGACAATTTATTGGTTAAAACTGCTATTTAGAACAAATTATATAAATAAAATAGAGTTTGAAAGCCTTTTAAATGATACAAATGAGTTAATGAAAATGATAACAGCAAGTATACTTACTGCAAAAAAATCGTTGCAAACAAAACAGGAAAAGCCAAACGATTTGCTTATCATTAACAATTAGTTTACTAATCACTAATAATTAATAACTTATCATTAATATAGTTATGTTTAGATTCGCCCATCCCGAGTATTTGTATATTTTAATTATTGTGCCCGTATTAATACTTTGGTTTATATACAGCACATATCAAAAACGGGCCAAATTAAAGAAATTCGGAGACCCGACTCTCCTTGCCCACCTTATGCCCGGAGCATCCAAGGGACGGCCTCAGGTAAAATTTTACCTTTTGTTGTCTGCTATCATTGTTACGGTCTTTGTTATTGCCCGTCCGCAGTTCGGTTCCAAGCTCGAAACCGTCAAGCGCCAGGGAATTGAAGTAATGATTGCACTCGATGTTTCCAATTCGATGTTGGCAGAGGACGTACAGCCAAACCGTCTTGAACGCTCCAAACAACTACTATATAAAATGTTGGAGGGAATGAACAACGATAAACTGGGAATTATCGTTTTTGCAGGAAAAGCCTATACCCAACTACCAATGACCAGCGACTACCAGGCTGCAAAAATGTATATTGCTTCGATCTCCCCTAACCTGATTCCTCAACAAGGAACGGCAATCGGAACAGCAATCAATATGTCAATGCGCTCATTCACCTCTAAGGAAGACCTCTCCAGAGCCATCATTATTATTACCGACGGTGAAAACCACGAAGACGATGCAATCGGAGCTGCTAAAGAAGCTCATGAAAAAGGAATTCAGGTAAACGTAATAGGAATAGGAAAACCCGAAGGCTCGCCGGTTCCTCTCCAAGGCTCCAATAATTTCCGTAAAGACAAATCGGGAACAACCGTTATATCCAAGCTGAACGAACAGATGTGCCAACAAATAGCCGAAGCCGGAGGTGGTATCTATGTGCGTGCCGACAACACGAACACAGCTCTGAAGGAGATACAAAAAGAGCTAAATAAAGCGGCAAAAGCAGACGTTGAAACAAAAGTATATTCGGAATACAATGAGCAATTTCAATCCATTATATGGATAGTATTAATCATATTATTACTTGAATTCTGCATTCTGGAAAGAAGAAATAAATATCTTGGCAAAATAAAACTTTTCAAAGAAATCGAGAGTTGAGTTTAACTCATACTTCCGGTCTTTCCATAATTCAGATAAAATGAAACCAGCAAAACTAACATTCATCAAACAAAAAGCAGGTTGCATACAATCGTAATTAAAAAATAAAAATTTACGTATGAAAAAAATAATCATCTGCATATTATTTCTTTGTAGCGGAATCGCAGCTTTTTCTCAAAAAGAAAATAAAGACATAAGACAAGGAAATAAAC
This sequence comes from Paludibacteraceae bacterium, assembly GCA_031553005.1. Lineage (GTDB taxonomy): Bacteria > Bacteroidota > Bacteroidia > Bacteroidales > Paludibacteraceae > RGIG9379. Next base: position 3,249 of record JAVBMA010000059.1, on the reverse strand, counting down.
TATACGAAGAAGGGAAATATACTGAAGCCGAGATTGAATACCGTAACGGATTACTGAAAAATCAAAAATCATACGGAGCCAACTACAATATCGGAAATGCCTTATATAAAGAAGAAAAATATAAAGAAGCCATTCAACAATATCAAGTAGCCGGTAGCGGGCTAAAAGATGACAAAAAGAATGCGGCTGTTTTTCATAACATCGGAAACGCACTGATGAAAGAGAAAAAATATGCCGAAGGCGTTAATGCTTATAAACAAGCGTTACGCTATAATCCGAATGACGAGGATACCCGATACAACCTTGCGTACGCAAAAAAAATGTTGATGGAACAACAGCAGCAACAGCAACAAAACGACCAGAATCAGGAAAATAAAGATCAAAATCAGGAAGAAAATAAAGACCAGAATAACAATCAGAATCAGCAAAACCAGAAGCAGGACGAAGAGAAACAACAAAACGACCAGAAAATGTACAAAGAAAATGCCGAGCAGATTCTGAAAGCCTTGGAAGAAGATGAAAAAGAGTTGCAGGAAAAAATAAAACTGAAAGAGAAAAAAGAAGCCAAACGCTATAACGTAGAAAAAGATTGGTGATCAATATAGATTTTATAACAACTTTATAAAGCGTTAAGATATCATCACAACCTGTTAGAGGATACTAAAAATAATATAAAAAAGCCGGAACTACTCCGCATTTTACACAAAACGGGATATAGCTTTTAAAGGAGCTTATCCCGTTTTGAAGTATAAAAAACTATGTACCCTGTCCTTGGCATTGAAAGATCTTTCAATCTGACATTAACTGAAACAAATGTTTCCCAATATTGAATTAACTATGAATGGAACAAAAATTTATCTCTCCTCAAAAAATAGAATAATAATAAATAAAACACAGTCCTGTTCACGAAAATTTTTCTTAATCAATCTGCTACAGGGCGAATAGAAAACCCGTTGCTGCGTTGATAATAATCATCCTTACCAACATTGCCACTACTAAAATGCAAATAGTACGCATGTGAGCTGTCTCCTTGTGTACTACTCCAGTAGTGGCCAGACAAATATAATTTCACATCGAGCTCACCAGTCAGATAAGCACGACCACCGACAGCCGGCAAGAAAATAGAATTACCTGTAGTATTATCGGTAAATCGCCTGCCACTTACTCCATTTTCAGTTCTCCATTCACGTTTTACGTTGATTGGGTCAAACAACTTTTCAATTTCCGAAAGGGTCGGCACGCGATAACCTGCCGGACTCGGATCGTTGGCAGCCTCCCACGTAATGCCGTCAGGATTGCTGTCGTCCCAGGCTGTCCCACCGTCGGAATTTATCATCGGATCGGTAGCGCTCCAAGCCTGAGCTCGGTTCCATTGGTAAAGCTTGCCTGCATCTTCAGGATTATTGACAAAAGTACCCGGAACGTTAACATTGTGGGTCGACCAACATACGCCGTTTATCATTACACACTCTACGGTAGGCGGCAACTTGATCCGGAAATCATACCATCCCTCGTAAATGTCATCTGACTGATTGTTCCAGACAATCAGCTTGTTGTCCCCGGTAGTCTGACCAGCAATATCTCCGCTTACACTAGTGCAGGAAATCCAAGTCAGACCGCCATCGCTGCTATATTGTAAAATCAAATCAACAGGATCGGTCGCAGAAAGGTCATACTCAACCTCTATCTGGCAATCAGCAGTAAATTCTGCCCGAACATTACTCACAGTCTGCGCCCCTGCATTTACAAAGCAGGTACAAAACAACAGAATCAAAAAAATGATCTTTTTTCGCATATCTTCATAATTTATTTATCAAACCCAGTAAACTTTCACTTTTCACTTTTCAACTTTCACCTATATTACCGTCTCAAAAGCGTAAAATGCCCCATATACTGTTTGTCAATCTCCTTAAGAGTAACCACATACCAATAATCGGTCGAAGGGCATGGATTGCCAAGGTAATTACCATCCCATGGCGTAAAACTACCGCTTTGCCGAAGCAGTAATTTTCCGAAACGGTCGTAAATATCAACAGTAACTACCTCAAAATATTCAATATTTTTGATATCCCAAAAATTATTTTGTCCTCCTTGTTCGGGTGTAAAATATTCATCGGGGATAATTTCCACATAAACGGTAAGATGAAGTGTTGTCGAACTCTTGCAAGCTGAACCGTCATTATATTGATTTTCAAAAATAAAAAAACCGGGCTCTGACTGAGCCGGCACAAAAAAACCGTTATCATCATAAGCCTTATTGACCGGTACGCGAGCGGTTAAAATCTCTTCTTCCAGCGGTCTCACCGTCAGATAGAGTGTCACTACACTGTCACAACCATTTACATCAGTCAACTTTTGAGGATGGGAATAAGTATAGCTACCCGGAACATCATGCAATGGCAAAGAAAAACCGTATTCATTATAACTTTCTCCCTGACAAATAGTAGCATACAACGGCACATTCACCGGCGAACTACAAGGATCACAATTAGAAATATAAGCCCTGGCCGGACTCCAATAGGGAATCTCACTCTGCCCCTTCACCATTACATAACTTGTCAAACCCACTACAAATAATAATAATAATCTAAATTTCATCTTTCTATTATTAGGTTTTATTTTTTTGCCTCAACGGAGAGATCTGTTTGATAGCATTAGCATCAATTTGCATGCCATTCGGAAAAAGTTGATTTGTTCCGGTCTGGTATATTTTCATGTACCAATCCATCCAAAAAGAAAAACAATAGAAATTAGATTGCTGTTTTTCAATTCAAAAAACTTCATTGTTGCCTTACGATCTTTCCGGTAACCAAACAATATCTATTTTAAAAGGATTAAATATTTTTATAATAATCCGCAATCATAACACCAAAGATTGTTTTTGAGAGATTCCTCCCTATAATCCGAATGACAGCACAATATGTAAGGATATAAAGTAGAGAGAGGATATAAAGCCTCCTCTCTCTACTTTTTTTTGCACGCAAAAAACATCAGTTATTCCGAATAGAACATAGTGGAATGAGGAATCCCCAAAATGACAGTTTGAAATGTAGGGATATTTTTGCAGATAAGCAAAAATAAATCTTCCGAACACTTGCAACTTCAAGTTAGGAGTGTTCGGAAGATTTTTTCAAAAAAACAAATACAACAAATTGCCAACTAAAAAAGCAGACATGTATCAACAGAAAAGAGGTTGTACAGTTTATAAATAAAGGATTTCATCTGCATTGAGTTTGTTTAAATAGAATT
>JAVBMA010000049.1:0-57515 GCA_031553005.1 Paludibacteraceae bacterium | reverse complement strand
CTACACTTAAGCGGTATAAATTATCATCACCTCGATTTGTACAATTAAGATTTGCATTTCCTCCCGAGAGGTTTCCGATAAGATGGTTTCCGGCATCAAACAATCCGGACCCCGAAGAACCTTTTTCGGTTATTCCTTCTTCCCACAGATTCACTTTCCAATGACCATTCGACGAGAAAAGTCCTCCGGCAGTAAAGCTTGTAACAAAAGGTGTATCATTTTCTATTGATATCTTTTTTATATCACCTTGTGGATGATGAAAACAGTATGCAGGACTGGTTACACTTTCCGACGCATTCCAACCGGCATAATAAGCACGGTAATCTACGGGTGGTTTCTCTTTCAAAAGAAAAAGCAACAAATCTCGTTGTTTATAGGAAGCTTTTACTGTAGCTCCGGCTATACTCATTTCCATAGAACCTTGGATATCGGAAAAACAGTAAGGAGTTTCATAATTAAAAAAGAAAATACTCGATTCTGCCTTTGAGAGGATTAATTGATTTCGGTTATTATATAAACAGTGAGCTGCCGAAAGCACATAAGGTTCTCCATTCTGACTCGTATTGTTAACCAGATTTCCGGAACAATAAACAGTGCCATCCACAACAATCAAACAGGCGCTACGGCGTTGCTCCGGATGAATATCAAGGCAACTCGCATCCACTTCGCAAGATTTTGATGTTTGAAATACCGGAAGAGCACGTAATCCGCGATAATCATGATTTACTTCTCCGATCTTCAATTTTCCTTCAAATAATGCATTGCCGGGTTCGCTGTATTCTACAATAATTTCCTCGCCATCCAAAGGTGCTATGGGAAGGATTTTCGACGGTCGGTTATTGGCTTCGGTAAATGCTCCCAATATATTACTGCGGTCGGGGGAATAAACAAATACTTTTGCACCGGGAGGGAGCAAAAACTCGGTAAAAAGAATATTTAATGAAAATGCGCCTTCCGAACGGATTCCAACCCGCCAAACCTTCGTACCATTGTCGAGAATAGTTAATGTTCCGGCATTGTCGGGAGCAATCGACACATTAAATTTATATGCAAAACGAATTCCTCCGACTCTGTTACCCGGCAACGAATCCTCACGCTGCAACTCTTCCTTATCAAAAGAAGGCATTTCTATAAAGGGTATAGCAGATGATGACGAAGAGAGAGAGAAACTTCTTAATTTCTTATTTGCGGGCAGTTGTTCAGGAAAAGGAAAACCACCCTGACTTACCTGAGCGTAAAGCACTGGGAAGCATCCGATTAAAAGTATGAAGTAGAGAATGATTTTACCTATAGATTTTTTATCCATAATAAAGAAAAGATAAATTCGGTAAACAAAAATTTTTTCTCCTATTATAAATACAAATATAACCATTATTTTTATCAAAAAAACAGTAAAATCTGACAAAATGAATATCGAAATAGAACGTAAATTCCTGCTAAATAATAACTCATGGAAAAAAAATTCCATTGGAGTGCACTATGCCCAAGGCTATCTGAACAAAGCAGGAGGAAACACCGTTAGGGTGAGGATTGCGGGCGAGAAAGCCTTTCTGACAATTAAGAGTAAAAGCGAAGGGATTTCCAGAAGAGAGTTTGAATATGAGATCCCGGTAAAGGATGCCGACGAATTGTTGAAATTGAGCCAAACTCCGATTGTTGAGAAAATACGTTACAAGATAGAATATGCCGGAAAGTGTTGGGAAGTAGATGAATTTCTGGGTAAAAACGAAGGGTTATATGTTGCTGAAATAGAACTGGATTCGGAAGATGAACCGTTCGAAAAACCCGAATGGATCGGGAAAGAAGTTTCAGGAGAAAAAAAATATTACAACTCACATCTGGCGCGCAAGCCTTTTTCAGAATGGGATTATTCGGAATAAACAATAAAAGTAGAATATGATTATATTAAAAAGGATCATTGATGCGGGAAATTGCTTGTTAGACCAATTATTTCACCTGTATGTCGAAGCATTTCCCCAAGAAGAAAGGCGGGATATAGATCAACTGAAATACCTCATTGAAAATCAAACTAAAATGCATTTCAATGCCATTGAGTATGCAGGTGAATTATGTGGATTGTTTATTTATTGGGATTTCGGTTCGTTCTTTTATCTGGAACATTTCGCTGTTCTTCCGGAAAAACGAAATAAGAAAATCGGAGAACAAGTTCTTGATTACGCAGCTCAACAGATGAAAGCGCCCCGCATTCTTGAGGTCGAGCCCGCCTCAAACGAAATAACTGCCCGAAGGATAAATTATTATCGGCGGAACGGGTATGAAATATTGGAAAAGAATTACATACAGCCTTCTTACAGGAAAGATTCCGTTATGGGTATTCCGTTATGGGTTATGGGAAATCCGGAAACGATACAGCCTGATTTATTGAAAGAATATATCCAAACGATAAAAAGGGAAGTTTATGAAAAATAAATGATTTGTTAAATCAAACGACATCTTCTTTTTTCCTCTTCTTCAATTGAAAATCTTTTCCGAGGTATTTTTCCCTCACAATAGGATTTTCAGCCAACTCTTCCGATGTCCCCTGAAAAAGGATACGCCCCTCAAAAAGCAGATAGGCCCGGTCGGTAATCGTAAGTGTTTCATCCACATTATGGTCGGTAATCAGGATTCCGATATTTTTATCTTTTAATTTCCATACAATATCCTGAATGTCCTGCACGGCAATAGGGTCTACCCCTGCAAACGGTTCGTCGAGCATAATAAACTTAGGTTCGATTGCCAGACAACGTGCAATCTCTGTCCGTCGCCTCTCTCCACCCGAAAGACGGTCTCCGAGGTTTTTACGGACATGACCGAGATTAAACTCAGTAATCAGGCTTTCCAGTTTTTCTTTTTGATACTCTTTTGAAAACTTGGTCATTTCCAATACGGCCCGGATATTATCTTCGACCGTCATCTTACGAAAAACGGATGCCTCCTGTGCTAGATAACCAATCCCGATTTGCGCTCTTTTATAGACCGGATACTTTGTGATGTCAAGGTCATTCAGGAAAATTCGCCCTTCATTAGGAACAATCAGGCCGGTAGTCATATAAAATGTGGTCGTTTTCCCGGCTCCGTTAGGACCTAACAATCCAACTATTTCTCCTTGCTCAACGTTAATCGAAACATGGTTTGCGACTGTCCGTTCTCCATATTTTTTTACCAGATTTTCAGTCCTTAAGACCATCTGCTTTTCCTTTTCCATTCACTTTGTTTTTTGCAAATTTACTGCAACTTTTAGAAAAATCACAATTCGTTGCCGTATATTTGTATTCTTTTAAATGTCACATATAACATATTATAGAAAATGAAAACAGACTCTAAATCTGCGAATAGTGAACTAAAAAAACTTTTTATTGAAACTTATGGCTGCCAAATGAATAGCGCAGACAGCGAGGTTGTCGCATCAATCATGGAAACCATAGGTTATGAAATGGCTGAGGATATTGCCGAAGCCGATACTATTTTTATCAACACATGCTCCATCCGCGACAATGCGGAGCAAAAGATATTTTCCCGTTTGCAACATTTTCAGGCAATGAAAAAGAAGAAGCGGGGAATGATTATCGGTATTCTGGGCTGCATGGCCGAACGAATAAAAGAGGAGCTACTCGAAAACCAAACAGTCGACTTGGTAGTCGGTCCCGACGCTTATCTTGATTTGCCGAATCTGATCGGAATGATTGAAAGCGGCGAGAAAGCAATCAATGTGCAACTCTCGACTACCGAAACATATAAAGAGGTTATCCCTTCGCGGATCAGCGGAAACCGGATATCGGGATTTGTCTCTATCATGCGCGGATGCAATAATTTTTGTTCCTATTGCATCGTCCCTTATACCCGCGGACGCGAACGAAGCCGCGAAACGGAAAGCATCCTGAATGAGATTGAAGATTTGCAAAATAAAGGATTCAAAGAGGTCACCTTACTGGGGCAAAATGTAAATTCGTATGCTTATGAACCGCAGGAAGGAGAAACCGTCACATTCCCGAAACTACTGAAAATAATTGCTGAGAAATTCCCGGGAATGAGGATTCGTTTTACCACCTCCCACCCGAAAGATATGAGCGATGCTATCATAGAAACGATAGCCGCCTACCCGAATATCTGTAATCACATACACCTGCCCGTACAATCGGGAAGCAATAATGTATTGCAGTCTATGAACCGTAAATATACCAGAGAGTGGTATCTGGAAAGGATTGCAACCATTCGCCGGATTATTCCCGGTTGTGGAATCACTACCGATCTGTTTTGCGGTTTTCACGGAGAAACGGAGGAAGACCATCAGGAAACACTCGCCCTGATGCGGGAAGTAATGTTTGATGCGGCTTTTATGTTTAAATATTCGGAACGCCCCGGAACATACGCCTCCAAACATTTGCCGGATAATATTTCGGAAGAGGTGAAAATAGCACGTTTAAACGAAATTATAGAAGAGCAAAACAGGCTTTCGGCAATCAGCAACCAAAACGATCAGGGGCGCGAGTTCGAAGTATTGGCAGAAGGTGTATCGAAACGTTCAAAAGAGCAATTGTTCGGACGTACACAACAAAATAAAGTCGTTGTTTTTCCGCGTGAGAATTATAAAATAGGCGATCTGGTACGGGTTAAAATAACATCGGCAACATCGGCAACGCTTATTGGGGAGGTTGTGGTTTGACACTCCCTCTTACGAATAACTGTATAATAAGATTTAATGATATATTAAAAAAGTAGACAAGTAAACCAGAATAAGAATGACTTGTTTACTTTGTTTACTCGTCAAATCGTTTACTAAAAACATAACAATAAATTCTTTATAAAACTTATTTCAATGTGACAATCCAAAATGTCACCCATCTGTTATATAATTTATGATAAAAAAAATAATCGGAATATGGGAAAGAGAAATCAAGGGTCAACCTGCATGGGTATTTCTCTGTAATTTCTTCCTGGTAATGGTAATATTTTCTGTTTGCCGGATCTTTTTCTTCTTGGTCAATCATGATTATTTTCAGGACACGACTTTCAGTCATTTTATGAACTTAATGAAAGGAGGATTAAAATTTGACTTATCTGCATTGTTATATACCAACTGTATTTATTTCATAATGCAGATTCTTCCGTTCCCTTTCAGGTATAACAATAAATACCAGACTGTTGCTAAATGGATTTTCCTTGTAACAAACAGTATTGTCATCATTATGAACTGCATGGATACGGTCTTTTTCCGCTTCACTAACAGAAGGACGACCTCCACTATCTTTTCGGAATTTGGAAATGAAGGGAACATCAGCAAAATCATACTCGAATCGGTAGTCGACTACTGGTATGTCACCTTATTCGCCATTGTGATACTTTTCCTTTTATATAAACTGTATCAGGCGCCTGCAAAGAAAGATTATTTTTTCTCCGGCATTTATTACTTCATTTGCCACGCGGTTATATTCGTTTTGCTCGGATATTTTGCGATTATCGGCATACGCGGAGGATTTGGCTCGTATACCCGCCCTATCACGCTGAGCAATGCCAACGAATATGTAAATAAAAACAATGAAACGGCTATTGTGCTGAATACTCCTTTCTGTATTTACAGGACTTTATCGAGAAGCGGATATAAAGATCCTCAGTATTTTAAGGATTTATCAAAGATGGAAAAGGTTTTTACTCCTGTTCATTGTCCGCAGCCCAAAGAGTCTTTTAAACCACTTAACGTGGTGGTTATCATCATGGAAAGTTTCGGTAAGGAGTATACCGGATTTTTTAATCACCAACTAAGAAACGGCACATATAAAGGCTATACTCCTTTTCTGGATTCATTGCTTGCCGAAAGCCTTACTTTCGACTTTTCGTACAGCAACGGAAGGAAATCCATTGATGCTATGCCTTCGATCCTCTCAAGCATACCGATGTTTATTGAGCCCTATATTCTCACTCCATACTCAACGAACAATATAATGAGTATTGCTTCCGTATTGAAAGAGAAAGGCTATTATTCAGCTTTTTTCCACGGAGCTCCCAACGGCTCGATGGGCTTTCAGGCATATGCCCGTGCAGCCGGGTTTGAAGATTATTTCGGATTTGACGAGTATGGAAATAACCGGGATTATGACGGAACTTGGGCTATCTGGGACGAAGAGTTTTTTCAATTTTACGCTAAAAAAATGGGTGAATTCAAACAACCGTTTGTTACTTCCATATTCACAGCCTCATCGCACCATCCGTTTAAAGTCCCGGAACGGTATAACGGAGTATTCCCGGCAGGAGAGCTTACTATCCATCAAACTATCGGATACTCGGACAATGCTTTGCGGTTATTCTTTAAAGAGATGTCGCAATATGACTGGTACTCAAATACATTATTCGTACTTACTGCCGACCATACTAATCAAACAATCTTGCCCGAGTATATCACGGACGTGAATCTCTTTTCCGTTCCGATCCTGTTTTATCAACCGGGAAGCAATCTAAAAAGCAGGGAACAACATTTAGCCCAACAAATCGATATTATGCCGACGATCCTAGGTTACCTCAATTATGATAAACCTTATCTGGCATTCGGAAATGATTTAACTTCAAAGCCGGATGAAGAGAGGTATGTTGTCAATTACAGCAACCAGGTATACCAGATATTTAAAGATAGCCTGGTACTTCAATTCGACGGAGAAAAGACAAAGGCTATTTATAATTTCCGTTCGGATACATTTCTAACTTGTAATTTAGCAGGAAACCGTCCGGAGCAAAAAGAGATGGAGTCTCTTTTAAAAGCAAATATCCAACAGTATATTGAACGGATGATTAATAATCAGCTCACTACCGAAAAATAAAAATAGCAAATAGCAATATCCTACTCCGCCATTTTTGAGAGAGGATATTGCTATTTGTATATTATGCTCCTTATGAAAATATCCACACAAAAAACCTAAGCTTAAACCTTAAAAAAACATTATCCTTATTCTTTTTTATAATTTATAATCCTTTTGGGCACAAAAAAACATACTATACAAAGGGAAGAAGAAAGAAATATCTTTTTTATATCATGTTAATTTATAATAATTTAAACTGCCGGAATTATTTTTTGCATGATTCTTGATATTTTCCTTTCAGCAGGAAAAACACTTAACCTTTTTTATTCTGTTTCAAACAACAAACCAACTAGTTTGTTCTGCCGGATTGCATAAAGTGCATCTATCCGGCTTAAATCTATTTCACTGGAAAAAATATATAACGAGATATTCGACCTAAATATTTAGCATTAAGATACCATGAGCGGAAATGATTAAATATCGACAGATTCTACTTTTTCTACTATTAAGTATGGGAAACCTATATTATAAGGCTCTTTCCCAAACAAACATAGATACTCCCAACCTTAGTTTCGAAACCGGGACCCTCGCCGGTTGGACGCAGTATCTGGGAGGGATTTATTATGATAATGGGGACGGCCAATATAAATACGAGAATTGGCGGCAAATTACCTCTACTCCTAACATCCAAATAATAAATGGGTTTGCCAATCAGCAAGATCCGGTTATTTCTTGTTGGAATTTCCCTACAAATCCCGATGGAATCACACCTGTAAGATTAGGAGTACCCAATAATGCCGAGCGTTCTTCCGGAAACGGCACAGCAGGTGTAGCTATGGCCGAACGAATTTCTTACACCTTCACAGTAACCGAAAATACTACATTATTCACTTATAAATTCGCAACGGTTTTGCATGTTCCCGAATTGGGAGGAAACGGCAGTGTACATGCCGGAGAGCAGTTGCCGCTATTCTCGCTCGAAATCGAAATATTGGATCCGGCAACAGGGTTGGTGACAAAACTTCCTTGTGGTTTCTTCGAAGTAAATGCCGATATTCACTCCTCCTACGGTCTGACTCAGGTACCGACAAATGCCAATTGCCCTTCATCTATTGCCGCCCGCGATGTCGATGAATTTGCTTACCGCAACTGGACTACGGGCAGTTATAACTTATCCGAACAATTAGGGAAAACCATAACAATAAATATTCTGGTTCATGACTGTCTGGTCAATACGGGTAATAACCGGATACAAGCCGGAACGCACAGTGCATACGGATACTTTTGGGCGGAAACCCGAAAGATGGAATTAGTTGTAAAAAATTGCGGATTGGAAGATGCTACCATACTGGCTCCCGAAGGCTTTGCCCGATACGAATGGTCTCGTTCGGACGGCTTGTCGGTAACAACAGACCCAAGCGATCCCCGAATTGCGATTATCCCGCAGGCATTGATTAAGTCGGGAGTGATCTACTCTTGCACCCTATATAGCGAAATAGATGATTGCCAACCAATTAAGCTAAATACTGAATTAGACGAAGTAGGATTGAATATCCGATTTGATTATGAGAATAAATGCTCGGGAGAGGTTCACTTCACAAACAACACAACGATTGATGGAGACCGGATCGTTAGTTATGATTGGGATTTCGGAGACGGTTCAACATCTGCCCTTGAAAATCCGATTCATATCTATACCGCTCCCGGAGAATATAATGTATCCTTAACCATAACAACAAACCTTGGTTGTGAAAAGACATATCCCAAACGAATCACTGTCCGTTATTTTCCCGATTTAAAAATTCAAGGCATAGATTCGGTCTGCGTAGGCGAGACATTTGAATTGACGGTTCTTGAAGCTGGTGTCGGCAGCCTTTTTGAATGGAGCAACGGATCAACACAACAAAGTATAAAGGAAACCGCTGTTACTTCGGGTTCATACACCGTAAAGGTAACAGACCCTTGGCTATGTTCTTATCAAAAGTCATTTTGGGTACATGTCAAACCTTCGGCGGGATTTTTTATTCAGGGCAATCCTGAAATATGCCTGAACGACACCGTAAGGCTTACGGCAAGAGCATATGCCACAAACGACACATTGAGTTTTATATGGAACGACGGGACTTATGGTGCGGAGCTTAAAGCTAAACCATTGAAAGACGGAACCCAATATACTGCGACCGGAATATATGCAAACGGATGCCACAGTACAAAAAGTGTTACCGTCAAAGTTCATCCTCTTCCGGTTATAAAAATCTCGGGAGAAAGCTCCATTTGCAAAGGCGAATCAACACTCCTGACGTTAGAGGGCGCTTCAACTTACAACTGGTCTGACCTTTTCTCCGGACAGGAACGAGAAGTCTCTCCCGCCACGGCAACTATCTATACGGTGATCGGGGTGGATTCCAACAGATGCTCTTCTTTGCCCGTTTCGAAAGAGATACGGGTAAAAGATATGCCGGTTCTTGATGTACAGGGAGATTCTATTGTTTGCGAAGGGAAATCCGTAATCCTCACAGCACAAGGAGCATCCTCTTATGTCTGGCATGATGGTTCCAACACAAGAACACTATCGCGAATCCCAACACAGGATACTACTTACTGGTTTGAAGGAACAATTAACGGATGTACCGCACGAAGAGAGATTCCAATACGGCTTTTGCAATTGCCATACGTTTGGATCGGGGGTAAAACAACTATTTGCAAAAACGATACGTTAAGATTGACCGCAAACGGAGCCGTAACCTATTATTGGAACAATGGATACTCGGGAAATCTTTTAGAGGATATACCGGTATTCTCCACTCGCTATCAGTTAACAGGAGTAGCTGCGAACGGATGCTCGGCGACAGACTTCGCCGATGTCACGGTAAACCCGTTGCCCAGCCTGAAGATAGACGGCGAACGGAATGTATGTTATAATACTTCGACAATATTGAAAGCGGAGGGAGCGGTTGACTATTACTGGGACAACGGAAATTACGGAGCTGAAATATCATTGTTTATAAATGATATGACAACAGTCTCCCTTCGGGGAATTGATATGAACGGATGCGAAAATACGACCTCTTATACGGTAAACAGTGTTCCGCTACCGATCGTTTCCGTACTTGGAAAAACAGAAGTTTGCCAAGGCGAATCAACTACATTAATAGGCAATGGGGCAACATCTTATGTTTGGTCTGACGGGACTCATTCGTCATCCCTTCGCCTGACTCCCGATTCAAATACCGACATACAGCTTACAGGAATAACCGGAAGGTGTAGTTCTACTATTGATATACGGCTAACGGTAATTGTTCCTCCGACACTATATATCAGCGGCGAATCAGAAGTTTGTCCCGGAGAATCGTTCACACTACAGGCTTCCGGCGCGCAATCCTACAAATGGAATACGGGAGATGAAACAGCTACGATTACTTATAACTCTACTTCTACGGCTGAATACATTGTTAAGGGAACAAATGAATCAGGATGTCCTGCTACCGGAAGGCATACAGTCTCCGTCAGGCCTGTTCCTGTTATTCGTATAACAAAAGGAAAGCAAACAGGATGTGCCGGGCAACAAGACACAATCCGCCTGACAGCCAGCGGGGCAAAAAGCTATGTATGGAGCAGCGAGCCATATAATCCGTCTATCTTCTTACACGGCAATACCTCTCAACTTACGGCGACAATTGACAAAGGTGAAACCACGGTTTTCATAGAGGGTGAAGATGAATTCGGATGCATCGGGCATGCCCAAACAACCGTCAAGGAATTGCCACGAAAAGATTTTCAATTCGAAGTATTACCGGCTTTTATAGAAAACGGAAGTTCAACAGTCCGCTTTAACGGAATCTCACCATCCAACAGCAAATGGTTATGGACAGCTGGAGACGGAAGTCTTGAGAAAGAAGGAAATAATATCAGTCATTACTACTCCCCGATAGCAGCCGACTCTTTCATTGTCTCAATAAGAAGTATAGATGAATTCGGATGTGAATATTCGGGAGAAGCAAAAGTGTTCACATGGAAAGACTTTTGGGCTCCGGATGCTTTTTCGCCCAACAACGATGATTTAAACGACACATTCCACTTTTATGGGGGAGAGTATATGGATGAATTCACATTTATCATTTACAATCGTCTGGGGCAAATCGTATTCACAGGCAGAAATATAAAAGACGAATGGGACGGCACATATTTAGGAGAGCCTTGCCCGTGGGGCGTCTACGGATGGAATGTAGAGTACAAAAGTAATTTTCAGGGGATTTCCAAAACGGGAGAAAGGAAAGGTTTTGTAACTATTATACGGTAGAGGCATATCCACCCGATTCAGAAAAAGATGAATAAACTCATTATCATATTAATTACAAGTTGGACAATCCACTTATCGTTTGCTCAGGATTATACCTTTTCAAACCATAATATTGTCCCGTTCAGCTTGAATCCATCGTTAGCTGGAAATGCAAATGCACTCCGCCTTGGATTGAACTACCGCCAACAATGGCTTATGCTTGGCAACAACTATCATACGGCACGGATCTCTTACGACCAGAATTTCTATAAGCAAATGTGCTCGATAGGTGTAGCTTATGCTTATGATAATATGGCAAACGGAATTTACCAAACCAACGAATTTTCACTTGTATATGCACATACAATCCGATTGAAAGAGTTTTATTTCATCCGGTTAGGACTCCAAGGTTCCATGTTTATGAACTATCTCGGACAGAACAAACTGACCTTCGGAGACCAATACGACCCGGCTACACGTGCCCCTTTGCCCAACACAATTGAAGCAATAGAAACGGATCATCGCTCTTTCTTTGATTTCTCTTTCGGGGGAAGTTTCATAATCGAAAACCTTTTATCGGTTGGAGGCGCGGTTTATCATATTGCCGAACCCAACAACGGTTTTTCAAAGCTTGAAGATAACACGCTTAAACGCAAGTTTACGGTACATGCCAATTTCGTTCGTGATCTGGAATTCAAAAAAGGATTTTTCGGACGGCAAGAACTGTCCGGCAACTATTTCTTCGCAAATGCAGCATACCAGCAACAGGATAATTTCAAACTGGCTTATGCCGGTGCGGGGCTTGCCTTTGATCCTCTGCTATTCGGCATATCCGTCAAAAATGACCTTGAATCCGTAAATACACTCGGGTTTATGCTTGGCGCCCAATTTAAAGGAATACAATTTTATTATATATACGATCTCTTTACATCTAAAAAGAAAAATGGATCCTGGTCGCATGAGATCTCTCTTATTTATATTTACAAGAAACATGAGAATTATCCTTGTCCCATAACTTACTGGTAAAAATGAGGAATTCTATCAAATCAAAAAGCAATTTACCTTCAAAACTCTCCTTATTTTCTAACAGACGGAATTTACATTATTCTCCCAATTCTTTATCTTTCCTTTCTTCAATCATCATTCCGGACTTAGCATTAAGCGATGAGATTGCCGATTTGCCTGTTTTCAGTTCCAGTTCCCGACGAGCATTCAAGGCTATTTCACCTCCCTGTACCGCCACTTGTGTATGTTCATCAAAAGTTTCAGGATTTGATGCTTCGGAAATATTTTTGGTTGAAAGTTCGGCAAGCATATTAAGTACCAATTCGGTATTTGTCATATTATCTCGCAGATTTTCTTTTTTCAAATCCTTAAAACGTTTATATTCTTTAGTGGTTTTACCTGACCAAGTTTGAGTAATAATATCGGTCAACGTAGCAAACTCCTGTCCTTCCTTCAAACCACGCGCTTTCCATTCATCTGTTAACTCCTTGCGGATTTCAATGCTTTTCAATCGCTGGTTAATCCAACTATCGGAATATCCGAGCCGTTTATAATCCAACATTGCTTGCTCAATAGACAATTCCGGATCTTGCAACTGGTCAATGCGCTCTTTGGCTACTTGAGCCATCCATAGCTTAAATGGCTCTGCTTTGGATGACGGAATAGATTGAATCAGGCGGAAAAGTTGCTCTGTATTAGCAACGTCAGTAAGGCGTTTTTTGCCATCAGGCATAAGTAATTTCAACTGGCTACAATTTGTAGCCGTTTCATTTCCTTCTTGTTTCAGTCTGGTTTTCAGCACACTCCAGTACTTACGAGGGTTGGGGCTATCAGTCAATACTCCGACTACATCCACCACAGAAAAAAACCATTCTTCTTTTTCTTCATCCCAAATTGAACGAACTTTTTTTTCTTCAAAAAGTTTAATGTTTTCTCTCATAAAAAGATTTGTATTTCATAGTTTAAAAAAAGATTTTTATGTAAATCGAGGTTTTCTCAGTTTGCTTTTTTCCTCGTGCTTCTTCACGTAGTCATTCCGTTTTCCCTTAAAAAGCTCATATTTTCTAAATTCGCAATCAATAGGCCCATTCATCAACTTGATTTTTCGAGAAGGGCGAAGACCTATCTTTTCCGATGCTTCATTTTGAGTTGTAATCACCCAAGCCTCCATCCCTTCAAAGTCATGTTTCAGTTTTGTTCCGATCATTGCATACAATTCGCCCAAATCACGAGCTCCTATTCGCTCACCATAAGGAGGATTAAATATAATCAATGCATTTTTTGAAGGTGCAGACAAACTCTGAAAAGAAGACGTTTGCAATGATATATATTTGCTTAACCCGGCACTTTTTACATTGTCCTCCGCAATAGCAATTGCTTTCTGTAAAATATCCGATCCGTAGATTTTACAGGTAAACTCCCGCTCTTGCGATTCGTCATTATACAAGCGATCGAACAGTTCCTGGTCAAAGTCATTCCATTTTTCAAATGCAAATCCGGAACGGTAAATCCCCGGAGCGATATTCAGGGCAATCATGGCAGCTTCAATCAGAAGAGTTCCCGAACCACACATCGGATCAATAAGGTCGGTCTTACCCTCCCATCCGGCAAGAAGTAACAAACCCGCTGCGAGCACTTCGTTAAGAGGCGCGTCTGTCTGTTCTACACGATAACCGCGTTTATGAAGCGATTCTCCCGAACTATCAATAGAAAGTGTGCAATGCTCCTGAGCAACATGGATATTTAATTGCACATCAGGATTAACAATGCGGACAGAAGGTCTTTCTCCCGTTTTCTCGTTGAAATAGTCTGCAATAGCATCTTTTACTTTATATGCAAGGAATTTGGAATGTTTAAAGTTATCGGAAAAAACAACCGAATCAACAGCAAATGTTTTGAAAGGATCCAGATAAGATGCCCAATTAAATTGTTTTACCTTTTCATAAACCTCATCAGCATCTTTCGCTTCAAACCTGAAAACAGGCTTTAAAATCCGTAAAGCGGTACGGCAATAAAGATTGGCTTTGTACATCATTTCCAGATCTCCGGTAAACCCGACTCCTCTCCTAAGTATCTCCACATTGTCGGCTCCAAGATTAATCAGTTCTTTTGCCAATACTTCTTCCAGTCCCTGAAAGGTTTTTGCTATCAATTCAAATTTCGTTGTCTCCACTTTACACTATAATAAATTTATGAGGTACAAAGATAATATAAAATGCAAATTACAAGAACTATACCCGCTAACAATACGTTCCCATCCCTCGTTTAAATCCCGCAAAAAACAACTTTCACTTCTCAACTTTCAACCTTCAACTTTTCTATAATTTCCTGATTATCGACAGAATAGAAAAGAATAATGAATAAATATGTCTAACAAAGTAATTTTTATACAATTTATTTGTGTTTTTATTCATAATATAGCTAACTTTGCTTTCTATTTATGAATAAATATTCGTTATAAATCTTAACGATGATATTTGTAAAGATTTAATATTTGATTTAATTATTCAATGTGAAGAATAAAACAAAAAGGCTTACTGCCATTAGGGAAATAATAACAAGCTCCGTTGTTGGAAGCCAGGAAGAGCTACTTCAATTATTACTGGAAAAAGGGTACGAACTTACACAGGCAACCCTTTCGCGTGATTTGAAGCAGTTAAAGGTGGCAAAAACATCCAACGCTTCGGGCGAATATGTCTATCAACTGGCTTCTCTGGAAAAAGAAAGGGAAGTGCGGGCAACTGTATTTACCTCCGGTCAAGTACTCCAATCTGTCGATTTTTCGGGAAATATTGCCGTGTTGCATACACGTCCCGGTTACGCCAGCAGTCTGGCTTATGAAATTGACGAAAACGGAAAAGATGTGTTTATCGGAACTGTTGCAGGTGACGATACAATCATAGCTATCATCCGGGAGAGAGTCACTCATGAAGAAGTAATGAAAAACCTTTCCATTTTCATTCCGGAATTAACTAAATAACTATAAAAATAATTCACTCTCAATTCCTAATTTTTAATTTTCAATTAAATCTGAATGGATCAGGAAATAAAAATAATGGTTGCCGATGAAAGCCACCTCGGTTATGTCGACACGATTTTGGATACGATAGAAGCAGCGGCAAAAATCCGTGGAACCGGTATTGCCAAGCGTTCCCCCGAATATGTAAAACAAAAAATCAAAGAAGGAAAAGCAATCATTGCCTTGGCAGGAGACGAATTTGCCGGTTTTTGTTACATTGAGACATGGGGTAATAAGAAATATGTCGCGAATTCGGGGCTGATTGTTCCTGAAAAATTCAGAGGACACGGATTAGCGAAAAAAATAAAAAAATTCTCTTTCGACTTGTCAAGGGAGAAATATCCGGATGCCAAACTGTTTGGACTTACATCAGGTGCTGCGGTAATGAAAATCAATACAGAACTGGGATATGTCCCGGTAACTTTTGCTGACTTGACGGACGACGAAGCTTTTTGGAAAGGATGCGAAGGATGTGTCAATTTCGATGTCCTCACCCGCACCAACCGAAGATATTGCATTTGCACCGCCATGCTATATGATCCTCAAAATCATTCTGAAAGAAAAGAAGAGAAAAAAGAAGAAAAGAAACAACGGAAGAATATCCTTCTTTCAATCTTGAACGGGCTCAAAAAAACGAAAAAATAAACCGGCCCCGGTAAGACAAACAACGAATAAACAATAAAAAATAACATAGAAAACAGATGAAAGAGAAAGTATTATTAGCATTTAGCGGTGGATTGGATACCTCTTTTTGCGCCATGTATTTAGCAAAAGAAAAAGGATATGAAGTCCACACAGCTATTGCCAACACCGGAGGATTCAGTGAGGAAGAGTTAAAGAAAATCGAAGAACGCGCCTATCTGTTAGGTGCAAAATCACATACCACACTGGATGTTACAAAGGATTATTACGAAAAAAGTATCAAATACATGGTCTTCGGAAATGTATTGCGCAACGGAACATATCCTATTTCCGTAAGTTCGGAACGTATTTTCCAGGCAATTGCTATCATCGAATACGCAAAACAAATCAATGCCGACTATGTTGCCCACGGCTCGACAGGGGCAGGAAACGACCAGGTTCGTTTTGACTTGACTTTCGACATATTGGCTCCAAACATCAAGATTCTTACTCCGACACGCGATATGGTACTTACTCGTGAATACGAAATAAACTATCTGAAAGAGCATGGATATGAAGCCGATTTTACTAAAATGGAATATTCTATCAATGCCGGTTTATGGGGTACATCAATCGGAGGAAAGGAAACATTGAAATCGGAACAAACCCTTCCCGAATCTGCTTATCCGAAGCAAGTACAGAAAAAAGAGGAAGAGATCATTACCATTGATTTCGTTAAAGGTGAAATCGCTGCCGTAAACGGAGTGGAATACAAAGACAAAATTGCGGCTATCAATAAAGTGGAAGAATTAGGCTCTGCTTTCGGTATCGGACGTGATATGCATATCGGTGATACAATTATCGGTATCAAAGGCCGCGTAGGATTTGAAGCTGCCGGTGCATTGCTTATTATCAACGCCCATAAAATGCTTGAAAAGCACACATTGACCAAATGGCAACAATATTGGAAAGAGCAATTGGGCAACTGGTACGGAATGTTCCTCCACGAAGCTCAATATCTAGAACCGGTTATGCGCGATATTGAAAAATTCCTCGAACATTCGCAGGAAAATGTTACCGGACAGGTAATTATAAAACTACGTCCATACAGCTATACACTTGTTGGGGTTGATAGTCCTTTCGATTTAATGAAAACCGATTTTGGCGAATATGGAGAAGTAAACAAAGCATGGTCGGCAGACGATGTGAAAGGATTTACTAAAATCTTGGGTAATCAGATGAAGATTTTTTATAACGTACAAAAACGGAATAAATAAGCCCCTCCAAACCTCCCCTCAAGGGAGGCTTTAAAGATAAGAAAATATGAAACAAGAAAATATAAATAACTTAGACAAGTCCCCCTGTGGGGGATTTAGGGGGCTTCGAGCAGGAATAATAGGAGGAGCAGGATATACTGCCGGAGAACTAATCCGGTTATTAATCAATCATCCTCAGGCTGAAATTGCATTTGTAAACAGTTCGAGCAATGCAGGCAACAAGATTACAGATATCCACAGCGGACTCATCGGTGAAACGGATTTAATTTTTACGGACCAACTACCATTGGACAAAGTTGATGTACTGTTTCTTTGCTCGGCACATGGCGACAGTAAAAAGTTTATGGAGGCAAATGATATTCCTTCATCGGTAAAAATCATCGACCTCTCTACCGATTACCGCAACGAAAGCAACGGTTTTGTATATGGATTGCCGGAGTTGAATAAAGAACGGATTAAAAAAGCTGATAAAATAGCTAACCCGGGATGTTTTGCCACTGCTATTCAATTGTCTTTATTGCCTTTGGCAGCTAAGGGATTATTGAAAAATGAAGTCCATGTGAATGCCATTACCGGCTCGACCGGAGCAGGAGTAAAACCCGGAGCAACGACACACTTTAGCTGGCGCAACAATAATATTTCAGTTTATGAAGTATTTAAACACAGGCATCTGATAGAAATAAACCAATCACTCAAACAATTGCAGGGTAATTTTGATAAGTCTATCAATTTCGTACCCGTGAGGGGTAATTTTACCAGAGGAATTTTTGCCTCGGTTTACATGGAATGTGATTTGGATATAACTGAAATAAAAGCACTTTACGAGCAATTCTACAAAGATGCGGCTTTTACCTTTATCACCGGTTCAAGTCCGGATTTAAAACAAGTAGTCAACACCAATAAAGCCGTACTGTTTTTGGATAAATATGAAAACAAGGTATTTATTGTGTCTATCATAGACAACTTGCTAAAAGGAGCATCAGGGCAAGCGGTTCAAAACATGAACCTTATGTTCGGATTGGATGAAAAAACGGGATTGAATCTCAAGAGTTCTGCATTCTAAATGAAATAAGTTTATTTCAAATCAAATTATTATAATTTGTGCAAATTTTATGATATAAATCATGCAAATGCCTTTTATATATGGTCGTATTGCAGATAATAACAATTTCACAGACAGAGAAAATGAGACTCAACATTTGATTCTGAATTTCGAAAATCTGGTAAATACAATTATTATTTCTCCTCGCAGATGGGGCAAAACTTCTCTTGTTAAAAAGGCATCAGAAAAGTAGAATTTACTATATTATAATATTGTTTTGGGGTATAAGTAAAAACTTAAAACCTAAAACTCAAAACTTAAAACCCAATGAATTTATTCGATGTATATCCACTGTTCCCTATCAATATTACCGAAGGGAAAGGATGCAAAGTATATGATAGTGAAGGAATGGAATATCTTGACCTTTACGGCGGCCATGCGGTTATTTCGGTAGGCCACGCACATCCGAAGTATGTAAAAGCAATCAGCAATCAGGTTGCCAAACTGGGATTTTACTCCAATTCTGTAATTAATGCATTACAGGTTGAATTGGCTGAAAAATTGGGGAAAGTCTCCGGCTATGAAGATTATTCCCTATTCCTAATCAATTCGGGAGCAGAAGCTAATGAAAATGCCTTAAAACTGGCATCTTTCCATAATAATAAAAAACGTATTATCTCTTTTCAAAACTCATTTCATGGACGGACTTCCGCTGCTGTCAAAGTAACGGATATTCCTAAATATGTGGCTCCTATCAATGAAGGATTGGAAGTTACATTTATTGAACTGAACGATATTGAAACAGTACGTAAAGAACTGAAAAAAGGCGATGTTTCTTCCGTAATTATAGAAGGAATCCAAGGTATCGGCGGAATTTATGCCCCTGACAATCAATTTATGCAGGATTTGCGGGCAATTTGTACCGAAACGGGTACGGTTCTTATCTTGGATGAAATACAGTCGGGATATGGACGAAGCGGCAAATTTTTCGCGCATCAATATTCGGGAATAAAACCGGATATTATCACGGTAGCAAAAGGTATTTGCAATGGATTTCCGATGGCAGGAGTAATCATCAGCCCGATGTTCAAAGCAATCCACGGTCAACTGGGAACTACTTTCGGCGGCAACCAATTGGGTTGTGCAGGAGCCATTGCCATATTGGAAATAATAGAAGAAGAACGATTGATTGAAAATGCCGCCCGGGTAGGAGATTTTTTAATGTCTGAACTTAAAAAATTACCAGAAATAAAAGAGATAAGAGGATCAGGACTGATGATCGGGTTAGAATTCGAACAACCGATTAAAGAGATCCGCACTAAGTTGCTTTTTGAACAGAAAGTATTTACCGGAGTTGCTGGAGCGCATACCATCCGTTTACTTCCGCCACTCTCTTTAAGTATGGACGAAGCAAAAGAGTTTCTTATCCGATTTAAAAAATGTTTATAAAAAGATGTTCAGATATTCAGATGTTCAGATAAATAGTCTTTCTTTGATATTCTTAAAGAATCAGGGGAGTATCTCAAAAATACTCCCCTGACGTTTTTATGCGCTTTTTTGTTGTTCTCCTTTTCTATAATAGTAGATAACTCCATACTCCTGACACTTAGCTAGCCTGACAGGCTGAGGAAGTTTGGCAAAGCTAGCTTCCACCTGATCCCAGATTTCAAGGATTAAAGAGTCTGCAACTTCATTCAACTGGGCTATATTTTCAATTGTACGTGCCGTACTGCTTTGTAAAACTTTCTGGTCATTATATGACTCGACGAAAATATCGTAGTGAACCCTTACTTTGGCAATAGCTGGATTATAAATGGGCGCTCCTCCTTTTATCGTACGTTGATGTTCTCCATCGATTATCTTTTTCCCCCATTCCAAAAGGTTTTCCTCCGAACTCAGATCAGGAACTACAGAGCTATTCTCCTCCAATCCGTATAAAAGCTTTTTTTCGGGTTTAATCTCATTACGGGCAACACACATGTGAAGCACTTGTATAAAATGTGAAATGTATAAACGTGCAAACTTGATTGTATTTTGATGTTTTTTGTTGGTCGACGACTGTTTTTCGGAACATTGCTTATATTCGAATAAAGCCCGTTCATAGCGTACTAAGAAGCCTTTGGCATCTTCCAGCGTCTTATAAGAATAGGCAAGATTAAAAGATTCGCCCATGCGTACAGCTTTCTGCAAAGAACGTAATCTCGCCTGATTAGTATTCGGTAATCTTCTATAAGGCATCTCTCTTAATTTTCTCTATATAACAAGTTTTCTGCAAAAACGGATAACTCCGTTTTCTTTTCTTCCGAAACAGAAACTTTTTTTAATAATTCAACCGCATCCTCATAATAAGCCCGCATCGCATTTTCGGTGTAAGTGCGAATGCCAAGTTTGTCGTATATAGAAGAGACCGCTTTTATCTTTTCCTGCCTATCAAAAGTCGCGGCATTTATCCAATGAAGCAGTTCTGCTTTTGTTACGGAATCAGCTTTTTCCAATGCATTGATAAGCAAGAATGTTTTTTTGTTGGAAGAGATATCTCCTCCGATATTCTTTCCAAATTTAACAGGATCACCATACACATCCAGATAATCGTCTTTCAACTGGAAAGCTATTCCGATTCCAATACCGAATTGATAAAGCAAATCGGCATCTTTTTCAGAGGCTCCTCCGCAAATAGCTCCGATTTTCAAACTTCCGGCCAACAAAACGGCTGTTTTCAGGCGTATCATATTGATATATTCGTCTATCGAAACATCATTACGGGATTCAAACTCCATATCAAATTGCTGACCTTCGCAAACTTCTACGCTTGTTTTGGAAAAAACATCCAGAACGGGTTTCAACACTGCCGGATCACACTGTGCTAATAGTTGGTATGCTTTGATAAGCATAGCATCGCCCGAAAGTATAGCGGCGTTTTCATTCCACTTTATATGTACTGTCGGCTGATTCCTGCGCATTTCGGCTTTATCCATAATGTCATCATGAAGCAATGTGAAGTTATGGAATACTTCAACGGCTAAAGCTGGATTTAGGGCTTTAACAGGAGCATCAAACAATTGACAGCCTAACAAGGCAAAAACAGGACGAATCCGCTTCCCGCCCAAAGAAAGTACATACTCAATAGGTTCATATAAACTATATGGCGTTATTTTCCAATTTAATCTATCAATTTCCTCTTCTACAAGTTGTTGTATTTCTTTTGCAGTCATAAATTAGTTACGAATTATTTGTTATGAGTTACAAGAATTTATGGGCTTTACGTCCTTTGCAAACACAAATTTTCAATGACTCTTCCGATTGACGAATCATGTTTCTTCTTCTTCGGACTCCGAAGGAAGACCTCTCCTACTCCGGTTATAGCTCCGGTAACTATCGTATTCTATTTCGATATCCGGTTCTATAAAAGAGTCCTTGGGTGTTAGCAAAAATTTTATATATTTTATAGTTAGTCCTCTATCCAGCCATTGCTGTTCGTAGAATGTCTTAATTGACAAAATCTTATCATCAGAAAAATCGGAATGGTATAAATCATTGTTTTGAAAAAGAACCTTATAGTTATTAACCTTCACCATTTCGGAGGTATAAGTGAACATAAAATTACTATCCGTTTTCAAATGGATAATTCCTTCAGGTTTTACAAATTGCTGGTACAAATCCATAAACCGGGTGGAGGTAAGCCTTTTACGGACTTTTTTCATTTGCGGGTCAGGAAAGGTAAGCCAGATTTCGGAAACTTCATCTTTTGCGAAGAAAGCAGGAATAATCTCTATATTAGTCCGGATAAAGGCAACATTTTTCAATCCTTTCTGAAATGATTCTTTTGCTCCTGTCCACATCCGCGCGCCTTTTATATCTACGCCTATGAAGTTTTTATCAGGAAATAGCTCTGCCAGAGCAACGGTATACTCGCCTTTTCCACAACCTACTTCCAACACAATAGGATTGTCATTTTGAAAAAAACTACTCCATTTTCCTTTTAATTCAAAAGGTTCTTTTTGTTCTTGCAGTCTGGAAAATGTATATTGAAATACATGAGAGAAAGCCTCCATTTCACCAAACTTCTGTAATTTATTTTTTCCCATGATTAAAACACAAAGAACATGAATTAAGTTTTATAAAGAATTTATTGTTATGTTTTTAGTAAACAAGTTGACGAGTAAACAAAGTAAACAAGTCATTCCTATTCGCGTTTACTCGTCAACTTGTCTAAATGTATCATTAAATCTTACCAATTACTTAGAAGTCAATTTTTATATGGTTATGTCAATTCTTAATAATCCTCAATCCGATATCGTGGATGCCCTCCAACGTGTCCTCACGCATTCCTTGGATAAGCTCGAATGAGTAAACTCCGGCCTTAGGAAATTTTATCTGTTGCATAAATGAAACGGGAAGCTCATGGAGCGATCCGCCTCCTTTTCCAATCCATCGCCCATAATTATCTGCCAATACGCATTCCAACGTATCGCTAAAACTGATCAAATCGGGAGAGACTGAATTCACAAACAGCCAAAAATTCTGATAACGGTAATTTCCATCATTGCGGATATCTATTATAATGTCGTAGGTTGCCAACGTGTCGGTTGCAACATAGTTGAAAGTTACTACACTATCCTTATCCCAACCATAAGAAGGGAGTTCTTTTGCATCCTGAAAGGCTACGTCGCCGGAACAACTTGCCACTATAAGAGAAAGCAACAAAAGGATTCCGGTTATTTTTATATTACTCGCTTTTACTCTCATTGTTTCTATCAGGTTTTATCGGACGAGGTTTATGCCTGCGGTTGTTATTACGGTTCGTATTGTTACCGTTATTCTTTGCTCCTTGTTCGGGACGGGCGTTATTTTCTCTCGGTTGAGCCTGACGGTCGTTTTTATTGTGGTTGCCCGGCTTGCCATTCGAATTTTCAGACTGATTACGCCTTTCCTGATTTTTATTTTCGGCAACCCGGTTATGTACTTTTTCCGGATTATTTGCCGGAGCATTTTCATTTCTTGCCTCGTTCGGGCGATTGTTATTAGGAGAGTTCTCGTTCCGCCTGTTTTTTGACCTGCTTTTTCTCTTTTTATCAAAACGGGTAAGGCTATCTTGTCCTACCACATTTTCATAATCCGTTTGCTTCTCTGCTTTTTGCTGACCGCTTTCGGCTTCTAATGAATCAACCTTGATTCCCTGTTTATTAAGTGCAATAATCTCTTTTACCCTTTCCACAGGAATAGCAACAATATTAGCTGCCATATTGGGAGCGCTGGAATATTGCATCTCTTTTTTAAATACATCTGTTTTAAAGTGATAGAAGGTTGCGTCTTTGGTTTCGAGATGAATCTCTTTGGATGGTATCTCTTTCTGGGCTTCGACATATGCATCGACTTCAAAATTCATGCAACACTTCAGTTTGGCGCATTGTCCCGCCAATTTCTGAGGATTCAGGGATATTTCCTGATAGCGCGCGGCGCTTGTCGATACGGAAACAAAACTTGACATCCACGACGAACAGCACAACGGACGGCCGCAGGGACCAATACCACCTATGCGCCCGGCTTCCTGCCGTGCTCCGATCTGCTTCATTTCGATGCGGATCTTAAATGTTTCGGCAAAAACTTTTATAAGTTGACGAAAATCAACACGCTCATCAGCGATATAATAAAAAATAGCCTTGTTCCCGTCTCCCTGATACTCCACATCGCCGATTTTCATATTTAATTTCAAGTCTTCGGCAATCTTTCTGGCCCGAAGCATCGTGTCATATTCGCGCGCTTTTGCTTCTTCATATTTCTCAAGATCGTTGGGTCTAGCCTTTCTATAGATCCGTTTGATTTCGCTCCGTGCCGGGTCTATATTATTTTTTTTCATTTGCAGCAATACCAATTGACCTGTAAGGGAAATTGTTCCTATATCATGTCCCGGCGAAGATTCGACGGCTACAATATCTCCTTTTTCAAGTTTAAGCCCGTTGGAATTTCTGAAATATCCTTTTCTTGTATTTTTAAAAATAACTTCAACAAAATCAGTCGCTGCCTGAGCTTCAGGAATATCGCATAACCAATCGGAAGTATCTAATTTTTTATCTGTTTTTTTGCTGAATCCCCTAAAGTTCATGCAGCAACCTTCTTTATTATTACAACTCATCTATTTTTATTTAGGATTTAGAACAGGATACCAAAGATTTTAGTTCGAATATTAACTCTTTTAACAGTGTAAATTTCCACCGGAGAAAAAAGAGCAACATTCGCACAAGGATTTAAAATCTATAAGCCACTTATTCTAAATTATTTATATTGTATCCTCACCCACTCAGGGCAAAAACTTCCATTTTTAAAGCCATTCGCAAAGTACGCAATAAAAAAACAAAAAGACAAATTAAAAAGTTGGGAACCGGAAGTTGAAAATGAGAAAATCTGCGCATTTTTAACACATCCGAAATGGCTTTAATTCTTCAAAAGCATTATCATTTTCAATGCCAAGTCAAAAAACACCAGTTTTGCCTGTACATTTTGTTCAATATGCCGTTCGGCACTTTCCAACTCGGACAACAATCCGAATATATTGCGTTCATTCACGAACGGGGAAAAACGGGCAGAAAAATCATTTTCATATCCCGTCATGTAATTCAAATCGTTATTTTTTAAATTAAGGATAAAATTCTCACGAATCATTCGTTGTGCATATTGCAAAAACGATGCCTGACGTTTTCTGCCCAAACGCGCCATTGCTTCCGACCAACGTTTCATCTCCATAGCATTGCGGCTATAAGAAGCCCGCATCACTTGGGTAAACAGCTCAAAGTATTCGCGGCTCTCATTCGAAGTTTGAATAATCTCTTCCGCCCTAATCAGGTTTCCGTTAGCAATATGCGCAATATTACTTCGTTCCGGTTCTTCTATCCCGTAACGGTCTGCAATCGCTTTTTGTACAACAGCCGATTCCAAAGGCGGAACAACAATTCGTTGTGTGCGGGAAGTAATTGTAGTCAAAAGTTGTTCCGAATTTTCGCTTACCAACAAGAATAGTGTCTTTTCAGGAGGTTCTTCCAATATCTTGAGCAGCTTGTTGGCACAAGAGAGATGCATTTTTTCGGGCAACCACACAATCATTATTTTGTAATCCGACTCATAAGACTTTTTATTGAGCTTACGGATAATCACCTCGCTCTCATTGGAGTAAATCATTCCCTGCCCGTTTTCCGAACCTATTTTTGCCAACCATTGATCAAGATTGAAGTAAGGCTGATTCAAAAACATCTCCCGCCAAGGTTCCAGATAGTAATCACATGTCACAGAATCTTTGGAACGGGTTATAGGAAAAACAAAATGGAGGTCGGGATGAATCAACTTGTTAAACTTGATACATGAAGGGCATTCTCCGCATGCATCCGTTTCGGTTCTGTTTTCACAACAAATATAGCGGGCATAAGCAATAGAGAGCGGCAATTTTCCCGAACCTTCAGGCCCGGTAATCAATAACGCATGCGGAATACGGTTCTCCTGTACCGACCGCGTAAAAATCTGCTTTACTGCTTCTTGCCCGTATATATCCCGAAATAACATGAGGTAATTACAAATTTGATTTTTATCTCTCCTGAATTTAGTAATGTCTTTAAAACATGGCAGGCCTTTACTTATCTAAAGGCCCTACCACGGATTCTCCGAATGCTATACTTTCAAAAATAAAGGAAAAGATAGCACTTTATAAGAATTTCTTAAATTGAATCTATGTTAAAACCGTATTATTTTTTTGCGTTCCGTTTACGATCGTTTTCATCCAAAAGGATTTTGCGAAGACGCATGTTGTTAGGGGTCACCTCTACGTATTCGTCTTCCTTAATATACTCCAACGCCTCTTCAAGACTGAAAACTACCGGAGGGATAATCCGGGCTTTATCGTCGGCTCCGGACGCACGCATATTAGTAAGTTTTTTCGATTTAGTTACATTCACAACCAAATCGCCTTCTTTCGAATGTTCTCCGACAACCTGTCCGGCATAAATTTCGTCCTGCGGATAAATAAAGAACTTTCCTCTATCCTGCAACTTATCTATAGCGTATGCAAAAGCCGTTCCGCTTTCCATTGCAATGATAGAACCGTTCATTCGTTTTTCTATCTCGCCTTTATATGGTTGGTATTCAAGGAAACGGTGAGCCATAACAGCTTCTCCGGCAGAGGCAGTCAGGACATTGGTACGAAGCCCGATGATTCCGCGTGACGGAATCAGAAACTCCAAATGCACCCTGTCTCCTTTGCGTTCCATAGAGACCATTTCTCCTTTACGGATAGCTACCATCTCAATTACCTTTCCTGAAACTTCTTCGGGCAGGTTGATTGATAGTTGTTCTACCGGTTCGGATTTCACGCCATCTATCTCTTTAAAAATAACCTGAGGTTGACCGACCTGTATTTCGTACCCTTCACGTCTCATTGTTTCTATAAGAACAGATAAGTGAAGTACTCCACGACCGAAAACTGTCCATATATCGGAGTCGGGAGATTTCTGTACGCGCAACGCAAGGTTCCTGTCCAACTCTTTTACCAAACGGTCATTAATATGCCGGGAGGTAACAAACTTTCCGTCTTTACCGAAGAAAGGAGAATCGTTTATGGAAAAAACCATACTCATCGTAGGTTCGTCAATGGCAATAGGAGGAAGTGGTTCTGGATTTTGAAGGTCACAGATTGAATCTCCGATTTCGAAACCTTCGATTCCAACCAAGGCGCATATTTCACCACATCCGGCATCTTTCACTTTGGAACGGCCGAATCCTTCGAAAACATGCAATTCCTTAATTCTTGATTTTATAACTGTTCCGTCTCTTTTTACAAGAGCAACATCTTGGTTTTCTTTCAATTCACCACGATGTATTCTTCCGATAGCGATACGTCCGACGTAGGAAGAAAAATCAAGGGAAGTAATCAACATCTGAGGTGTTCCCTGCAAATATTCCGGTTCGGGAATATTTTCTATAATAGTATCTAATATTGCATTTATATTGTCCGTCGGAGTTTTCCAATCGGAAGACATCCAATTGTTTTTGGCAGAACCGTAGACAGTAGGAAAATCCAACTGCTCATCGGTAGCATCCAAACTGAACATCAGGTCGAATACTTCTTCGTGAACTTCATCGGGACGGCAATTGGGCTTATCGACTTTGTTGATTACAACAATCGGTTTCAATCCTATTTCGATTGCTTTCTGCAATACAAAACGAGTCTGAGGCATTGGTCCTTCGAAAGCATCTACTAAAAGAATTACTCCGTCTGCCATGTTCAGTACACGTTCTACTTCACCTCCAAAATCGGCGTGCCCAGGAGTGTCAATTATGTTGATTTTGTAATCTTTGTATCGGATGGAGACATTTTTGGAAACAATAGTAATACCACGGTCCCGTTCCAAATCATTATTGTCCAATATCAGTTCACCGGGCTTCTCATGCTCTTTGAATAGTTGTCCGGCTAACAACATTTTGTCTACGAGGGTAGTTTTTCCATGGTCTACGTGTGCAATGATTGCAATATTCCTGATTTTTGCATCTGTATCTTGAATTTTATTTTAGGATGCAAAGGTACGAAATTAATCGAAATTTGAAGAAATAAAGGAGAGCGATATTACTTTTTATAATCAGTTTTATAAAAGGTCAAAATAGATTAACGCTTGTATTTTTTACTACAACTGATTTTTCAACCAAAGAGAAAAAAAACGGTCATATACAAAATAACTACCATCATCATCTTTTAGTATCAACATTTTATCCATTAATGATTTTAATGCTAAACGTACACTGCTTGGCGCTGTAAGATTATATTTTTTCATAAAACCAGATTCAAATGGTTCTGAAACTTTTTTCTCGGCCGCAATTGCTCTCAATAACATCAATTGCCCCTTGGTAATCATTTCACAATAAGTTTTGAATGTAGCATTTTCTTCTTCCAAAATATCCTCAATCAATTTTTCGACATCTTGTTGTGAATAGCTATTCTTATTTAATGCAAACAACTGATTAAGAAGCAACTGTATATACCAAGTGTGTCCCGACATTGCAGAATAAAAATAATCAAAAACAGCTGGATCGAGTATTTTTTTATTTACTTGAAACAAATTGATGGCAAATTGCCGATACTTTTCCAATGGAATTTCTTTCAAACCAATTTTTTGGGTACTTTGATAAAAGGGACGATTGACTGCCGAAAACATTGCATCCATCAAATGTTTCTTACTACCGGAAAAAATAAATTTCACATTGGGCAAAAATTGCATATATGAACGCAAAAGCGCTTCCACTCCTTTTTCCGGATAATCGGTAATTTGCTGAAATTCGTCAATACCAATATAAATCCTTTTGCCTGATTGTCGTAAATATTCAAAAATTTCCTGCAAACTTTGTTCGGTTTGATCCGGTTGAATATTCAAAGATATAGTAGGCGTACCACTAACGGCATCAAAAGTAAAAGAAGGTCGAAAACTTTTAAAAAAAACAGACATCTTTCTCAGCAAGGATTCGGAATAATCATCTAATTTTCCAAGGACAGTCTTGCCTAACAAGGTGGTAAAATCATGCAAATTTTGAGTAGAAAATATGTCCAAATAAAAACAACAAATATTCTTATCTTGCTCGTATATATAATAAAAAACATGCTGTATCAAACCCGTTTTTCCCATACGACGGGGACTTATAAGCGATACATTACGTTCATTCCTGAGTGCGGAAATAATTTTTTCAGTCTCGACTTCCCTATCACAAAAATAGGCGGGACTATGATAACCTGCTACCAAAAACGGATTTTTAAAACATTCTTCCATTCACATTAAACATAAAATATGAAACATAAAATATGAAATGGAAAGTTACTGAAAAAAATTTTTGTACAAAATAATTTGCGACAAAACTACTCTGCAATCTAAAAAAATCCAGACATCGATTTTCAGATAAAAATTTTAGTCGCAAAAAAGGATTTTCAATGCAAGCAAAAAAG
Organism: Paludibacteraceae bacterium; assembly: GCA_031553005.1. Classification (GTDB taxonomy): domain Bacteria; phylum Bacteroidota; class Bacteroidia; order Bacteroidales; family Paludibacteraceae; genus RGIG9379. The sequence continues at coordinate 28,512 of JAVBMA010000049.1, read as the reverse complement.
GTATTCTCTTAAAAACCGAAGGGATATTTCGAATAAAAAATTTTTATTCAATTACAGGAAAATCCGTTCAACACCCACTTTTGTGTGCAGGAACAAAGCAGCCGACTTCTGAAATTTAGATACCGATTCGGTTGTGAAAAATTTACAGCTTCCGTTGGTGGTTATTCTCTGCTCCATCTCCGGATGGCGGTTTAAATAATCCTGCATACTTGCGGCTACAATTTCACCTTGCGGGATTATATTCATTCCCTCTGGCGTAAATTCTCTTATTTTAGGTAGAAGTAAAGGGTAATGAGTACAACCAAGTATAATTGTGTCTATTTCCCTATCTTTTTCCAACAGTTCGTTAAGATATTTTTTTACAAAATAGTCTGCACCCGGAGAGTCATATTCGGAGTTTTCAACCAATGGAACCCACAACGGACAGGCTTGTCCGGAAACAACAATGTCAGGGTTTATCTTTTTTATTTCAATCGGGTATGATTTAGAATGTATAGTCCCAACCGTACCGAGAATACCTACATGTCGTGTTTTTGTAATATCTCCGATCGCTTCCACCGTAGGCCTGATTACTCCCAGAACCCTTTTTTCAGGATTCCACACCGGCAGGTCTTTTGATTGGATAGTCTTTAAGGCTTTGGCAGAGGCCGTATTACATGCCAATATAACCATAGGACAGCCCAACTGGAATAGTTTCTTTACGGATTGCTTGGTAAATTCGTAGACGACGTCAAAAGATCGTGTGCCATAAGGCGTACGGGCGTTATCCCCCAAATAGATGTAATCATATTGAGGCATGAGTTTTCTGATTTTTTCCAGAATCGTAAGACCGCCGTATCCGGAATCAAAAATACCAATAGGACCTGATTGTGTGGGGAATAACATATTTTTCTTTTTAGTAGGAGAGTAAATAAGTAACGAGTAGACAAGTAAACGTGAAACCGGCAATTGCCTTCTTGTTTACTTGTCTACTCGTTACTCGTCTACTTGTTTGCTTATATTTATTATTTAGCGCCTAATTTTTTCTTTACTAAAGGGGTTACATCGATAGCTTGTTCGGATTTGAACAGTAATGTATTGGCTTCAAATATATATAGGAAACCATTCTCCGTACCAACTTCTTTCATTGCTTTCAGAATTTTTTCCCTTAGCGGGCTTTGCAATTCTTCTTGTCTTTGTTGCAGCATTTGTTGAGCTGTCTGGTAATAATTCTGCATCTTAGTTTGAAGAGTTTGCAATTCTTCTATTCTGTTTTTCTTGATTGTCTCATCCCAAGTTTGTTGTCCTTGTTGATATTCGGCAAGTTTACGGTTGTATTCATCTTCCATTCTTTTTATTTCATTTTCGTGTTGCTCTCCCAATTTCTTCATGGTAGAATCAATTTTTGCAACTTCGGGTAATGAAAGGAAAAGAGATTGAACGTCTAAATATCCGAGTTTAATTTGTGTATTTTGAGAAAATGCGAAAAAAGGAACCGCAAGAAACAGTGATAATACTAATTTTTTAAGCATAATAATTATTGATTTTTTTGTTAAAATTCAACGCAAAGATAATGAATAGTTGTGAAGTATATAATATTACAGACCCCTAAAAATTCAAGAGTATAATAAAATACTTAAAAAATTCACATCTGTGCTTTTCTCTACTTTAATAGAAAAGCATTAGGTATTACCCTAAATAAAATCTAAACAGATTATTTAATAAAACAGATATTGATTTATGTCAATGCTCTTTAAGAATGTAATTCCTTATTTTTTCGAATATCCCAGCTTTGACAGGACATCGTCACTGATATCTATTTTCGACGAATAATAGATAATATTCATTCCGGATGTTTTATCCAAAACAAGCTGATATCCTTTCGCTTCAGATATATCTTTGATTGCAGTATAAATTTCGTCTTGTATCGGTTTCATCAAGCTTTCTCTTTTTTTGAAGAGCTCTCCATCGGGTCCGAAATATTTGCGTTTTAATTCATTGGCTTCTTTTTCTTTTGCTACAATTTCATTTTCCTTTTTGCTTTTCATGTCGTCGGAAAGGAAAACAACTTCCGTCTGATAATTTTTATATAAAACTTTCGCCTCTTCGTTCTTGGCTTCCACTTCCGATTGCCACTTCTGGGAAATCTGTTTTAATTGCTCATTGGCAGATTCGTACATCGGAATATTCTTCAAAATATATTCCATATCCACTATTGCATTTTTTTGAGCGGAAACCGACATCATTCCTAAGAATGCGATTATTGTAATTAACGATAACTTTTTCATATGAACATATTTTATTTTTATAATCAAATTATACAAACATAACTCGAAATCATTCTTTTTATGATATTCTTTAACAATAATTAAAATTCTTGCCCGATAATAAGGTGGAAATTACCGCCACCTTTCTTTCCTTGCTGATCATAATCAAATCCATAACCATAGTCAACACCAAGCAATCCGATCATTGGCAGGAACACGCGAATACCTCCACCTATTGACCTTTTCAAATCAAATGGGTTGAACTGGTTGAATTCACTCCATGCATTTCCGGCATCGGCAAAAATAAGAGCATAAATGGTAGACATCGGTTGAAGCATCAGCGGGTAGCGTAGCTCCAACGAGAGTTTCGTATACATGTTTCCTGCCTGACTGCCGGTAGTTGCATCATACGGGGTCAATGAACCATTATTATATCCGCGCAAGGATACTGTAGTCGTAGCATATGTGCTACTGGAACCAGACATTCCGTCTCCCCCTACATAATAACGTTCGAACGGTGACTTTCTGTTCACGTCATAGTAACCTAAAAATCCATATTCAGCGCGCGTCATCAACACCAGTTTCTGATTGGAAGAGAGCGGAGTGTATAATTTTGCCTTAAATTCCGTTTTATAATATTCTACCCAACGATAAAGATCCTGTTGCATTTCGAGGTATTCTTCTTCACTGTCCAAAGAACCGCTTTTATACTTTTCCACCAATGCATTTACTCTTGTATTATCTGTAAACAACGAATAAGGCGGGGTTACCTGCAATGACAGGGAGAGTATGGAGCCTCTTCTGGTATAATACGGATTATCTATTGAGTTGCGGCTCCACGTAATACCAAAGCTCAAATTATTAGCCTGACCTGTATGCAAATCGAAATACTGCCAGTTCAACAAATCATAGTGACGATATGCAACTTCTCCGTATATAGAGAAATAGTCATCTGGCCATGACAAGCGTTTTCCAATACCAATTGATCCTCCGAGAGTCACAATATGTTTATCGGGATCCGCATCATAAGTATAAGTAGAATTTCCGCTAAGCGGGCTATAATAATAACTGTCGGAGTAGTAATAACTGCTTATCCCTGTCTGGCGAGACCAATACAAAGAGGTAGATAGCGATGTCGGCTTGCTGCCTCCCAACCAAGGTTCCATAAAAGAGATACTTGCTGCGGTATAATATTTGGCATTGGTTTGGAATGATATACCAAACTGCTGTCCGTCTCCCTGAGGAAGAGGATGATAAGAGTCCTTATTAAAGATATTTTGTATGGAAAAATTGGTAAATTTCAATCCGACAGAACCGATTATTCCGGTTTGTCCCCATCCGAAAGACAACTCAACCTGGTCGTTCTTTTTTTGTTCCAAATTGTAAACAATATCTACGGTTCCGTCTTCCTGATTCGGCTCCGGACGAATATCCAGTTTTTCAGGATCAAAATGGCCTGTTTGTGCCAATTCACGTGCAGAGCGCTGCAAATCGGATTTGCTGAACAATTGTCCCGGTTTGGTACGTAATTCACGGCGGATTACATTTTCATGGACAGCGGTATTCCCGTTTATAATTACTTCGTTGATTGTAGCCTGTTTCCCTTCGTATATCCTCATCTCCATATCTATAGAGTCGCCTTCAATGTTTACTTCTACCGGATCAACATTAAAGAATAAGTATCCATTGTCGAGGTAAAGGCTGGAAACGGCATCTTCATCCATCAACAAACGGTCATTCAGGAGTTTCTGATTATAAACATCGCCTTTTTTTATCCCAAGCACAGTGCTTAATACTTCACTTGGTTGTATTGTATTTCCAACCCAGGTAATATTGCGGAAATAGTATTTTTTACCTTCGTCTACCGTAATGTAAACATCGACTTTATTTTCTTTATAAAAGACAACACTGTCGCTTAGCAATTCGGCATCCCGGTATCCTTTTTCATTATATTTATCAATGATAAGCTCTTTGTCCTTTTCGTACTCTTCCCGAATAAACTTTTTGGATTTGAATATATTCAGAAGTTTCTTCTCTTTAGTTTTTTTCATCGCCCTTTTCACCTTGTTATCCGACAATTCGGTATTGCCTTCGATATAGATACGATGAACTTTTATTTTATCTTTTTTGTCGACATTAATATCAACTATAACATATCCGGGATTGGTAGGATCATCGCGAAGGACAAAATCTACTTCCGCCTTCTCATATCCTTTGCTTTCCAGTTTCTTTTTAATCAGGATCTCCGTCCGGTTAACCATATTAGGAGATATCTGGTTTCCTTTTACTAATCCGAGCCCGGTCTCCAGATCTTCTTTTTCTTTTTTCTTTATGCCATAAAAGTTAATTTCGGAAATACGCGGACGTTGCTTTAATGCTATTTCAAGCCATACCTTGTCGCCTTGTATTTTTGTAGCATATATCTTCACATCGGAAAAAAGCCCTTGTTTCCAAAAGCGTTTAATTGCACCGGAAAAGGCATCACCGGGCATTTTCACCCGTTCGCCAACCCTTAATCCCGAATATCCGATTATAATGTCTTTATCGTAGTTTCCTGCACCTTCGACAGTGATTTCCTGAATAGTATATTCTTTCGGAGTCAACGTGTAGGATACAACTGCCTTTTCACTTCCTTCCGTAACAATGAGAGAATCAATATCGGACGGAGTAACAACAGAATCTTCCGCAATAAGTATTTCGCCGGCATTGCCGCTTGGTACTTCTTGGGCTAACAGGTTGCCAATAATAACGTTGAAAAGGATGGAAAAGAAAAGAAATTTCCGCATATTTCGAAAGGTATTATTTTAATATTTGTTCGCTGGTTTTACCAAAGCGTCTTTCTCTTTTCTGATAATCGACAATGGCTTCGAAAAACTGTTCTTTTTTAAATTCCGGCCAACAGACGTCGGTAAAATAGAGTTCTGAATAGGAAAGTTGCCACATTAGAAAATTACTGATCCTCAACTCTCCGCTGGTTCTGATCAGCAAATCGGGATCAGGAATCCCCACTGTTGTAAGGTAGTTTGAGAAAAAAGATTCGTCAATATCTTCAACGTTTATCTTATTGTTTTTTACATCTTGGGCAATTTTTTTCGTTGCATTCAGTATTTCCCAGCGGGAAGAGTAACTAAGAGCCAAAACCAAATTCAACCCTGAATTTTGATCTGTTTCTTTTATCGCTTCTTTTAAATTATTTTTTGTTCTTTCAGGTAACCGCTCCAAATCGCCTATTACAAGCAAACGGACATTATTATCCATCATTTTGCGAATATTATTCTTGATAGCTTCCACAAGAAGCTCCATCAAGGCATCTATTTCCTCGGAGGGACGATTCCAGTTTTCAGTCGAAAATGCATAAAGTGTCAGGTATTTCACCCCGACTTCGCCGGCAGCTTCAGTAATTTGATTAACAGAATCCACTCCGTTTTGATGTCCGAATATGCGATTTTCTCCTTTATTTTTAGCCCAACGCCCATTTCCATCCATGATTACGGCAATGTGCTGAGGTATTCTTTCTTTATCTATTTGTTCTTTAAATGTCATTTTCATTATCTCATTTCGATACATTTGCCTTTCCTCTTTATAATATCCAATGTTACAAAGACAAATGCACAAGAATACCAATCATTATTTTTGATCCAAGAATACCCTACTCCATAAGGGTCGTCAAGTACTTCATTGGAAGAATCCGTCACATCAAAATCATCCCTGAAGAGTTTTCTAAGAGACCATTCCACTCCTATATTTAACCGATCAAACAATTTATATTTGTATCCCAATCCGAATGTCAGGTTAGGTGCAAATGCATTTCCATTCTGACCCTCATAAAGAGCCAATCCGGGACCTATCAGGATATAGGGTGTGTGTTGCATGATTTCCCGATCCCAAGACTCAATGCCATACTTGAAGAAATTAAGTTCGAGCTGGGCTCCGACTTCCCAAAAATCGCGTTTGAATTCAGCTTGTACATCTTCAGGAAATTTATTCGGAAAATTTGCCGTATTCCCTGAAACAGTCGCCCGCAGGACATCAACTTTGAGTTGTATGACAGGATGCAATTTAACCCGGAAAATGGCACCCAATGCAGGATGGTTCTCCAAAAACGGCGTAGTAGAGTTTGCATCTCCATTGTAATAAGAAACGCCACCCAACAACCCAACCTCTCCAATAAATTGGGCATGAGTCAAATGACACAAAGAGACTGTGAAAAGCAGGAGGATATAACGTTTGAATTGATTATGGCGCATTCCTTTTTTCTTCTTTAATTCTTTAGAGTAACGACAAACAAAAAATATTATTGCCTATCTCTTTAAAATTGCACAAAAGTAATGAATATCTTTAAGATTAAAAGCATTACGAATAATACGGACTTTCTATTTAACAAAATTTACTGCTATTGCCACAGATATCAATTTTTAAACAAATGGCAGAATAAGTAAGTTCCTTTAAATTAATACAAGTCAGACAAAAATCACACGCAACAAACTGACAGTCTTTAAATTAAATCCGAAGGATTTCTATATTTATAGCCAGATATTGAAAATTTTCCATATTCGACTCCTTTCGGAGTCGTACAAACTAAATAATCATCTTTTCTATAAACATACAATACCTTTAGTATTGATAATAAGGCTTTTTCATATCGAGCGCATATAGAATCAAAAAAGAAAAATGTGTATTAAATCCTCTTTGATTGAGACGAAACAATTCAAAAAGCAATAAGAAGTAATCCGAAACGATTCCCTGATAATCCTATGTTTGAATAAATAATCTTGAGGTCGCAAATTGCGACCTCAAGATTATTTATTCCTATACTTTCCTATCCTTTTTAACAGATAAAAAATCATTTTCAAAAGAGATAAAGGTTTCATATCGAAATCACGTATTTAAAAAGCCCAAAGGGCTGATATTACATAACCGTGTGTAAACGCAGGGATACATAAACATAGGACTTGTTTTTTGAACGCAGAAAACAGATAAATTAATCAATCAACAAATCAGTTAGTCAATTAGCCAGTTAGCCGATTAATCAATTCATTTCCATCCGGACAATTACCCGACCTACATTTTCTCCTGCAAGGATTTTATCCAAGTAGCAGCTGACTTCATCCAACGTAATTTCTTTGGTCAGTTGTTGCAATGAATCAAGTTTCCATTCGGATGCGAATTTGTTCCAAATAATTTCCCGTTCATTTACAGGCGTATTTTGTGAACTAATACCAATAAGCCTGACTCCTCTTAGGATAAAAGGATAGGCAGACAACTGCAATTCTGCTGAAGCAACATTTCCGCAAGTAGTAACGGCGCCAAACAATTTGGTAGCCTTTACCATATTTTCTAAAATGACTCCTCCTGTAGTATCAATGCCTCCTGCCCACGCTGAAGGAAGAAGATACGGCTCTGTGCGAACAGAAAAATCACCACGTAATTTAACCTCCTTCGCACCAAGTGAAAATAAAAAATCTTTTTGGTCTTCTTTTCCCGTAATGGCAACTACATGGTAATTCAGTCCGGCCAACAAAGAGACACTAAGACTCCCAACTCCACCGGTAGCCCCACTAACAACAACAGGACCTTTATCCGGAGTAACCGTTTGCAAAAGATTATAAACGGAGAGCCCTGCCGTAAGTCCGGCTGTACCGAAGCATATAGCTTCCTTCATGGATAAACCGGATGGTAGTTTTATCGCCCAAGCGGAAGGGACACGGATATACTCTGCAAATCCGCCATCGCTTGCAGTGCCCAGATCAAAGCCTGTAACAATCACCTGATCTCCTACTACAAAACGATTCGATTCACACTTCTCAACCACACCGACGGCATCTATACCGGGAGTATGCGGATATTTTTTTGTAACTCCTTTATTTCCGATCGCCGATAGTGCATCTTTATAGTTGATGGAAGAATATTTTACCTTGACAATCAAATCTCCCTGAGGTAGTTCCGCTATTTTTCGGGTCTGAACAGAGCGATAGAATTTCTTATCTTCTCCTTCTTCTACTACCAATGCTCTGAATTGTTTATTTTCCATAAATATTCTATCTGTTATATTCTATTTTGTATCGGGCTTAATTTTCTAAAACCGAATCCCTCAACTTTTTACTCATTCCTTTTAAAACCATTTCGTAAGAATGGTCTATCCATTTTTTTATATCCTTTTCAAAAACAGAACCATTCAGGATTACGGCATTCCAATGTTTTTTATTGAAATGCCACGCGGGACGAACAGCTTGATATTTTTCGCGGAGCTCGATGGCATATTCCGGATCGCACTTTAAGATGACATTCTTCTCTTCGGCATCCAACGGAATAACGGCAAACATTTTTCCGCCCACTTTCAATACTAATGTAACATCATCAAAAGGAAAGCCTTCGGTTGCTCCTTTTTTAGTTAAACAATAGTCCCTGACTTCTTCTATATTCATATGATATTCAGATAATCAGACGTCCAGATATTCAGGTTTCTTAAAAACATTCTGTTACAATTAATCACTTATCATTAAAAACTCATCACTTATTACGATTATCCTAAAGCTACATCTAAGATCATCATAACTAAAAATCCGGCCATTACGCCCAAAGTTCCCGAATTGGAATGATCGCCCAGATGCGCTTCGGGAATGAGCTCTTCTACCACTACATAGATCATGGCTCCGGCAGCAAAAGAGAGCAACCAAGGCATAAATCCGACAACAGATCCCGCCAACAAAACTCCCAATACTCCGGCAATTGGTTCGACAACTCCTGATAAAGCACCATAAGCAAATGCCTTACGATTGGAAAAGCCTTCCTTTTTCAGCGGCAGCGATATAGCAGCGCCTTCGGGGAAATTTTGCAGTCCGATACCAAATGCAAGGGCAAAGGCAGCGGCAATCGTCGTAGCGCTTTCCGAAATCTTTACCATCCCGAAAGTAAGCCCTACTGCCATTCCCTCGGGTATATTATGTAATGTTATGGCAAAAATAAGCATCGTGGTACGCTTCAGTGAAGAAGGTATTCCTTCGGGAGATTTGCTTCCCGGATGCAAATGAGGCAATAAATTGTCCAATAAAAACAGAAACAGCCCTCCGAGAATAAACCCTCCGGCGGCAGGCATCCAGCCTATTTGTCCCTGTGCCTCAGCCATCTCAATAGCAGGGATCAGCAACGACCATACGGAAGCGGCAATCATAACCCCGGCAGCAAAACCCAAGAAAATGCGTTGTACATTCAGGCTCATCTTTCCCCGGAAAAAGAAAACAACGGCAGCTCCCAATGTTGTACACAAAAAAGTAAATCCTGTTCCGATAAGGGCCAGTATTAAAGGCGACTGAACTTCAAAATCCATACTTCAATTATATCGAATAACAGTTTAAAATTTTCATCTGAACAAATTCAACATCCCCAAGAAATCCGAACAGGTTTTTCAAACTTTCAATTCTCACCTTTTATCTTTCACTTTTCAACTTTCACCTTCCCTAATTTCTTCCTTCAAAAAAGCTCCCGTATGGCTTTCCGGATTCAGGGCAATCTCTTCCGGAGTTCCGTATCCAAGCAGACGACCGCCTTCACGACCACCTTCGGGGCCAATGTCGATAACATAATCGGCAACTTTTATCACATCCATATTATGTTCTATCACGACAATCGTATTTCCTTTATCGGTCAATTTATTCAATACGTCCAGCAATATCCGTATATCTTCAAAATGAAGACCTGTCGTAGGCTCATCCAGAATGTACAACGTATTGCCCGTATCTTTGCGCATAAGCTCGGTTGCAAGTTTGATCCGCTGGCTCTCTCCTCCCGATAATGTAGTGGAAGGCTGTCCCAGTTTTATGTATCCCAAACCGATACTTTGCAGCGTCTTTACTTTTTGAAAGATAACCGGTATGTTTTCAAAAAACTCCACCGCCTGGTTAATGGTCAGATCCAGCACATCGGCAATCGATTTTCCTTTGTAACGGACTTCCAATGTTTCCCGGTTATACCTTTTTCCCAAGCACTCTTCACATGGAACATATACATCGGGCAAGAAGTTCATTTCAATGGTTTTGTAACCATTCCCTCCACAGGTTTCACAACGCCCGCCTTTCACATTAAAAGAGAAACGCCCGGGTTTGTATCCTCGCATCTTAGACTCAGGCAACGAAACAAAAAGATTACGTATATCACCAAATAATCCGGTATATGTTGCAGGATTTGAACGAGGTGTTCTCCCTATCGGAGACTGGTCGACATTGATCACCTTATCCACATTGTCTATTCCCTCTACCGAATCATAAGGCAACGGATCTTGCAGCGAACGATAAAAATGTTGACTTAATATCGGTTGCAGCGTATCGTTGATCAAGGTCGATTTTCCGCTGCCTGAAACACCTGTCACACAGATAAATTTACCAAGAGGAAATGTTACGTCTATATTTTTCAGATTATTCCCCCGGGCTCCTTTTATCCGGATACTTTTGTCGTTTCCGTAACGTTTCACCTGAGGAATTTCAATTCTTTTTTCACCATTCAGATAAGCAGCGGTCAATGTCTGAGCTTGCGAAATCTGGTCGGGAGTTCCCGTAAAAACGATTTCGCCTCCGTGTCGTCCGGCGCGGGGACCAAGATCTATCACGTAATCGGCGTGCAACATCATATCTTTATCGTGTTCTACCACAATGACCGAATTACCGATATCGCGCAATTGTTTAAGGGAGTTGATCAGGCGGATATTATCCCGCTGGTGCAGTCCTATACTCGGTTCGTCCAGAATATAGAGCACATTTACCAATTGCGAGCCGATCTGCGTAGCAAGGCGTATCCGTTGGCTCTCTCCTCCCGAAAGAGTCATCGACGAACGGTTCAATGAGAGATAATTTAATCCCACATCTAATAAAAATCGAATACGGGTACTTATCTCTTTAAGTATTTCGGGAGCAATCTTCTTTTGCTTTTCGGTTAGTTTCTCATCCAGATTATCCACCCAGTCGTTCAGTTCTACCAAATCCATTGAAGAAAGGTCGGCTATGTTTTTTTCCGCGATCCGGTAATGCAACGCCTCTTTTGTCAAGCGGGTTCCGTTACATTCGGGACAAACAACGATGCGGCTAAACTGATTTGCCCATTTCTGAGCAGTTGCAGAGGCTTCGCTCTCCTGTTGCATTTCAATATAATGCAATACGCCTTCGAATGACAACGAATAATTGGAAGCTCCAAGCGAGGCATTCTTCACGTTTATCTTTTCTTCGGAGCCATTCAATATAATATCAAGGGCTTCTTCGGGAATATCTTTGACAGGTGTTTTCAGCGTAAAGCCGTATTTCTCGGCAATAGCTTCCAACTGCCAGAAAAAAAGCGTCTTTTTATATTTTCCAAGCGGAACAATTGCACCATTATAGATACTTTCCATCCGGTCGGGGATAATCTTATCCAGATCTATTTCATTTATGCAGCTTAATCCTTTACATTTAGGGCAAGCTCCATGAGGAGAGTTGAACGAAAAATTATGAGGAGCCGGTTCATTGTATGAGATTCCGGACGAAGGGCACATCAGCAGTTTGCTCAAATAACGGATGGAATCGTCCGACCTACGCACAATAATGATAGAACCGTTACCTTGTTTCATGGCTACCTGAACAGATTCCTTGAGTCGTTGCGCACTTTTTTCGGAGACGGTCAATTTGTCAATCACAACTTCTATACTGTGATTTTTATACCTATCCAGTTTCATGCCGTGGGTAATCTCGCGTAATTCGCCATCCACCCGGACATTCAAATAGCCTTTTTTCCTGATTTGCTCGAATAATTCTTTATAATGCCCTTTTCTTGCTTTTATCACAGGAGCCAGTATAAAAATAGCTTCATTTTCGTATTCCTCGTGGATCAACCTCAAAATCTGCTCTTCGGTATAGCGAACCATTTTTTCGCCTGTAACATAAGAATAAGCCTCTCCCGCCCGTGCAAAAAGAAGGCGCAAAAAGTCGTAAATCTCCGTTGTTGTTCCCACCGTAGAGCGGGGGTTTTTATTTGTCGTTTTTTGTTCAATGGAGATAACAGGACTTAATCCGGTAATCTTATCAACATCGGGACGCTCCATATTACCCAGAAAATTGCGGGCATAGGCGGAAAAGGTTTCGATATAACGCCTCTGACCTTCGGCAAAAATGGTATCGAAAGCCAGCGACGATTTTCCGCTCCCGCTCAATCCGGTGATTACCGTAATCTTGTTGCGGGGTATGCTTACATTAATATTTTTCAGATTATGAACACGGGCTCCGAAAACTTCTATTTGCTCTGTTTCAAGCGAATCTAAATCTATCTTTTTTTCTTTTTCTTTCACAAATCAATCATTTACAAAGGGAATCTGCAAAGGTAATGAAAATAACAACGTAAGGCATCTTGTTGATAAGACTAAGATGCTCAAAACGGATAGATTAACACAAATTAATTGAAAGGTAAAAAGTAAAAAGTGAAAGGGGATAAGTGATTGTTAGGGATGATAAAGAAACAGGGGGATATGACTTGGGGTATTCTGAGTTTGCGAGATTATAAAAAAAAGAAGTTGTTCTCTTTCCGGGAACAACTTCTTCTAAATATTTAGTGAAAATCATCTCACACCTTACAGGATTAATTCATTATAATTCAAACACTATCAATTAATTACAACTAACTTCCACTAATTATTTATTTCATCTGTTTTAATAATTTACTTTTCACATTAATCCGAGATGGAACACCCATATAATCATAGGCTCGTGTGTCAGTTTTTTGACGTGGGTGTTTTATTTATGCTATTTACTTCGCATCTTCTTTGATAAAAGCGCCCTGCCTTGTAAAGCATAGCTCAACATTATTAGGTTTGTTCAGGCTGACACGGTAGCCATAACTTTTTTTCTCTATTTTGCGGATAAACTGCTCCGGATAATTGGTTTTTACATAATAGACCAGTTGTTGGGGCAGAACTTCGGAGATTGATTCGGGAAACTGCTGTTTCTTCGCTTTTATTTCCGTCCAATTGCCTTTCCGTTCAAAATTAACTTCTATACCATTTTCAAGATATACATCATAATCACGATTGAGATCCTGTTCTATAGAAGTAATATCGACTCCCTCAAAATGTTTATTAAGAAACGCCTCCGCACTCGAAGGCAACTCATTCCTGTTGGTACCTGTACAAGCGAACAAAAACGCCATAATTCCGGTAAGAAAAAGACAAAAGTTTATTTTTTTTACTTTTCTCATAATACCTATCAGTTTTAGATAAAAAATATTCCAAAGATAAATTTTTTCCTGTTCATTTCCATATGCGTTTTGTTTTTTTGACAAAAAACAAAAAGTGAAAGGGGAAAGAGAACAGTTGAAAGGTGAAAAGTGAAAGTTGAAAGATGAAAGGGGTAAATTCCTTTGTGATAAAAAATTTAAAGGGTTACTAAGAATTGCAATTAAAGCACATTGCCTATATTTGTGATTTAATAAAGTTTGAGTAAAATCTATTTTTTTACATGGACAATAATATAAAGCAAGCACAGGAAGATGCTATTGAATTATTAAAAAGCCTCATCTCGATTCCTTCTTATAGCAGAGAGGAAAATGAGGCCGCCGATTTTCTACAGAAGCATATCGAAACAATAGGATATATTACCGGAAGAAAGGGAAATAATGTGTGGGTATTAAGCCCTGCTTTCGACTCCAGCAAACCGACTATAATGCTAAATTCCCATATTGATACGGTCAAGCCAACCAAAGGATGGAATCGTAATCCTCACATCCCAACAGAAGAAAACGGGCGGTTGTACGGATTAGGGAGCAATGATGCGGGAGCATCTCTGGTTTCATTGTTTTATGTATTTACCTTGTTGACAGCGAAAGAGCAACCCTACAACCTGATTTTTGCAGCTTCGGCTGAGGAAGAAGTTTCGGGGAAAGAGGGAGTTGAGAGCTTACTTCAAGAGATGCCAAGAATAGATCTTGCCATAGTGGGCGAACCGACAGGCATGCAGATTGCGGTTGCCGAAAAAGGTCTTATGGTAATAGATTGCACAGCCCGGGGAGAAGCGGGACATGCTGCCCGGAATGAGGGTGTAAATGCAATATACAAAGCAATAGAAGATATTGAATGGATCAGGAAAACAGAGTTGCCTCAGAAATCGGATCTTCTGGGTGCGGTAAAAATGACCGTGACGATGATCCAATCAGGGACGCAACACAATGTAGTTCCCGACAAATGCGACTTTGTGATTGACATCCGTTCCAACGAATGCTACACAAACCAGGAGATTTTTGAAATTCTTAAACAAAATCTTGAAAGTGAATTGGAAGCAAGGTCTTTCCGGTTGAGTTCTTCCGGAATAAACATACAGCATCCGGTGGTAAAAAAAGGGAAAAGCATGGGATTGAAAACATTCGGTTCCCCGACCCTTTCCGATCAGGCATTAATGCCTTTTCCGAGCATAAAAACAGGTCCCGGAGACTCTGCACGTTCACACTCTGCCGACGAATATATCGTTATCCGGGAAATTGAAGATGCTATCGAATTATATTATGAATTGCTGAACGGCTTAAAAATCTGAGTATCAATATGGCAAAAGGTAAATTTTATGTAGTCTGGCAGGGACATGAGCCCGGTGTATACCGGGATTGGAATGCCTGTAAGAAACAGATAGAAAATTTTCCCAATGCAAAATATAAAAGTTTTGAAAAAGAGGAAGAAGCAAACGCTGCTTTCCGAAGAGGTTTCGGCAGTTATATCAAAATCAAAAAAAACACGGAGAAAACTCTTTTGACAAAGGTATCCGTAGGAAAGCCCGATCCGGAATCCCTTTCCGTAGATGCTGCATGTAGCGGAAATCCGGGAGTTATGGAGTATCGCGGGGTTTATACCCGTACCGGACAGGAGATATTCAGGATAGGTCCGTTTGATAACGGAACAAATAATATCGGAGAATTCCTTGCCATAGTTCACGGATTGGCATTCCTAAAAAAACAGAAAAGTCCTCTCCCTATTTATTCCGACAGTATGACTGCCATTGCCTGGGTAAGGCAAAAAAAATGCAAGACGAAGCTGGAAGAAAACGGAAAGAACGCTGTTATCTTCGAGCTCATTGAACGGGCGGAAAAATGGTTGAATGAGAATGCTTATTCCACTAAAATTTACAAATGGGAAACATCAGTTTGGGGCGAAATTCCTGCCGACTTCGGCAGGAAATAAATCATTTTGGGAAATAAAAATTATTATGCTTACCTGCAAATATTACCGCTAATGGTAATATCAATGAATTTTATAAACACAAAGTCACGAAGAACACGAAGCCATATTTATTTTTTTTATTTTCTTTGTGTCCTTCGTGACTTTGTGTTTACTATTTTTTATTAGTGGTATTTTCGTGTATAAGTATTATCAATTACTATAAACATATAAATCCTTTGAGTTTGATTTACCTAAAAATCAATCCATTATATAGAATTTCATGTCAAAATCACGTTAGTTTACTTTTTTCTTATAACTTGCAACACATAATTATTTAATCAAAAATGTCGGTAACTGTTCAGAATTTATATAAAAGCTACGGAAAACAATTGGTATTGGATGATATCAGTTTTTCCATTCCTAACGGGGAAATTGTCGGATTTCTGGGAAATAACGGTGCGGGTAAATCTACCACAATGAAAATAATCACCGGATATGTGGAAGCCGACAAAGGGAAAGTCGAAGTTTGTGGAATAGATATTACAAAAGATCCGCTTGAAGCATCGCGCAAGATAGGATACTTGCCGGAACATAATCCTATTTATCCGGAAATGTTTGTCAAAGAATATCTTCGCTTTGTTGCTAAAATATATAAACTGGGTAAACAGACCAATAGCCGTGTGGATGAAATGATTGAGAAGACAGGTCTGACACGCGAATACAAAAAGAAAATCGGTATGTTATCCAAGGGATACCGCCAACGTGTAGGACTGGCACAAGCGCTGATCCCGAATCCGGAAGTACTTATACTGGACGAACCGACCACCGGATTGGATCCCAACCAGATCGTCGAAGTCAGAAACCTCATCAAAGAGATCGGAAAAGAGAAGACTGTAATGCTCTCTACACACATCATGCAGGAAGTTTCGGCAATCTGTAAGCGTGTCATTATTATCAACAAAGGACAAATCGTAGCCGACGACAAAGAGAGCGTTATCGTATCATCAAGCTCCGGAACAGGATTTTCAGTCCTCGTAGAGTTCAATAAAGCACAAGACATAAACACACTAAAAAAAATAGAAAGCGTTGTTTCCGTCTCTTCCGTTTCAGAAAATACCTATCTTTTTGAAAGCCTCAAGGATGTCCGTGAAGATATTTTCCATTATTCCGTAAGCAATGGATATATCATCCTCACCATGAAACAACAAGAACGCACGATGGAAGAAGTTTTCCGGTCATTCACAAAATAAATCCGGATAACTATAAATACAGATTTTGGGGAAATTTTACTTTGGATTACTCTTTTGATTAAATATTAAAAACTATCATTTTAGAGTAAAGTAGAAATAATGCAAAAAAAAGCGCACCAATCACAACATAATTGACGCGCTTTTTTTTGATAAAGCTACCTCCAAACAAAGTCCCTCACTTTCACCTTTCAATTCTCACCTTTCAACTTATTTAATACATCTTATAAGTCGTCTTCAATACCCGGAATTCCGTGCGGCGGTTGATCTGGTTGGCAACTTCCTGTTGCTCGGGAGTTAATTTATCAATAAACTCTTCATCCAATACATCACCCTCTTTCAGGAAACTATATTTTTTCTCCAAATTTTTATCCACTTCGATTGGCTGGCTTTTACCGTATCCTTTGGCAGTAAGCCTGTCAGCTTCGATCCCGCCCTTAATCAGATATTCAACGACAGACTCGGCACGCTTGCCCGAAAGTTGCAGGTTGCCTTCCGCCGAACCGACTTTATCCGTATGGGCACCAATTTCAATAGTGATATTCGGGTTATCATTCAATAAGGTTATCAACTTATTCAATGCCGTGGAAGATTGGGCAGTCAATGTTGCCTTCCCGAATTCGAAGAATATATTGTCAAGACCTACCGGTTTACTGATCGATGCCAGGTTGAACGTTAGCGGAAACGTCTTTGTATCTTCCAATCCCACGGTCGAAACTTCGCCTTTTTGATTCAAGAAGCCGCGGCTGTTTCCTAACAGGATATAATCCACTTCTTTTTTCAGAGGAAATTTAAAAGAGCCATCCTTCTTGGTTCGTACTTTCGTATTGGTTCCGTCCGTACCGACAATGCGGACAGTGGCATCAGACAATGGTTCGCCGGAAGAAGAGAGGACTTTGCCATCTATCTCAAGCACCATTTCGGGCAGCTCAAACTCCCAAATCTTGTCATATCCTTTGCGCTCACCCCGGTTGGAAGAGAACAAACCTCTCTCCTTCCCTTTTTCAAACGTAATGCCGAAATCGTCCATATTAGAGTTGATCGGATACATCATATTGTATACTTCCCACGTTCCGTCTTCTTTCTCCTTTGCCCTGTAAATATCCAATCCACCGAAACCGGGATGACCATTTGACGAAAAATACAAAGTTGAATCCGGACGCATATAAGGAAACATCTCATCGCCGGCAGTATTGATAGTAGGACCCAAATTGACAGGAGCCCCGTAAGTATTCCCGTTTTTTTCGCTGCGCCATATATCCTTACCGCCATAACCACCCGGAAGGTCGGATACGAAATAAAGATACTTTCCATCAGGCGAAAGTGTCGGATGAGCAAAAGTAATCGTACTGTCTTTGGACAACTTGATTTGTTCGGGTTTACCCCACTTACCGCCCGAACGGACAGAGGAATAGATCTCAGCACCCAAGCTTTCGCCTTTCATGAAACGGGCGCGTGTAAAAAACATGATTTTACCGTCTGCACTAAAGCTGGGAGAACCCTCGTCATCAATCGTATTAATTTCTCCTTCGACAGGTTCAATATTATCCCATTGACCTAAAGAATTTTTCCGGGCAACATAAATATCATTATTCCTTATTCCGGTGATATTACTGTTTTTTCCGCCTGTCTCCTTATTTTCGCGAGAAGAAACAAAATAAACAAGATCCGGATCTCCCCCGGGAAAAGAAGGACTTCTTTCCGACCTTTTGGATGCCAAAGTTGTTGATTTTTTTATTTTATAACGGGTCGGATTTTTTTCCCATTCCAATGCCTGCAAAGCCGAAGTCCTGCCGTTTATTGCCCGCAGATCAGACGGATGCGCCTGAAGGTAAATATCGTAATTTTCTACTGCCGCTTTCGGCTTCTTATTCTCGCGCAAAATATCGGCATACAAAAGATATACAAGGCTATCCTTATATTGGTAACGGACAGCATTGAAAAAAGCCCTTTCCGCCTTATCGTTTTCGTTAACCAGGCGATAAGATTCTCCCAACCGGAAAGCTACATAAGCCTTCTTCTGCCGATCTTCTTTTGTCGATTTTACACGGGGATATGCATTCTTATAAATAGTAGATGCTTTATAGTACTCTCCTATCTCGTATTTTTTATCAGCCTTTTTTATTTGTTGTGAAACAGAACAGGATGATAAAACAATTAAGATTATGGGATATATGAAATTGATTAACCGCATGCTTTTTAAGTTGAAAGGTGAGAAGTGAAAGGTGAAAGTTTTCTTCAAAACGTTCAAATTGAGGATATCGAATTTCTTTTTGATAAGGATTATATTTTAATTAAACAGTTATTAGTTAAAATAGTTTTTATTCAAATCCGTATATAAAAACGTAAAATCATATAAAAAATTGCACTTCTATAGGTGAAAAGTGAGAAGTGAAAGATGAAAGGTGAAAGTTTTGTTCAAAACGTTCAGATTGAGAGGGTCATTTTTTCATGATAAATTTTTGAGCATTTAATCAATAAAAAAATCCCCTCCTTTGAAGTTAATATTGAAAGAATAGAAAATTTTCAAACAAATTAAAACTTTCACCTTTCACTTCTCACCTTTCAACTTCCCAAAGAGTTCCATCCCTGAGCGCGAAGCTCAACTTCCTGTCCGTCGCGAGTAATGAGGCAGGAACCGAGTGAAGCGTCGGTAATATGCCCGATTACTTTTATACCGGGAAGATTTTGAAATATATCGTTCATTTCCAATGGGACAGTAAAAAGAAGTTCATAATCTTCTCCGCCGTTAAGGGCAACGGTCGTTACGTTCATATTAAACTCCTCTGCCATTACAGCCGTTTGGAAATCAATCGGGAGACGGTCTTCATATATGCGGCAACCAACTCCGCTCTGTTTCGAAATATGCAGAAGTTCGGACGATAAACCGTCCGAAATATCGATCATGGAGGTCGGCACGACATGGATACGCTCCAATGACTCGATAATATCTTTTCTTGCTTCCGGTTTCAATTGCCGCTCGATAATATACTCTTTACCTGAGAAGTCGGGTTGAACACCTTCATTGGCAGAAAATACACGTTTTTCCCTTTCCAGCAAAAGCAATCCCATATAGGCGGCTCCCAGATCTCCGGAGATACAGATCAAATCCGTATTTTTCGCTCCGTTTCTACATGAAATTTTTCCTTCCTCGCCTTCGCCTATACAGGTAATACTGATAGTCAATCCGGTAACCGACGCCGAAGTGTCCCCACCGACCAAATCAACGCCATATTTGTCGCAAGCCAGTTTCATACCTTCATACAGTTCCTCCATATCTTCCACCGAAAAACGTTTGGAGACACCCAATGAAACAGTCATTTGCTTCGGGAAACCATTCATGGCATATATATCCGAAAAATTAACAACAGCCGCCTTATAACCGAGATGTTTCAAAGGAACATATACCAAGTCGAAATGAATTCCTTCGAGCAACAGGTCGGAAGTAACCAATACCTGTTTCTCCTTATAGGAAAGGATAGCAGCATCGTCGCCTATACCTTTGACCGAAGTTTAATTTTTAATTTCAAACTTTTTGGTCAGATGTTCGATTAATCCGAATTCTCCAAGGGTTGCTATTTCTGTTTTTTTCATACGTAAATTTTAATGATTATCCGCAATGTTACCACTAATAAAAATAGTAAACGTGCACAAAGAAAATAAATACAACTTCGCGTACTTTGTGCCTTTGTGTTTAAAAAATTTATTGACGTTAACATCAGTGGTAAATTGCGGATTAGTGTATAATTTCCAAATAAGAATATCCTGTTTTTCTAAAATCTTAATTCATAAAAAGTTTTTCCAACATCTCCTTTACTCTCTCTCCGCTAACAGGATGTTTCAGGTCGGGAGCAATCTCTGCCAACGGCCTCAACACAAAATCACGTTTTCCGATATGCGGATGAGGTATGGATAATGTTTCGGTCTGAAGAATCAAATCGTCATAGAAAAGAATATCAATATCAATGATACGGTCTTCATAACCATCGTTGCAGGAATAGAACCGCCCCATTTCCCGTTCAATACCTTTTATCAGTGCAAGGCATAACTCTGGATCCTTGTCCGTGTCAAGACAGATTGCGGCATTCAGAAATTTATTCGGGGAGGAAAACCCCCAAGGCTCGGTTTCATACAAGGACGAAAGGGACTCTAACGTACCCACCAAAGCTCCGCAAATCATGGTAGCATCGGTAATATTTTTCTTCCGGTCTCCTATATTAGAACCTAATCCGAGATACAATTTAGACATATCCGGATCAGTTGACCTTATATTTATATTTTACCTCTTTCAATTCGGCATTTGCCTTTACAATCTTCTCTTTCAATCCCACTTTATAGTTTGCCAATTTAGACTGTAACTCAGGATCTCCGAGCGCAAGCATCTGAACAGCAAGGATTCCGGCATTCTGTGCAGCATCAATTCCCACAGTTGCAACAGGGATTCCGGGAGGCATTTGTACAATAGCCAAAAGGGCATCCATTCCATCCAGAGTTGCTTTAATCGGCACGCCGATAACGGGTAAGGTTGTCATTGCGGCAATTACTCCGGGGAGGTGTGCCGCCATACCTGCGGCTGCAATAATCACTTTAATACCGTTTTTCTGCGCATTTTTCGCAAACCTTTCAACCTCTTCGGGGGTCCGGTGTGCCGATAAGGCATTGATTTCAAACGGAATTTCAAATTCATCCAGTAGTTTCGCCGCTTTATCCATCACAGGCAAATCGGATGTGCTACCCATTATTATACTGACAATTGCTTTCATCTATCTTAATTTTTAAAATTACGACCACAAATTTACAACCCGCGAATATTTATCCAACTATCGGAAAGGTATTTAATTTCAAAATATTCACAATATTTGGCTGAAACCAGAACCGACGCAGGTTATTTACTACGCTTATCCGCAATATTACCACTGATGCCAACCAACGCCAATAATTTTTTTAAACACAAAGACCTTTAGAACACGAAGTTGTATTTATTTTTTCCCTTTGTGTCTTCGTGTTTACTATTTTTTATTAGTGGTAATAGCGGATATGCATTTATTTAGACATTATCATTAAAAAAATTTTCTATGTTTTGTTCCCTGTGGATCAAATGTACTTTGACTCCGAATTTCCGGGCAATATACTCCGACGTATGTTGCGCGGCATAGACAGAACGATGCTGTCCTCCGGTACAACCGAAGGAGAACATCAAGTCGGTAAATCCTCTTTCGATATATCGTTTCACATGGTTGTCCGCCAATTTATATACATTTTCCAGAAAAGAAAGAATCCCGCCGTCCTGTTCCAGAAAGCGGATCACAGGCTCTTCCAATCCGGTCAGCGTTTTATACTCCTGATATTTCCCGGGATTATGAATGGCACGGCAATCGAAAACGTATCCTCCGCCATTGCCCGACGTATCTTCCGGTATTCCTTTTTTATAGGAAAAACTATACACCCTGACGGTTAACGGGGATGCAGCAGAAGAAGGCGCATCTTCTTCTTTCATAAAAACCGGAAGCTGCGTAAGTTGGCACAGGATATCCGAGAGGTAAGGATATTCGGGATATCCGCCTTTCAACAAAGCGGACAAATTCCGGATTGCAGGAGGAATGCTTTCCAGAAAATGGGATTTGCGTTCAAAAAGTCCGCGAAAGCCATACGCACCCAATACCTGTAACATCCGGAAAAGCACAAACTGGCGCAGTTGTGTCTTGAAAAAAGCCTCTTCTATGGTTATGTATTTCCTGACCGACTGAAGGTAAACCTGCAATAACTCTTCACGAAGCTCTTCCGAAAAGTTAGCTTTTGCCTGCCACAAAAAAGAAGCGACATCATAAAAAACAGGCCCGCGGCGTCCCCCCTGAAAATCGATAAAATAGGGTTCATCATTATGAATCATCACATTCCTCGATTGAAAATCCCTATAAAGGAATGTCGGAGTGTCCGTCTGCAACAAGACCTCGCTCATCCGCTCAAAATCTTTTTCCAGTTCCAACTCCGAAAAAGTGATGCCTGTTGCTTTAAGGAAAGAGTATTTAAAATAATTCAGATCCCAAAATATTGTCCGTTTATCAAATTCAGGTTGAGGATAGCAAACAGAGAAATCCAAACCTTCCGCTCCTTCAAATTGTATTTTAGGTAATAAGGATATTGTCTTGATCAACATTTCTTTCTCCTTCTTATCCGGATTTCCGGAAGAAATTCCATGCCGGATATATTGAAAAAGTGAAGTATTTCCCAAATCTTCCTGGATATAATACATCCGGTCGGCAGAGACACCAAGCACTTTGGGAGTAGGCAGCCCCTTTTTCTCAAAATGGTTTGCCAAAGCAATGAAAGCTTCATTTTCAGCTTTATTCTCCCCTTTTACTCCAATTAAAGAATAAGAAGGGGAAACAAGGCGAAAATACTGCCGGTTAGAGCCTTCTCCTTTCAATAAAATGCACTGGGGATTCTTTTCTCCTGTATAATCTTCGAACAATAAAACTAACTCCTTCATACTTCATACTCTTTGTAATCTGGCAAAATTATATTTTTTACCAATAACTGTCAATTATTTATCTCCAATTATCTTTACTATTGGGAGGGCGACTTGAAGTCGCCCTCCCAATTAGCAGGTTAAATCGGATGCCGGGGGATATCTCTTTTTAGGCAGTTTTGAAAAAATTGTTAGCTTTATCAACAGTATTAAATTAAAAAAACTATGCAAGGAAGAATGAAACAGCATCAGCTGACAGATAAAGAAATTCAGGAAGTATTAGAAAATGCTCAAGTAGGACGTATTGCTACTCATAATGAAAATGGTTATCCTTATATTGTCCCTGTGCATTTTGTTATGTATCAAGAAAAAATATATATACATGGTTTAATCGCAGGACAAAAAATATCCAATCTGGTTAGAAATAACAAAATTTGTTTTGAAGTAGACGAAATAGAAAAAATAATCCCTGATACAGAGAGTGTATGTGATACAAACACGGAATTTAGAAGTGTTATAATATTAGGCACAGCCAAAATGATAGAAGAGGTCGTTTTAAAGGAAAAGATATTACATACTGTTGTTCAAAAATACACACCGGAACTTACACATTTAGATTTTCCTGATAAAATGATAAAAGCAACAGGAATCATCGAAATTTCAATTGTAGAAGTTACAGGTAAATATTATAAATAAAAAGTCTCTGCACTTTTTCAATGCAGAGACTTTTTGTTTCGGTTGAAGCCAACGTTAAAAAATCGAGCTCTTTTGTGAGAACTTTGAAAAAATAGTAATCGTTATTAAAACATTATTATAAACATATCACATAATTTTTTTACGTTGTATCTCACCTGCAATTCCTCGCAATTCTGCAGATATAACATCAATATCCTGATACGCTTGGACGATATTTAGTTCTGTCAGTGATATATTAAACTTTTCAGAACCTCTATTCATATAAAGAATTTCTACATCTATATTACCTTGATATACCGTTTCAGCCCAATATTGACTAATTATGACATCTTTATACCCGTTAGGTTCTATCAATAATCTTGTGTCATTGTTTATTTTTTCCTCTACATTAAAATACCATTCGATTTCATTTTGTGGAGCTTTAATTTTGATTTTGGGAATAACATCATGTGCTGTAACATTTGATATATTTTTAAATCGCAAAATAATATATCCGGTTTTTTTTAGAATTAGTGGTATTATCTTAGGAGTATTTTGTTCTTCCCACTGTCTTTTTAACTCAGAAAGTTGTCGCCTATTTTGCACTAAACTCCAAAATGTTGCAATAGCCATGAGAAAAGTAGCTATAGCACCAATCGCAACAAACCAATCTTGTATTTTCATAATAATCTCTTCCCCAAAAGATAAAATAAAGATCCCCAAGCATTTCTACTTGAGGATTCATGTTTGTGGAGTATAGCGGACTCGAACCGCTCACCTCAACACTGCCAGTGTTGCGCTCTAGCCAGATGAGCTAATACCCCTTTAAACTTGCTACAAAGATAAAGCGTTTTTTGAAATAAATATTATCTTTGTGAAAAAAGATATATTTTATGATTGTTTTCAATACGACATATTTAGTCTCTTTTGAGATCCATGATACTTGGCTTCAATGGATCTCTTTCCAGCATATCCCCGCCATGCTGGCGACCTCTTTCTTTAATGATCCGCGCCTTTTCAAAGTGATGGTCGAAGAAGATCAGGGGATAACTTATTCGCTTCAATTCTCTTCTCCGGATATGGAAACGGTACAAAGCTGGCAGGAAAAACACAGGGATGAAATGGAGGCCGACTTGAGAAGTACATTCGGGGATTCTGTCATGTTTTTTTCTACCTTCCTTGAAGAAATCAAATAAAAAATGACAGATCTTAATTCAGAAAAGACAGATCCAAAAGAACGTATTATTTTAGGAATCGATCCCGGTACAATAATAATGGGATACGGATTGCTAAAAATCACAAAAAATAAACCTCAGTTGATTGTCATGGGTGTACTGGATTTAAAAAAGTATGATGACCCTTACACAAAACTACAAAAAATATTTGCCCGCACATTAGCGCTGATCGATGAATATCATCCGGACGAATTGGCGATTGAGGCTCCTTTCTTCGGGAAAAACGTACAATCTATGTTAAAACTGGGCAGGGCGCAAGGAGTCGCTATTTCTGCGGCATTATACCGTGGTTTGCCGATATCGGAGTATGCCCCTTTGAAAATCAAAATGTCCATTACCGGAAACGGAAATGCTTCGAAAGAGCAGGTTGCCGAGATGTTGCGGCGTTACCTGAAAATCCCCCAAGAGAACATGTTGCCGCAACTGGACGCAACGGACGGGCTTGCGGCTGCTGTCTGCCATTTTTTCCAGACTAACTCACCTATGCAGGAAAAAAAATTCAGCGGATGGAAAGATTTTATTTCAAAGAATGAAAATCGGGTAAAAAAGTAAAAGATCAAAAGATAACTGCTTAGAACCATACCGGCAAAGTTCAATATTATAAAAAAAATTTGTAGTTTTGCCATCTGAAAAATAAATTGAACAATAAATATGGAAAAAAATAACGGGCAACAGGAAATGGATTTACTTTTGCTAATTCGGAAAATATTCGATTTTTCGTGTAACGTATTTAAAAAGATAGCGGGATTTTTCGGTTATTTATTACAAATTATCTTCAGATACTATTATTTATTTTTGATTTTTATTCTGGCAGCGGTTGCCTATTCGTATTATAAGACCCATGGTCATTTCAGAGTATACAGGGCTGAATTTACATTGAGCATAAATGATGGAGATTCCGACCTGTATAAAGAAATGGTATCTTCTTTAAGTAATTATTTAAAAGACGAAGATCCGAGCGCACTTGCTTCTGCCCTTAAGATGGATCCCGCAGAAGGCGGAAAAATATGCGCTATAGGCATTCGTTGTGATATCGAACCGATAGACTCTACATCAAGGGCTGTTCTTGCCGTTATTATGACTGATCCAGCTATCTTTCCTGCGCTAGAAAACGCTATAATTGATTATTTCAACAATAACATTTATCTGAAATCACTCAATTCTGCCCGGATAGCCTCACTGAAAGAACATGAAAAACTTTTAGAGAAGGATATTGCGGAAATTGACAGTTTACAAAAGATCGAATATTTCCAAAAAACAGGTGAGATCGGATTTAAATTAGATCAGAAATTACTTATCAAAGCGGATAAGCAGATGTTTTATTCCGACAAACTGGATCTGTTAAAAGAAAAAGAGGCAGTAAGTAAAGAGTTAGCTGCAAAACCGGATGTTGTTTCCCTCGTAAGCGAATTCGCACCAAGCACCAAACCATTCATCAGAATGTCTGACGTGATAGTTCTAAATATAATAATAGCCTTTTTATGCTTCTTAGCAGTCGCTATCTCTTGGGAAAACCGTAAATCAATAATAAGTTATTTAAAGAAAAAATAAGGCTCTGCTCCGGAAAAGAAAAGCCTCAGCAGAATCAGTCTGAAAAAACAAACTTAATCCTTAAAATTCGGTTTCCGAAAAAGAGGGTTAAGTTTGTTTTTTTATGTGGATTATTGTCTTGCTCAAGAGAGGCGGCAGATATCCTGGAAGATAATAATCCTACTTGTACGACTCTTCGGAGTCGAATATAGAAAACATTGAATATTTAGCTATAAATATATAAATCCTCCGGATTTAATTAACTTGAAAGTCAATCCTGTTGTACCCAATCTTTTATTGAACCCTTGTTAACTTAACGCAAGTTCGATCTAAGCAAGATCCCTCTCTTCGCTTCGCTGTGTTCGGGATGACGGGCATTTTATATGCGTAGAATAGGAATGGAGGCGGTTTTTTGCCACCTCCATTCCCCTATGCCCCCACAAATCACGGGTCATTCCGACCGCAAGGAGGAATCTCCTACAAGTCAGGTTGTCATTGCCATTCTTTAATTATAGAATAATCAGACACTCGGGGATAATTGACAGCAAGGAGGAAGAAATAGCATTGTTGGTGAGGTGTTCTTTTATCGAATTAACGTTAACTGAATGACATCAGTCCGAAAAAACTGTAAAAAAATATCTTTTAGAAGCCTTCTTAGGGGCAATTATACAGATATGTAAATAGTTTACCCATGAAGCGCGAAATAGATCCGAAAGCCTTTAAAGCCCCTTAACGGCTTTCTATCCATTCCAATATATCAGCCATTACTTCCTGGCGGTTGAGCTCATTCAGCATTTCATGGCGTCCATTTGGATATAACTTAAATGAAACATCGCATATTCCAACAGAGCGATACAAACGGTACAGTTCTCCGACCGTCTTTCCATAATCCCCTACGGGGTCTTCTTCTCCGGCAAATAAAAAGAGAGGCATATCTTTGGGTATGGCATCAATCTCTCTTTTCGCATGAATACGGCAAAGCCCAGAAAAAAGATCATAGAAAAAACCGATTGTGGGAGTGAAAGTGGTATAAATATTGGAGTCATACTCTTCAACAATCGCCTCATCCCTTGTCAACCATGCATTTTTACTTTTCGGGTTCGGTACCCGGCGGTTGTAACTGCCAAATGCCAACTTATTCATAAATTGGGAACGATATACGGCTCCTTTCAATGTTTTTATAATAAATGCCATACATTTTGCAGCGCAGACAAGAAGCGGTCTTGGGCCTGCTGTTCCCGACAGGATACAGGCGTCAATCTCCGAGCCATACTGTTCGATATAGCTTTGGGAAATAAAAGAGCCGAATGAGTGACCGAACAGTATAATTTTGCAAACCGGGTGTTTTCGTTTCACATGTTTTATAATCTCCCTAAGGTCTTCGACTACTGTTTGAAAGCCGTCTTTCTCTGATAAAAATCCTAATCTGTCCGCAGTAAGGGCTGTCTCTCCGTGACCGCGGTGGTCGTGCGCATACATGCCAATGCCGTTCCGGCAGAGGAAATCTCCGAAATGGTCGTATCGGCGGGCATACTCAACCATTCCGTGGCTTACCTGCACAATCTTGCTTATTTGACCTTCAGGAAGCCAACTATGCAGGGCTATCCTTTCGCCATCAGGCATGGATACATATTCGGTCGATTTGCGGATTTCTTTCATGTTTTAAGTTTTATAAAGAATTTATTGTTATGTTTTTAGTAAACAAATAGACAAGTAAACAAATCATTCTTATTCTTGTCTACTCGTCAACTTGTTTACTTTGTCTACTTACCTAAATATATCATTAAATTTATGATTATCCGTAACATTACCCCTAATATTGAAGATTCCTCACTCCACTTCGTTTCGTTCGAAATGACTGATGTTTTCGGCATAGAGCGAAAAGTGGAGAGAGGCGGCGTTGGCGCCGCTCTACACGAGAAATCAGTATAAATTGAGCAGTCATTACGCACCACAG
>JAVBMA010000076.1:0-31107 GCA_031553005.1 Paludibacteraceae bacterium | reverse complement strand
TTATCAGCTATATTACCCCTAACGAGAAAAAGTAAACACAAAGGCACGAAGTGCACAAAGAAAATAAAAAAACAAACATAACTTCGTGTCCTTTGTGCCTTTGTGTTTATAAAATTCATTTACGTTGGCACCGGGGGTAATATTGCTGATAAGCGTAATATTTATTCATGCCCTAAATTTTTTTCAATTATCTGTCGCGCGTCATCAAGCTAACTACCACAATAGTGATACATGTTAAAGGGAAAGAGAAGACAATCGGGTCTATCATAAACCAAGGATAAGCTTGTATCAAATAATCGGTTCCGAACAACATTTTGCACAATCCTACTGCGGATGCTTCGGATTTATGCAGAAACAATAAAGCAAATGTACTGGCAACAGCTCCAACCCATAAACTGGCAATAGCTCCCTGACGGGTAACACGTTTCCAATATAATGCGCAAAAATAAGCCGGCAGGAACGTAGCTGCACAAATCCCCATAAATATCGAAGTTCCCCTCGCTATCACGCCTGCACTTAATGTGTAGCAGATTATATAGCTTACGAGAATCGAAACCAATATACCTAAACGGGTGATGTATGTTGTGTTTTTTGCTCTCTTATGTGATACTACGCGCGCATATATATCAGCTCCTGCTGCTGCACCCATTGTGTGAAACTGAGAACTAAGAGTCGACATGCTTGCAGAAAGAATACAGAGCATAAAAATGGCTGCAAACCAGTTTGGCATAGCTTTAGTAATAAAGTACGGAATGATTTTATCCATATCTGAAACTACCTCGGAGGCAATTTTTCCTTCCGTATGATAGAAAAAGAGATTAGAAAGCGCTCCGGTATGGTAAATTGTCCCGACAGTAATAATCAAGAAGAAACATCCGATAAAAACACCTCTGTTTAACTGTTTTGTACTTTCTACAGTCATAAAACGGACAACCAACTGGGGTTGGGCTAAACATCCAATCCCAACTCCCATAATCAGGGATGTAACCAGAATATACCATTGAGGTGAATTAAAAGCCGGCATGGCAGTCCAGCCACGGTGTCCGACAGCCTGGAGATTTTCGGGTACAAGGGGAGCCATATCGGTAAGTTCACGATTGGCTTCAACAAAGCCTACCCCAAGGATTTTATACAGCCAGAAAATCAAAAAGAGCATACATACAAACATGATAACACCTTGAAGTGCATCGGTATACATTACACCTTTCATTCCACCGGCAATGACATAAGCGGCAATAATTAACGTAAAGACCAATAATGCGATATTGAAATCAACGCCGAATATTTGTTCTATAAATACAGCTCCTCCTTTCATCACAACAGCTGCATAAAGCGGCATTCCGATAAAAATAACAGCAGCGACGAAAATCTGAACTGTTTTCGATTTATAGAAATAACCCAATAGTTGAGGGAAAGAACCTGCATTCAACTTAACTCCTAACCGGCGGGTTCTTCTTCCGAAAAAGATAAAGGCGATGACAACACCAACAAACATATTAAGGAAGCAAAGCCACTGAATACCCATCCCGAATGTAGCAGCAACTCCACCAAAACCGACAATGGCAGAAGCGGAAATAAAAGTTGCGCCATAAGAGAGAGCCATCACAATCGGGTTCATTTGTCTTCCTCCGACTAAATAATCTTCCGCGCTTTTTGTTTTTTTATAGCCCAACCACCCCAAGTAAACTAAGGACAGAAAGTAAATCACAATAACCAATCCTAAGGTAAAAGTATTCATTTTCTAATATTTTGTTTTTGAATATTTCAGTTTTAAAAAAGTGTTGTTTTTGAAAGGCAATTAAACGTTTTTGTCGTTTTCATCTTCTTTATTCCAGTATTTTATACCAAACCAGGCAGAAAAAACAACACACAAGATTGATAGTAAGTAAGCCAGCCAAATTCCGGGATCAGGTATTCCAAACATTTTTTTAATTATTAAACGGTTAATTTATTATAAGTATTCATTTTTCCAAGCAAACAGACTTTCGAATAATTTTGAATATTCTTTAAGTCGAATAATCTTTGCTTTATTTATTACGCTTATCGGCAATATTACCCCCAGTGTCAACGTTAATGAACGTTTATAAACACAAAGGCACAAAGAACACGAAGTTCTATTTGTTTTTTATTTTCTTTGTGCACTTCGTGTCTTTGTGTTTACTTTTTCTCGTTAGAGGTAATATAGATGATAAGCATTTTATTTATCTTATAAATTAATAAGTTCGCTTTCCTGCATGTAATTCAAGCTGTTTTTCCTGATTACATCGTAAGCTGCATCCAGATTTTTGGTACGGAGCACAAGCATTGCCTTCTCGTTAATTGAAAAGCAATACATATATTCAATGTCGATGCCTGCTTTTGTAAAACAGGCTATAGTTTCGGCAAACTTTCCAATACATGGTTCTATCTCAATGGCTATCACCTCGCTCAAATTAACCGATACCTGTTTTTCTTTCAGCAAAAAATATGCCTTTTGCTGGTCGGAGGTCAGAATACGTAAAATCCCATAATCGGAAGTATCGGCTATCGTAGCCGCTATAACCCGGATATTTTCCTTGCTTAGAATGGAAAGTATTTCGTTCAGCTTACCGAATTTATTTTCCAGAAATACCGATATTTGATTGATTGTCATGTAAAATAATGTATAATTTATAACGTACAATGTATAATTTTACCCGCTTGCAATTAGTGGTTTTTCCGAAGATCTTTGACGCGAACGGCTTTTCCTTCAGTCTGTGGCAACGAGCCTCTTCCTACCAATTTCACTACAGGAGTCAGCAATATTTCATCTTTTAACTGATGAGTCACTTTTTTAGCCAGTGTCTGCAATTCGGCATAATCATCCACACATAACTCTCCAAGTTCAACTTCAATAAGCATTTCATCGTTATTGCCAACCGTATCTATAGTGATCAGATAATTCATTCCCAATTCTTTGAAATTCATCAATATTTTTTCTATCTGAATCGGGAAAATATTCACTCCTTTGACAATCATCATATCATCACTTCGTCCTTTAAGGCGGGCTATTCTCCGGTGAGTTCTTCCGCACGGGCAATCACCCGGCAAAAAGCAAGTCAGGTCACGGGTACGATAACGGAAAAGCGGCATCGCTTCCCTGTTGATCGTCGTCAATACAAGTTCGCCGATTTCACCTTCCTTCACGGGCTGTAATGTTTCCGGATCGACAACCTCAACTATTACGTAATCCTCCCAGATGTGAAGTCCGTTTTGTTCGGTACATTCAAATGCAACACCCGGTCCATTCATCTCCGACATACCAAAACAATTATATGCCTTCACTCCGAGAAGCTCCTCTATTCGGCGGCGTTGCTCTTCCGAATGCGGTTCCGCACCGATACAAAGAGTCGTTAGTTTCGTATCTTTCTTAGGATCCATTCCCATCTCAAAAAAGACCTCTGCCAGACGGGTAGCATAACTTGGAATAGCGTGCAAAGCTGTAGTTCCGAAATCCATGATAAACTTCACCTGACGCTTACTATTTCCGGCAGCAGCGGGAACCGTCATAGCGCCAAGGCGCTCAGCCCCATACTGAAAACCAAGTCCGCCGGTAAACATTCCATAACCGGAAGTGTTCTGAAACACATCCGTATTGCGCAATCCCACCATATACATACAACGGGCTACCTGATTGGCCCATGCATCCAGGTCTTTTTGCGAATGAAGAATAACGGTCGGATTTCCTGTAGTTCCGCTTGAAGAGTGAAGGCGCACCACCTTCTCTTTAGGAACGGAAGCCAGACCAAAAGGGTAATTATTGCGAAGATCGTCTTTGGTAGTGAATGGGAGACGCCGTAAATCTTCCAATGATTTTATCGAATCAGCGGATATATTATTTTCTTTGAAAATTTTCCCATAAAAGGGAGAATGAGTTGCTATTTCTACTGTTTTTTTCAGTCGCTCCAATTGTAACTTTTCCAAATCGGAACGTTTCATTGTCTCAATCTCTTCTTCCCAGTATTTCATCATTTTTGTAATTAATTTCACCCTTGCTAAAAAGCAAAATGTAAAATATGCCTAAAATATTAACTTTAAGCCGCAAAGTTATATTAATGAGTTGATTTATACAAAAATCGGTTAATAAATCTTCCTTTACAGTTTCTAATATAAAACACTTCTTTTTGTGTATTTTATAAACACAAGAGCATGATAAGTATTAAATTATCGGTTAACATTGACCATTTTCGAGTAAAATAAATTTATATTTGTGCCATTTACTTTCAACTCTCAATCTTCAACTTATTTAATTAAAATGAAAAAACTTCTAATTATATTGTTTTCTTTCATAACATTCAATTCAAATGCCCAATTTGAAATTGGACTGAACGGCGGGGTTTCATTTAATCAAACAAATAAAAGCAACGAGAATTTTTACGATTTTGGCAATTACAGTTCATTTTACCCTGAGATTAACGTCGGCTACTTTTTTAATAAAAACTGGGGAATCAACTGGGGTCTAGGATTTTCTTCAAAAGGTTACAAGGTCATTCCTACCGGAGACGAAACCCAAGAATCCGAATCTTACTGCAAATTCCGCTACTTCTCAATTCCGCTCTATGTTTCCTACCAATATCCTGTAAAATCATTTTACGGCAAGTTCTCCATTGGTTTGCAACCCAACTTCTATACAAATCAAAATACTTCCGAACGATTTGAAGAAGATTTTCAGCAAATGAATTCTACGATCGGGTTACTAATCGGGGCTGAAATCGGTTATTTCCTTTCTGATAATTTCCATTTGCATTTAGGGTACAGATATAATCCGGATCTCAATTATGCCGATGAACTAAAAAAACAGGGTAAGTTTAGAAGCAACTATTTACTGGTTGGAGTATCTTATCTTATTACTTCTAACTCAAAGAAATAAATTCCGGTTTTGAATATTCATTATAATATAAAATTCCAAACTATTAAGTTATTTCCCTTTACCTTCGCCTTAATATTTGGAGAATGACTCCCTCTGATTTCATTAACACAATATTAACTACTTATTAATTAGCGCATAACAAGATAAAGAACTACACAAAAAAGTAGTTTTATGTTTGAAAAAATACTTGTAATATTACAATTCGGAAAACAATATTTTTTTGCAAAAATTCTTATTGGGATTCCGACAGATATAAAACGAACCGGAAAATTTATTTTTTTCTTTTTCTAAAAGAATGCTACCACACGTGTTATAGCACTATTACATAGAAGTTTCAGGAAAATTTACCTTAATCCAAACCCTACTAAGTTCAATATATATGTCCTAACTTCTATATTTTTATATAATGACAAAAAGTGATAAAAAACCGACTTATTGTTATATAAAAAAATAGAATATTCTAGAGTGTAACATTCATAAAATATCTGGTTTTTTTATAAAAATCTACTTTTGTAGAGAAGGTAGGATTGATCTCAAAATCAGAAGCAAAAAATGCTTATTGAATTAATCCTATTATGATCTTCTAAAGCGGAAAGGTATTTCTATATCTTTCCGCTTTTTCATTCCAGATACTTTAAAAGCCCAGCAAATGCAATTTTAAAATATCTTTTATTCCAATTGTACTATCTTCTATACTTTGTTTGTATCTTTACAAGGCAGGTTTTTCATCTCCTGCGATTCATAATTTTAAGAAAATTAATCGTAATTCAAATATCAAACAGACATGGCTATAATAAAACCTTTCAGAGGTATTCGCCCTCCCAAAACAATTGTAGAACAAGTTGCTTCCCGTCCTTATGATGTACTAAATTCTCAAGAAGCCCGTCAGGAAGCAGATGGCAATGAGAAATCATTATATCATATTATTAAACCGGAAATCGACTTTCCGGAAGGAACCGATGAGCACGATGAAAAGATATATCAGAAAGCCGTTGAAAACTTCAATGCATTTCAGCAAAAAGGCTGGCTTATACAGGATAATGAAGACAGATATTACATATATGCCCAAACAATGAACGGGCGAACACAATATGGACTTGTGGTTTGCGCCAACGTAGAGGACTATATGAGCGGCAAAATTAAAAAACACGAACTTACGCGCCGCGATAAAGAAGAAGATCGGATGAAACACGTACGTGTCAATAATGCTAATATCGAACCTGTGTTTTTCGCGTATCCACACTGTGATGAATTGGATTCGATCGTATCAAAAATCACTGCAGGAAAACCGGAATACGACTTTACTGCTCCGGATGGATTCGGTCATCATTTCTGGGTTATTGAAGACCGGAAAACCATAGACCGTATAACCGAAATATTCAAAGGTATTCCTTATTTGTATATAGCCGACGGTCATCACCGAAGTGCTGCTGCGGCTTTAGTGGGAGACGAAAAGCGAAGCCAAAACCCAAATCATAAAGGAGATGAAGAGTATAATTATTTCCTTGCGGTTTGCTTCCCCGACAATCAACTGAATATTATAGATTATAATCGCGTGGTTAAAGATTTAAACGGACTTTCAGATGCAGATTTTTTGGATGCTTTAAAGAAAAACTTTGTTGTTGAAGAAAAAGGGGCTGAAATTTATAAACCTTCCAAACTGCATAACTTTTCCCTTTATTTAAACGGCAAATGGTATTCCCTGACTGCAAAAGAAGGTACTTATAATGACAATGACCCAATCGGAGTGTTAGATGTAACAATCTCATCAAATCTGATTCTGGACGAGATATTAGGCATCAAAGACTTGAGGAGCGACAAGCGTATAGATTTTATCGGAGGGATCCGTGGACTTGGAGAGTTAAAGAAAAGAGTAGACAGCGGAGAGATGAAAGTTGCACTTGCCCTTTATCCAGTTTCCATGAAACAGTTAATAGATATTGCCGATTCAGGAAATATTATGCCTCCTAAAACGACTTGGTTTGAACCCAAACTCCGTTCAGGTTTGGTTATTCACAAATTAGATTGATCCGAAACCGGATCCATATTTTAAAATCCACAAATGATACGATTTCAAAATTAAAGGAATCGTATCGTTTGTGGATTTTTCAAATAGATATTTATAGCTGCATTATGAGGATTTTCTAATTCAATTCCAGATGCTTAATAATTATCACACTAATCCGCAATATTACCACTAATTCCAACTCAATGAATATTAGAAACACAAAGACGACGAATGTGAAGTTGTATTTGTTTTTTATTTTCTTTGTGTTCTAAAGGTCTTTGTGTTTACTATTTTTCATTGCCATGAAAAAAGATTTAAAATTTTCATTTTCAACCAAATATATTCTGTGGTTATTTTTTATAGCTCTTAGCGGATGCATCTCGACACAAAACGAGAATAATATACCATATGATTATAAGGTAAAAGTAGTCAGTATTGTGGATGGGGATACTTTTAAAGGATTAACAGAAGATAGCGTGCAGATCAAATTCCGCATATATGGGATTGATGCCCCCGAAAAAAATCAGCCATTCGGAAACAAATCTAAAGAATATTTATCTTCCCTTATCTTCGGGAAAAAGGTGAAAATTAAAACACAAACGGAAAAGGACTATTTTAAACGCCCTGTTGTATTTGTTTTTACTCCGGACAACAAAGATGTTTCTGCCGAAATGTTGAAAGCGGGTATGGCCTGGCATTTTACCAAATATGATAAAACTCAAAAATATGCGAACCTTGAAAGTACTGCCCGAAAGAAAAAAACAGGATTGTGGCAAGACAAAAATCCCATTGAACCATGGAATTTCAGAAAATCAAAAAAAAGGAACTAACAACAGAAGAGTCACGAATAACTTCTTAGTAGAAAATATTTTTTAGTACCTCCGCCGGGAATCGAACCCGAATCTAAAGTTTAGGAAACTTTCGTTCTATCCATTGAACTACAGAGGCATTTTTGAGGATGACAAAGATAGGGAAAAGTGTGAATTA
Organism: Paludibacteraceae bacterium; assembly: GCA_031553005.1. GTDB lineage: Bacteria > Bacteroidota > Bacteroidia > Bacteroidales > Paludibacteraceae > RGIG9379. The sequence goes on along the minus strand of JAVBMA010000076.1, from coordinate 23,224 downwards.
TGCCAAATCAATCGAAGACTTCTTTTAATACGGATATGGCATATATTTCTCCGAACTCCGGCAAATGAATTTTATAGTAGGAAAGTATTTTTTCCAGTAATTCAATCCTTTCCTGCCTGTTAAAACGGAATTGATACATATTAGCATAAGATATCCGTGTCAATTGAGGCAAAAAGGCTGCTTCCCGTGGTATCAGATAATGGTTGTGAAGTGGCTTAACAGGAGTAAAGAAGGCTTGCTTAAGATCGTAGTAATGATGATCAAAGCGTTCCAGTTCCAATGCCGGGAAAAAACCAAGAAACCTCGTTAACCTGATTAAAAACGTAATATGAAAATTCGCAACTCCTTTTTCAGCCAAGTCCAGATAACGAATGGAGTGATGCAAAAAAGAAAAAAGCGGCTTGTCGTTTTCATTTGTACGCAAAACCTTTAATAATACCTCCGACAAGAAAAGCGCTATTGTATTTTTATATGGATCAAACAGCAGGTTCGTCTGAGGATAGTCGGGCTTAATCTCTTTTACCTGCTGTAGCTCATGCCTTGGCAAAGACTCTCCTTCTACAATAACAGATGAAAAAGGCTGTAGAAAGGCTTGTCGTTTTCCGTTTCGCTTACTTTGGACTCCGTACAAAATATAAGAGCATCGTCCGTATTCCTCGGTATAAAGCTGAAGAATGGCAGCATTTTCTTTGTGCTTCCGGTTACTTAATATAATAGCTCTTGTACGGGTAAGCATCAGGCTAAACTTCTGGCTTAGGGTCTTTGCGGTAAGCTGTAGACTGGAATGTTGCAATCAGGGCATTTTCTTCATTCCGGATTTCAACACGATAAATACCGACCGTTCTTTTCAAATCAACTTCCGAGGCCGTTGCCGTAAGTATACCGGAAGAAACAGCTTTTATAAAACTGATATCGGCATTCAATCCGACCGCTATTTTACCCCGCGAATTGGATGCTGCGGCAAAAACAAGATCGGCTAATGTAAACAATGCTCCGCCCTGAACTGTCCCTACTCCATTCAAATGGTTTTCCGTAATAACCATTTGCGCCTTTGCCGTTCCTTCACCAACTTCAAGAAGTTCAATTTGATTGTACTTGGCAAAACGGTCTTTTTGCATCATTTGAAATATCTTTTCCATCAATCTCTAATTTTTTAACTTTCACCTTTCAATTTTCACCTTTCAAAGCAGTTTCTTAGTATAACAACGCCGACGAATATATAACTCCTTATCATAATTATCCCACACGCTGACTGCTGCGGTATTACTTTCCAACTGTTGGTTGGAAATAGCCATTTTTACATTATTCCGGATATATGCTTTATTCAACTCCACGTAATACAAAGAGTGTATTCCGCGTTTCTGCCAATCGGGATGAACGCCATTCAGATAGAGATCTATCGTCTCCATATTATTCAGAGCTTTCAGTATATGAATAAATCCAAATGGAAAAAGTTTCCCTTTCGCCTTTTGGAAAGCACGGGATAAGGAAGGCATACTGATACCGAATCCCACAACCTCATCGTGTTCATCCACAACAAGGCAGACTAATTTAAGATTCACAAATGAGAAATAATTTTTGATTATAGCCTTGATTTCGCCTTCGGTCAGGGTTGAATAACCATATAAATTAGAAAAAGAGGCATTTAATGTTTTAAAAAGAGATTCCCCATATTTTAAAAGGTCTTTTTTCTTCTTAAATATAAGCACTCGCAGATTATATTTTTCGGCTATCATGCGATTGATACGCTCCATTCGTTCGGGAATAGGCTGTGATGCATTAAACCTAAACTGCAACCAATCTTCATCCGGCGTATAGCCTATTTTTTCCATAAATACCGGATAGTAGGGGTAGTTATATATATTGGCAATAGTAGGAAGTTTATCGAAACCTTCGACCAGCATCCCTTCATTGTCCATATCATTAAACCCGAGAGGACCTTGAATACTTTCCATTCCCTGCTCGCGTCCCCACTCTTCCACAGCATCAAGCAGAGCTTTGGCAACGTCTACATCTTCAACAAAATCAATCCATCCGAAACGAACTTTTCCACCCCATTTTTCATTTGCCGTATGATTAATAATCCCGGCAATTCTTCCGGCAAGTACTCCATCTTTATATGCAAGCCAATATTCTGCAATACAATGTTCAAATGCAGGATTCTTATCCTTACTCAACGTAAATAATTCGTCCCGGTCTAACGGTGGAACCCAAAACTGATTTCCTTTAAACAGGTGATGGGGAAAACGAATAAACTCTTTTAATTCGCTTTTAGTAGTGACTCTTTTTATTTGTATCATATTGGCTAGTTATAAGGGAAACAAATTTACGAAAATAGCTCAAAAACAGAAATATTTTTAATGCCAATTGTTTGCGCTCTCAGCGCCATGAGATGAAGTAAAATATATCTTACTTTAGGATTGAAAGAGGAGTATATAGCTACTGTTAATTCCACTTGCTGTTATCTGTATTCAGCCTTAAAAGAATTGTTGGTACTGTCCGTTCTTCTACCGTGGATTCCATCCACGGTTATTCATGTTACTCCCTTCGGGAGAAGAATACAAAATTCTCAAGGTGTTGCCTTAATATTAATTATCTTTCAAATAAACAAGTTGACCCGAACTCTTTTTAAACCTTTCAGTTTTCAATTCTCACCTTTCAACTCAATAAAAAAAGGATGTCATTTCTGACATCCTTTTTTATAATTCAATATTATTCGATTATTTATTTAATAACCAATTTTTGTGTATTCAATCCGTTTTCTGATTTAACAGAAACAATGTATACTCCTGTTCCAAGGTTTGTATTGATTGAAGCGAAACCATTGTTAACAACAGTAGAGTAAACAGCTTGACCTTGCATATTTACAATTGTAAGAACTGCAGTTTCGCTATTTGACAATGATACATTGAAGTTACCGTCTTTTGCAGGGTTAGGATAGATAGCGAATTCAGTGCTTTCAGTTGTAACAACATCTACGCCTCCTCCAGCACATGATATGCCTAGATTTGCACCTTCAATTCTTACCTCATCAACACCAATCCAACCGGCATCACCTGTTTTTCCTTCTACTTGCCATTGGAATTCAACGATTAACGAAGGATCAAATCCACCCGGCAATGCGGTTCCCCAGCCCGGAAGCTGTGCAAGATCAGTCCAATTGATTGTTACCTCTCTCCAACTTGTAGATGCGGTAAGGTTATATCCATAAGCATTCCAACCTAAAGCTGTTTCAGTATCTCCGGCACCTCCCATGCTTACTTTAAAGCGAGACGCACTTCCTTTGTACCAGAACGAAATTCCGGTAGCTGCCGATAAGTCATAGATTGCTTTGTCTTCATCCATAGCAAATCCCATACCGACAAAAGGGCTGTTGGTATTTCCTCCTTTATCTAAAGTATAATCTATACGAGCATAATTAGCTGTTCCTTCAGCACCTCCGGCAGTCATTGTAAACTCTTCCACTCCGGCAGTACTAGGAGTAACTACTGATAAACCTTTGTTGTTCGCATCATTATCATTAAACGAATACCAATAAGAACCTAAGCAAGTTTGATTTGCATTTTCGCAGTCTGCAATTACAGTATAGTTAAGTACTATTTCTGTCCATTGAGCTGTAAGCGTAATAGGAGCTGTTATTGCAGTAGTGAAATTGAACTTAGTAGATCCATTATACCAACCTGCAAAAGTATATCCAGCCTTAGTCGGCTCTGCCGGTTCAATAGCGTTTTCTCCTGTACATACAGTTTGTGCGCCTACAACAGAACCTCCGTTGCTATCAAAAGTTACAGTATACTTAGTACAAAAGATTTCTTCCCATTGAGCAGTAAGCGTAATGTCAGCAGTTATTGCAGTAGTAGCGAAATTGAACTTAGTACTGCCGTTATACCAACCTGTAAACTTGTAGCCTTGTAGTGTTGGATCAGTCGGTGCGGTAATTATCTCATCTTCGCAAGTTGTGATTGGAGCAACAGTTGAACCACCATTACTATCGAAAGTTACGGTATATTCTGTACATAGAGGTTCTTTACAAGACGGCATATCAATTCCGTTGACTTGAATTTCGTCTACATTAAATGTTCCGGTTGTACCAGCTTGGAATTGAAGAGACAATACATTTTTGTAATCCGTAGCACTCAAAGGGTTTCCAGCTTCTCCTGTTGATACCCATGAAGGAATAGCAAAGTCGGAAAGATCTAAAGTTGCTGATTTCCAAGTTGTACTAGCTGGAATACTAGTTACAAAATTATAAGCTGATCCGGCAACTTTAAGTTGAACTTCTATTGCTATAGAACTTTTATAATAAAAAGAGATAGAGGTTGCATTTGTTAAATCGGCTGGAACATCAACTTTGCTTGTTGATTTTGAATTTAATGTAAATCCTATACCGGCTCCCCATGCTCCAGAGGTTTTTGACACAGTGAAGCTAACGCCCATATAACCATCTTTGTAACCTCCCGTCTCGGTTATTTTCAGGTTGCCGTCGTCATCTACTCCGGCGTTAGAAGTTGCTTTTGATCCTGCTTCGTCGGCAAATGGCCACCAAGGAGTACATAAATTTGTCATATCTTCATCACAATCAGCAATCATAGTCGGACCTTGACCTAATTCCCATTGAGCATAAAGAGTCAAGTTACCGGTTACGGCAGAAGTGAAAGAATATTTAGTTCCTCCTGTTGTAGCTGAGTACCATCCTTTAAATTTGTATCCAGTCAGCTTAGGGGCAGTTGGTTCGACGGCTTTATCTCCCGAGCAAATATATTGTGCAGATACAGCAGAACCACCATTGCTATTGAAAGTAACAGTATAAGTAGTAGTACAAGTTTCATAATTTACATGATTTTTTTGCAACTCATCATATACCATTTTTCCTGTCGGAGAAAGATTGCTTACAGTATAATTGCTACCACCAGCGTTTGTTCCATTTTTCCATGCGGAAGAAGTACGTTCTCCATCATTTTCCCATTCTACCGGAGACCAGCTCCAAGCTGTCCAGCTAACTTTTTGGCTTGTTCCGTTACAGCGATTTAAGAAAGTCGTAACTGCCGAAGTCGGAGGTGTTCCGCAAGAACCTCTACCTGATGCTTCAGTATCACTCCACTCTGTTACAATAACAGGGATACTTTTAAGCATATTCTCGGTAAACTGACTACTTAAGAACTGAGCATGAGCACAAGCATAAAAATGGAAAGTATACATAATTTGCAAAGTACTGTGTGTTATCTTATTCTGTTCCGCATTCGATAACAATTGTGACCATTGTGGAGTTCCCACTATAACAACAGCATCTGGATCATTATCGGCAATTTTAGGCAAAACTTGGCTTGCATAAGTCCTAATACTACTCCAAGAACCATCGAATTGATTATTAGAACCATTATTCGGCTCATTACAGATTTCATAAAGAACATGTTTGTAGTTATTGTTTTTAACATAAGCCGAAATCTCAGAGAAAAAGTCAGTAGGTTTTTCCCATGAATTACCCGAATTAAAATAATCATTCGGATTTCCGGATGTTAATACGTGATAGTCAACAATGGCATAAAGACCCAATTCCGCACACCATGTAATTGCTTGTTTAAGCCATGTTTTAGTGGCGTTCCATTCGCTCTGGCCAACATTGTCGGCAGTTTTGGAGACATAGCAAGTAAGGCGAACAACATTAGCACCTAAGTTCTTCATTCCCTGAAAGTCATTTTTTTGGTCAAAGAAAGAACGAACACTCGCCCATTGGTATCCGTGTGTAGCCCAACCTCTTAATTGTACGGCCTTACCATTTTGATCGGCAAGTTGCACTTTATTGGAACCCGAAGCCGGAGTCGCCACCAACTTCAAACGCCCCCATGTACTAATATAGTCATTAGAGACATAATTTGTAGTCGATAATGCCATAGCTTGTAAGCCCGACATGACGACCATAAAAAATAATAATAACCTTTTTTTCATGATTTTTAATTTAATGTATAATTTGGTTAGTTTTTAAATAAGTTTTTTATTCGCAATTGAGATAATACAAATACCATTCCATTTGTAATATACCCCCTGTTTTTTGTCTTAGATAATACGTTAATCCGATATCTAAAACAAAAATCTCATATACATATAATGGTAACTTAGTGTTTTCGGTGTACTAGATCTCCGTGCCCACTCTCTGTGTCAACTTCTCTCAATCCGCTCAAAATCATCTCTATAGCCATTGCAGCTAAAACACTATTACACATTTTGCAAATATAATAAATAAATAACAAAAATAAAAAATTAGTTCTTGTTTTTAACAGCGGAAAATAATATCTGCGTTGCATTTATTTCGGCTGTAAGCCGAATATATCCCAGCCTAATGGCATCGCCTTGGGTTTTGATAAGGTGCGCAGGAAACGCCACGTCAGGGGCAATATAAACATCATGCCAAAAGATATTTTTCATCAAATTCAATAATATGTTCTCGTAGAAATTTCAGGTATTCGGTTTGAAATGTTTCGGTTTGATGATGATATTTTTGATTTTTAATATATTTTTCAACAACGCCAATTTTCGATTGGCTGACCGAATAGCCGGCATATCCTCCTTGCCATGCGAAAAAACGGTAATGACATCCTTTGGTTTTAATCCAACGGCTGCTATTTCTCTTGATTTCTTCTACGAATTTTGCCAATGACAGATTTTTAGACATTGTTGCCAGAATATGTAAATGATTTTCCGTACCGTTAATTTTTATAGGCAATGCTCCGTTTTGCTTTATTATTCCTCCGATGTAGGCATATAATTCTTTTTCATCTTCCTCGCGAATCGAGATTTCATTGTTTTTGACATGAAAAATAATGTGGACATACAATTTTGATAATGAGTGAGGCATGATTTTTTCTTTTTTTCTACAAAACTATAAAACAATAAATATATTGCCTTTTCAAGGCGCAATTTTATATTTATGCATTCCAACCCAAGGCGTTGCCATTGGGCTGGGGTATTAATGGTTTTCAACCATTATCTTGCATCAACGACGAACATATTAGCGGTAAATCGAACACCCGTATCGCACCTATTCCGGCTGTAAGCCGAATATACCCCAGCCCAATGGCAACGCCTTGGGTTGCAATTGAACCGGATTATTAATGGTTTTCAACCATTGTTTTGCAGCGGAGGATAATATATTAGCGGGAAATTTCAACATCCGCGTTGCGTTTATTCCGGCTGTAAGCCGAATATATCCCAGCCCAACGGCAACGCCTTGGGTTTTGAAAAGGCACACAGGAAATGCCCCGCCAAGGGCAATATAATTCATCATATCCAATACAGAAAATCGCAAGATTCGCAAAAATGCAAATAAACATTTAATATGCGCTTTTCAAAAAATTACGTATTTATACATTACAAAGGAATTGCAAGATTCTGTTTGACTTCTTCCATCACAAAAATACTATGCAGGCTACCGATACTTTCTTCTACTCCGAGTATATTGATTACAAAATCCTTATAGTGTTCCATGCTTTGGGCGCATATTTTCAGCATAAAATCATATTCGCCCGAGATATTATAGCATTCGGTTATTTCATCGATGTGGGCAATAGCATTCATAAACTGAGTCCGGCATTCCAAATTGTGATACTTTAACCTGATATGACAAAACACGATAAATCCTTTATTCAGCTTTTCGTGCGAAAGGATTGCCATATATTTCTTTATGTATCCTTTTTTTTCTAATTGTTTGATACGTTCGAAAACAGGTGTTACCGATAAATTTACTAATGATGCAAATTCTTTTACGGTCCTGTTTGAATTTTCCTGAAGTAGCTTTAGCAGGTTAATATCTATTGCATCCAAATCGTTCATAGAATAATATTCTGATTCAATTAAAAAATTAATTATTTATATAGATAAAAAATCTATATCCGAATACAAAAATAGGTATATTTTCCATATATACATTTGAATATATTTTTATATTCTATTTGATTTACTTTTGCATAAACATTTATTTCAACATAAATCAAATGAAAAAACCGATTAATACACAATTGATACATACGGAATATCCAAAACAGGATCCTTACGGAAGCTTGCAATTCCCGGTATATGAAACAAATGCTTTTAAATTCGAAACTGCGGAAGCAATGGCTGATGCATTCAATGGAAGGACAAAAGAGCATACTTATTCACGCATTACTAATCCTACGGTAAGTTATTTTGAAAAGCGGGTTGCCGAGATAACGGGTGCATACGGGGTTACTGCCATGAACTCCGGAATGAGCGCCATCAGCAATGTTTTTCTCACTATTGCCCGGTCGGGAGCCAATATTGTAACTTCTCCTCATTTATTCGGTAATACCTATTCCCTGCTGACATCCACCCTCAATGCATTCGGGATAGAAATCCGCTTTTGCAATATGTCCGACCCGGATGAAGTGGAGAGAGTAATTGATCAAAATACCTGTGCGGTTTTTCTGGAAATCGTCACGAATCCGCAATTAGAGGTGGCTGATTTGAAAGCGTTGTCTTCAATTACTAAAAGAAAAAATGTCCCTTTGATAGCTGATACTACAATCATTCCTTTTTGTGCTTTCAGAGCCGGGGATTGGGGGGTGGATATTGAAGTTGTCTCCTCAACAAAATATATCTCGGGCGGGGCAACAAGCCTGGGAGGATTGATTATCGACTACGGTACATTCGGTTGGGACAATGGGTTTATCAGTGATTATGCGCAAAAATTCGGGAAAGGCGCCTTTAATACAAAACTGCGCAAGGAAACGCACCGTAATCTGGGCGCTTACATGACTCCTCATGCCGCACAGGCGCAAATACTTAGTCTTGAAACTCTTTCTCTTCGTTTTGAAAGGGCTGCGGCATCTTGTTTGTCTTTAGCTAAAGAATTGCAGCAGATACCTCAAATCCGTTGCGTAAATTATCCGGGGTTAACAGACAATCCATTTTATGCTCTAAGTAAGTCTCAATTCGGCGATTATCCGGGAGCTATGCTGACTTTCGATTTGTCGTCTAAAGAAGAGTGTTTTCTTTTCCTCAATAAATTGAAGCTTATTAAGCGGGCAACCAATCTGTTCGACAATAAGTCGTTAATCATTCATCCTGCCAGCACGATTTTCGGTCCTTTTTCACAAGAGGAGAGAGACCGGATGAATATTTCGGATAATACAATCCGCCTCTCTGTCGGTCTGGAAAATGTAGAAGATTTACTAAACGATATAATAAGGTGAAAGGTGAAAATTGAAAGGTGAAAGTTTGGGATTAGTTGATTGGCTAGAAAATCCTATTGTCTATTACTTGCCCCCAAACTTTCACCTTTCAATTTTCACCTTTCAACTGATTTCCCTCCTCCCAATGCCCTGTAAAGATTTACGCTGTACTGTAGTTGTTCCAGTTTGTCGCTGACCTGATTTAATTGTGCAGAGAGAAGATTTTGTTCTGCTGCGAGCACTTCGGTATAATTTGCTTCTCCCGCTTTTAATAGCTCTTGTGTAAAATAAACGGATGTGCTTAACGCCTCAATTTGTTTCTGGCGAATGCTGTTTTTGCTCAGTGAAGAGTGAAAACCAAACAGGATATCGGAAACTTCCCGGCTTGCAATCAATACTGTTTTTTGAAAATTAAGAAGGGCGCTCTCTTGTTGGGCTTGTGCAATTTTCAGGTTTTCTTTCAGTTGTCCGCGGGCAAAAAGCGGCTGGGTGACTCCTCCTAGTACATTGGCAAAAATATTTTCGGGACGGAAAAAGGAGGATAAGGTAGAAGACCATAATCCAACGATTGATCCGGCATTGAGCGTGATGGAAGGATAAAAAGCGGCTTTAGCTGCTTGTTCGAATTCGAAAGCCACCCGGAAAGCGAGTTCGCTTTGCTTCACATCCGGTCTTCGGGCAAGCATTTGTACGGGAACTCCATAATGGAGCAGCGTGTCTGCTTGTTGCTTGTTTAGCGTTGAACGGTGTACCGGTTGAGGATTTTTTCCCAGCAAGATACAAAGGGAGTTTTCTATCTGCCTTATCTGCGATTCCAAATCGGGAATGGTAACTTGTGTTCCGTAATACAAAGCCTTGCTTTGCTCTACGGACGCTCCGGTGAGCATGCCTGCATTCATCAGTTCCTGCATCGTCTCGGTAGTTTCCCGCAGTAAGCCGATTGTCTCTTTCGTTATTTCCAACTGCCTGTCCAACGCCAGCAGGGAATAATAGGTACTGGCAATATTTGCAATCAAAGAGGTTTTTATCAGCTCGCAATATGCCTGGCTACCTAAGAATTGAGCATATTGGGCTTTACTCTGCCACCTCATCTTTCCCCATATATCAGCCTCCCACGAAGCTGCAATCCCTAATGAATAGCGGGTAGAGTCGTACCCAAAGACGTTCTTGCCCTGAGCTCCCATACTATAAGGGATGTAGTTGACTGTCCCCGATAACGCGACATCAGGAAAATAGGCTTTCTGTGCGATACGAAGGTTTGCTTCCGCCTGACTGATATTGGTATAGGCAATTTGCAGGTCATAGTTATTTTCCAGTCCTTCCGCAATTAACTGCAACAGGATTGAATCGGAAAAATATTCTTTCCATGAAATATCGGCTATCGTAGTTGTATCGGTCGGATTTTCGCCTCTGAATAAACCTTGCGTCTCTACCTGCGGAGAGTGGTATCTCTTTGTCAAGCAGGAAGACATGCATGCTATGATAAGTATCGTTATGAAAAAACCGTTTTTCATATAATAAACCGTTTAAATTTTCATCCTACAATTTTATTTAGAATCTCCGCGTTTACACACGCAGCTATGTAATGTCAGCCCTTTGGGCTCAATGTCGTTTAGTTAAGGCTGAAAGCCTTTTATATCTTAGTATTGACAACGGTATCAAATCAAAATTGTTCAAATTGATTATCCGCAATTATATCACCAAAGATTGTTTTTTGAGAGATTCCTCCCTCCGGTCGGAATGACAGCTCAATTTGTAAGGATATAGAGTGTATAGAGGCGGCTTTGCCGCCTCTATACACTCTCCTCTCTAAGCCGGAAACATCAGTCATTCCGAACGCAACGAAGTGGAGTGAGGAATCTTCAAAATTAGGGGTAATATTACGGATAATCATTTTTTTAAATCTTTATCACAAAACTATTGGATGTCCTCAAACCGACAGGCTCTTATTTTTCCCCAACCTTTCAATTCTCACTTTTCACTTTTCAACTCTCACTTTTCACCTTTCACTAATTTTTCCTGCAACGTTTGAAATGCCATAAAAAGAACGGGGATAACTATTACTCCGATAAAAGTCCCGACGACCATTCCCCCGATAGCGCTCAATCCGATTGAGCGGTTTCCGATTGCCCCTGCGCCCGAAGAGATAGCCAGCGGCAAGAGTCCGAATATAAATGCAAATGATGTCATCAGGATCGGACGCAGACGAGCCACTGCCCCACTCAGGGCAGCATCGAATATGCTCATTCCCTGCTTTCGCCGTTGCAAGGCGTATTCGACTATCAGGATTGCGTTTTTGGAAAGTAACCCGATAAGCATTATCAGCGAAATTTGTATGTAGATATTATTTACAATACCCGACCCGCCAAGCAGGCCAAGAAAAACAAATATGAAAATGCCCGACATTCCGACCGGAAGCGACAGGATAACCGCGAATGGCAAAATATAGCTTTCATAAAGGGCGGATAGCAGCAGATAGACAAATACCAGACAGATTATAAAAATTATGATAAGGACACCCCCGCTTTTTTGCTCTTCCCTCGATAGTCCGAGATATTCGTAAGAATAACCGATGGGAAGAGTCTCTTTTGCTACTTGTTCTACAAGGTTCATTATTTCTCCGGTGCTGCTTCCGATATTGGGTATAATGGTTACATCCATGGAAGAATAAAGGTTAAAATGCATAAGCGACTGGGGTCCTGTCACATCAGTTATGGTAATAAATTCCATAATAGGGGCCATCTCTCCGTTGGCTGCGGGAACATAGATTTTTTTCAAATCTTCTATTTTTGTGCGGTATTCCGGAGCTGCTTGTACCACTACTTCATATTGCTGCCCGTAAAGGTTAAAGTTTGAGACATAAAGGCTTCCGATAAAAGCTTCCAGTGTTGTCATAATATCATTCAGCGACAATCCGGCTTCCTTTATTTTTTCCATATCTACTTCTATCAGTTTTTGGGGAAAGTTAGGATTAAACGTAGTTCTTGCCATGAGCACTTCTTTTTCCTGATTGAGCTTTTTCAGAAAATTTCCGGTGATGTCGTAAAATTTATTGATGTCTCCCCCGGTTCGGTCTTCAAGTTGGAGAGTCACTCCATTACTTAAGCCAAATCCTTGTATCGTAGGCGTTCCGAAAAAAAGAAACGTTGCATTCCGTATGGAATCCGTCCGTTGTGTCATCATGGTAATTATCTCTGCGGTAGTAACATTACGTTTATCCCAGGGTTCCATTTTTATCATTATCGTTCCGTAACAACTTCCAAGTCCTCCGGTACCACCCATAAAATTCAATCCGTTAATGCTACCTACTTCCTTAACATGGGGTAACGTCCTGGCAATCTCCGCCACCTTTTTTATAACAGAGTCAGTCCTTTCCATCGACGAACCGGGAGGTAGTGTTATTGTCCCGATAACAGTGCCGCTGTCTTCTTGGGGAATAAATCCCGAAGGGATAGTTCTGATCAGTTGAACGAGAATGATGGCACAAAGGAGAATGATACCGAAAGGAATCCAACGCTTTTTTGCCCCCCCTAAGAAAACAATCACTTGCTTATATTTATTGACTGTTGCATTGAACCCGGTATTGAAATAGCACTTAAACCGTTGCATAAATCCTTTCTTTTGTTCTTCTTTCCGGGGTTTGAGGAACAAAGCACAAAGTGCCGGGCTCAGAGTGAGTGCATTTATGGCAGATATAATAATGGCTACGGCCAGCGTCAATCCGAATTGCCGGAAAAATACGCCGCTTGTTCCTCCAAGAAAACTTACGGGAATAAAAACGGCGGCCATAACGAGTGTAATCGATATAATAGCGGAAGATATCTCACTCATCGCTTTTTCGGTAGCAACGACAGGGCTTTTTTCTCCCTGATCCAACTTGGCATGGACAGCTTCTACTACTACAATTGCATCGTCCACAACAATACCGATAGCCAGAATCAGGGCAAAAAGGGTTAACAGGTTGATTGAGAATCCGAGAATCAGTAGAAAAAAGAATGTTCCTATTATGGCGACAGGAACTGCAATAGCGGGAATAATCGTAGAACGGATATCTTGTAAAAAGATAAAGACAACAATAAAAACAAGGAAAAACGCAATGATTAATGTATGCCACACATCACTGATAGAAGCATCCAGAAATTCGCTGGCGTCTATTATATACTCATAGTGTACTCCCGGCGGAAAAGATTCTTCGGCAGCCGACAACTCTTTTTTTACATCCTGAATGACTTGGCTGGCATTCGAACCTGCTGTTTGGGCAACGACAATCATCACGGCATCGTGGCCTTCGAGATTCGTATCGATATTGTAATTCAATGATCCAAGTTCTATATCGGCAACATCTTTTAATCTTAGTACTTGCCCGTTTTCCGAACGGAGGACAATATTTCCGAACTCTTCGGGAGATTTAAGCCTTCCGGTGTATTTCAGCGTATATTGGAAAGCCTGGTTACTGTTTTGCCCTAATTGTCCCGGCGCTGCTTCTATATTCTGATCCTGAAGCGCGGCAATTACTTCCAACGGGCCTATCCCGTAAACAGTCATAACGTCCGGCTTGATCCAGATACGCATGGTGTAGGTTCTGGCTCCATAGACAATTGCCTGCCCAACGCCTTTTACACGTTGTATCTGGGGAATGATATTGATATTTGCATAATTTTGAATAAACCGTCCGTCATAGTCTGGGTTATCGGAGTATAAAAAGATAGTGAGCAAAGTACTGGTTTGGCTTTTCCGGACAAGAACTCCGGTCTGGACTACCTCAGCAGGAAGGAGGGAATAGGTTTGGGAAACAAGGTTCTGAACATTTACGGCATCCATATTGGGATCCGTATCCTGATCGAAATAAACAGTAACATTGGCATTGCCCGAGTTGGACGAAGTGGATGTGATGTAGGTCATTCCTTCTACGCCGTTCACCTGCTGTTCGACCGGCATAACCACACTTTTCATTACGGCATCGGCATTGGCTCCGTAGTAAGTAGCTGATACTTGTATCGTAGGAGGGGCTATATTGGGATATTGCTCTATCGGCAATGAGATCAAACCGATAATTCCTAATACGACAATAATGATTGAAATTACCGTCGACAACACAGGCCTTTCTATAAATATCTTTAGCATAGTTATTTAGTAACTGTTTATATTTTTTGTAAATCAGGAGCCAGGAATCAGGAACCAGGAGCCAGGATTTCCCTCATTTACCCTTTTTTCATTTTTCATTTTCCCAAGGCGTTGCCGTTGGGCTGGGTTATATATCCCCTTCAGGGATAGCTGGATGATTATTCAATTGTCTAATTATCGAAATAATAACCCGAAAACATTTACGCGTATATCATTTTCACCTTTCCCAAGGCGTTGCCATTGGGCTAGGTTATATATCCCCTTCAGGGATAGCTGGATGATTATTCAATTGTCTAATTATCGAAATAATAACCCGAAAACATTTACGCGTATATCATTTTCACCTTTCAACTGTCACCTTTCAACCTTCACCCTCTTCCCATTTAACAAAGTAGCAATCCCGTCCGTCACAATCCGGTCGCCGTTTTTTAATCCTCCGGTAACCGCATAGCGCTGCCCGTCGCGGGTTGATTCGGCAGTAATAACAACCTGCACTACCGAATCGCCTTGTACTTTATATACCAATATCTTATCCTGAAGGTTAAAGGTGGCTTTCTGTGGTATATCGAAAACATTATCCAATACCCTCGGAATGGATATTTGTCCGCTGGATCCGCTTCTGAGAACTCCTTTTTTATTTGGAAATTCCGCCCTGAAATTGACCGATCCCGTTTCCGTATCAATAACCCCGGAGATTGTCTCTATTTTCCCTTTTTCCGGATAAACCGAATCATTAGTCAAAATAAGGGTAACAGGCGGTATGTTCTTTATCTTTTCCGCCTGCGTCTCTCCTTTATAATTTTTCAAAAGAATCATCAATTCTTTTTCATTTAAAGAAAAATAGGCAAATACATTGCTCGTATTGGCAATAGTTGTCAGGACATTCTGGCTATTCACCAAGCTGCCTTGCCTGTAAGGTATTGTGCCGGCAATCCCGCTGACAGGGCTTGTCACATTTGTCCAGCTAAGGGCTGCCTCGGCTTCGGACAGATTGGCTTGCGCCTGCACCAAGTCGGCTTTTGCTTGCAGATATTGATTTTCATAAGTTTGTAACTGCACTTCACTGATGATATTCTTTTCTGCCAACGGCCTCATCCGGTCAACATTGAGCTTTGCTGTATTCAGGTTTGCCCGCATACTGTTAAGGGTTGCTTTTGAAGTTGCCACACCTTGTACGGATTGGGGCGAGTTAATCAGGAATAATGGTTCTCCTTCTTTGACTACGGAACCTTCATCAATAAATATCTTGTCAATGAAACCGTCTACCCGCGGACGAATCTCAACGTCTACCAATCCTTTTATTGTTGCGGGATAAACGGACTCCAATGTCATTTGTTGCGGAGCCACAACGACTGTCGGGTAATATTGCGGAGCCGTTTGCTTCGGGTAGTGTTTATTTTTCTTGCTGCAAGAGAAGAATATAAACAGGACGCAAACCGATATGAGAAATATTTTCCGAGTCATAAGCTTTAACATGGTTAATTAATCCTTTACAAATAGGATATCTAAAAGAATGTTGATTTAATTTTTATATAACAAAGAACAAGGCTAAATAGTTAAGGGGAAAGCAAGCAAAATTATTTTTTTAATAACGCGTGAAAAATATGATGGTAATTTTCATTATCTAGTTTTCATTTCAACATAAATAGAAAAAGGCGTAAAGTTTATATTTTCTTTGCGCCTTATTGGGGGAAGGTATTCGGAAGGCGACTTGAAGTCGCCCTCCGATTTGCATCCACAGCAGCAAGGATTTACTCCTTCTCCTTTTTTGCTTTTACCCTTCCTTTGCGTTGGGCGATGGTGTTTTTGAAATAGGCAATCCGCTCATTCAACTTATTCACAAAATCGGCATAAGCTTCTTTGCCGTTGAGCAGGACAGAGGCATTCACACGGTCAGTCATCAGGATATGTAACTTGCACTGGCGAAGGAAATAAAACTATCAAAGTATCTTTGTATAGTTTCATAGATTATCGAATCAAAAAGCAAGGGATAACCCTAAGCCATTAGTATTTATATTCAAATTTAATTGATAATAATTTTTGATTTTAAAAGGTTCATCACTTAAGCAATTTTGGTCAAAGTATCTTATTCCTTTTTTTTTCAAAGCCTTTCCTGTTATTAACAATGGAATACTTGTTACTATTTCAACCACTCCGAATGCAGAAATAA
Organism: Paludibacteraceae bacterium; assembly: GCA_031553005.1. Lineage (GTDB taxonomy): Bacteria > Bacteroidota > Bacteroidia > Bacteroidales > Paludibacteraceae > RGIG9379. The sequence goes on along the minus strand of JAVBMA010000076.1, from coordinate 6,745 downwards.
GCCCCATTATTATTACCTCGTCATCATCGTCAAATCCTGCAATTATACAGGTTGCTCCTCCCAATAATAAACCTCCGCCTGTGCTTATTAATATAGTTCCGGCTTTACTTAAACCTCGTCCTGCAGAATACATTTTATAAGATTTGGGGGATGTTTTTCTCAGCATTTCTTTTATTTCTTTGGAAGAAGCTGTTTTATTATCAATCAGTATTTTATTCCCAAACCTTTGAACATTATCTAAAATAGGATCATCAATACAAGTTCCCACAGGTGTTTTTAAATTTGAATTCGATTTAAAAGTTTCTACTCTCCATTTTCATAAAGAATAGAAACAATATCTTTCTTTAATAAAGTATAAACTGGTCCTTCCGAATTTTTCCAATTCTTATATTTAATATTATCCGTATTAACTTCTAATATTTTACCTGTAATTTTTTTTGAATCTTTAGTAACAATAATATCTTGGGCAAATACTGTAAACCCGGAAATCATCATTATAAATAAAAATATTTTTTTCATGATTAATAAAATTAATTTTATAACAAAACCTAAAGTCCCAAAACAACCGTTTCTTTCTCACTACAACCTTCATTTTTACAAGGTATACACCTGCCGATAAACTGGAGATTCGTGCGGTAGTTTTGATTGCATATTTGTTTGCAACCAAGATGCCGTTGTGATTATAAACGGAAACGTTGTGACTCAGAAACCAACCTTTTATGTTTTTCCCAGAATAAAGAGAACTTATATATTGAGAAAGAAAAATTGCTTCTTTTCAGTGCTTCCTCCCTATCTTCTATAATAAGGTTTTTAATGATGCTTTGAAGAGTGCCAATGCTTACAACAGAATAAATATGCCTGTTATAAATTACTTTTTGGGGTATAAACAGATCCGATACTTCTTGTGAAATCTTAACAATCTACACCTCCGTCTTCGAAATAATATTGTATGCGATTAAAACTTCATTCTTGTTTTCGGCAACAAAGTCGGCTGCATAACACGGTATTTTTAACAAAAAGCTAAAAAACTGCCATTAAGAATAAAATTCTGTCCATAAAAATAAAGTTTTGTTTTTGCCTTACAGTTTCCGGATAAGCAGAGATTATTAATAAACTATCGGCATAAAAAAAGCGTGGAAACTGTTAAACTTGTCTATCTAAGAGGCTCTGGTAAACCTACAATCGAAACAAGCAAACAGTTCCACGCCTAAATTATTATAGACGCAGAACGTTTGTTTGTATTATCCCGATTGTTTAGAAACTTACCAGATTTCTTAGACGGATAATATTTTAAACGCTTTTTGTTAAATTCATAAATCCTTCCACACCCAACACTTTGGCATGCATGAATTGATGCAAATTTATATAAAATTGTATGATAAGCAAGGAGATATTCGCTGTTTTGTTTCAAAATCAACTCTTCTTTCTTTTGAAACAAAAATTAGGAAGGAAAACATATGATCCCTAATATGATTCGATATAAAAAGCTTTATTGCCTAAGATAGCCCGGAAGGGCTTAATTTTCATAACCGGAGGTCAACGACCTTCGGAAATACAAATACTCTTATTGCTTCCTAAAGGTAAGTCAGGATTTTTTAATCTTTTAGGAAATAGTTATCATCCGGCTATTCCATCCCGGCGGAGCTATATTCGGAGGGCGACTTCAAGTCGCCCTCCGATTTGCATCCACAGCAGCAAGGATTTACTCCTTCTCCTTTTTTGCTTTTACCCTTCCTTTGCGTTGGGCGATGGTGTTTTTGAAATAGGCAATCCGCTCATTCAACTTATTCACAAAATCAGCATAAGCTTCTTTGCCGTTGAGCAGGACAGAGGCATTCACACGGTCAGTCATCAGGTTGTAAACCTTGTCGATTTCCATGCGGATATTGCGCAGGTTGACGGTTTCTTTTGCTGCGCCTTCATCGAAACGCTCGTTCATCAGGACAGAGAATTTCTGATTGGCATTTGCCAGGTCGGTAATCCACTCCTGCGCATTCAATGCAGCAATATCGGCTGCACAACGGTCGTTCATATCCTGCAAAAAGTTGTAAATAGTAGCCGTTTCCTCGTTGTATGGTTTGGAGCGGAAATCTCCGTAGTGGTCGATCACTATCTGCATATTCCGCGCCGCCTTCACTCTGTCGGGACTGGTGCTGTATGCATAGGTTTGGATAAGCAATACCAATCCGCGGTAAATAGAATCGCGTTCCGCATCGGCATCCGCTATCGGGTCGGTCAACGTACTTTTGCGGATAGCTTCGAGCGCAATATCTTCCTTGTCGTAGAGGGCGGCAAATTGCGAAAAGTCATCGGCAACGTTCAACTCTTCCTCTCCTACGGATCGGATAAGGTTTTTTACATCTGTCATAAATTGGAAATGTTCTTCATTGCGAAGATTCCGGGTGTCCATTTTGGTGATTTTCATATTATTAATGTTTAAAAAATTAGTGAAATCTCAGATTTTTTTGTGCAAACATTTGTGCAAACCTGTTTGGCTTTCCATTTGAGCTTGCCGAAACTTCGGCAAATGTGTCCGGGTTCTCGTTTGAACTTGCCGGGACTTCGGCAAACCTGTCCGGGTTCCCGTTCTTATTTGCCGAAACTTCGGCAAGTATGTTTTTGTTCTCGTTTAGACTTGCCGAAGTTTCGGCAAGTATGCCTGACCTCTTGTTTGCATTTGCCGAAGTTTCGGCAACGAGTCCGGAAGAAAATTTTGCAAAAAACAGTTATTATCCGGCTGAAAACAGGATATGTATCATCTCAACGGGATTATATTCGGAGGGCGACTTTGAGTCGCCCTCCGAGAATAAATCAATCACAAAAACTTATTCTATAACTGTCATTTTTTTCGTATCAATCAACTTGCCATTTACAATCAGTGAATAGGTATAAACCCCTTTCGACAAGTTTGAAGATTGGATTTGAATATCTCCCTCTCCATTTGACAGCGGAATATCTTTAATCAATTGACCAACTAAATCATATATCTTAATATTCGCTTCTGTTGAATTTTGAGGAACAAAATATTTAATAACACACCCTCCTCTGAGAGGATTAGGAATATTTTGATCTAATCTCGCTTCATCGTTTACGGTTGATACTTTAGAAATAGCCGCATCAAATGATTCTGCAAATCGTAAGCTATTCATATCAGAAAATGATTCGTATAAGATGTTTTCAAACTCATTCGTCATTGTGCTTGAATCGCTGGAACACGGAGATAAAGAAGCTTTAAAAATTCCGTTTTTCACACTAAATCCGGTTGTCAATTTGATTGAATTCGCTTTAAACTCAACCAGCAAACTATCTGCAATGCTTGAAGATGCTGTAATCTGATTACTCGCCTGATATATTGAACTAGCAGTAATAGGAGTTACGATATTAATATTTTCAGGACATCCGTAATGTTGAGCCAGCTTTACCGCTTCAAATGCATCAACAAGTCCGTATCCCATTTGAGAGTTCCACGTTCCGTTTGGCCTTCCTGAAGTGGTAGTATAAGAGTACGAACCTACTTTTCTGGCTGTCTTTTCGATGATATCCGATACTTGCTGCACTGTCAGGTTCGGATTAATACTCAATATTAAAGCTGCAACTCCTGCCACATGTGGGCATGCGGACGATGTTCCATTAAAATTTAGCATATAATCTCCCGAAACATACCCGTAGGCTCCTTGACGATCAGTAGTTGGAACAAGAACTCCAGGCGCCATTACATCTAGATGTATCCCATAGTTACTACCCCACTTAACTTCTCCATCACAAGAAACACCTTCAGGATCAGGATAGGCATTCCAATTTACTTTTTGCGGATCATTACTACTACGTTTTCTTTCTCCACAAGGGCTCATTGCTCCAACAGCCAATACTAAAGAATTAGAATTGGCCGGATATGAAACACTACTTGAATTGTTATTCCCTGTAGAAAATACGATCACACATCCTTTACCACTTCTTCCATAAGTAAGAGCATTGTTAATCGCATTACTCAAAATATTTGAAGGAGCACCACCTCCCCAAGAACAACTAATTACATCAGCTCCATTTTGATAAGCCCAATTAAAACCATTTGCTAATTCCTGATCTGTCACGCCATAATCAAAAAAGGCGCTAACAGATGTTAACTCTGATGTCGGAGCCACACCACTCACACCAATAGTGTTATTCTGTTGGGCACTGACAATCCCGGCACATGCAGTACCATGACTTCCCCATACAATAGATGGAGTCGTATTTGTATAGGTATCAAATCCTGTTCCGGAAACATTATTTACCAAATCAGGATGGTTCATTTCGAAACCTTCGTCAAATATAAATGTTTTTATATTGGAAGATCCGGTAGTAATTAACCAAGCTTGCTCTGCTTTGATATCCATACCGATGGTACCTCCATTTTGCCCTGTATTTTTCAATCCCCATTGGGAATTAAAATACATATCATTGCTTGACAATAGGTTATGAAGTAAAAACTCCGGTTCACAACTCTCAAATAAATTTGTTTCATAAAAAATATTTGCAGCCTCAACAGCATTGTAAGGAGTATTTTTAGTACAAGACAAGGTAAACCACAACGGCATAAGTTGATTATATCCTAATATCTCAATTGAATATTGATTGGTTAACTCGGAAAGCAGATTTACGTCATTATGATTTTTCAGTTTTACGTAAAAATTATTAGATACTCCCATTTTTTTTCCATCATATATATAAGAAGGAGAAGCTTTTATAATATTCTCTTCTTTCTGAAGTTTTTGGATTAACTCCGAATATTCTTTCTGAGTTACTTTACCTTTCAATTCTACTTCTTCAATAAAAACAGCAGCCTTTTGTTGTGATTTTTTATTTAAAGAGACAACGGTTTTTCTGCTATTATCCGTTTTTTTGTACTTCACATTTCCAAATTGCTGCGATGAAAGGCTTTTATTAAGTGAGCTTTCTCCTTCAGATGCTATAGAAATAGTACTGTAATCTATTTCTATATAAAATTTCTCTCCGTTATAGTAATAATAACTATTTTTTTCCTGGGCAAACAATAAAGTAGCACTCATGAATAAAGAGAGAAATAAACTTATTAATAAATACTTTGATTTCATGTTATTTATTTTTAGGTTTTTATTTCAAACTCTCAATCTGCAACTTCAATGTTTTGTTCTCATTTTTTAATTCGATTACATATAACATCGTTTCTTCTATTTTTTGCAACAAGATAGCATTCATTTCTGCCAGGTTGATACCATTCTCCATTACTTCCTCAGCAGACGGAACACCGGGCAAATGATTATTCTCATTTATAAATGCCTCGACTTCGCTTAAAGGCTTCAATTTATAATCCTTATCAAATACAAAGTCGCTCCAGACATTGGCTTGAACGTTTATCTCTTTGGCATTTAACCGGCCATCTACAGCAACATTACCAACTACATCAAGTTTGTTCTGAGGTATTGAGGTGCCAATCCCAAGATTTCCATTTATAATGGCTACATTTCCTCCTTCAAAATAACCTGACCACTTCCGGGTAGGGTTCCCACCGGTAACGGTTGAGTAAACTCCATACACATCACCTTCAGTAAAAGTTAAACGTGAGGCGGAAAGATAGGCTCCATAAGCCGAACCTTTCGTACTTGCATTAATGTTGGTCGAATAAACTCCGTACACATTGCCAGTCAGACCTTCCTCCTTAATATTGGCTAACTGGACACCATACACCGAACCAAATGTACTTGAATCACTATTGGACGAATAGACTCCGCATAATGTTCCTTCACTACCCCGACCTCTGGTATTAGTCGAATAAAGCCCATAGGCATAACCATTCTGAGAAGCCCGGAGAGTATTAACGGAATAAGTTCCATAGAATGATGCGCCATAACTACCACTAGTAGTATTACTTGTATAGAACCCATAGCCTGTTTTTCCGTAACCACTAAGATTATTATTAGAATAGACACCATAGCTCTGACCACTATATGCAGAATTAATATTATCCAAATAAATGCCATAAGTTGGTCCTACTGAACCTATACCAGATCTTGACTGAGAATTCTTGAAATAGGCTCCATATGAAGAACATTCAGAATTAGTGCTATTGACAGAGTATATCCCATATGTCGGCTTTGTTGAAGTGGTACTGGTGTTAGTCATAGAAGTATTTAACCCAAAAATTGTATCAGTTGACGACATACTGTTATACAAACGCAGTTTGGCATTTGATTTAGGTGTACTTCCAATTCCCATATTGGCGGTTGCCGGCGTGAGCGTAGCAGCATTTGTCCCCATTGTCCAGGATGCAGTTTGTGCATTCATCGTTGTAGAAAAAGCAACAAGCAAAGTAGTTGCAAGCAGTAATTTTAGAATTGTTTTCATAATAATAATTTTTTAGATTGATAATTATAATAAATAAAAAAGGTCAAAATATTTTTACACTTAGTAAACAGGTTTGCGTTTGTAGAATACAAAAAATTTAAGATTGAATCATTTTAAAAATGCGGAATTACAAGCAAATATTTGCAAACTTTTTACAAACAATTGTCAAATATATATCATATTTTAAAAATACCAACAAAAAATTACATTAATTATCAAAATAAATATAATATGTAATAAAGCTTTTTATTATATATAATGCCTATCAGCAAAAATACCCCTATATTCCAGACTGTCATTTAGGGGATTCCTCATTCCACTTTCATTTCATTCGGAATGACGGGTGTTTTACAGTTTGCTATTTAGGAGAGAAAGCGGCGGC
>JAVBMA010000051.1:0-6626 GCA_031553005.1 Paludibacteraceae bacterium | reverse complement strand
ATACATCACACAGTTTTTTTTGTATTATCATCAATCCATTTTTGTCCATTGCGAAAACCCAATCTTTAAGTTTTTCTTTGTTATAATTGAATGCGGCTCCAACGCCCCCGCTTCCATTCCTACATATCCTTATATGCCACCAAGGTGTCATTCCGAACGCAGTGAGGAATCTCTGAATGTATACTTAGGGGTATTTTTGCTGATTGATATTAAATATTTCCAACTAATTAATCAACCAAATAAATAATTAATTAATTATTTTTACGCCCAAATAAAATAAAAATAAAAGCAAAACACCCAATTATATAACAATATAAAATCAATCTCGTTTTTCTCACAGAAAGCAGAATTGCAAGATTCTCTTTCTGCCAAAAAAATCCGAAATTTGTTTGAATTTATGAATAAGTAATATCTATGCATATTTACAAACCCCTTCACTTAGTGCTGGAAGACGGCACAATCTTCAAAGGAAAATCATTTGGTTATGAAAAACCAACGGCGGGAGAAGTTGTTTTTAACACCGCAATGGTCGGTTATCCCGAAAGTTTAACGGATCCCTCCTACGCGGGACAAATACTGACAGTCGCCTTTCCGCTGGTCGGTAATTACGGAGTTCCCGGCGACAGGATTGACAAAAACGGGATATCCACTTTTTTCGAATCGGAAAAAATTCAAGTAAACGGCTTGATTATTTCCGATTTTTCTTTTGAATATAGTCACTGGAATGCTATCCGGAATCTCGGGACATGGTTGAAAGAACAGAAGATTCCGGGCATCTTCGGAATTGATACGCGCGAGCTAACCAAGATAGTAAGGGAAAAGGGAGCCATGAAAGGAAAACTCATCTTTCCCGGCGGAGAAGATATTCCATTTATCAATCCCGACGACGAAAACCAGGTTGCTAAGGTCAGTTGCAAAGAAGTAATCCGCTATGGAAACGGAAAGTGGAAAATCATACTGGTCGACTGCGGGGTAAAAAACAACATTATCCGCTGCCTGTTGAAAAGGGATGTTACCGTATACCGCGTTCCGTGGGATTATGATTTCAACACAATGGAGTATGACGGGCTCTTTATTTCAAACGGACCGGGAAATCCGGCACACTGTCAAATCACGGTGGAACATATCCAAAAAGCAATGGAAATGGAGAAACCGATTTTTGGAATCTGCATGGGCAACCAATTACTTTCCATTGCCGGAGGGGCAAAAACATATAAACTAAAATACGGACACCGCAGCCATAATCAGCCTGTGAGAATGAACGGAACAAACCGCGCCTTTATCACCTCGCAAAATCATGGCTTTGCGGTAGACAGCAACACATTGGGAGAAGAATGGGAACCTTTGTTTATCAATATGAACGATGATACAAACGAAGGGATACGTCACAAAACGAAACCTTTCTTTTCGGCACAATTCCACCCAGAGGCTGCCAGCGGACCTACCGATACGGAATTCCTGTTCGATGAATTTATCCGTTTGATTGAAAATCCGGATATAAAAAGTTTCCGGATAAAAGAAGAGCTCGACCTTTCAGGCAAAAAAAGTTATAAAAAAGTATTGCTCCTCGGTTCCGGAGCTTTGAAAATCGGTGAAGCCGGAGAGTTTGACTACTCCGGTTCGCAGGCATTAAAAGCATTGAAAGAAGAGGGAATCCAAACAGTCCTGATAAACCCGAATATCGCAACCGTCCAAACCTCGGAGGGGGTAGCCGATAAGGTTTACTTCCTGCCCGTAACTCCCGAGTTTGTTGAAAAAGTAATTGAAAAGGAACGCCCTGACGGCATTTTTCTATCTTTTGGAGGACAGACAGCCCTGAATTGTGGGGTTAACTTATACCGGAACGGTATTCTGGAAAAATATAACGTAGCTGTATTAGGTACACCTGTGCAGGCAATTATTGATACGGAAGACCGCGAAATCTTCAACCGGAAACTTTCCGAAATCAATGTAAACTACATAAAAAGCGAAGCTGTCACCGATTTAAGACATGCGCTGAAAGCTGCCAACGAACTGGGTTATCCGGTAATCGTTCGTGCGGCATACGCACTGGGAGGCCTTGGCTCCGGATTTTGTAACAATGACGATGAACTCAAAACATTGGTAGAAAAAGCTTTCTCGTATTCACCTCAGGTATTGGTCGAAAAATCACTTAAAGGATGGAAAGAGATCGAATACGAAGTTGTCAGGGATCGTTTTGACAACTGCATTACCGTATGTAATATGGAGAACTTCGACCCTCTCGGAATCCATACCGGAGAGAGTATTGTCGTTGCTCCGTCACAAACATTGACAAACAAAGAATATCATAAACTGCGTGAATTGGCAATCCGGATTATCCGCCATATCGGAATCGTCGGAGAGTGTAATGTGCAATATGCTTTTGATCCCGAATCCGAAGATTACCGCGTGATAGAAGTAAACGCCCGACTCAGCCGTTCATCCGCCCTGGCATCCAAAGCAACGGGATATCCGCTGGCGTTTGTAGCCGCCAAACTGGGACTGGGCTACGGATTGCCCGAATTGAAAAATTCGGTAACCAAAACAACATCCGCCTTCTTCGAACCGGCATTGGACTACATTGTGTGTAAGATTCCGCGCTGGGATCTTGGAAAATTTCAGGGTGTTTCGCGCCAGCTCGGAAGCAGTATGAAAAGTGTGGGAGAAGTCATGTCCATCGGGCGTACCTTCGAAGAGTCCATCCAGAAAGGATTGCGTATGATCGGACAGGGAATGCACGGGTTTGTGGCAAATAAAGAGATACAAACGTCAAACCTGGACGAAGCGCTCTCACAACCGACCGATAAGCGCATTTTCTATCTTGCACAAGCCTTAGACAAAGGTTACAGTATTGTGCAAATACATAAACTTACCAAAATCGACCTTTGGTTTTTACAAAAGTTACTCCATATCGTTATTCATGGAAAAGAACTGGAGCAATATAATTCCCTGACGGATGTTCCCGACGAGTTGCTCCGGCATGCCAAGCAACTTGGATTCTCCGATTTTCAAATCACACGATTAGTCAAGAAAAGTAATGACCGGGATATTGACGAAGAGGTGATAAAAACCCGTGTTTACCGCAAGTCAAAAGGGATTCTTCCGGTCGTAAAACAGATAGATACATTGGCGGCGGAATATCCGGCTCAGACAAATTATTTATACGTCACTTACAATGGGAGTTCCCATGATGTAAATTACCTGGGTGACCATCGTTCGGTAGTCGTCTTGGGTTCGGGAGCCTACCGCATCGGAAGCTCCGTAGAGTTTGACTGGTGCGGGGTTAATGCCTTGCAGACAATCCGCAAAGAGGGCTACCGGTCGGTTATGATCAACTACAATCCCGAAACTGTCTCGACAGATTATGACATGTGCGACAGGCTCTATTTTGACGAACTGAGCTTCGAGCGGGTAATGGATATTCTGGAAATGGAAAATCCGCACGGTGTGGTTGTATCGACCGGAGGACAGATTCCCAATAACCTTGCAGTAAAACTTTCCAACAATGGAGTAAAACTGTTGGGGACACAAGCCGATTGCATTGACCGTGCGGAAGACAGGCATAAATTTTCATCCATGCTGGACGATCTCGGTATCGATCAGCCTCGCTGGAAAGAGCTGACTACCTTCGAGGATGTCAATGAATTTGTAGAGCGTATCGGCTTTCCGGTTTTAGTGCGTCCTTCATACGTGCTCTCCGGAGCGGCTATGAATGTGTGCTACAACAAATCACAGTTAGAAAATTTTCTACAATTAGCAACGAACGTATCAAAAAAACATCCGGTGGTAATCTCCGAATTTATCGAGCGTTGCAAGGAAATAGAAATAGATGCGGTAGCAGATAAAGGTGAGATTATTGTATATGCCATTTCGGAGCATATCGAATTTGCCGGTGTCCATTCGGGTGATGCGACTACTCAGTTTCCTCCCCAAAAAATTTATGTAGAGACAGTCAGAAGAATCAAACATATAGCGCGGGAGATAGCTAAAGCCCTCCGGATTTCAGGGCCTTTCAATATACAATTCCTTGCCAGGAATAATGAGATCAAAGTAATCGAATGCAATCTTCGCGCATCACGTAGTTTTCCGTTTGTTTCAAAAGTATTGAAAATCAATTTTATTGAACTAGCGACTAAAGTTATGCTTGGCATGGAGGTTGAGAAGCCGGAAAAATCGGCATTCGATCTGGATTATGTAGGCATAAAAGCATCACAATTCTCCTTCGCCCGCTTGCAACAAGCCGATCCGGTGCTCGGGGTGGATATGGCATCCACCGGAGAAGTTGGTTGTATCGGTGATGATTTTTCGGAAGCCTTGTTAAAATCGCTTCTATCGGTTGGCTACCGCATCCCCAAAAAGAACATAATGATCTCGTCGGGAGAGACAAAGTCAAAAGTAGACTTACTGGATGCATGCAAAATGCTTCAGGCAAATAACTTCAACATTTTCGCCACGAAAGGCACAAAGATATTTCTCGAAGAGAACGGAGTGAAATCAACTTTGGTAGGCTGGCCAAACGAGAAAGACAGCAAAGTAAACGTGATGGATATGATTTCCGATAAACAGTTTGATCTGGTAATCAATATTCCTAAAAACGCAACCCAACGGGAATTGGAAAACGGATACGCCATCCGGCGCGGAGCTATCGATTTCAACATTCCGCTGATCACAAATGCACGTTTAGCAAGCGCTTTTATACGTTCTTTCTGCGAAATACCTTTTGATGAAATAAAAATAAAAAGCTGGGACGAATATAAGTAAGTAGATCATCCAAATTAGTTTATATTATATGCGGCCGGCAAATAAGCTATTTATGGTATATTTTTTATAATTATCCGCAATCATACCACCAAAAATTGTTTTTGAGAGATTCCTCCCTTCGGTCGGAATGACAGCGCTATTTGTAAGGATATAGAGTGTAGAAGCTGTCCAAAAAGTCTTTTTACCACAAAGGACACAAAGTTTTACACTAAAGAACACAAAGAATACTGGTTGATTATCAGGATATTGTGAGCTTTGTGAATTTCCTTTGTGTCCTTTGTGGTAAAGAATATAGGCTTTTGGGACAACTCCTACATTCTCGCCACACGCTGAAAACATCAGTCATTCCGAACGCAACGCAGTAGAGTGAGGAATCTTCAAAATTAGTGGTAATGTTGCGAATAATCATATTTTTTATATCAATGTCGCCTTATTGAGGCTGAAAGCCTCTAATATTCCAGCATAGGGCAACGCCCTATGATTTGAGAAACAAATGAACGACGCCCTGAAAGGGCAATATTAACAATTTGCCTCCTGATTTTGCCCTGTTAGGGCGTTGTTGATACTATTACCGATACATAGGGCGTTGCCCCATGCTGGTGTATATCGCTCTTTCAGGGCTCGTAGCAGAGCGAAGAGAGGGATCTTTTAATTAGGGGGCAATATTGCGAAAATCTTCTAATTGAAACCCCGTTTAGGATCAACATGCGGTTTTAAATCTCCGTCTTTGATGTTAAGATCAATTTTCAACGGATGTTTTTTGGATACAAATTCATTAATAAAAAACAATATATCGGGAATATTCCTCTCCATCGGAAGAGCAGCAACTTCGTGTCCGAGATCCCTGTAACGATAGATATAATAGGGATAATTGAACTTGTCAAAACGCTTGGCTAGTGCATTGGAGCCGAACAATCCCATCCAGAATACCTGTATCTTATTATATTCCACCAACCGGTCTTTCGTTCCATGAAAAAACAAGGTTGGAGCCGGAGGGTTTTTATAATCAGGTTTTCCCTCATAACTCAGCATCGCACCGGAGAAAGAGATAATTCCCGCATACCGGAAATTAGCGGGAAGAGCAGTTGAAATATCACTCCGGTTGGCTAATTCATAGTCTGCCTGCAAAGCGGTAATAGCCCCTGCGCTCGAACCATTTACAATAATCATACTCGTATCAATTTTGAATTCCGAAGCATGCGCCACTAAGAAATTAGTAGCGCTATACAAATCTTCCACCGCCACATCAATAGCGTGATGCACCGACTTAAGGAAATTAAATGCATTCATCTTCTTCCCTTTCAAACCCAAACGGTAATCAATAGCCGCAACAATAAACCCTTGCGCGGCTAATGTGTCGCAATAAGTTACATTCCTAGGATCTTTTTTACTTCCGGCAAAAAAACCTCCCCCGAAAATAAATATGATAGTAGTATTCTTTTCCTTTAAATCGTCCGGTAAATATATATCCATCGATAAAACCGAAGTGTCTCTTTCGGCAAAAACATAATTTTCAACCCGGACTCCGGCTAAAACATTCGAAATAAGAAACAAGGCAATTACAAAAGCGGACAGGTGTTTCATAGTAATGATCATTGATTTTCATTAAGAAAACACGATATACTATGAATTTGTTTTTTCACATAAACTAATTTAACCTGAATTCGGGATAAGCGGAATTCAGAACGGGAGCGTGACTCGGAGGGCGACTTGAAGTTAGGAGAGTTCGGAAGATTTTTATAGGTTAATTTTATTAAGAAAGAAATCCTCTTTTTCATCAATAATTCAAGAAAAAATTACAGAACAAAACAGATACATTTGTTCACAAACCATGCTCTTTTTCATGACGATTGTTACTAAAATAA
>JAVBMA010000042.1:0-66694 GCA_031553005.1 Paludibacteraceae bacterium | reverse complement strand
TCCGTAATGCCCACTGATATACCACACAAGAATAACTGGGCCGAGAAGGCGGCGGCTTGGCCGCGGCGTTCTCCTCCCACAGCATATTATACCCGATAGTCATTCCGAACGAAACACAGTGAAGTGAGGAATATCGCTTATCCGGAATGCAATTTAGTTGAAAGTTGAAAGTTGAAAGTTGAAAAGTGAAAGGTTTAAGAAATACTTTCACTTTTCACTTTTCAACTTTCACTTTTCCCCTTTCACCTATTTAAAGCTTGTTCAATGTCCGCAATAATATCATCGGCATTTTCAATACCTACCGAGAAGCGGATCAGATCCGGCCTTACTCCCGCGGCAATCAATTGCTCATCCGATAATTGCCTGTGCGTATGGCTTGCAGGATGTAAAACGCATGTGCGCGCGTCGGCTACATGTGTTACAATAGCAGCCAGTTTCAAGCTGTCCATAAATTTAATCGAAACATCCCGTCCCCCTTTAAGCCCGAAAGTAACAACACCGCACGAAGCTCCTTGGCGGAACTGTTTTTGGGCCAATGCATAATATTTATTGGAAGGCAAACCGCTGTAATTTACCCATGCAACCTTTTCGTTTTTCTCCAAAAATTCTGCTACTTTTTGCGCATTCTCGCAGTGGCGGGGTACACGCAAATGTAGTGTTTCCAATCCCAGGTTCAACAGGAATGCGTTTTGTGGCGACTGGATAGAACCTAAATCCCTCATCAACTGAACTGTCGCTTTTGTTATGTAAGCACCTTTGCCGAAGCTTTTGCTGTAAGCCAGTCCGTGATAAGAAGGATCCGGCTGGGTTAATCCCGGGAATTTATCTTTATATGCCTCCCAATCGAAGTTTCCGCTGTCAACAATACATCCGCCCACGCTTGTTGCGTGCCCGTCCATATATTTTGTTGTCGAGTGGATAACAATGTCGGCTCCCCATTCGAACGGGCGGCAGTTGATCGGAGTAGCAAATGTGTTGTCGATAATCAACGGAACGCCGTTGCTGTGTGCAATCTTTGCAAATTTTTCAATGTCCAGTACGCTCAATACCGGATTGGCAATTGTTTCGGCAAACAACGCTTTGGTATTCGGGCGGAATGCTTTGGCAATCTCCTGCTCATCGGCATCCTGATCTACAAAAGTTACCTCGATTCCCAGCTTCTTCATTGTTACCGCAAAGAGGTTGAAAGTCCCTCCATAGATAGTCGAAGCACTTACAAAATGATCTCCTGCCTCACAAAGGTTAAAAATAGCATAGAAAGAGGCTGCTTGCCCCGAAGAGGTCAACATGGCGGCAACGCCACCCTCCAGTTCGGCTATTTTCGAAGCAACTGTATCATTGGTCGGATTTTGAAGGCGGGTATAGAAATATCCAGAATCTTCAAGGTCGAACAAGCGTGCCATCTGGTCGCTTGTTTCATACATAAATGTTGTACTCTGGTAAATAGGCAATACTCTGGGTTCTCCTTTTTTCGGTTTCCAACCGGCTTGTACACAGAGCGTTTCGGGACTTAATTTGTTATTCATTTTATATCAGCTAAATTTTATATCATTGGGCTCAAAAATATAAAATTATAGGATGATAAGCAAGTTTACTTTTTCTCTTCTGAGTAGAGTAAAGAAAGTAGACTAGTAGACAAGTAAACAAAGTAAACAAGTTGATAAGTAAATAAGTAAATAACGTGAGTTCGATATAAAATTGTACGTAAGAGATTGATTTAAAGTCGAATTAAATCCGAAGGATTTATGCGAATCAGTAGTTGAGAAGGGCTTGAAAAGCCAAATATTCATAACCGTAGGTAAGCGAAGCGTAACCTGCGGAAAATAGAGAAAGTGCGACATCTGCCTGAACCAAAGGTCAGCGAAGCTAAAGGCAGGATTTGCCGAGCGTAAGTCTTGCCTTTAGCTTCGCTGACCTTTGGTTCAGGCAAAATGAACAGTTGCTTTGTAACCTTTAGGTTGCGCTTCGCTTACCTAAGGTTATGAAAGTCAAGTCCAATCGGGCTAAATTCTAATAACATTTAACTACTGATTCGCATGATTTATATATTTATAGCCAAATGTTCAAGATTTTCCATATTCGACTCCTTCGGAGTCGCACAAACCGGATTATCATCTTTTTCTACAAATATGCAATACCTTCGGCATTGATAATAAGGCTTTTTTTATATCGAACTCACGTTATTTACTTATTTACTTATCAACTTGTTTACTTTGTCTACTCATTTACTCATTCACTTTACTGATTTTCTCCTTAAAAATATGCCGTATATAAGCAGAAACGGCAATAAAGCCAATCCGTCACCGATAGGAAATAGGGGTACTTCCAGTCCAAGTTCAGGGTCTTGCGAGTAATTGGGATCACTAGGATCTCCCGCAGCCGTTACGCTGAATGAATTACCTGAATTGTCTCCGCCGGAACTAAAGAGAGGCCCAACGCTTGATAAATCATATTCCGGTTCCGGATACGTATTGTATTCAGTCCAGGAGTAATGATTATCTGTCGAGTATGGATCATAACACCTATCCTGGTCGCAATTGCTTCTTTGCGAAAAGCAGGAGATGCAAAAAAGCAGTAGCAGTATAATATTTAATAATTTAGATTTCATTGTTTTACAGGTTCAAATGGTTTTTCTAAGTTAAATCTGAATAAATTTTAGAGTACAAGCTTATAGTTTTTTGAACTTGTGCCTGTTTTTACTTGTAGTATATATACTCCTTGCGTTTCTTTTATATAGAGTTGCTGATAATGCTCATTTGTCCCCTGTTTAGAATATTTTAATTTACCGGAAATGTCATAAACCAGTATCTTTTGTATGCATTCGACAGGAGAACTTACCGTAATAAAATTTTTATTGTTGGAAATGAAGATGGATAGATTTTTACAATCGGAATCTTCTATGTTTGTTGCAATCGAACTCTTTCTTAATGAGATGTAAAATCTGCCTTCTATGTTTTCAGAAAGGGATTTTTTGAAAGAGATAGAAGCCGTTTGGGTCAAATCATATTCTTCGTTGTTGTAAAGGTCGACAATTTTGACTTCATCATACGAAGAGAACGTTTCCCCTCCGTTTATATTCAATGACATCGAACCGGTTTGGGTTGTTTTTATGCCGATTGGTATAAGGTGGAAATCATGATCCGAATTAACCGCATTTATTTCCATTGCATTCTCATTTACAACGGTGTATATCTCGGGAACATCATCAAACGGAGAAAAGAGCTTATAGATATCTTCTCCCGGAACATAATCATTGGAGGCATCAGGCAATGCGGCAACAATACTATGCCCTTCCTGGTCTCCTGCTTTTACGCTGATTCTCAAAATCTGCGGATTACCAGGTGTATAGCTTCTTAATGTACTTCCGGTTTTGCTGACAGAGCATTGTGGCGTAAATTTCAAGTTTGCAGACGGTGCTTCCGGTTTGGTTTCCACAAAAAATGCTTGCATAGGGCTTATATACTGGTTAACACTTGTCTCCGACGAAGAGGTTAATCCGTCAAGTCCTGTCCATACTGACGTTCCCGATCCGTAGATGTAGGTATAAAACTGGCTTCCGTTCCATATACGGTAATAATTATAAATCAGGCTGCTGTTTTCATCATAAAGACGGTTGAAATCCAAATGCGACATAAACGGATTTCCGACTATTACCGTTGTACCCTTTTCTACGGAAAAATAAAATTCGTTATTTGCATCCAGCAGGCTCTCATAAGAAAAACGGTAACGGTTGTTTTTGTCCGGGACGGATGTTGCCGTCCATGCGTTTTCGGTTTTTATATCGTTGCCTCTTTGGGGCATATAAAACGGGCTTCCCACCCAGTTGCCGTCGATATCGTGCATGGAATACATTACATCATCTCCGTTTGAATCTCTTCTTGGAAATTGGTAGGCTTGCGGTGCCGCAAAGTTGGAGTCGTCATAAGGCTGCCCGTTCACCCATATAGCAAACCCGGAAGATGGTTGCAGATATTCGTCAAGCTTGGCAAAAGCACGGGAGAAGTTTCCGTTGGAAGTGCCTCTAACTCCATCCGGATTTGTTCTTCCTGACGTTTTGTACTGGACATCGAAGTAGCGCATGAATACTTTCGGAGACATGGCGTTGCTCCAACTGTAATCCGCGCCATAATCGGCAGAATACATATACCTGAGTGGCGCCGAGGTCATTATCCACGTGTTACGTACCGGATTGAACTCAACGTAGGCATGCCTGTATTTCAGCGATACTATTTTTCCTACCGATGCATTGTTTTTGAAATATATATCCCTGCATTGATCGCCACTTTCCAGTACCGGGAAGGAAGATGCATCTCCCGGGATGGTTACATCCGTGCACCAGTACGGTGCGCTACCCGTTCCGGTATCCGGAGAGTCGGGTTTCCAGTTTGCACCATTGCTCCATACCGTATCGTTGGAAACCGGAGTCCAAACGGCAGAACGCGGGTGGATATTAAGATCCATGCTTTTAACGGGGGCTGAAAAACTACCGTTTTGCATTATGATAGAATAATATTTCAATCCCGAAGAAGCGGGGTTAATTATAAGGTTTCCCGCGTTGAAAGTCCCTATTGTCGTACTTCCGTCAGAGAGTGTATAAGTATTGGTTGCGGAATAACCGGCTCCTGATATCCCGATATTAACCGGAGACTGCCAGCACGAAGCATCTTGCGTGACATTTAAACTGCATGCGCTAGGGGTTCCGTTTCCATTCGGATCTACATCGGAATCGGGACCTGCACAACATTTATCTATACAGTCGGGAACTCCGTCACCGTCGCTGTCTGCCAGAACGAAAGCGCCATGCACATACACGCTTTGAGCTACAGAAGCTAAACTCGTTATGGATAGCCGTATTTCATTAAATGACGCAGTAGGGGTAAAGCTAACCATGATTTTTCCGCTTGAAGCATTGAGCACATTTAGTTTTACCAGAGAGTTGTTTGCAACATAATTATTGACTAATGTTCCGTTGTTGTAGGTTTGGACTGTAATACTTGATAATACGTTTGCCGTAAGCAGGCCTGTGGGAGATGAAAGGATAAATCCCGTTTGATATCCAGTTGTTATGGGTTGGCCTGTTTTAATAGAAATGGATGAAGTGGTTTCAGCCCCGACTGTTTGGGAGATTGTAGCAAAAGTATTGGCATCTCCGTCTATGGCGTTGCTGAGGTTTGTGATGCTACATAAAGCGCAGGCAATACCCGAATAGCCTGTCCGGCTCATTTCCAGTTGGGCTTTGAAATTATTTGTGGCTGTAAGCAATTGAGTACAATCATCAGGCGCAGTATTTCCACAATTGGTTCCCGATTCCTGGAAGGCATAATATACGCGTAGACCTGAGGATATCAATACCGCTCCGTTGACAAACAATGCAACGCCATTGAAAGGCTGGCTGGTGACAAAACCGATTCGTTGAAGGCTTTTATCCCCGCTTATTACTTCTGCCGATAATACGAGGCTGCTTCCTGAAATATTTTCCACAAGTGTCCCGTTCATATAGGTTTGTATTGAAATATTGGATAAAAGGCTTACGTTCAGAAGCCCGTCCAAACTCTTTACTGCAAAACCGGTACGTGTTCCTGCCGGATAGGTTGTACGGGTATTACGTACCCCTATCACGGGAGTCGAACTAAGGATAGATGCTAAAGATCCGGTTGTGATAAAATTGGAAAGATTGCCGTCTATAACATTTTGCGGATCTTCCGAAGTTCCTGTATTAAGGCATATAAGGCATCCTCCTCCGCTCGGGTCGAATATCTCTACCCCGGTTCCGGTGATCGGAACATTGCAAAGCAGGTTTTTCACCGGATCCCTTTTGATAATGGCAACAGTGTCGCTGCATCCGGCTGTATTATTTACCCGGACAGAGTATGTACCCGGAGTATTCATTCCCGTTATTACCCCTGCTGTTGAGATACTGGCTCCCGACGGGATGCTCCACGTTAATCCGGTTCCTAATCCGAGCGTGCTGAAATCGTATGAAGTCGCCTGTGCGCAGAGGTATATGTCAGGTCCTAAGTTGAGAGTACAAGGCGTGTCGCATGCATCGGGTATTCCGTTCCCATTGCTATCCATATAATCCGATCCGCCCGGGCATTTATCCACACAATCGGGCATTCCGTCTCCGTCTGAATCTTTCCGGATAAAGGCATAATAGACCTGGTAAGTTTTAACTAAACTTACCAGGCTTCCCTCTGTGAGGCGGATCTCATCAAAAGTCTTGGTTGTTGTGAAACTTAAAGCTTGTTGTTGTCCACCTGAGAGGATTGATATGTTCGCTACGCTGCCGAGTGTTTTACTTTCCTGAAGAGTGCCCGATAGATAGGTTGAAATAGTTGTATTCTGTAATAAAGAAACATCAAGTAATCCGCTTGGAGTATTCATTACAAATCCGGCATCGGATCCTGCGGGTATAGTTGTGCCAGCTTTTACGCTAATGCTCTCCCAACCACCAACTCCAAGTATAAGGTACATTGTAGCAAAGTTTGTTAAAGTATTGTCTGTAAGGTTAGTTAAATCATTGGCATAACAACCAGAACATGTCAGCAAACCGCTATTACTGGCAGATGCCGTGGCTGCCGGATAGTTGGCTGTAGTTATTGGGGTTATACAATCGTAATTGCATCCGCCGGAGGGTTCGACAAATGCATAGTAGATGTTTATTGAGGTTATTAAACTCAATAAAGATGTTTGGGTAATCTCAATTTCATCAAATTCTTTCGTTGTGATGAAAGATATCCTCTGTTTTCTGTCCGTATTTCCGATAAGTTCTACAGCTAACGTGCTATTACTGCTTGTCACGGTTTCCTGTAAGACACCATTCCTATATGTATTGATTGTAAAACCACTCAACAAGGACACGTCTAATATTGAACCTCCGGTCTGTACAACAAATCCCGCACGTGTTCCGGCAGGATAATAACGTAACATATCCTTAATCGAAACCAGGGGTATATTGCCTAATGATGCGGCAGTTGTGAACGTGGCATAGGTGTTGAGGTCACCATCGACCAGATTATTTAATGTTGATGAGGATCCCGGAAGAACTTTTAAGATGTTTCCCGGAAGTTTATTTATTACCCTGCCGTTTCCGACTAAAGGGGTATTACAACGGGTCGGTAGGTTTTGCGCTTTCGGGGAAGAAGGCATTAAAAAAAATAAAAAAAGAAAACCGGCGGATAGAATACCCGGGAACATTTTCTTATCTCTGAATGCTTTTCTTTTTGCTGGAAAATCAAGTTGGTTTTGCATACAAACTGGGTGGATTTGTGAAATATCAAGTTAAATGAATGATACTTAAAGGAATAATCCGGCGATATCATCAATATATTAAAGGGGATATTTATTTAAATATTCTCTTTAAAGTCAAGTCTTCTTTAGGCAGACCAGAGGGCAACAAACAGGGCAACAAACAGAATAGACCATGAACAAATTGGTTTCATACAAAATATACAAAAATGTATATATGTAATGCTTTGTTAATGTTTTTTATCTCAAACGTATAATAGTATCTGATTTATAAAAAAAGATACTTATATAGTTAAAACAGAACTGGAAATATTTTGTTCAGTCGTTTAGGTTAAAAATCGGAAGGGATGTTTATTATTTTATACGCTTATCCGCAATATTACCCCCCGGTGCCAACGTAAATGAATTTTATAAACACAAAGGCACAAAGGACACGAAGTTATGTTTGTTTTTTTATTTTCTTTGTGCACTTCGTGCCTTTGTGTTTACTTTTTCTCGTTAGGGGTAATATAGCTGATAAACATTATAAATATTATATGTATTGACTTCTTTTTTTAGAAAATAATATTCATAAAAAATCCAGGACAGAAATTTCTTCCCTGGATTTTTTGTTTTTCCATATTTGGCTTTTATTTTCCTTTCACTCTCGATTCTGCAATGGCTTCTACGACATTAACAACATAGTCGGATAGTTTCTCACATTCGATAATTATATCCATATAAACGATTCCTTCTTTATATTGGTAAGCCTGGGCTTTTATATCCAATGCATTTTTTGCTTTTAGCTGGTTGCGGAAGTTATTAATCTCATTTTCGATATTATAAGATTTTGTAATATCGATGTTGATTGTTGATTCCGGCCTTTCTTCAACGATAAGCATTTGTTTTAAAGAGGTCTCGGTCAAAGCAAACATTTCCCGGATATTATGATCTATATCGTTTGTAAATTCGATTCCTTCATCATGTTTATGCGAAATTGTTCGGGCAAGGTTATAACAACTGTCGGCTATACTTTCAATCTCTGTAATTACTTTCAGCATACCCAGTATCCGTTGTTTGCTATCTGCACTTAAGCGGCCTTCCGATACCTTTGTCAGGTAATTTGCAATTTCAACCTCAGTACGGTCGCTGATGGATTCGTATTTTTCTATCCGGCTGAATAATTTAGCAAAGTCGCTTTCATCTTTTTCTGAATATAATTCCTGTACAAGCCGGAACATTTTTTTTGTACGGTTAGCGTAATCCAATATCTCCTTACTGGCTTGCAGTACGGATAACTCAGATGTCGACAACATTCCGGTGGAGATATAGGTAAGACGGAATGATTCTTCCTCTTCCTCTTTCTGAGGCAGGATATAAGTGACCAGTTTTACCAAAGGTTTTACAAACCAGCAAAGTATTAATACGTTACATATATTGAATAAGGTATGGAACATGGATAGGGCATAAGTTGTTGCTGCCATGTCCTGTGGTTCTCCTGTGAAACTTCCGAAAATGATATAGCGTATCAGGCTCAGGAACGGATAGAAAAGTATCATTACCCAGCAGACGCCGAACACATTGAACAAAAGATGGGCAAGTGCAGCTCTTTTGGCTGATATGTTTCCTGAAAGCGCAGCCAGATTCGCCGTGATAGTAGTACCGATATTCTCACCCAGAATTATGGCTGCTGCAATTTCCAGTGATATCCAGCCTTGGCTGCACATCACGAGGGTGATAGCCATCGTTGCACTGGATGATTGTACTATTACCGTTAAAAGGGTTCCTATCAGCAGGAAAAGGAAGATAGAGCCATATCCCATGTCGGTATAACTTTGCAAAAAGGATAGGATGTCAGGATTGTTTTTTATGTCGGGAACAGAGTTTTTCAGAAAGTCCAATCCTTTGAATAGCAATGCGAATCCAATAACAAATTCACCCCAATATTTCCGTTTATGTTTTTTGGAAAAAGTAAAAGGAACACCGACCGCTAATAATGGCAATGCAATATATCCCAGGTCAAATTTAAATCCCGCAATAGAAATAATCCATGCCGTAATTGTAGTTCCGATATTAGCTCCCATGATTACTCCTACCGATTGTACCAATGAGAGCAATCCGGCATTAACAAAACTTACGACCATTACGGTAGTAGCCGACGAGGATTGAATAATGGCAGTGATTAAAAATCCGGTCAGGATGCCCGTAAAGCGGTTTGAGGTCATTGCCGAAAGAATGGTTCGCAACCGGTCGCCGGCTACTTTTTGCAATGCTTCGCTCATTAATTTCATTCCGTACAGGAATAAACCCAATGATCCGAGAAGTACTAAAAAATCAAGAAAACTGTAATTCATGTGTAATAGAATAAATATATTAAAAGTAACCGGATAGTCATTTGTCCGGCATTTTTGTAAGTTTTATAAAGAATTTATTGTCATGTTTTTAGTAAACGAGTGAGTAAACAAGTCATTCTTATTCTTGTTTACTTGTCAAGTTTTACTTGTCTACTTTTCTAAATATGTCATTAAATCTTATCAATTACTTATTAAAAAAATATGAAATTTTCATTACTTGCAAAAATAAGTTAATTAATAAGTAAAATACTATGGGATGTAAAAAAAACGGGTTAAATTAGGGATGCAATTAAAGATACTTAACAATAAATATGATTTTTATGGATTCGTCAGTAGTGGAGATATATTGTAAAAACAATGATGTTCGTAAGAAATATCCGGTAGGTACCAGTTTGTTAGAGATATATAAAGATTTGGGGTTGCAATTGAAGTATGGAGTAATCGCGGCAAAGGCGAATCACAAAATGAAAGACCTGAAGTTCCGGGTGTATAAACCGAAAACAATTGAGTTTGTGGGGATAAATATACCTTCCGGTATGCGCACTTATGTGCGTTCACTGTCCTTTGTGATGTATAAAGCCATTCGTGAATTATATCCGGAAGCATCATTGCGTATCGAACATCCTGTTTCCAAAGGATATTATTGTAAAATTCTTGATTTGGGCAGGAAACTGACGGATGAGGATATACAGGCTATCAGGGAGAAAATGAGCTTGATTATCTTACAGGATCTTCCTTTCGAAATGGAGATGCTTCCTTCGAATAAAGCAGTTGAAATATTTGAAAAATATGAAGCAAAAGATAAGATAAATCTTTTGAAGAGCCTCGGCGGAATGTATACCCGTGTTTATAAGCTGGATGGATTGTATGATTATTATTATGGTTCGTTGGCTCCTTCAACCGGATATTTGAGGGTGTTTGATCTCCGGTTGTATTATGATGGCCTGCTGTTACAGGTTCCGAACAGGCAAAATCCGATTAAAGTGGAAGAT
Source organism: Paludibacteraceae bacterium (assembly GCA_031553005.1). Lineage (GTDB taxonomy): Bacteria > Bacteroidota > Bacteroidia > Bacteroidales > Paludibacteraceae > RGIG9379. The sequence goes on along the minus strand of JAVBMA010000042.1, from coordinate 56,121 downwards.
TTTGTGGCTCAGGAGAAACTGTTTGAGACTTTTTGTGAAAATACGGAATGGAATGCTATTATGGGGCTCCGGAATGTAGGGGATATGAATATTGCCCTTAATAAAGGCAATAATGCATCTTTACTTATCAAGGTTGCTGAAGCCCTTCAGGAAAAAAAGATTTCCAGGATTGCTGACCAGATTTATAATAACAAGGATGTCCGGGTTATTTTGGTTTCGGGGCCATCTTCTTCCGGAAAAACGACCTTTAGTAAAAGATTATGTATACAATTGGCAGTAAATGGATTACGGCCAATTTCGATTTCGTTGGATGATTATTTCCTGCCAAGGGAGATGACTCCAAGGGATGAAAACGGAGATTATGATTTTGAATCGTTATATGCATTGGATTTGGATCTTTTCAATAAGGATCTAAAAGCATTGCTGGCAGGAGAAGAAGTTGAGATTCCGTATTTCAATTTTGAGACCGGGCTTCGGGAGTACCGGGGAAATAAAATAAAGCTACGGAAAGATAATTTGTTAGTTATGGAAGGGATACATGCCCTTAATCCTGATTTGACAAAAATCCCGGACAAGCAGAAATTTAAAATTTATGTTTCCGCATTAACTACAATCTCTTTGGATGACCATAACTGGATTCCTACAACCGACAACCGTTTGTTGAGGCGCATTATCCGTGACTTCAAATACAGGGGATATTCGGCAGAAGAAACAATTGCACGCTGGGAAAATGTTCAGAAAGGAGAGGCTAAATGGATATTCCCGTATCAGGAAAATGCCAATGCGATGTTTAATTCTGCTTTGATTTTTGAATTCGCAGTGATAAAAAAATATGTAGAACCTATTTTATTGGATGTGCCTCAGGATTGTGAAGAATTTTCGGAAGTTCACCGGCTATTAAAATTCCTTCGCTACTTTTCTGCTATTCAGGATTATGAAGTTCCTATGACATCATTATTGCGTGAATTTTTCGGAGGCAGTAGTTTTGTCTATTAAGTAATTGATAAGATTTAATGATATATTTAGATAAGTAGACAAAGTAAACAAGACAATAAATTCTTTATAAAACTTAGTATTTTAAGTACATTTCAAAAAAAAAGTTTCTATTATTTAGAATGATTTTAGACCTACTTATTTCTGAAAGGGGATAAGTAGGTATCTTTATAATTCTAATATAAACTTAGTATCTTCGTATTTAAGCAATGCGATTTATTTTCTTTAAATTTATAAATTTAATTTAACTCGATATAAAAAAGTCTTATTATCAATGCTGAAGGCATTGTATATTTATAGAAAAAGAAAATAATCCAATTTATACGACTCCAAAGGAGCCGAATGTAAAGAATATTGATCAATTACTGTAAATATATAAATCCTTCGGATTTAATTTATTTGATAATCAATTTACTATCTGATATTATATCGAATCCAATTTAGTTTAAAGTAATTTTTAATTGATATTTATGCCCTTTGATCAGGAAGATTCAAATAAGCTTTTATATAAGCAACTTTGTGCGGAGAATCCCGGAATACCTCTTTTTTCGCAATATTGGTGGATGGAGGCTGTCTGTATTGATCGAAGATGGGATGTGTTATTTGCACGGGATACAGGAGGCAAGATTATCGCAAGTATGCCATTCCTGACAGATAAGAAATTGGGTTTACGATATATCGTTCAACCGTTATTGTCACAGACAAATGGTATCTGGATTAAATATCCCGGAGGGCAAACCGAAAATGAACGTTTGAGTTACGAAAAAAAAATCTGTGATGATATTATCTCTCAGTTGGACAAACTAAGATTAGATTTTTTTCTACAACATTTCCATTTTTCGTTTACAAATTGGTTGCCTTTTTACTGGCACGGATTTGCTCAAACGACCCGTTATACCTATCGTATTCCCGATATTTCCAATTTAGATAAGGTGTTTTCTGGCTTTTCGGATTCAAAAAAAAGGCATATCAGAAATGCGGAGAAAAACCTGAAAGTTTTTTTTGATCTCTCTCCGGAGAAATTTTATGAATATAAAACCTTGTCATTATCATCTAAGGGTGAAAAAAATGAATGTCCGGAGGATTTATTCCTTTCTTGCTATAATTCAGCGTTGTCAGAGGGTAAAGGAATTATTGTCGCAATTAAAGATCAATCGGGAGATTGCCATGCCGGAGCATTTGTCGTATGGGATGAAAATTCGGCATATTATCTTATTCCTTTTACAAATCCGCTCTTTCGTTCGTCGGGAGCATCTTCTTTGCTTGTATGGGAAATATTAAAGTTCCTTTCGGGCAAAACGAAATCATTTGATTTTGAGGGAAGTATGATTGAGAGTGTAGAGAATGCGTATCGCCGTTTCGGGTCTGTTCAGACACCTTATTTTCAGATAAAACGAAGTAGTTCAGGATTGGTAGATCGGATTGTGAATCTAAAACAGGTAATATCGAAGTTCAGAAAATAAAAAAGGATGAGTTAACTCATCCTTTTTTATTTTTAATTATGCTTTTGGTCTAGCTTCTTTAACAACCATTGTACGACCTTCGTACTCAGCACCGTTCAATTCTTCAATTGCTCTTTGTGCATCAGCGTCGTTTGCCATTTCAATGAAAGCAAATCCTTTTGATTTTCCAGTGTCGCGGTCTTTAATAATCTTAACAGAATCTACTGCTCCATAATCTTCCATAACCTCTTTAAGGTCATTCTCACGAACCTTGTAACTAAGGTTCCCAACGTAAATGTTCATAAAAATAATAATAAAGTAAAATAAAATTTTAATTCGGAAAGGGAATAAACAAAAAGCTATGCTAACAGGAAGACCATGAGGACAAGCGCTATTAAGAATATACAAATTGTTTTTTTACACTTTTCGCTTACAAAGAAAAGCACTAAATTGTGAAATACCAAATAAAAATGATTAAATTGTTAATGTTGTAAGATTAAAGTTTGATTATCAGTGCTTTGATTTGTGGGCTTAAAGTACTATTAAGCCATTTTTTGGTTTGTTTTTGTACTCTAAGCCAATGTATATATTCCTCCCGGCAGACAACGGATAGAACCTTTAAATTCTAAACCAAGGAGAATGCCGGAGGCTTTACTGACCGGTACTTGTAGTTTAGATGCAATGTAATCTATATGCATTTGTTCCTCTTTTTGTAGAAGTTCGATAATGACCTGTTCATCATCCGACAAATCCGAAAACAGGACGGTTTGTACAGGTTGCTTTTTATCCGGCGGGCTTTGCCAATTCATCAGCAGTTCAATATCCTCGGCATTTTCCACCATCGCAGCTTTATTTTTTTTGATTAAATTATTGCATCCGGTGGAGTAGGAGTCGTTTATCCTTCCCGGAATGGCACATACATCCCGGTTATAAGAATCGGCAAATTCTGCCGTTAGCAGTGCTCCGCCTCTTTCTCCCGATTCAACAACCAGAATTAAGTCACACATTCCGGCAATTATCCGGTTTCTTGCAACAAAATTATTCCGGTCGAGGGCTGTTCCCGAGATATATTCCGAAACCAATCCTCCTTGTGTTAACATTTTTCCGGCAATTTGCTTGTGAGCAGCCGGATATAGTTGATCTAATCCGTGTCCCACCACCCCAATGGTTTCCAGATTCATCTCCAGCGATTTTTTATGTGCGCAAATATCCACACCATAAGCCAATCCGCTGACAATAACCAGATCCGGATATTTTTTTGCAAGCTCCGAGATAATATTTTCGCAGTAACTTTTTCCATAAGCGGTCATTTTACGTGTTCCTACAACTCCGAGGTATTTTTGCCGGTTAAAATCGGCATTTCCTTTTTGATATAGAATTATTGGGCTGTCATAACACTCTTTTAAACGGAAAGGGTAGCTTTTGTCTGTGTAAAAATGTGCGGTTATGTCGTTTTTCTGCATGAATTCTATCTCCTGCTCGGCTCGCTCAATAATGCCGGATGTGGTAATCTGGGTAGATAGCATCTTCCCGATTCCCGGAATATTCTCCAATATTTGTTTTTTAGTTTTGAAGACAGCTTCTTCGTCTCCCAGTGCGGCAATCAGTTTTTTTGCGGTGAAAGCTCCCACGCCTTTAATCAGAGTCAGGGCTATCCGGTATTTCAGTCTTGATTCGTTCATGTTCGTTTTAAAATAAGCAGGTTAACAGGGCAGGAGAGAAGTTTAGGTTATTTATTGTTCGGTTTTTTGATTTAAAATTATCTCAAAATAGATTTCTTGTTCCTGATTTTCACTCCTTCATTCTTAATTAAATTCTTTATCTTTGCAAAATAAAGAAAAATCTATTACTTCTGAAATGATAGTATTGTAAATTATGGAAACAACAAGATTAAATAAAATAAGCCGATTGTTACAAAAAGAGTTAAGTGATATGTTTTTAAAATTCACGCAAACGATGAATGGAACATTGGTGTCGGTTACTTCAGTTAAAATTTCTCCGGATCTGAGCGTTGCGAGAGCATACCTCAGCATTTTTCCGGTAGATAAAACGGAAGAAGTATTAGCTACGGTTAAAAATAGCACCAAAGGAATTCGTTTCGAGTTGGCACAACGTACTCGACACCAATTGCGCCGGATGCCGGAGCTCTCTTTCTTTGTAGACGATTCATTGGATTATATTGAAAATATCGACCGGTTATTAGGCAAAAATTCAGGAGACGAATGAATTTGCCCCTTTTTATAGCATTCAGGTATTTATTTTCAAAAAAGACACATAATACTATCAATATCATATCCATAATATGTGCTGGAGGTATTTGTGTAGCCACACTTTCTATAGTTTGTACACTTTCCGTGTATAACGGTTTTCAAAAATTAGTCTCGAAGTTATACAACTCATTTGATCCCGATCTCAAGATTACCCTTGTAGAAGGTAAAACATTTGATATAAATGCTCCCGAAATTCAAGGAGTGAAAACGTTGGATTTTATTTCGGTTGCCGCCGAGGTTCTGGAAGAAAATGCGCTGGTGCGCAACAAAGAGAAGCAAGCAGCGGTAACGGTAAAAGGTGTATCTCCCGAATATGTACATTTGATCACTCCCGATTCAGTCTTGTATGGCGGACGTTTTGTCCTGTCGGAAAGCGGAATGGATTATGCGGTTATTGGAGGGGCGTTGGCTAGCCAGATAGATGCCGGAGTCTATTTTGTCCGTCCGGTCTCATTATACGCACCTAAATACAATGCGAAAGTAAATCTCTCTAATCCAGAAAAAGCCTTTAATGAACGGCAATTGTTTGTTTCTGGTATTTATTCTGTAAATCAGCAGGATATTGATGGAAAATATGCTTTCGTCTCTATTGATTTTGCAAGAGAGTTGTTTGATTATGGGGAAAAGGCAACAGGCATAGAACTGAAGTTGAAAAAGGGAGTAAGCCTAAATTACGCAAAAAACGAATTACATCGCTTATTGGGCGACAAATATCTTATACAAGACAAAGAAGAACAACACGAGGAGTTTTACCGGATGATGAAAATAGAAAAGTGGATCACGTTCTTAATCCTTTCCTTTATCCTGTTGATAGCTATCTTTAATGTAATAGGTTCTCTTACAATGCTTATTATTGAAAAGAAAAACGACATACAAACATTGCGTAACCTTGGGGCAAATTCTCGCCTGATACGTATGATTTTCCTTCTGGAAGGTTGGCTGATTACCGTATTCGGAGCGTTATCCGGTTTAGTGATAGGATTGATATTGTGCCTGATACAGCAATTTTTCGGGATTCTAAAATTGAATAACGGAGGGACTCCCGATGCTTTTATTGTAGATGCATATCCGGTTTATGTAGAATGGTCGGATATTTTCCTGATTTTATTTACTGTTTTGTTTATCGGATTTATTGTTGTCTGGTATCCTACCCGGCAGTTAAGGAAATCTTCTGCTATCTCTTCGGAGACAAGTATTTGAAAAATTTTCCTGGACGGTTTATCTGAATATCTGAACATCAGAATATCTCAAAACAGAAATCATATTTTTAAAATAATACGCTCTCCAAGCCTTTGTGCCAATGCCCGGTTAACCGTTTGCATTTGATGTATTTCGAGCATAAGGGAGAGGATTTTGCTTTCTTCTTTTTCTGTTTTTAATGTATTTTTTAATTCCTCTATTTTATTGGAAATAACTTTAAATTTAAAATCTAATACTACATGCGGAACTAATTCGAGCAAACGTTCTTCTTCTTTTTCTACTTTTTTCTGCTTTTCATGAATTTTGCTTAATTGATAAGGATCAGTCAAAAGATCCGAGGCGATCTTGCTGAATTCCGGATTCGGATGATATGCAAAAAAGCGTTCAGCCATGAATGAGGCGTTTCCTTGGTTTTCCTGAGCTTCGGAAAGCATTTGCTGATACAATGGGTTAAATAAATTCAGATCGTCGCTTTTCAGTTCCCTCGCAATATATTCGATAACCGTTATTTTTTTTATTTTTTCGGCATCATCTCCGGCATCTTCATCCTCTACTTCGCACATGATTTTTTCTCCATGCCTGATAATAAAGCGGATAATATTTCGCTCCTCAGCTTCAAATCCATGATTGGATTTAATTGTTTCGGTGTTACTCCCTTTTTCTAAGCCAGGATACGGCGTTTCGACCTTTTGAGCCAAAGAGACAGGCGAGTTTGTACCATATTGCTTCTCTATCTCTTTTTCAATCTGTCCTTTCCTGATTTTATTTATTTGGGAATAGAGCACTTTCTCATCTGTTTCCAGTATTTTGCTACACTCTTTAATATAAACCGAACGTTTGATAAGATCCGGGATCACCGCGATTGTTGCAGTTATATCAGAGATAAGCTGGGCTTTTTTGATCGGGTCATTTTGAGCTTGTGCCAGAAAATATTTTGCTTTAAACAAGATATAATCAGTTTCGCTTTCATTCAAGAAATTCAAAACATCCGAAGCGTTGTTTTTTTGAGCGAAAGTATCGGGGTCTTCACCTTCGGGCAGAACGATTACCTTTACATTCATCCCTTCTTCCAAAAGGAGTTTTCCGTTTTTCAGCGCAGCATTTATACCTGCGGAATCACCGTCGTATAATAATGTGACATTTTTGTTATTCTCGTTCTTGTCACCGTCTACCGAAGGAAGAATTCGGCTGAGCAATCTGATTTGCTCACTTGTCAGGGCTGTTCCGCAAGGAGCTACAATATTCTCAACTCCGGCTTGTACCATCGAAATAACATCGGCATAGCCCTCTACGATATAGCATTTCCGTTCGCGGATAATTGCATTTTTTGCGAAATAAATGCCGTAAAGAACCTGTCCTTTATGATATATCTCCGATTCGGGCGAATTCTGGTATTTTACCTGATCGTCTTTCTGTATAGCCCTTCCGCCAAATGCAATTACTTTTCCGGAAATAGAATGGATAGGAAAAATGGCTCTTCCATGAAAACGGTCTAATATATAATTATTTTCCTTGACGATAGTAAGCCCTGTTTTTTCCAGATATTCCAGCTTATATCCTTTTTTTTGTGCCTCTGAAGTATAGGCATCCCGCTGCTTCAAGGCATATCCGAGTTGGAATTTTTTGATAATATCTTCCCTGAATCCCCTATGCAGGAAATAGCTCATCCCAACGGATTTTCCTTCGATATGATTGATAAGGTTATTTGAAAAATATTGTTGTGCCCACTCCGAAACAGCCATAAGGCTTTCTCGGTTGTTTTTCTGTTCGAGTTGTTCCGGAGTGAGTTCTTTCTCCTCTATCTCAATGTGATATTTCTTTGCTAACTGCTTTAACGCATCAATGTAAGATAGATTTTCCAGTTCCATGATGAAATTTACCGGATTTCCACCCTTGCCACAACCAAAGCATTTGCAAATGTTTTTAGCCGGAGAAACAGTGAAAGATGGCGTTTTTTCATTATGAAAAGGACATGAACCGATATAATTCACTCCGCGGCGTTTTAGCGTCACATAGTCCGAAACTACTTCCACAATGTCAGCAGCATCAAAAATTTTATCTATGGTCGATTGATCTATCACACACTTTGTGTTTATTATGCAAGAATACAAATTTAAAGAAAAACAACCATTGGGAAAAGTTAATATATAGTTATAAGTTGCGGGTTACGAGTTGCAAGTATTTATGACTTTCGTAATCAACTGATTAAATTGATATTTGTTGAAATTTATTTTGGAGCTTTATCTCGATAGAAAATTTTATATAAATCCGGTTCTTAATTTACTATTTTCGGTTCATTGTTTTTAAAAGGTTTTCCTTTTAATGTATAACCGGCGCTCCAGAAGATAAACTGGGCTCTGCTAAAGTTTGTAGCCCGGATACCGAATGTCCCGAAAACATTCTCATATAAGTTTACTTTGACTCCCATGATCTGATAAAAGCGAAGGTCATTTTTATTTCCATGTACTATATCATAACCAAGATTGGCAAAAAAGGAAAAATAAGGCATTACGATCTCTCCTCTGGCAGACACCCCCAGATCAAACCGTTCTTTGGTTTTACCCAGTTTTACGCGGTCGTAATATTGTAAATCTTCGGGATGTTGCTCTCTTTTTGCGGTAGCACCTCCGCTCTCATCATATATCAAATCGAGGCTTAGTCCCCATTTGTATTTATAACTACTTACATACATTGGGGCATAACTGAATCCCCAAACCCGGAAATCATAATTTATGTATTGTGATGTCAGCCCTGTTTCTACAAGACTATGGTATATCTGCCGGGAAGACAATATTAATGAAAAGTTATGATCAATCCGTTTCTCTATTTTTGGAGGAGTTAAATCAATATCTACGTTCTTCTCTTCCGGTTCATTGAATTTGTAACTTAGTTCGATATATGGAGTTCCCAAATTCAAACCTTTATTCGGCATTCGCGTAGCCCCGTTTGAAAAGTGCGTTATCGAAGCTCCCAGATTCAGATCCCAATGCTTTGATACAAGAAATTTGAAATAAAGGCTTCCTGCGACGTGTATATTATCACTGGAACCCACGGCAATGTTATTGGGATTGTCAAACCGGTCATAAGCCTTCCAGTTGGTAGAAAAACCAAGATTAAACTCGTATTGAAATAATATCCGGGGCGTTATTTTTGCAATTCTTGCACCTTGGACTAAAAAAATTGAAATCGGAATTCCCAAGTCTTTTTGGTAGAAAGTAGCAGTATATGCCCCGATTCCAAAATAAGGCATTCCGTAAGCAATATCCTGCCAGCTATCTCCTCTGGAGGTCAATTCATATTTCAACGCCAGAGAAGAGTAATGGGGAATATTTTCTTCTTTTACAAAATCATTTGTTTGAAAAACATAACCCGACTCTATTTTTGCAGAAAGAGACATGGGCTGCTTTGGTTTTGGAGTCAAAGAATCTTGCTGTTCTTCTCCGAAAACAGAAAAACAAAATGAAAAAATAATTAAAAAAACAATGTTATACCTATTCAATATCATAAAAATGTATATCGTAAAAAATGTGTGATTTTTTGTTCGTTACTACTACCTTATTGCTGTCTATTTTAAGGATGCAAAAATAAGGCTAATCTGCGAATAAGCCATAAATAAAATTACTCATTTTGTATCTTATTGATATTGAGTATATTATGCATATTAAGCGAAATCGACAAGGATAAGGAAGTAAAAATGTTTAGTATTTCTGGGATTTAACATTTTATTGTCATGGATAAATTTAAATTTTTATAGATGTTTTTTTGTAAATATATATATATTTGTAGTATGCAATTTTTATTTACTTTAAGGTTATAATACCTTGAACTAAACACAAAAAGAAAGAAATTCGAGTATATGAAATATACGTATCTATCTTGGTATTTGATATTTACGTATTTATAAACAAATAAAATAACGAAAATATATATGAAAAAAATTATTTTAGCTTGTGTGGCAGCTATTTCAAGTTTGTCTTTTATGAGTGCACAACAAACAACAGAAGCCGCAATTATGTCTGAGAATATGGAAGAAACAAAAGCTCCGGCTTCTCGTTCTCTTTTGTTGGGAGTTACGGCAGGTGCGAATATGAGTACTTATTCCAGCGACCGGGATCCAAATATGGGATTTGGAGGGCAAATTGGTATTAATTGCGATGTACCTATCGACCAATATTTTTCTATTATGCCGGAACTTATTTTTGCGTATAAGACAGTTAAAATAGACGATGTTTTTTTGAATAACAATAACGAAAGAATATCAATGGAGTCGACAGACAAAATGCTTTATATGAGCGTTCCGGTCAACGTAAAAGGAAGTATGCATTTGGGAATAGGTCGTCCGTTTATTGCTGTAGGTCCTATGATAAGTGTAGGTCTTTATGGACAGAATGACGTGGGCGACTCTGAAATTCTATTATTTCAATCCGACTCAAATTCAGAGTTTAAGGAATATCGTGAAAATCCACCTTATAACAATGTCGATTTTGCAATTAATTTCAAGGCGGGATATGATTTCGATTTTGGTCTTTCTGTTTCGGCAGCATTCCAATTAGGTCTTGTAAATATGTATAAAATGCCGGATTCGAGAAAAACTCTTTATAAAGAAATGGGACTTGATACTACTCAAAAAAGTAGGTCTTTTTCTCTGGTTTTGGGTTATAATTTCTAAGAATAAATTTTTATTAGAAAAACGAGGGATACAATATCTGTTCCTCGTTTCTTTTTTCAAAAAGGATTTTGGTTTATTTATATAAATTCAGAAATAATTAGGGTTACTTTTCTTTTTATCTTTTTTAATTTGGTCAGTTTTTTATACATTTGGATGTTTTAATCTGATTAACAGGAATTAAAGCAGAGATTTTATTCTCTTATTTCCTAATAAAGTCTGGTATGGTGAAAAACAAAAAATGGGGTTCGTTACTTATCTTTATTTGGCTGATAAATCTTTCTTCTTTTGGGCAAGACTTTTCAGGCTTTTTTATTGATTTTATACGTTACACCGAAAACCAGGCTTCAGATGTGCAATTTCCGCTAAAAATTGATAACCTGACTATAAAAAACAGAACCTCTTATAATCCGGTGATGTTCCTGTCCCGCAATAATATTCCTATTCTTTGTTCGGATTCCTTAAATGCAATAGAAAAATCATCTTCTTCCGTAGTATCTATTGTGCAATTTAATAAAGAAGCAGCTATTAATTATGTCTTTGAAGAGAGGAATAAAAAATGGAAACTTATATCCGGCAAAAATGAAAGCCTGCAAAATTTACAAGAGGCTGATTTCCTTAGTTTCCTAATGCAATATTCCAAAGATGAATCTTTCCAGATGAAGCACACAATATTCCCTTTTCCTTATCGTATTTATAAATCTTCGAAAAAAGAGAGCGAACCTGAAAATAAATTATTAATGCCAAGAGAATGGGAGTCGCTGGATTTCATAGCAATGTTTCCCTCTTTATGCATTTTTAATTCTAATAATACAGCAACTAACCGGCAATTATTTGTATTCAAAAATGGAAAGATGGCACAATTTTTTAATTTCATTCGAATTAACAAAAAGTGGTATCTTATTGAAATAGAAGAGTATAAATAATTTCTTCAAGTCGTTTTTATATATCTTTATCTTGGAACTAATAATTCAGTATATAGAATGTTATTTTCCCGGTAGCTAAATATCAAAGCCACTTCTCTTTTCTATACCACTCAATACATTCGTGTAGGCCTTGTTCTAAATTGTAATCCGGCTTAAATTCAAGTTCTTTATTTAGTGCTTCAACTTCGCATTTCCAATTCAACGCCGAAAGGATATTGTATTTGTCTTTATTCAATGTCGGAGTTTTACCAAACCAGCCGCAAACAGTGTCTAATGTATAGGCAATTCCTTTTACAAGCAGGCAGGGAACTTTTACCGGGATTGTCCATTTAATACCCAACTCTTTTTTAGCCAGATTTGTATATTCATCAGATGTCCATACATCGCCGTCTGCAACAAAATAAGCTTTTCCAATTGCTTTTTTATCAATAGACAGAAATATTGTTTTGACTAGGTCTTTTACGTAAATAAAGGTAATATATTGAGGCTTGAACCCTATAGCCGGATTTAAGCGCCTTTTCAATGTCTGTAACATTACAAAATAATCTTTTTCCCTAGGACCGTAAACCCCTGTTGGACGAAGTATTGTATAAGGAAAACCGGAAAGGGAGCGGATAAACTCTTCAGTTTTGAGCTTGCTTTTGCCATAAAGTGTATCCGGAGCAGGAGTATCGTTTAACTTGATCTCTTCCAATGAAACAGGATCGCCGGGACCGAAAGCCGAAAGGCTGCTCATATAGATGAATTGGCCGGGAATCATATCCGTATCTTGAAGCGCTGTAATAAAATTGCGGGTGTAGTCAAAGTTTACACGGTCAAAGTCTGTTTTATTCTCACATTTGGTTAGTCCCATATTGTGGATAATAACATCCCATTTCCCATACTCTGCTTTTTGTCTTTTCAATATCTTTTCCATCTCTTCCTTGTTTGAATAAGGAAGATCGAGTGTTTTAATGGAAGGATCGGATAAAAATTTCCTGCTGCTTGAAGCGCGCACGCCTGCCCATGTCTCATTTCCTCTTTTAATGGACTCTTCGACAATAAAACTGCCTATAAAACCCGTTGCTCCGGTTATTAGTATTTTCATTTGACAAATATGGATTGCTGTTTTTTCTATATGAAAACTTACAGCGTTATTATTATTTTGTTAAGTGATGATTACCCGATATTCTAGTTATCTGCAATGATGTAATCAGATAAGTATTAAGGTATCATTCATTTTATTTAGTTCATTTCTCAATTTTTTGAGAATAAAAACCTCATTTTACAGCACGGTAAAAAGCACATGATCCCAATGTAAAGGTTTTTATTTCCACTTCCGAAAATCCGCATTCATGAAGCAATGCTTTCATTTTTTTTCCTTGAGGAAATGCTTCAATAGATTCCGGTAAATAGTTATATGCGCGAATGTCTTTGGAAATAAAGCAAGCCAGAACCGGAATTATCAGTTTTGTATATAGTTTGTACCCGAATTTAAAGAAGGGATTTTGAGGTTCTGATAGTTCCAGAATAACAGCAACCCCACCTACTTTTAAGACTCTGCAAATCTCGCAAAGACCTTTAGAAAGACTTTCAAAATTGCGGACGCCAAAAGCGACTGTTACGGCATCAAAAGATTGCGTGTCAAAATCTAACATGGTAGAGTCTCCGGTCCGGAATGTAATATGATCGGTCAATCCCAGTTTCTCTATCTTTTCTTGTCCTATTTTTAACATCCCTTCCGAGATGTCGATTCCCGTAATGTTTTCCGTCGATAACAGTTCGTATGCGGTAATTGCAAAATCGCCTGTTCCTGTTGCAACATCTAATATCTTTTTAGGATCCGATTTTTTGAGGCTGAGGATTGCTTTTTTTCTCCATGAACGGTCATTGCCTAAGGACATTAACCGATTCATCGGGTCATATTTTTTTGCAATAGTATCAAACATCTGTTCAACCTGCTCTTTTTTCCCTTTCGTGGAAGAATTGTAAGGAAGAACTTTTTCGCATTTATAATCTGTCATTCTTTTGAACGAATTTAATCCGGATATAATTGTTGAAAACAACAAATTTGTTCATACAAAAGTATTAATTTTGTATGAACATTCCCAATATTATTGGGTGGAGATGAAACGCAAAACTGAATCTGCTTCATTTCCGAAAGAGTTTTCTTTATATTAAAACGAAGAGGTGAAAATGTTGAAAATAGGAATATTTTGTGCTTCAAGCCCGAATATATCCCCGGTTTATTATGAGCAGACAGCTTGTTTAGGAGAATGGATAGGAAAGCATAACCATTCAATTATTTATGGCGGAACGGCTCAGGGGCTAATGGAATGTATTGCTCGGAGTGTTAAAAAGTCCGGAGGAAATACAATTGGAATATTGCCTCGGGATATGCATGAAAAAGGATTAGGAAGTTCCTGCGTTGACCAGCTTATTATTACTGAAGACCTTGCCGGGCGTAAAAATAAAATTATGGAAATGGCAGATATATTTATTGCCCTTCCGGGTGGTTTTGGTACATTGGACGAGATATTTCACATAGTTGCCGGCGGACAAGTCGGATATCACCGGAAAAGCCTTTTATTATTCAACCAAAATAATTTTTACAGATCACTTATTCAACAAATAAGTCAAATGTCTGAGGAGCAGTTTACTCCTCCGCAATGTCAGGATAAAGTTATTGCTGTGAATACGATAGAAGAATGTGTTGATCAGCTTTTAAAATGTGATGAACGGAAAATTGTGTAATATTTCTTTCAAAATGTTTGCAGAATTAAATAAATAGAGATAGCTTTGCATCCGCAAAAGGAAATCCGCAGGTTAATAAAAAAGTTTATTAAAAAAAACTTCACAAAAATTTGCAGAATATATAAAAAAGAAATACTTTTGCACCCACAATCGAAACAGAAGTTATCATTGTTGCCTTAATGGCCCATTCGTCTATCGGTTAGGACGCAAGATTTTCATTCTTGAAAGAGGGGTTCGACTCCCCTATGGGCTACCAAACTTAAAAGATTTTTACAAGATGGCAAATCACAAATCGGCAATCAAGAGAATCAGACAAACAGATAGAAAAAGATTGCACAATAGATATTATGCTAAAACAGCCCGTAATGCAGTTAGAAAATTGCGTGCAACTAAGGATAAAACAGAAGCTGTTGCTCTTTATCCAAAAGTAACTTCCATGTTGGATAAATTGGCAAAGAAAAATATTATCCACAAAAACAAAGCCGGAAACTTGAAATCCAAGTTGGCTAAAATGATCAACAAACTGTAATTATTGATCTTAATATATATTTTAAAGCCCTCTTTATAAGAGGGCTTTTTTTTGCCTGTTTTTACTTAAATGATATCTGATTAATAATTTTGAAATTTTCTCCAATCGTTTTTTTAGTTGATCTGTAAAATAAATTGATTTTATCCGTATCCTTTCGCACAGTATTAAAAATACAAAATCTGCTTATGCTTTGTTAATACGGAAAACTTTAAATATTTGTAGTTCGTTTAAATCCTAAATATTTTTTTAGATAAGTATATTACAACAAATCTTATAACAATCTTATTTCTCCTTTTTTACTTTTTCTATAACGTCTTGCATTTTCTTTTGTATATGATCGTAGCCTTTTTCTTTGATATGGGGTAAAATGCAAGAGGAACAGTCTTTGATTCCATTAGGTAAGTAAGTGTAGTTTCCTCCGCAATCTTCGCCAAGCATATAAAGCGGACAATAGCAAAACAGGCAATTAAACTCTTCCGGATTGTCAGTTTTATGGCACGGAAAATATTCACACTCTTTGTTGCAAAAAAACTTATAGCTCATAAATAACTTGATTTAATTATAATAGATAAATCTATGAAAAAAATGAATTGAATTTGCTCTGCATTTATAAATATTCTTCGAATTCCTTTTTCTGTTTTTTATAAAGGCTGATTTTAAAATTTTACAAATAAAAAAAGCAGAAAACTAATTAATTTTCTGCTGTTGTCGAGGTAGAGGGATTCGAACCCCCGACCCTCTGGTCCCAAACCAGATGCGCTAACCGGACTGCGCTACACCTCGTTCCTTAAATGCGCTGCAAATATACGGAGTATTTCGATTATTCTCCAAATATTTTGGCTGTTTTTTTTATGACTTTTGAAAATAGAATACTTTGCAGGTAAATTATTACCCGGCTTTCTGTTTTTCACTCTCCATTTTTTCCAAGTCCTCTTCGATTACCAGATTATCAATGATAAATAGTTGCCGTTCCGGGGTGTTTTTTCCCATGTAGAAATCGAGCAAAGCATTGACAGCATCTTCTTTCCTTAATGAAACTTGATCCAGCCGGATATCTTTTCCTATGAAATGTTTAAACTCGTCCGGAGAAATCTCTCCTAATCCTTTAAATCGGGTAATTTCAGCTTTTGCACCAAGCAGGTTGATTGCATTGAGCCGCTCTTCTTCCGTATAACAATAGAATGTTTGTTTTTTATCCCTTACCCTAAATAATGGTGTTTGAAGAATATGAACGTGTCCTTTTTTTACTAAATCAGGGAAAAATTGTAGGAAAAAGGTGAGCAACAGTAAACGAATATGCATACCATCGACATCGGCATCAGTAGCAATGATTACTTTATTGTAACGCAAGCCTTCCATTCCTTCTTCTATATTTAGTGCCGCTTGCAGTAGATTAAACTCTTCGTTCTCATATACCACTTTACGTGTTAACCCGAAACAGTTTAGCGGTTTTCCCCGCAAACTAAAAACCGCTTGTGTGTTTACGTCCCGGCTTTTTGTGATTGATCCGCTTGCAGAGTCTCCCTCCGTTATAAAAATAGATGATTCTTTTTGCTTATCTCCTTTTACATCGTTGTAATGGGCACGGCAATCTCGTAATTTCCGGTTATGCAGGTTTACCTTTTTTGCACGTTCACGGGCGGCTTTGGTTACTCCGGCTATTGCTTTTCTCTCTTTTTCGGCATCCTGTATTTTTTTTAGCAGAATGTCGGAAGTGACCGGATTTTTATGAAAATAGTTGTCGAGTTCTTTTTTAACGAAGTCGTTGACAAATTTATTGACTGATATTCCGCTTTTCGGATCTATATCGCGTGAACCGAGTTTTGTTTTGGTCTGGCTTTCAAAAACCGGCTCTTCAACATTGATCGCGATTGAGGCAACGATACCCGACCGGATATCTACCAACTCCATGTTTTTGTTGTAGTATTCCTTGATTGTCCGCCCGATCGCTTCCCTGTAAGCCGCTTGGTGCGTACCTCCTTGAGTAGTGTGCTGACCGTTTACGAAAGAGTAATATTCTTCTCCGTATTGCTCACAGTGGGTAAATGCAATTTCGATGTCTTCGCCTTTTAAATGAATGACCGGATATATTGGTTCCATAGTCATCTTTTCATTGAGCAAATCGGAGAGTCCGTTTTTCGAGATGAATTTTTTTCCGTTGAAAATAATTGTTAGCCCGGTATTCAGGTATGTGTAATTCCGAAGCATATCTTCGATGAATTCTTCCCGGTAGCTATAATTTTGAAAGAGCGTGTTGTCCGGTTTAAAGCAAACCATAGTTCCATTGCTTCCTTCTCCCGCAATAATGCCGGAATCGCTGATAATTTCCCCTTTGCTGAATTCTGCAATGCGGGTTTCTCCATCCCGGAAACTTTGAACAATGAATTGTTCGGATAGAGCATTAACGGCTTTTGTTCCGACACCATTCAGACCTACGGATTTTTTAAAAGCTTTAGAGTCGTATTTTCCTCCGGTATTCATAATAGAAATGGCTTCTACCATTTTTCCAAGTGGAATTCCACGGCCATAGTCGCGAATGGTAAAGACCCCATTGGAGAGGGAAATGTCAATTTGCTTTCCCTTTCCCATCCGGAATTCATCAATGCTATTATCTAATACTTCTTTTAGAAGAACATATACTCCATCATCAGTATGCGAACCATCACCTAATTTTCCAATATACATTCCGGGACGCAAACGGACGTGTGCCAATCCTTCAATATGTACAATGTTCTCATCTCCGTAATTATCGTTCTGCTGTTCGATGTCCAACTCTAATTCATCCATAAACTATTTTAATCTCTTTTCGCAAAGATATAAAATTTATGCATTTAAGTTCAATAAATTTCTCAAAGTGGTAGTAATATCGGATATATTGCTCATATCAATATCTTGATTTAAAAGACTTTCTAATCCAGAGTATTTGCTTTCGTCAAAGTTGGTAGCTCCACCAAGAAATCCCTTTTTCCAATCGGCATCGGAAGAATTTTGTTTGTATTTATAGCAAATTTCAACAACACTTAATAGGTTACCGCCCGATATACTACTAACAGCAGTACGGAATTTTTCACCTTGGCTTTTTCCGGAGTCGTAACTGCTTGGGTCGCTATCTTTGGAACAAGAGGAGAATCCGATTCCTAAGAAAAGGACAAATAGAAGTGATAAAAGTTTTGCATTCATAATTTTTATTATTAAGTGATTGATATTAAATAGCTGCGGCTAAAGCCGCTATACTGATTTTTACTCCCTGAATTTTCGCTAATGGAGCAATGCAGGCTTCAAGCGTAGAGCCTGTAGTTAATACATCATCTACCAGAAGTAAATGTTTATGCTCGATAAGGGCTGTATTTTCCGGCTCGAAAATTCCATGTGTGTTTTCCCATCTTTCATATACCCCTTTTCTTGTTTGTGTAGGATTTTCAATAATACGTTTTAAAACATTATCTATCAAAGGTTTTTGCATTGTTCGTGCAATTCCTTTTGCAATCCATTCGCTTTGGTTGTATCCTCGGGCACGAAGTTTATTCGGATGTAAAGGGACGGGAATAATTGCATCTATTTCTTTAAAATGGCTTTTTGCCAATTGCGAGCCGAATAAGGCTCCTAATTGTTCGCCCAACTCTTTCTTTCCTTTGTATTTTATCTCGTGTAATAGCTTTTGAGTAATAATCTCTTTCTCAAAATACAGAAATGTAGATGCATATTGAATTTCAGCTTTCCCGTAGAATCTTTTTTCTATGGCATTGTTTTTTATCTGATGATAATTGGTTCGCGGCAATTGCATCAGGCAATGTAAGCACAATTGTTTTTCATTTTTACGTAGGCTTTTTTGACACCCAACGCAAAGATTAGGGTAAAATAGTCCGATAAAATCCCATAGAAAGTCAGCTAAGGGAATTTTAGAGAACCGCATTTTTACTTTATTATTTGTCCAGTTGTCCGAATACATTTTTCAACAAATCATTCACACGAGCCGAAGCATCTGTCCTGATTTTGTATTCTTCCGCACCTATTTTTGTAAAAATTCCGTTTAATGCTTCTCCTACCACGTGATTACCTAAGTCTTCTTCTACATGTTGTATTGAATTAATTGTGTTTTTTTGTTCTGTAGGTAATGCTGATATCAGCAATTTTATTGTAGCATTGCCTGAAATAGCATTTGACAATTTATTGTTTTGTTGGGCAAAGAATTTCCATGCATCAAGAGTGTTATATTGAGTACTGCCGATTGTTACATTTACATTTTTCATCGATTCGTTGATAATCGGGTTAAAAGCAGTTTGTAATCCGGAGTAAGTATTTGTTTTCAGATAACCTGTTGCGGCTTCATTGTTAGAACTAAATAGGATATCTTTCCCATCGGATATTGACATATTACTGATTGCAGAGACAAATATACCCGCTGCCTCTGGAGCAGCTTGTTCGGCAGCCCTGTTAAAAGCTGTTTCCAATGTAGTTTGTAAATCGGCAGTTAAGTCAACACCAAAAGCTTTTACTGCACTTTGTATTGCTGAATTGCTGGATATTGCATTTATTACTTTAAATGTGGTTTGAGCTTTTTCCGGCAAAAGGATTTTTATGGCTTCGTCTTTTAGGTAGCCATCTTCTTTGCCCAACATAGAGGTTGCATTATTTGTCCCGACTCTTAGCGCTTCTTTCAATCCGTTAACGGTTTGATTATCTCCGTTAAATAAATCTTCCGAGCATCCGAAGCAGAAAAAGGCGGTTAGACAAAGTGTTAAAATTTTATGTGAGTGTTTTTTTAGTGTTGTTGCCATCATAATTTTCTACTGATTTTGAAATTTTTAATTAAATACAAATTTAATTATTTATGTCCTAATTTTCAATGTTTATTTATATGTTTTTCTTAGATAATGAGATGCAGCAGAAGTCAATTCGCTTGTGATTCGTTGTTTTGTGGAATGAAAAATGATTTTATGGTCAGAAAAAATGATTTCGTACTTTATTAAAACGATTTTTTTTGATTAAAATTATTATTCAATCCTCTGCTAAGATTATGCGATTGTAAATGAAAGAGATATGTGTTTTAATTCCCAAGATTTTATGAATTAAACTTCTTTTTTAGGTTTAAAAAATAATTTTCAAATATCGTTTTGGATAGGAATGAAACGAATAGGACTAATGTGGTTACAATAGAATAAAAGATAATGGTTGAAATTGTGTTATCCAAATTGTTAAGGAAATTTTTAAGTATTAAAACGACTGAAAAGATAATTATCATGTGATACATGTAGATTCCGTAAGAAATTTCTCCGAAATAGTCTAATGTTTTATTATTCAGGCTAATAAAAGAGAATTTATTTAAAGATATATTGATGATAAGCCAAATAAAGGAAAGCATTAACAGATAATCGGATAAAACCGGTGTTTTGAATAATATTCTAAAAAACAATGTGTTTTCGCTAAGGAAGTTAGATGCAAAGAGATACATTAATAAGAAAATGATTATAATGCTTTGGGTAAGTTTTGAGAAAAACATTGATTTGCAAATCTCTTTTTTTCTGTTGAAAATAAAATATGCTCCCAAACCTCCGATTGCCATCGCTTCAAATTTCAACATGGAAATAACTTTGGTATAGATATTCTCTATTCCTCCAAAGTAGAAAATTGATGAGGCAGTGATTTTTAACAGGATTATGCCAATCAGGATTATTAAAATATATTTCTTGAAAAACTTCAAAACAGGCGCCCAAATAAGATAAAAGATTTCTTCAACGCCGATAGACCATAAGGGCTCTAAGAGATGATGACCGAATAGAATATTTACTAAGAAAGGACAAAAGAATACGAAATATAAAATTACTTCTTTGAAATTGTAAGGCATTTCGTAATTATATCCGATTTTCTGAATAAAGAAAGGAACAACTACCAATCCGATGAAAACGAGCAAATAGTAGAGAGGCCAAATTCTTAAAACTCTTTTTATATAAAAATTTTTTATACTTATTTTTTTTGTGAAATGCTCTTCTTTAAGTAATAGATAGCTGATTAAAAAGCCGCTTAGTACGAAAAAGAAGGTAACGGCAATGCTCCCATTATTGAAAAATGAATATGCTTTAATGTTGAATAATCCGTATTTCTGACGGATTGTTTCTGCATGATGCAGAACTACAAGATACGCAGCAAAAAAGCGCAGTGCATTTAAACCTTTAAAATGGGTAATATTGGTGTATAGCATTTCCTGAAAATAAATGAACAAAGTGCTATTGATAAATATTGTTACAATAGCACTTTGTTATTTTAACCTCTATTTGTCCGGCAATATTACAAAATAAATCTTGTAATTGAATATAAGTAATCTAAAATCCGGATAATAATGGGATATGATATTTTTTAATATTTAATCAATACTTCTTTGAAATTTATATCATTACCTTTTATTTCTGCTATATAGCTTCCTGCTTGTAAATTTCTGGATTCAATTTTTAAGGAATTTTTTCCTGTGATAATCTCCAGCACATCACTATAAACTAATTTTCCAGTCATATCAAATATGGAGATAGTGATTTTTTCTGATATATTACTAACTATCTCAGCATTCCATTCCGTATTCGTTGGGTTTGGATAAACTGTAATTTTGTTACTTTCTGCAGATATATCTTTATCAAGAGTTTCTCCATGTTTATCACTTGAGTGGGATCTTCCGTGTTGTACATTTGTATTTCTTTTTTTCTCTTTTTTAGGGAACCTGCTTTCTCCTACGCAAAGTGTAATACATTTCTCACATTTATTATTTCCTGAATCTCTGGTGTAGCAAACTTTATGATTTCCTTCCGGAAAGAGATATGAGAAAGAACTTGTGTTTGATACGTTAACTCCGTCAACTGTCCATTCATGAGTAACTGCAGGATTTGATGCCATAAAGAAATAGCTGTTCGGCTCAACTGTATTTACCATATAAGAAAAGTTTGCTTCACAAGGGCACGATGATTCATATTCGTAAGTGACAGTTAATTCCGGCCATAAATCGGGATTACTATGGTTGCTTGATGCAAATAATACTGATCGGTATAGAACTTCCGTATCCAATTTTATCATAAACCCGAAATTCGTTTCCGGATCATTTACCATCTCTTGAACCATTGCAACTAGGTTTTCTGAATTGTCTGTGAAATTTTCGTTCCATTGAGATGTTGTTTTCGAAACTGTTATTTGGTTGGTTGTAGTTGTTGTCGGCTGAGTATTCCATGTTACAGTTTCTTCATCCCAATCACTGGTTATTTTTTGAATAGAAGACTGATTTGATCCTGAAGAGTTATACGGACTTCCGGGATAATATGAATTTCCTACGCCAATATCAGGACTGGATGATACTCCATATAGTTTCAGTTCCGCACTTGTAACTACTGCATTTTTAGGGATTGTTGATAATTCGTCAAACCTGAATAGTGAACGTAATGTTCCTGACGAACAACCAATGGCGTTAAAAGACCATGATGCTGCAAGGACTTCGGGATAATGACTATAGTTTAAATCAGCTGCAGTCGCCGGATTTCCATTCAAAATACAGCCATTAGTCGTCAAAATAGCCGCATCCTGAGCAATTGTTGGGTCTGGTTTAAATGTTACGGTTTTTGTTTGTGTCTGGCTAAAAACGCTGCTACAAAACATGATAGTTAGCAGTATGCATACATTTTTCATTACGGTTAAAATTAAAGTATTAATAATTTACAAAGTTATTAAAAAATTAATATTTTATTAAAAACATCTTGCTCGTTGGTGATAATTAACTTTTGTTTAGGAGGTCTTTTTATATTCTGAGTTAAATTATAACTCCATCCTGCATCCTGATAATCCGATCGGAAATAGATGCAAATTCTTTGTCATGAGTAACAATAACTAATGTTTGATTAAATTTATCCCGTAATTCGAAAAATAATCGGTGTAATTCTTCTTTGTTTTTTGAATCGAGGCTTCCGGAAGGTTCGTCGGCTAAAATAACATCCGGATTGTTTATTAACGCCCTTGCAACTGCGACCCGTTGTTTTTCTCCTCCCGACAGTTGGTTGGGTTTATGCTGGGCACGGTCAGCAATATTTAAAAAAGAAAGCAATTCCATTGCCCGGGCTTCTACTTCCTCTTTACTCTTTTTGGCAATAAGTCCGGGGATCATTATATTTTCCAATGCGCTGAATTCAGGCAAAAGCTGGTGAAATTGAAATACGAATCCGATGTGTTGATTCCGGAATGTAGAGAGTTGCCTTTCCGGTAAATTAAAAACAAGTGTCTGATTAATTGCTATATCTCCGGAATCCGGTTTATCTAAAGTCCCGATAATTTGCAACAAGGTAGTTTTTCCTGCTCCGCTAGGACCTATGATAGATACAATTTCTCCTTGATTAATCTCCAGACAGACATTTTTCAATACCTGAAGTTCTCCGAAACTTTTATTTATATTGGATGCTCTGATCATTCATTATTAGTATTAGTGGAGAGAATTGTTTCCAGGTCTTCCGGCGTAAGATTCAGTTTGAAGCGCCCTTTTTCGGCTACGGATATTCTTCCTGTTTCTTCGGATATAATAATAGCCTTGGCATCTGTTTTTTCAGATATTCCAAGTGCCGCCCGGTGACGCAATCCCAGTTCTTTAGGAATATTAAGGCTATGGGTTACCGGAAGTATACAACCTACGGATGTAATTTTATTGTTGGCAATGACCATTGCTCCGTCGTGTAAAGGCGAGTTTTTGAAAAAGATATTTTCGATCAGCCTGGAATTTATGTTTGCGTTGATCATATCACCTGTGATTTCTATGCTGTTCAGGTTCATTTCCCGTTTGATAATGATTAATGCTCCGATCTTTTCTTTAGCCATATTTTTACACGCAATTACAATCTGCATGATTTCGCTATCGACAATTTCGTCTTTCTCAGAAGAAAATATTTTTCCAAAAAAGCGCATGATGAAATTATTCCGGGATCCGATTCTGGTCAAGAACTGCCTTATTTCGTCCTGAAAGAGCACGATTAATCCGATGACTCCTACATTAACAATCTGGTTCATGATTGCTCCGAGTAGTTGCATCTGGAAAATGAACGTGACAGTAAGCCAGATTACCACGAAAGTTAAGATCCCGATAAAAATTCTTATGGCAATAGTGCCGCTAAGCACTTTGTATGTCTTGTACAGCAGATATGCTACTAAGACTATATCTATTATGTCTATTAATCTGATTTCAAACCGCATAATTTCTTTCGATATAAATTGAGAAGCCCGAAAGTTTAAGATTTAAAAGTATAAAATTGTTGTGTAGTCAATTTTATCCAATTTGTATATGTAAGTTTTATAAAGAATTTATTGTTATATTTTTAATAAACGAGTTGACGAGTAAACAAAGTAAACAAGTCATTCTTATTCCTCATTTACTCGTCAACTTGTTTACTTTGTCTACTTATTTAAATATATTATTAAGTCTTATCAATTACTTAAAAGCCTAAGCTTCAAAATTTTTATATTTGCAATATATTTTTACGGTTTCAACCGCTTCTTTTACATCATGAACGCGAAGTATATTTGCTCCCTGTGACAAAGCCAGAGTGTTTAAAACGGTGGTTCCGTTTAAACTTTCTCCGGGTGAGGAATCGAGCAATTGCCAGATCATTCTTTTTCTGGATACACCCGCCAATATCGGCAATTCGAACTGAGAGAGCAAGCTCATTTTAGAAAGTAACTCATAATTCTGATCCAGTGTTTTTGCAAAACCGAATCCCGGATCCAGAATAATGTCATTCACTCCCAATAATTTTAAGTTTTCAACCTTCTCTGCAAAATAAAGAAAAAAATCCGGTATAAAATCCACATAATTTATATTTTGTTCCATCGTCTGGGGATTTCCTTTCATGTGCATTAATATATAAGGAACCTTTAATGCTGCGACGGTTTCGAACATTTTTTCGTCTAATTCACCCCCGGAAATGTCGTTAATAATAGCGGCTCCAAAATCGCAGACGGTTATTTTAGCTACTTTTGCTCTGAAAGTATCAATGGAAACCGGAATGCCGGGGAATTTTTTTTGTATAATATCCATGGCAAAAGTAACTCTCTTGAGTTCTTCTGCTTCGGTTACTTCTTTTGCTCCGGGACGGGTTGAATATCCGCCAATATCAATTATCTGACCGCCTTGCCGAATAATTTCTTCGGCTCTGTGCAGTATTTTTCCTTCCGTCTGATAACGGCTTCCTTCGAAGAAAGAATCGGGGGTAATATTGAGGATTCCCATCACAATGGGAACGGAAAAATCGACTAAAGAACCATTTATATTGATTAACATTATTTAAAATCGATTCATTATTAAAAAAAACTAAAAAAATATCTCGAAAAAATTTTTACAAAAATAGAAAATATATATCTTTGTTCGCTGCTTGATAAAATATAGTTCGGAAAAATTATGTTTTTAACAGCGTTTTTCACAATAAAACGTTGGAAAAGGAGTTACCCTTTTAGGCGGTTACTAAATTCACAAATAACAAACATCTTATATTCATAATTGGTACTATGAAACACTTAAAGCTTTTTAAACCGGCAATATTGTTAATGATTCTTGCGGCATCGTTGGTTTCATGTGGTGGTGGAAAAAAACTGAAAGATTCCAAACAGTCAAATGTTACGGGTTGGAAGTATAATGACAAGAAAAATGGAGGTTTTCAGGTAGTTTATAATTACAAACAAGATACTCCTCCGGGAATGTCTTTCGTTCAAGGGGGTACGTTCACAATGGGACGTGTTTTTGAGGATGTAATCGGAGACTGGAATAATATCCCAAGAAGAGTTACCGTAGCTTCTTTTTATATGGATCAATGTGAAATCAGCAACCTTAACTGGAGAGAATATTTGCATTGGATGAGAAATGTATTTCATAATAATCTAGAGTTAGTCGACAAAGCATATCCCGATACATTAGTATGGAGAGAAGAGTTGGCTTATAATGAGCCTTATTTGGATTACTATTTTTCACACGTAGCATACAACTACTATCCGGTAGTAGGAGTTTCATGGGAACAAGCTTTTGACTATTGTGTTTGGCGTACAGACCGTGTGAATGAGTTGAGATTAGTTGAAAAAGGTGTTATTAAATATCCGGATTTCCAAGCTTTAAAAGGAAATACAGATGCAAATGATATTGCACAAAACCAAGTATTTAATACTGCGAAATATTCTTCTAAAGAAGACTACCAACCTGAAAATGGAAAAAAACCGGTAAAAGACGTGTATGGAAATATGAGAAAGACTAATATGTCTGACGGTATATTGTTGCCTAAGTTCCGTCTCCCAACTGAAGCTGAATGGGAATATGCAGCTTATGGTACCAAATCAGTTGAAGGTGAAGAAAACTATAAAGAAAGAAAAATTTATCCTTGGTATGGTCACCAGATGAGAAATCCGGAAAAGAAATTCAGAGGGGAAATGCAAGCTAACTTTGTTCGTGGACGAGGAGATATGATGGGTATGGGAGGTGCGTTGAATGACCATGCTTCTATTACTGCTCCGGTAGATGCGTTTTGGCCAAATGAATTCGGATTATATAATATGGCTGGAAACGTAAACGAATGGGTATTGGATGTTTATCGTATATTGACAAGCGATGATGAGCAAGAATACAATCCTTTCCGTGGTAATGAATATGTTTCACCAGTATATACAGAAAGCACTGTAGACGGTAAAAACGTTAAGATCCCGCAAATTGATAGCTTAGGACGTGTGGTATTTGCAATTCCTGCAGACAAACAAACAGAACCTGCTAAATATGCCAAATTGGATGTTCGTAATTACAGAGATGGAGATGCTGCAAGCAGTATGAGTAGAAATACTTGGAAAGAAGCTACAGATACTGATATCGCAACAAAAAAATTATATGATCCTGATACCGATGCTGAAGGTTTATTAACTTCTAAAGTTTCAAATACAACCAGAGTATATAAAGGTGGATCATGGAAAGACCGTGCATACTGGTTGAATCCGGGACAAAGGCGCTATTTGGAACAAGCTGAATCCCGTAGCGATATTGGTTTCCGTTGTGCAATGAGTAAAGTTGGTCCGGAAGACGATAACAAATAATAATCTCAAACTTATTATATCAGAAAAAGCCCCACTGGGGGCTTTTTTTGTATCAATAAATATCACTATTAATCCGTTGGAAATGAATATTGATAGTATTTATACCCTATTTTTGGAGCATCCGCAGATTACGACAGATAGTCGTAATTGTTTAAAAGACTCTCTGTTTTTTGCTTTGAAAGGAGGCTCATTTAATGGGAATCTATTTGCGAAAGATGCAATCGAAAAAGGCTGTAGCTATGCTTTCGTGGACGAAAAGGAGTTTGCAGACGATAAGAACATATTTTATGTATCCGATTCTTTACAAGCCTTGCAGCAACTAGCCCGGAAGCACCGGGAAACATTGGGAATTCCGGTGATCGGTATTACCGGAACAAATGGAAAAACAACGACTAAAGAGCTAATAGCGTCTGTTCTGCAACAAAAATATAAGGTTCTCTTTACACAAGGAAACTTGAATAACCATATAGGAGTCCCATTAACTCTTTTAAAATTAACTAAAGAAGACCAACTGGCAGTCATAGAAATGGGTGCCAGCCACTGCGGAGATATAAAAGAATTGGTAGATATTGCTTTGCCTGATTATGGACTGATAACCAATATAGGGAAAGCTCATTTAGAGGGCTTTGGTTCTTTTGAAGGAGTAATAAAGACAAAAGGCGAATTGTATGATTTTCTTCGGGAGCATCACGGAAAAGTATTTATTAATCAGGATAATGAGTTATTAGGTTCTCTATCGACAGGTTTGGATAAAATTACTTATGGAACAAATGATGACTCTTATGTAAAAGGGGAAATATTGAATTCAGAGCCTTTCCTGTCTCTCAAATGGAATGAAAACATTATACATACACACCTGATCGGCAGGTATAATTTTGAGAATGTTTTGGCATCTATTGTTATCGGATGTTATTTTGATGTTCCGGCAGATAAAATTGTGGAGGCATTGGAAACCTATATTCCTCAAAACAATCGTTCACAGTATAAGGAAACGAAAAAAAACAAATTAATAATAGATGCTTACAATGCTAATCCTACAAGCATGAAAGCCTCTCTTTCCAACTTTATCCAAATGTCTTTGCCCTATAAAATAGTCATATTGGGAGATATGAAAGAACTTGGATCACAGAGCGAAGAAGAACACGAAGCGATCGTAAAATTGCTATCGGATCCATCCTTAAAAAATGCCTTTTTAATAGGTCCTTGTTTTAAAAAAGCAAATACTTCTTTCAATAGCTATAACGATGTAGACGAGTTTTTGCTTTGGCTCAAACAAAATCCCATACAGGATGCTGTGATTCTGATTAAGGGATCTAATAGTATGCATTTAATGAAAGTCGTGGATTTCCTTTAAGTACAGTTTGTATGTCCGGAGTATATCTTGCATTATTATTTTTGTGCATTATTGTTGTTTTTTGGGGCGTTAGTCATTTGAAAAAAAAAGATACCTCTACTAACATGCTATCTCATGAAGATGAGAGCGAATGTTGTGGAGCTCATGCGGTTTGTGAAAAGGAAAGTTTGCTTCGGTTTAAGATCGAGATAGAATATTATGACGACGAGGAATTGGATATATTTGCGGGTCGCTCTCCGGTTTCTTATAATGAAGATGAAATACGTCAATTCAGTGATATTTTCTATACTTTACAAGAACTTGATATTGCGGGGTGGCTGAAAAGCCTTCAATCAAGGAATATAGAGTTGCCCGAAAATATTAAGGAAGAAGCATTTCTTATCATTCGTGAACGACGAAACTTAAAATAGTTCCTATAAAAACAAGTCACCTCAATAATTAAGTGCAGCATATTTCCGGCATCAAATAAAATAGATTCACCTAAATACTCTATATGAAAGCAAGATTGAAATATATTCTCATTTATTATCTTTTCTGGGTTTTACTATTTGTAGTACAGAAACCTGTTTTCTTGCTTTTTCATCGGGAAAATTCTTTTGATTTCTCATTCTTAGAGTGGATAAATGTGATTGTTCATGGTTTTTCTATGGATTTGTCTGCCGCTGGCTATTTCACGATTTTTGTTGCGGTTTTGTTGCTTGTATCCTCTTTCTTTAAAGAGAATAAATTGTTGGGTAAGATTGTTTTTTACTATACCGCAGTAGTGTTATTTTTGGTATTGTTAATATGCTGTGCCGACCTATATCTCTATTCTTTCTGGGGATTTCGTATCGACTCTACTCCGCTTTTTTATTTGGAATCACCTAAAAATGCAATGGCAAGCGGTAGTTGGGAGATGTATCTGACGGCAGTCCTACTTTTTTTAATATTATATCTTTCTTTTTTATTTATATTCAGGAAATTACATAAGCGTTTCTTCTTAATTTCCGATCGCTCAGTTTGGTCTCTTATCCCTTTGTCTCTTTTTACAGTAATACTTTTTATTTTTATCCGGGGAGGAATAGGGGTGTCGACAATGAATGCCGGGCGTGTTTATTTTAGTAAATCGATATTTCTAAATCATGCAGCGATCAATCCGGTTTGGAATTTCATTTATTCATTCACTAAGAACGAAGACTTTGATAAACAATATAGATTCATGGAATCCGGAAAAGCCACTTGTCTCTTTAGCAAGATGGTTTCTCAGAAGGAGGATTCAACCGGAGTTTTTGTATTAAAAAATAACCGGCCGAATATCATATTTATTATATTGGAAGGTATTGGCTCTAATGTATTCGGAGCGCTTGGAGGAGAGAAAGGTGTTACTCCGAATTTGGATAAATTATCGGAAGAGGGAATATTTTTTACTCAGTTTTATGCGAATAGTTTCCGGACAGATCGCGGATTGATTGCCGTTTTGAGTGGCTATCCGGGACAGCCGACAACTTCTTTGATGAAATATCCAAACAAAACCCAAAACGTACCTAAAATTCCTCTTTCTCTGAAGAATGCCGGATACGATGTTGCTTTTTATTATGGAGGAGACGAAAATTTCACAAACCTTCGCTCTTACCTATTGACTTCAGGTTTTGAAAAAATTGTTTCGGAGAAAGACTTTTCTTCGAAAGAACTCTCTGCCAAATGGGGAGCCTATGATCATATTTTGTTTGATCGTGTTACGAAAGAGCTCAATGAACAAAAGGATACCCCTTTTTTGAAGTTAATCCTGACATTAAGCAGCCACGAGCCTTATGATGTGCCAATGGCTAAGTTGAGCAATCCTTATCTGAATTCGGTGGCTTATACCGATAGTTGTGTAGGGGCTTTTATTTCCGATTTAAAGAGAAGTCGTTGGTGGGATAATTCGTTGGTGGTGATTCTTCCGGATCACGCTTCCCGGTATCCCGAATCCATGACAAATTCGGATGTAAATAGGTTTAAGATTCCAATGTTGTGGATTGGTGGGGTTGTAGAGAAACCGATGAAAGTGGAGAAAATTGCTTCACAGATTGATTTGTCAAGAACTCTTCTTACCCAATTAGGAATAGATGCATCAGAATATAATTTTAGTAAGAATATTTTCGGAACAAAAGACCCTGAATTTGCGTTTTATGCATTTAACAACGGATTTGGATTTATTGCTCCCGAAGGCGAGGCGGTTTATGATTGCGATGCCGATATAGTCTTGAAGGAAGATAATAAAACGTTAACCGAAAAAGGAAAAGCTTTTCTCCAATCATTGTATGATGATTTGGCGAAGAGATAATTTAAGTTTTATAAAGAATTTATTGTTATGTTTTTAGTAAACAAATTGATGAGTAGACAAAGTAAACAAGTCATTTTTATTCCTCGTTTACTCGTCAACTTGTTTACTTATCTGAATATATCATTAAATCTATCAATTACTTAAAAGCGAAACAATATGTCAACCATTCTTTTTGATAAAATAGTTTTTGGCCCGATAAAAAGCCGTAGGTTAGGAGTTTCTTTAGGAGTTAATCTTTTACCTGTTAATACAAAATTATGCTCCTTCGACTGTATTTATTGTGAGTGTGGACTTTTGGAAAAAGGACAAACAGGAAAGTTGCCTTCGCGGGAAGATGTGAAAACGGCTTTGTCGGAAAAGCTTTCGGAGATGAAGGCGGATGGTATAGCGCCGGATGTGATTACTTTTGCCGGAAACGGTGAGCCTACATTACATCCCGATTTTGACAAAATCATAGATGATACGATTGTTTTACGCGATTCATTTTTCCCGGATGCAAAGATAAGTGTGCTTTCGAATGCTACTATGCTCCATAAACCTATGGTATTTGAAGCATTGAATAAGGTTGATAATAATATCCTGAAATTGGATTCCGGTATTGAATCGACAATGCAACTGATCGACAATCCCCCGAATAAAAATATTACCGTTGCAAAAATTGTCTCTTTATTGAAGCAATTCAATGGGAACTTTATTCTTCAAACCATGTTTTTGCGTGGAGAAATAAATGGTTTGACAATAGATAATACAACTGATATAGAATTGGATGCTTTTATAAAAGTGGTAAAAGAAATTAAGCCTAAACAGATAATGATTTATTCTCTTGACCGGGAAGCTCCTTTTAAAACTTTGCAAAAAGTAGAGCGCGAAGAGATGGATAAGATTGCAGGAAAATTGAGGGATGAAGGATTTGAGGTTTTGGTCGCTTAAAAAGAAGCCTCTCCCCCCGGCCCCCTCTCCTTAAGAGAGGGGATGACTAAACAAGAAGAGTATGTTGAAAATTGAACAGAAAATGAGAAGTACTCCTCTTCCCCTCTCTTGTGGAGAGGGGATTGAGGGGAGAGGCTGCCGGATTCTTTTCTCTCCCCTTAATTGGGGATTAGGTCATGCTGTCCGTTCTATCCCGATTTTGAAAGACCTTGCAGCTTGCGGATTTGAGATAATTCTGGCTGGCGACGGTTTGGCCTTAGAATTTTTACGGAAAGAATTTCCCGGTTGCCCATATATTATTCTGTCTTCTTTCCAAATGCGTTATTCCAATGGCAATTCGCAGATAATACCAATTCTGAAAGCACTCCCGAAAATTATTACTGCTTCATGGAAGGAGCACCGCCGACTGAAACATTTGATAAAAGAGTGGAATATTGATATTGTAATTTCCGATAACAGGTTCGGATTCTTTAGTAAAGATTGTGTTTCGGTTTATATTACTCATCAGCTAAGGGCGCGGATGCCGTCCGGTTTTCGTTTTCTAGAGCCGCTTGTTTGTAGCTTACACCGGATGATTATTTCCCGATATACTTATTGCTGGATTCCGGATGAACCGGGTTCGTTAAATTTGTCGGGAGAACTTTCTCATAATCTGCCTTTACCTGCTAATGCCCGGTTTATTGGAATTTTATCCCGTTTCCAAAAGGAAAACTTTTTATCGGTAGAAGAGAAACAATATGATTTTTTGTTTCTGCTTTCGGGAGTAGAACCTCAGCGTACGATTTTAGAGGAGAAAATAATTTCTTTTTTTCAGGATGAATCACATTATAAGGCAATCTTGGTGAGAGGCGTTTCGCAGGAACAAAAAAAAGTTGATTCTCTGAGACAGTTGACAATTATTAACCGGGTTTCAGAAAATGAATTAAAGACATTGATTCCTGTTTCGGAAATTGTCGTATGCCGTTCGGGCTATACCAGCGTGATGGAACTGGCTTCTATCTCTAAAAAAGCGGTTTTAGTCCCTACTCCCGGACAGCCGGAGCAGGAATACCTTGGAGAGTATCTTTCTTCTTATCCGTTGTTTTGTTGCGTTAAGCAGCAAGATCTGACATTCTCTTCATTGCTTCTGGCAGCTCGGAAATTGAAGGAATCTGCAATACCTTTCTCTTCGGGGTTATTAGTTGATGCAATTCAGAATTTGTTGGTAAGGGATAAATTGTAGTGATATTGCGTTTTATGGCTGTGATTTTAGTGGCTGTATAAATTGGGAAATTGTATCATTATCGTCAAAAACAATCGAAGTAAATACATAAAAAATAAGGCTGAAAAATAAAATTTTCAGCCTTATATGATTTCACTAGAGACGTGGCATGCCGCGTCTCTACCATGAAAAATAAAATTCCCGTTATTTTTTGATAATCTGTTTTACCGATGCGGAATTACCATTGATTATGCGAACCAAATAAATTCCTTTCGGTAATTCGCTTAGGTTAATTCCGGAAGAAGCGCCTTCTACTGTTGTAGTTATGCTTTTTACACGGCTTCCTAAAGTCGATAATACTTCTATCATTACACTTTGGTTGGCATCCCATGAGTCGTTACAAGATAAATTCAGATATAATACATCTTTCACCGGATTCGGGTACATTTCACAAATTCCACTTGGCAAAACATCTGTGCCAACATTTTCACTGTATATTGCTTGTACCATAGCACGGGCACATCCGCTGCCGGCTTGTATCTGCCAGTCAAACATAGCCGGGAAAGGATTGTTTGATGCTGTACCGTTTGTGGCTCCGGTAAATGTGAGTGTCTCCGAAGAATATGTACTATAAGTCGGTCCGCTTTGGTAAAATAGAGGGGTGAATCCGGCACTTGGCATTAACGTATAGTTTCCTGCATCCGTAACTTCAATAGGAGGATCAAATGTCAATACATAGTTGTAGTCTGTTCCTTTATTTTCAACCGTTGCAGAAGTATATGAAGCAATCTTATTACCGTCTTTTTGTAAATCAACAGTCAGTGAAACCGGGTCGGAATTATAGATACCGGCAGGCTTAGCTGTTAATCCGGTAATTAACAATGCTTTTGTTGTTGTGAATTTGGCTCCGATATTTCCCCAGTTAGTACCATCCGTAAATCCTGTAGAAGCGCTTGGGCCTGTCTTGAAATTCACGGATCCGGCATCCTGTACATAGAAGAATTTGTTTTCATTGATTTGTGTAGAATAAGTAGAACCGGTTCCTAAAAGTGTTCCTCCTTCAGCTGCGCTGTACCATTCATAATCACCGTTTCCTTCAACAGAAAGGGTGATATTACCCTGTGGATCGGATGTTACATTCGCAACAACCGGAAGTTTGGATGAGATCTGTATTGAACCGGACTTGGATGAACATCCGCTTGCGGAAATCACACATTTATATGTTCCGGATTTATATGCTACGTAAGTTGCATTTGTCGAGTCAATCTCTTCGTTTTCATCCAGATACCATTGGTAAGATATTCCGGTACCGGTGACACCTGCGTCCAACGTAGCGTAGGCCGGATTGCAAAGGGTTATGCTTTCTCCCAAGTTTACATCAGGTAATATACCCAGAACGTTTACAGTACCGCTTGTATTCCATTCTCCCGCCGAATCGACCACACAGGTGTATTCTCCTGCCTGAGTCGCACTATAAGTCGATGCGGTCTTGTTAGATACGAGTTGAGTACCATCCCGTTTCCATGTAAATGTTTTTTTGCCGTCGGCAGCAACTTTTGAGTCAAGTACAATAGAACTTACACCACAAATGGAAACATCCGAACCTAACTCAGGCGTAGGATGTCCGAATTTATTGGTGTTTACAGGATTAATAATCGAGTTTATATACCCCAAAGCACCTACCAGTCCGGCATTGTAGTCGATACCGCCTTCGGTTAGTTCATAGGCAGAAAGGCTCTCGTTGAAAGAGTTCGGACTCAATGATCCTCCTACCATATATCCGAATTCAATGTTTTGCAGACTAAGTGATTGCATGTTGTTGCCATTGCTTCCGAAATAGTTTCTGTGGTGAGGATATTTAGGCGAATTAGATCCGAATCCGACAATGAAAGAAAGGCTTTTGCTGTTGTTACCCATAATATACTCAACAGAAGTAAGAGTATATGGATTCATTGTTCCTTCTTTACTGTTCAGTTTGTCGTAAAGAGCAAGAACAAAGGCTTGGTTTGCCGGGTAACGTAAAACTCCCCAGCTATCGTTTTTCTTATTTAGAAAATATCCTGAACTTGGTTTGTAAAGGCTTTCAACATAATAATTTAATCTCTCTTTTGCTTTTGAAGCATATTGACCACCGGTAACTGCCATCAGATAGAAAGCAAGGTCTTCCGTATTGTTGTAACAAAGTGAGAAATTGTGATTCCAGCTTCCTCCACCATCGTCAGTGATGAAGCCTCCCGAAGCTTCTGCAGCGCTCAGATATTTGGCATCTCCTGTGGTACGGTACAACTCGGCAAAGAAGATAACCATGTCTATTGTATACTTAGGTTTGGCTGGATAATACCCACCTCCACCAGTGTTACCTTTTGTAGTATTATTTACAAATTCGTAAGCAATAAGAGCTTTGTCTAAACAAGCTTGGGCGTAAGCCGGATCAAAAGGTTTATATAACCTTGCCATTGCCGCTAACGTAGCTCCGCAGAGGGATGCCATAGAGGTAACATTGCCGGTAGCTTTATAAATTTGCCTTGAGCCTTCTTTCTCCCCTCCTTCACTGATGGCAAGGGTAGACATATATGGTGCCGTAACCCATTGTTTATGGTCGTTGTCTCCATTTCCTACCTGATAGTAGAATGTGTTTTTATCCCGGACACATTTCAGGAAATAGTCCGTTGCATATTTTACTTCATCAAGGATGTCGGGAATGCCGTTCGGTTTTCCTTTTTTACCCGCCCAAGTGTAGTTGTTTGCAGCTATGTATCCTTCGTAATCGGCAGAGTAATAGTCGTCATACCCTTTCGGGAATTCCGAATATCCGAGGATAAGCATGTAGGCAGAATAAAATTCCGTTTGTCCGAACTTTACGTGGTCTCCGCAATCGAACCATCCGCCTGTAAGGTCGTAACTGCCATCGGCATCTTTGATAAAAGACTTCCCGTTTTTGTATGCAGAGCCGGAAGTGAAACTTCCTTTCTGTTCGTGATAGTTGATCAACCAGTTGGGACCATTTCCGGAGCGCTGGGCCCCATAAAAACGGGTTGTCATCCATAAGGCCTGTTTGTACTGGTCTTGCGTGAATGAGGGGGAGACCTGCGCATATACAGAACCCCATCCTGTTATTAAAAATAACGATAAAATTAGTTTGCTGAAATGTTTCATATTATTAGATATGTGTTTATTCCCTATTAATTTAAAACTCATATAAAAAACTTTTGCGATCAACAAAAGTTATGCAAGATACAAAAAAAACATAAATTTATTGGTTTTAGTAATGAAAAACAAAGTAAATCGTATTGAATATTGTTGAAAATACCCGGCTTCGAACATCAATACGCATGTTTTGATATTGAGATTCGGATATTTTCAGAAATTGGAAATCAGTTATTCTAACGGGATTTTTTTAATCCTGCACTCATGACGACCGCCTTCAAAATTAGTTGTAAGGAATACTTTTACAATCTCCAGCGCTTTCTCATCGGAAATGAACCGGGCCGGAATGCCTACGATATTGGCATCATTGTGTTCGCGTGCCAGTCTGGAAATTTCCGGTTCCCAACAAAGGGCTCCACGTATACCTTGATGTTTGTTGACTGTCATTGTGATACCGTTTCCGGTTCCGCAGATAGCGATTCCAAAATCGCATTCTCCCCTTTCTACAGCCGAAGCAAGAGGATGCGCGAAATCCGGATAATCTACACTTTCATTAGTATTTGTACCAAAATTGATAACCTTTTTTACTTCACTTTTTAATTGTTCAATTAAGAAATTTTTCATTTCAACACCCGCATGATCATTGGCAATTCCTATTGTTAACTCTTTTAATGTTTTCATTATGTTAAAATTAGTTTTAAATAAAATAGATTCTGAAGTTTTATATTAAATGTAAAACTATATTCCTCATCTATTTGTTTATTTTGCAAAAATAAAAAAATCGGCGGGTAAAACCGAAGAATTCTGAAAATTCAAAAATACAATAATCAAAATTGTCTATTTTTGTACTGTGAAAAAATTTGTGAGTTTTTGATGAATAGTAGAGTGAGAAAACAACCGTATATTGAATGTTTATTTAATATTAGGAATATATAATTTACAGCTATTTACACCACCTAAAACGACTTCTTTGTGATCGTTGCAGAATCTATCAAGATAAATCACAAGGAACACGAAATTTATAAAAATACTTCTGTAATGACCTGATAATTAGTTTTTTTGAATTAAATGTATATTGTGTAGAAATTTTTATGCAATAGAAGAAACAGTTATATGAAAAGGATTTTTTGTTTATGTATCGTCTTGACTTCTTTCATTATTATGGGATTTAATGATAAACATGTGGGCCGGGAATCGGGTATCAGACCCGAAAATTTGGATCAAACGGTAGATCCGGGAAGTGATTTTTATCAATACGCCTGTGGTGGCTGGATGAAAAATAACCCATTAACAGGAGAATATTCCCGTTTTGGGTCATTTGATAAATTGGCTGAAAATAACAAAGAACAGCTGAAAATGCTGATTAGTGAAATTGCATCGGCATCGCATCCGCAAGGATCCATATCTCAAAAAATCGGCGACCTGTATAATATGGTCATGGATAGCGCCAAATTGAATGCAGAGGGAGTGAAACCGGTTATGGCAGATTTGACAAAAATTGCGCAATTACCGGACAAAAGTCAATTGCCTGAACTATTGGGCGAAATGCAACGCTACGGAATAAGTGCTTTTTGGGTTACTTATGTAGATGCCGATCCGATGGAAAGCAATGTGAATTTGTTTCAGACTTATCAGGGCGGGCTTGGTATGGGCGAACGAGAATATTATCTGGCAAAGGATGAACGGACTTTAAAAATAAGGGAAAAATATAAAGAGCATATTGAAAAAATGTTTGGGTTATTTGGTTTCAGCCCGGCTGAGTCGGAGAATGCCGCAAAATCTGTTATGAAAATTGAAAACCGTTTAGCCTTATCAGCCTATCCGAAAGAGAAATTGCGGGATCCGTATGCAAATTATCATAAAATGAGTATAGACTCTTTTTCGTTGAACTATCCGGAGTTCGAGTGGGTTTCTTATTTCGGTTCACTCGGTGTAAATCCATGTAATTTAAATATTTCCCAGCCCGA
This sequence comes from Paludibacteraceae bacterium, assembly GCA_031553005.1. Taxonomy (GTDB): domain Bacteria; phylum Bacteroidota; class Bacteroidia; order Bacteroidales; family Paludibacteraceae; genus RGIG9379. The sequence continues at coordinate 18,383 of JAVBMA010000042.1, read as the reverse complement.
AGCTTTTACTGAAGCTCTTGCAATTATAAGTGAAATGCCGTTGGAAGATATAAAATTCTATTTGCAATGGAAGGTTATTGATGTGGCGGCACATTGTGTCGATGATGCCGTTTCTGCTCAGAATTTTGACTTTTACGGAAAGATAATGTCAGGGAAAGAAAACCAACCTCCTCGTTGGAAAGATGCCGTAAGTACGGTAAACAGCTCATTAGGTGAGGCTGTTGGCCAGTTATATGTAGCCCGCTATTTTCCTCCCGAAGCAAAAGAGCGGATGCTTGAGTTGGTAAAAAACCTTCAAATCTCTCTTGGCGAAAGAATAGATGCATTGAAATGGATGAGCCGCAAAACAAAAAAGAAAGCGCAGGAGAAACTGGCGGCATTTCATGTAAAAATCGGCTATCCGGATAAATGGAGGGATTATTCGTCTCTCGAAATTATAAATGATTCCTATTGGACAAATTATAAACGTGTTGCAGCTTTTGTTTCGGATTATGATCTTTCTCAGGCAGATAAGCCTGTTAACAGGGAAAGATGGTATATGTCCCCGCAAACTGTGAATGCCTATTATAATCCGACAACCAATGAGATTTGCTTTCCGGCAGGAATTCTGCAATATCCATTCTTTGATATGAATGCCGACGATGCATTTAATTATGGCGCAATCGGTGTTGTTATCGGTCATGAAATGACTCATGGGTTTGATGATCAGGGACGGCAGTTTGATAAAGATGGCAATTTGAAGGAGTGGTGGACAAAAAAAGATGCGGAAAATTTCCGTAAACGTGCGGCAATTATGGTCAATTTTTTTGATAGTATCCGGGTTGCTTCCGGTGTACATGCCAATGGAAATTTTACTTTGGGTGAAAATATTGCGGATTACGGAGGCGTTCAGGTTTCATTCCATGCATTTAAGAATGTAATTAAAAAACACCCTCTCCCGGATAAAGATGGTTTTACACCTGAGCAACGTTTCTTTTTGGCTTATGCTACCGTATGGGCGGGAAATATCCGCGAAGAGGAGATTTTGCGCCGCACAAAGATAGATCCCCATTCGCTCGGCAGATGGCGGGTAAACGGAATTTTACCTCAAATAGATTCATGGTATAAAGCGTTTAATATTACGTCAAAGGATTCGATGTATATTGCTCCGGAAAAACGTGTTTCAATCTGGTAAAAGAGTTGAAGAGATGAAAAGTGAAAGGTGAAAGTGTTCGGCTTTACTTGTCAATTATTTATAAAAACATAAACGTATACGTCTTGAAAATGTTACGTTTTTAGATAATGAAAAATTTAAACCAACTATAAATTTTTTCCGGTGGGTTTTGAGACAAAATGTGTTTGTATGGAAAAAGATTTATTACATGATAATTTATTGAAGATTATCAAGGAAAAAATATCAAAAAGAGGAGAATTATCAAATTGGCTTACGGAAGTATTACAACTTGAAAAAGAGGCGGTTTACAGAAGATTAAGGGGAGAAGTGCCTTTTACTTTTTATGAAGCTACCGTTATAGCCCGGAAATTGAATGTTTCCATAGATCATCTTATCGAGGTGTCATCGTCAGACCAGCCTTATTTTTTTCAGTTAAAGACTCCTGATTTTCTGAATCCTTCAGATGTAGATCTTTCCTCATTTGAAGAGCTTACGGATGCCATGGAGTTTGCCGACAGGGATTTGGCTTCGGAATTTGGATTTGTATCAAGCTCTTTGCCGCTCCGGTTTGCCATGAAATATGACCATATACATCGGTTTCATCTTATGAAATGGGCAAATCAGTTTACTCCCTATCCTTCGATAGCTCCTTATTCGGAGATCGGCATTCATGATAAATACAGGGTGGTGGGCGAAAAATATTTGGAAAGCCTTCAAAATATTACCTATACTTATCTTATTTGGGACAAGAATATGTTGAGTTATCTGGTTAATGATATTAAATATTTTGCAAGTATCCGGCTCATAAAAGAGAGTGAAGTACAACTTTTAAAGAAAGAATTACTTCAGCTTATAACCGACTTGGAAAAATATGCGGACAAAGGTACGTATGAAAATGGAAATAAAATGGATTTTTATATCTCGAACCTGAATTTTGAAACAACCTATTCTTATGTCGACACCCCTAACTATTCTGCGGTTTTCATACGTGCTTTTTCTATAAATGAAATAATATCGTTTGATAAGACATTATTTCAGAATGTAAAAATGTGGATGCGGTCGTTAAAGCGCTCTTCCACCTTAATCTCGGAAAGTGACCAATTCGAACGGTTTACTTTTTTTGAAAAGCAACGCGAGTTTGTCGAAACCCTTTGAAATTTTCCGAATGAGGATATTCTGTCAAATGTATAGTTTTATAACTCACAACAATTTCTTACTTTTGCCACTTTGTAACAGAGCAAAATAAGAAAGTGTGACCAAAAATGTTTTTCATATAGTTGTTATATGCTGTTTGGCATTGATTTTAAAATCTTGCGCCAACATGGCACAAGGACCTACGGGCGGGCTTAAGGATATTACTCCTCCCGAATACTGGAAAAGTACCCCTCTTCCCAATGCAGTTAACTACTATAAAGATAAGATTGAAATAGAATTTGACGAATATATTGTTCTCGACAATCCTACGAAAAGCTTAGTGGTTTCTCCCACGCAAGATGTATTTCCTATTGCAAAAGGAATCGGGAAAAAAGTATCGGTAGAACTGAAAGATTCATTGTTGCCCAACACGACTTATACCTTTGATTTTGGTAGTGCGATAGTGGATAATAATGAACGGAATCCTCTTGATAACTATATTTTTAGTTTTTCTACCGGACCCACTATTGATACGATGATGATTTCCGGGACAGTACTCAATGCCGAAAATCTCTCCCCTGTATCAGGCGTTTATGTAGGTGTTTATTCCAATCTGGAAGATAGCGCTTTTACTTCCACCAAAATGGAGCGGATAACAAGAACAAATACGAAAGGAAACTTTATTTTCCGCAATCTTGCCGTTAAACCTTACCGCGTATATGCATTGGACGATCTGAATAATAATTATTATTTTGACCAGAAACCGGAAGGAATAGCAGTATTGGGAGAAATTGTTACACCGCATTCCGAGAAGAAAACGAAAAGTGATACCATTACAGCCGACAGTATCGTGATCCGCGACGTTGTTCGTTATTTCCCCGATTCGCTATTGCTTCGTTTTTACCATGAAAAAGATAATCGCCAATATTTTATTAAGGCAGAGCGTAATGATGCTTCGAAGTTTATTTTGTATTTCAAAAACTTTACGAAAAACTTACCTGAGATAGAACCTGTTAACTTTGAAGGTAACGATTGGTTTATATCCGAGCCGTCTGTAACAAAAGATACATTGGTTTATTGGATAAAAGACTCGTTGATTTATAAACAGGATACACTTCGTTTTGCTATCAATTATGAAAAGACCGATTCCTTGGAAAATCTTATTTCAGCCAAAGATACACTCACTCTTTTCTACAAGCAAAAAGAGTTGACCCGCAAGGAAAAAAGAGAAAACAAAGAGAAGATCTCTTTTACGGAAACTATCTCATTGCCAGGTGTTGTGGATATCTATAAAAAACCTGTCATTGAATGGGAAAAACCTTTGCAATCGTTCGGAAAAGAAAATATTTACCTGACAGTAAAAGAAGATACAATCTGGAGTAATATGGATTTCAGCATAGAACAAGATACCCGAAAAAATAGCCGTACCTATTTGATTGCCGCAAATTTCGAACCGGAAAAAGAATATAAAATAAAAATAGATTCAGCTTCAGTAACAGATATTTACGGTAATCATAATAATCAAATAGAAACAAAATTCAAAATCAGGCCTAAAGAAGAATATTCTAACCTTTCCATTTTTGTAAAAAATGCACCGGAAAAAGCATTCATTCAATTATTGGATAAAAACGATAATCCTGTCATGCAATCACCACTGGCAAATGAGAAAGGATTTTTTCAGTATGTAAATCCCGGTGAATACCTTGTGCGCCTGATAGACGACCGGAATGGAAACGGAAGCTGGGATACCGGAAACTTCAAGGAAAAGATTGAACCGGAAGAAGTCTTTTATTACAATCAGAAAATAAAATTGCGGGCTAATTGGGATGTAGAAGAAGAGTGGGACATAAAGGAAATCCCTCTGTTGAACCAAAAGCCGGAAGGAGTAAAAAGCCAGAATACAAAAAAGTAAACATTGCTGCCTATTCGAAATTTGTATAGCTTACTAGAAATACACACTTTTATATATAAAAAATGTATCCGGAATATTTAAAATCCGAGAATTCTGACGGAATATCTTATCTCTCTTCCTCTTACTTGGGACCGGTAAGTTATTATAAGCAAATAGCAAATAGCGAAAAGGTAGTTATTGAGCAATACGACAATTATCTCAAACAAACCTATCGGAATCGTTGCCGGATTGCAACCTCCAATAGTATAATGGATTTGAGCATTCCGGTACAGAAGAACGGAACGAAATGCAAAACAAAAGATATCCGCATCGCTTATTCGGATAATTGGCAACAAATCCATTGGCGGGCAATTGAGTCGGCATATAGTTCATCTCCCTTTTTTGAATATTACCGGGACGATTTTGAACCCTTTTTCCAGATAAAAAAAGAATTCTTAATTGATTTAAACATAGAATTGCAATCGCTTGTTCTGAATCTGATAGATATTTCCACTCCAGTCTCACTGACAACCGGATATAAAGATAACTTCCTTGAAAAAGAGTTCGATTTGAGAGACCTCTTTCATCCGAAAAAGGAGTATCCTTATGCTTTAAAACCTTATTATCAGGTTTTTCAACGAAAATTCGGATTTCAAAAAGATTTAAGCATTATAGATCTCCTTTTCAATATGGGGCCTGAATCCGTTTTTTACCTTTAAAAAGAGTATATTTACAATTTAGTAAAAGAAATTCCTGATTTTTTAAATTTGGAATCTCTTTATAAAACATAAGAACTTTTACAAACATGGAAAATGATTACAATTATGATGCTATTCGTCCATATTACGATGGTGAAGTACATGAAGTTTTTAAACGTGTAGTCGAAGAACCTGAATTGAAATCTGTTTTGAAATACCTCTTTCCAAACAAGCCGTTGGAAGAAATAACCCGATTGATGTTATCATTACAATCCGTTTACGATTTTCAAAGCAAAATGGTAGCCCCTTTTATTTGGGATTTGGTAAGAAAAACGTCGGACGGAGTAGATATAAACGGATTGGATAAAGTTAAGCCGGAACAGAAATATCTATTTATATCCAATCACAGGGATATTATCATGGATGCCGCTTTACTCAACACATTGATGATAACTAATGGGATAGAAACCTCAGAAAATGCTATCGGAGACAATCTGTGTGTAAAACCATGGATTACGGAAATGATGAAACTGAATAAAAACTTCATTGTTCAACGAAGCGGTTCCAAACGTGAAATTTTTGAAGCCTCTAAGCGTCTTTCCTCTTACATACGGCGGAATATAGTTGAAAAGTTGAATTCCGTATGGATTGCACAACGCGAAGGCCGTGCTAAAGATGCTAATGACCGGACTCAGGAGAGCCTCCTCAAAATGTTATCTATGAGCGCAGGAAAGAACCTGAAAGAAAGCTTTATCCAATTGAATATTATGCCGGTAAGCATCAGTTACGAATACGATGCCTGCGATTTTCTGAAAGCCAAGGAATTTCAGCAAAAAAGAGATAATCCGGACTATAAAAAAAGCAAGGATGACGATCTTATCAATATGCAAACAGGTCTGATTGGATACAAAGGAAGAGTTCATTATGAAATGTCCGGCGTGATCAATGAAGAGTTGAAAGATGCATTGAAAGAGGGAGACGACAGGGCTGTTATATTAGAGAAAACAGCTAAGATAATAGACCGTAGAATACATGAGAATTATAGAATATTTCCGGGAAATTATGTAGCTTTGGATAATTTGAATGCCCAAACACATTTTCTTGGCAAAAAATATACGGAAGAAGAGAAAGATAAATTTGAAAATTATATTGAAAACCAAATTAAAAAGATTGAATTACCTGAAAAAGATATACCATATTTGAGGAGTAAGCTGACCGAAATGTATGCTAACCCCTTGATTAATTATCTGAGGGCAATTGAAAAATAACTTGTTGTTTTTATTATGGAAAAGGAGGTATATAAACGAAGCATAAGAGATTGGGCGGAAGAAGACAGACCTCGGGAGAAATTATTGAACAAAGGAAATCAGGCACTTTCTAATGCCGAGCTGCTGGCTATACTCATCAGTTCGGGAAACAAGGACGATAGCGCTGTGGAACTTTCAAAAAAAATCCTCAATTCAGTTGATAATAATCTTAACGAATTGGGAATGAAAAGCGCCCTTCATTTATCTTCCTCTTTCAAAGGCATCGGGAGTGCAAAAGCGATCACTATCATTGCAGCTCTGGAGTTGGGCAGAAGACGTAAACTCGAAGAAGCTCTTATTCGGGAAAAAATGATAACCAGTAAAGACGCTTTTCTTGTGTTTCATCCCATATTGGCGGATCTACAGCATGAAGAGGCTTGGGTGATTTTTCTCAATAGGGCGAACAAAGTGATAGAAAGAAAAAAGATAAGCGCCGGAGGAATTGCAGCATCGGTAGTAGACCCTAAAATAATTATGAAAGAGGCTGTGGAACGTTTGGCTTCGGGAATAATTTTAGGACATAACCATCCGTCAGGGAGTTGTTTCCCAAGTGAGCCAGATAAAATTATCACCCAAAAGCTAAAAGAAGCTTGTTCCGTATTTGATATCTCTTTTTGGGATCACTTGATTATTGCCGGAAATAATTATTTTAGTTTTGCTGATGAAAATATTATTTTGTAATAACTAAAACTAACAAATTTAAAAGCGGACATCTTGATAGAAAAAATGGTCACAATTTATCTAGAAAAAAAGTCTTCCCGGACAGAATATATATTCAACCATTTGTTTAAACATATTTTAGGTTGTCAATTTACTATTACGGACAACGAAGAGGAATATCTCGGTTCGTCATGTCCTGCTATTTGCTATGCCCGAAACTATAACGGCAAAGGAATTCATGTTGTTCCTTGCGGACTCCTTTCCGAAGAAGGTATCCGTCCCATAGAGCCTGATGTCTCCTATTGGAAAGACCTTCCCATATTTTTCCAAACCAAAGGCGAGATCCCGTTCGATCTGTTTTCAGCCTCTTTTTACCTTATCTCCCGTTATGAGGAATATCAGGAGAAAGAGCAGGATAAATATGGGAGATATCCTGTCGAGAAAAGCCTTGCGTTCCGCTATGGCTTTTTAACACAGCCAATCGTAGATCAGTGGACAATACAGTTGGGGAAAATGTTGAAGGAAAAATATCCGGAATTTATATCCGATAGCCCGCATTTTCAATTTATACCGACTATTGATGTAGATAACGTATTTGCATATCGCCACAAAGGGATTTTCATTAACGGATTTCATCTGCTGAAAGACCTGTTTATGGGGCGGATTCAAAGAGTCAAATACCGCTTGTCGGTGATTCTGCGCCGGGAGGAAGATCCTTTTTTCAATCTTAACAAGATAACCTCACTTCATCAGCATTGCGGCACACTTCCGGTTTTCTTTTTCCACTGCGGATGTTATGGCAGGTATGACAAGAAAACATTTTTCCCTAGTTACGAATACCGGAATGCCCGGCGAAACATCAGCCGGGATTTTATTGTCGGATTGCATCCCTCTTATCGTGCTGCTTTTTCCCCTTTCAGGTTCCGCTTGGAACGTAAAGTAATGGAAAGTTGCGTGATGGACAAAAAAATAGTCCATAACCGTTTTCACTACCTCCGGTTCCGCATTCCGGAAAGTTACCTGATGCTATCCCGCGAAGAAATGACTCACGATTGGTCAATGGGATACTCTACTCATCCGGGATTCCGGGCAGGAACATCCATTCCGTTCCGTTTCTATAACCTCAATAATGAAAGGACTTATAAACTCATGATTCATCCGTTTGCCGTAATGGATAAAACACTGAAAACAGACTTAAAGCTAGATGAGGTGGAGAGCCGGGAGTATATATTAAACCTCCTTGAAAGAGTTAAAGCGGTAAATGGAACATTAGTTACTATTTTTCATAACGAAAACCTGACCGATGCCTTTTTATGGAGAGGGTGGAAAAAGATGTATTATTCCCTTCTGAGCGAGATAAGGACAATGAATTAAGTGATTGTAAATTTTGGTAATGATATATTTAGACAAGTAGATAAAGTAAACAAGTTGACGAGTAAACGAGGATAAGAATAACTTGTTTACTAAAAACATAACAATAAATTCTTTATAAGACTTAATAGACTGGTAACTTGTAACTACTTAAAAGTAAATATTACCGGATGGAAAGGGACTCAGCCCGGAAACTTAAGGGTAATAATGTCTCTGCCCCTTTCAAATAATAGATTTTTTCGGTACCGTAAAGGTAAATTTCAATTTCCTTTCCTGCCCGTTTCTCGCTTTCCAGAAGCACTTGCCGGCAACTTCCGCAAGGAGTAACCGGTTCTCTCAGGAATTTATCCCCTGCTTGAGCCGCAATCGCCAATATACTTATTGGCTGTTCAGGATAAAGTGAATTAGCCGAGAATATAGCTGTCCGTTCAGCACAAAGCCCGCTTGGAGATGCCGCGTTTTCCTGATTGTTTCCTGTTACCATTGTTCCGTCACCCAATAAAACAGCAGCACCTACCCGGAAATTGGAATAAGGAGCATATGCCCTGTAACTTGCCTCTTTTGCAGCTTCAATCGCCTTCTTTGCTTCCTCCGTTAATTCTGTCCATGACAAAACCGATAATCTATATATAAGTTCAATTTGTTCCATAATAACCAATACGTCTTCTACTTTTGGACAAATATAACAATAAGAATATGAAAACGATTAAAAAATCACCTCCGCTTCTTGCAAGATTTTTTATGTTTTTTTACTGAGAGGCAACTACCATAAAGCAAAAGAATCCTTGTAACTGCGCAGTTGCATTACGTGCCATTTAAATTAAAAGTTTGCTTTGTGTGTATATTCCGGCGAACCCCGTTCACTATTTCTTAAACAATATCCATAGCGGTTTAAAACTAATACTTTTTTCTTAAACTCTCACTTTTTAGTTGGAATCGGATCCATTTATGCACTAATCTGTCGTGACAGGCTTCGGCAATCAATTCATTACCAATCGCTCCGTACCAATCTTTAACAGGTAACCGGCTGAATATGATCAATGCCTTTTTACGATAGCGGTTGTCGACAATCTGTTCGAAGTCATTTTGTTGCAGACCTTCGCCGAACCTAGGTTGAAAACATAAAATAGGGCAAAATTATACTTGCAACTCGTGTTGAAAGTATAAAATAGGGCAAAAGTATGTTTTCAACTCGTGTTGAAAGTACAAAATAGGGCTAAAGCATGTTTTCAACTCGTGTTGAAAGTATAAAACAGAGCAAAAAGCTATTTTCAACCCCCGTTCGGCTAAGAGTCTCACTTCGTCGAAACTAAAAGCAAACTTTTAGTTTGCAAGTATAATGTAAATGATGAGTGGCAGCAATATATATGCAAGTCGGAGGCTTGTTTCTACTACGACGAAGCGAGACGCTTTGCCGAACCCGAGGTGAACGGGTATGCTCCCGAAAAAGAGTGTCAAGATTCGTGATTTTGTCCTTTTTTACCCTGCTTTTAGCTATTTTAGGGCAAACGGACACCGAAAACGGGCATTTTTTGAGTAGTAAATATTGGATTTTATCCCGAGTAAAAACTATTCAAAAGTGGATGGGCTTGCTCCTGAATATGCACTTTATGGAAGCGCAATGACTCCTCAGATGAACGGTTTACACAATCTTCCAAAGAGACTCCGGTGAAGTAATTACCCAACAGATAGATGCTTGTGTTATTGAGTTCTTGAGCAGTCCGCTCTATGATATCCATGTGGGCAACTCGCAAAGAAGGCAATACGTGAGTGGTGATTTCCTGTGCAAAAATATCTTCTTTTTTTATTTGAAGGACGTCGCACACAATGTCCATTTTTTCGGCATCGCTTTTTCTTCCTTTTTCGAAATGGAAGGTGAAGCCACGAAATTGTGGATGATCCACTAAGTCCCTGGAGACGACGGACAGGAAATCGTCGTTTAACGGGATGACGCCCGCAAGCCTTGGAATGCTCAGCTTGCTTTTCTCAACCATCACACTCAATGATTCCGAAAAACTAAGTGGAACGGTAGCGAGATAGGCTGACAACGATGGTTGCAGATTTTCCAACAAGCGTGAGGCGGTCTGAGGATCGGCAGCCAAGGCTACTGAAGAAGCATACAGGCTTTGACCTGTATCGGTGATGATTTCGTACACGGATTGCCCTCCGGTTGAATGAAGTGCGATTCCGGTCACATTGCATCCTGTCTTTACCGGCAAGTTGTTTTTCTGAATAATCGCTTCTACCAATGAAGAGATTCCATTCTTAAAAGAAAACTTGCGGGGAAACTCTTCCATGCGGGTTTTGCGGGTTTTCAAAAACCGCTCGATGGGATATTCATCCGCATTTTGGCAGATTACAGCCCTGAATGCCTTCGAAAACAGGCGGTTGTAGTTCTTTTCGCCCAACACTTGGGTATAGTATTCCTTGACCGATTTTTCCTCTTTGGAAGTGAAAAAAAGTTTCCAACAGTGCCATAATAAGGAAGGGATATTTACTCCGGACATTATCTTCTTGAGTTTTCCTTCTTCATATAACAGATAGGATTGTTCTTTGCTGTGCGGATTTTCCCCCATGGGCTGAATCATATCCGAAAGATTCAAATCCTGAACGATGGAAAGCAAAGAAGCGTATTTATTATAACAAGTATGAGCACCCAATTCGCACCAGAAGCCGGAATCGTGCCCAAAACCGGTTTGAATCTGTCCGCCCGCTCTCTCCGTTTTCTCTACGACCAGTACCTTTTTCCCGGTCTTATTTAAAAAGTGAGCAAAGGAAATCCCACTGATTCCTCCGCCTATTACAATACAATCATACTCCGGTTTCATATTCTTCATTTATGTAATTGATAAGATTTAATGATATATTTAGATAAGTAGACAAAGTAAACAAGTTGACGAGTAAACGAGGATAAGAATAACTTGTTTACTTTGTCTACTTGTTTACTAAAAACATAACAATAAATTATTTTTAAAACTCAAAATATAAACAGATTTATATTGTTGTAGAAAATTTCCTGTCCGATTGTCGAAGCAATGGGTCTAAAGCCGCAACAACATTACGGGTAAATAAATTTCCGGTTTCTGTAATTTGTATGCCCTCATCCGAGCAGGTAACAATCCCGTCGGCAATAAATTCATCCAAACGGCGGGCATCAAAGCCACAGACCGATTTCAGTTGTTCAACCGTATAGCCTGTTTGCTCAGCCATATCGTTCCATGAAACGGCATTATTACACATCAACCCCGTGAGCAAGGTTCGTATGGCTGCTTCTTCGCGCGTCAGGCTGTAACCTTTAGCCGTGGCAAAACGGTTGTCGGAAATGGCAGCTATATAATCTGTTATTGATTTGGTATTTTGCGCATAAGCATGGTCAAACTGGCTGATGGCGGATACCCCGAACGCATACACCTGCCCGGTGGTTCGGCGTGTGCAATAACCTTGAAAATTGCGGTGCAACATACCTTGTTGGAGGGCCTTATTGAGTTCATCATCCGGTAAGACATAATGGTCGATACCGATTGTCCGGTAACCGCTCTTTTTCAATATATCAAGAGCAGAAAGGTACATGCCGGTTTTCGTTTCCACATCCGGTAATCCCGCTTTTTCGAGCAATTGCTGATTTTTGTTTACCCAAGGTACATGTGCATAGGAGAATGTAACCAGGCGGTCGGGACGCAGCGTTATCGCCTCCTCAATGGTGCGGGTAAAACTTTCGACCGTTTGCAGCGGAAGCCCGTAAATAAAATCGAGATTGATGGAAACCTCCGGATGCCCCCGGCGAAGTTGTCGCATAATTTCTTCCACAGACAACGCCGGTTTTTGCCGGTTGACAGCTTTCAATACTTCTTCATTGAAATCCTGAATGCCTATGCTGAAACGATTGAATCCTGCTTGCAATAAGCCTTCAATGTATTCTTTATTCATAAAATATGGATGGCATTCAATGGCAATTTCAGGAGAATCAATCGTTTTGAAGAATGATAATATATATCGGTTAAGTTCTGCCAATTGGCTTGTAAGCAGGATATTGGGAGTGCCTCCCCCATAGTGTATCTGCGAAATTCGCCTGTTAGGGTCCAATCGTTCGAACACCATGCGCATCTCTTTTTTCAATGCGGCAAAATAAGCCTCTTGTATTTCCGGCGATGATTGCAGGTAGGAATTACATCCGCAATAGAGACACAATTGCTTGCAAAACGGTATATGGATATACACCGAAATTGCCGGATTCCCTTGCTCGTTCGATTTCTCAATCTCAGCTACATAATCGGTCGCAGAGAAAGTGTCAGAGAAATAGTTTGCCGGAGGATACGCGGTATAACGTGGCGTCGGAGTATTGTATTTACGGATAAGATCCAACATAATTATCAATTATAAAAGTTTTACTGCCTGTTTACCAAAATAAGTAGCTATCAGGTCGGCTCCGGCTCTCTTGATGGAAGTAAGGCTTTCTAGAATTGCCTTGTCTTCATCCAGCCATCCCATTTTAGCTGCGGCTTTTATCATCGCGTATTCACCACTGACATGATAAGCGCTGACCGGAACATTTACCGCGTTTTTTACTTCCCGTATTACGTCGAGATAAGCCATTGCGGGTTTGACCATGACAATATCAGCGCCTTCTTCTACATCCAATAATGTCTCTTTAATCGCTTCCTTACGGTTGGCATAATCCATCTGATACGTTTTTTTATCTCCAAATCCCGGAGCGCTATCCAACGCATCACGGAAAGGTCCGTAGAAACACGACGCATATTTGGCACTGTAGCTCATGATGCCTGTTTTTGTGAAATGATTTTCTTCCAATGCTTTACGGATGGCATAGATACGTCCGTCCATCATATCGCTCGGTGCAACGAAATCCGCACCCGCCTCCGCATGGCTCAGACTCATCCTTACGAGTGCTTCCACTGTTTCGTCGTTCACAATTTCCCCCTTTTCCACGATTCCATCATGTCCGTACACCGAATACGGGTCAAGCGCCACATCAGTCATCACAATCATTTCGGGAACAGCCTCTTTGATGGCTCGTATTGCTCTCTGCATCAAACCGTCGGGATTCCACGACTCCAGTCCCGTGTTGTCTTTCAGTTTGTCGTCGACTTTAACGAAAAGCAATACGGATCGGATGCCTAAGTTCCATAATTCTTTGACTTCTTTCAGGAGCAGGTCTAAAGAATACCTGTAGTAATCAGGCATAGAGGGTATTTCGTATGCTTGATTCTTACCTTCCTCCACAAACAAAGGCACGATAAAATCGGCGGGAGTGAGTATGGTTTCTGCCACCATCTTCCGGATGGCAGCATTTTGCCTTAAAATTCGTCCTCTTTTCTGTAAGTACATAATATATGGTTGTTTTTAATTTTGCTACTTGTTCTGTCGGGTGCGATATGAATTAAAAATGAAAAGTTAAAAATGAAAAATTAGGCTGACGCCTGATAATCGACAACTTGCACTATATCATTTTTAACTTTTCATTTTTCATTTTTAATTCACAAGTTATCTATAATTTTTTACGGTATCTACAAAAGCCTGCACATGCTCAACCGGGATATCCGGCAGGATGCCATGTCCTAAATTGGCAATGTAGTTTTTCTTTCCAAAACCCTGCAACATGGCGATTGTTTCCTTTTCGATACGGTCGACCGGAGCGTAGAGTTTTGCCGGATCGAAATTGCCTTGCAGCACGGTATCTTTCCCAATCAGTTGACGTGCCGCTTGAGGAGCAATGCCCCAGCCCAGTCCCAAGGCATTGGCGCCTGTATTTTTGAGCGCTGTAAGAGAATGTTCGGCATCTTTGGCAAAAACAATGACAGGAGTCTTTCCTTTCAAAGCTTGCACAATCCGGTTGATATATTGAAGTGAAATATTTTCGAAGTCCTCCGGTCCCAACAGTCCGCCCCAACTGTCAAAAATCTGAATCACATCGGCCCCGGCTTCCACCTGTGCCAGTGTGTAGGCAATGGTGGTATCTGTAATCATTTGCAAGATGGAATGAGCCAAATCGGGGCGTACATAGCATAAACGTTTGGCTTCATTGAAGTTTTTCGAGCCTTTCCCTTGCACCATATAGCAAAAGATAGTCCAGGGAGCCCCTGCAAAACCGATCAGAGGTACCTGTCCGTCCAGTTCTTTTTTTGTCAACCGGATAGCATCAAACACGTATGATAACACGTCATTAACATCCGGGACATGCACTCTTTTTATGTCATTCTCCGAACGGATGGGTTCGGGTAACACTGGTCCTACACTTTCAATCAGTTGTACTTCCATTCCCATCGCTTGCGGAACAACCAGAATATCGGAAAAAAGAATGGCTGCATCGACTCCTATACGGCGAACCGGCTGTAGTGTGATTTCGCAGGCAAGTTCGGGTGTCTGGCATCTTTCAAAAAAAGAATAGTTGGATCTGAGTTCCCTGTATTCCGGAAGATAGCGCCCTGCTTGCCTCATCATCCATACAGGTACTCTTTCGGTGTTTTCTCCTTTTAGTACCCGGAGCAACAAATCATTTTTCAGTTGATTGTCCATATTATTTGTTTTTGAATGTGTTAATAACTTCTTCCACCATAAATTCCTTGCAGGCTTGATTAGCCACCATTACCTGCTGTGTGTTGTTTACATTTGTAGCAATGGCGTCTGAAGTTGTTTCTCCGATAGCAAACAAGATTTCATTGTTAACTTGGTTGCAGGAGAAAAAACTGTGTACCCCTATCGGGTTGAAAAATAAGATACCGTCATATTTATCCTTTATCAGATGAGGAGTGGGAGTCGTTGTATAAACCACTATTTCTTTCAACGGAATATGATGTGTGGCAAGTAATTGAGGAATGGTATCTAAACGCTTTTCACCACAAAAAAAGACAAGCTCGTCGTGCATATCTTGCTTTTGTTGGGCTATGATATTTAATGCCAACTCCTTGCCATTATTGGCTTCCCCGATGATATGATGGTTTTTCCAAAAAGAAGTGACCGCTTTTTTTGTGGCTCCGTTGAGGCAATAAATCTGCCAGTTGGGAATAGTGTCCAAACAAGCAATCACCGCATGAACGGCATGTTTACTGGTGAAAATAACGGATCTGTTTTTAGCGGATAAATCATGAATCAGTGCGGCGGTTTCTTTGTCGGAAAACCGGGTAATCGTGTAAAACGGCACAATATCTATGTGTATGCCGGATTCTGCTGCCTTAGATATAGACTTATCAGAAAGCAATCCGGTACTTAATATGTTAAAATGCTTACTTGCCATTTCTGATTTGATTAAGAATTCGGTCAGCTCCCGATTTCAACAAACGTTCCGCCATTCTTTGTCCCAGGTCATGTGCTTCGGCAAGAGGCGCTTCTCCTTGAATATCTTGGCTTTCGCTTCCATCCAAGGATAAGATTCTTCCCTGAAAATGTACCGTTTTCTCTTTTATCTGGGCCAGCGCGGCTATCGGGCTGGAACATCCGCCCATCAATCCACGCAGGAAGTCACGTTCTATCTTGGCGCAAATCTGTGAATCAGCGTCGTTAATTTGACTGCAAATCGACAGCATATCTTTGTCTTCTTTCCGGCAAGTGACGCAAATAATTCCCTGAGCAGGTGCAGGCAGCATCCAATCGAGTTCCACTTGGTTTTCTCCGGCAAGATTCAATCGCTCCAGTCCCGCGGCGGCAAAAATGGCTCCATACCAATCGTTATCGGCTAACTTTTGGAGTCGGGTGTTGATATTTCCCCGTAAATTATCGATACGATGTTCGGGATAGCGATTAAGCCATTGGGCTTTCCTGCGGATGCTGCTTGTGGCAATGGTCAGCTGCTCTTTTGTTAGATCTTTCGGCTGATTTTCAGCATTTTTGATAATCAGCACGTCTTTGTGATTCCCGCGCGGCAAAGTGGCTGCCATAGCAATACCTTCGGCAAGTACGACCGGCACATCTTTCATGGAGTGAACAGCCAAATCGATCCGGTTATTCAACAAAGCAGCATCCAATTGTTTGGTGAAAACGCCCTGTACACCCATCTCATAGAGGGGAGTAATCAAATCGATATCGCCGTCGCTTTTGATATAAACCAATTCGCAAGGCAGCCCGATATCTTCCAGTTTTTGTTTCACCAGGTTTGCCTGCCAGGTAGCCAATTGGCTGTCTCTTGTTCCTATTCTTATAATTTGACGCAATTTCATATCATTTCACATCTTTTTGTGTCTTCTTTTCAAGCCCCAGGTAGTGCCATACTTCTACCAATGCTTCCTTTAGCTGTTCTATCATTTCATCCGTATGATAAGGAGATGGCGTAATCCGTAAACGCTCTGTTTTTTTAGGAACTGTAGGATAGTTAATCGGTTGAATGTAGATATTATGATGATGTAACAATCTGTCGCTGGCAGCTTTGCAAGCTTTGGAGTCGCCCACCATCAAGGGAATAATATGGGTATCGGTTTTTAATAAAGGCAGTCCGGCAGCAATCAAAGCCTCTTTCGTTTTCTTTACTTGCAATTGATGCTTTTCCCGTTTTCCGGAAGATTTTTTCAGCAAGCGGACAGAGGCTGTGGCAGCTTCCGCAAGTACCGGAGATAAAGCAGTAGTAAAGATAAATCCCGGTGCATAACTCCTGACGGCATCAATAATATTTTTATTAGCAGCAATATAACCACCCATCACACCGAAAGCTTTTCCCAAAGTGGCTTCAATGATATCCAGCCTTTGCATGGCATTGTCGCGGTCGGCAATGCCTCCACCTTTGTCACCATACATACCGATGGCATGCACTTCATCCAGGTAAGTCATGGCTTGATATCGTTCCGCTAAATCGCAAATGGCATGAATAGGAGCGACGTCGCCATCCATCGAATAAATGCTTTCAAATACAATCAGTTTTGGTCTGTCTACGAATTGCTGAAGAAGTTCTTCCAAATGAACCAGGTCGTTATGCCTGAAAATTACCTTTTCGCAACCCGACTGCCGCACGCCTTCGATCATTGAATTGTGGTTGTTGGCATCTGAAAGTATCAGGCAATTGGGTATCAACTTGGCGATGGTAGAGATTCCTGTTTGGTTGGAAACATAGCCTGAAGTAAAAACCAACGCGGATTCTTTACCATGCAGGTCGGCGAGTTCTTTTTCCAATGTAACGATAGAGTGGCTGTTTCCTGAGATATTGCGGGTTCCGCCTGCTCCCGCGCCAAACCGCCGGGCAGCATCGGTCAATGCTTCAATCACATCGGGATGTTGACTCATGCCCAGGTAATCATTGGAACACCAAACCACCAACTCTTTTATGCCTGTTTCCGAATGCCATCTTGCTTTAGGAAAAGACCCGGCGATACGTTCAATATCGGTAAATATGCGATAGCGTTCTTCGTGACGAAGGTTTTGTATGGCAGAATCGAAAAAAGATTGATAATTCATAATTTCACTCCGTAACACTTTTCTGTTTGTTATTTTTTGAAATTTTTGCCTAATAGTTGTCCAAATACGGCCAAAGCTATAAAAAGAGGAATATATACATGGGGAATGTTGTGAGAAATACGTAATGCTATAATTAAAGGCATGGAAGCATGTATTAACAAGAGCCAGAGCGGCGAAAATTTTTTATACCCGCTACGCCATTTTCCGAGAGGGATATTGACTGCAAAAGCAACTGTTGCAACCCAGAATACATTCATTTTGTATATTTTTTTCAATTACATCAGAAACTGTTTTGATTTTCGCCGCATTATTTTAAATGAAAATCAAGAAATCAAGACAGCCTCTCAATAAAACTCTTTCAAACAAGAATTATTTGAGATACAAAGGTCGGCAATATTAGAAAAACATATTAGTAATCAAACGATATTGTTTGGTATTATTCAATCATTCTTCTAAAATATTATTTAAAATTCAGGTAGTTTCAAAATAATATAAAATCAAAGAAGAGAAAAGGATAGCCTTCGAAAATTGGCGAAACATGCCTTGTAGTTTTCAAATATATTGTAGTTTTGTAGATAAGTATGTGTCAAAAATTAATTCATTCTAAATTGAGATGTCTCGGCTTTGCCTCTCGACAACCCGCTTTTCCCGGCCTCAAAGTTATTCAGGATAACAAACAGATCATTACGGATCGTGAATGTGTAGTACGATTGTCCGTATTGGTTGTCCCATATCTCCTGCAATACGGCGTTTCCCACATCGTGATTGCCGGG
>JAVBMA010000009.1:0-8833 GCA_031553005.1 Paludibacteraceae bacterium | reverse complement strand
TCACAACCACGCGATGCAATCGCGCGGCAGCGGTGATTAAAAGAAGGAAAGTTTTATGTTTCATAATCTAGTATATTATTCTCTTACTTTTCTCATTTTGGGTGTTGGTATCCTTTTTAGGAATTTGGCATCAATATTTATCTGAGATAATCTTTTCTATAATTATTTTATAATTGTGGGATTAATTATTATGTACAATCGCATCATAGTAGCAGAGAAACGAACGAAGTGATATACTCTAACTTCTTAATATCAATGTGAAACTATCAAAAGATAATCCATCATATTGATATACGTTTTTATTTCCTCTATGGTCGTCTTCAATATATTGATTGTTTTGTTTGTCAATTATTATTTCATTGTTTTTTTCAAAATATATTTCTTTTATAGATTGAGAAACAAATTGGTCAAATGTAAAACGTGTAAAATTATCTCTCCAATTATAAGCCTGACGGTATTGTCCAAAGTTGTTTTCAACTTCCTTAATACAATAATTACCTCCAAAGAAAACAATATTATTATTTGGATATTTTCGTATAAGATTCAATGATTTTTCATATGGTGTATAATGTAACCAATCATTATATTTTATTTCATGAAAAACTCCAAATTTATCTAAATCAAATTTGTGATTCGATTTAATTTCTATCGCAATTTTTTCTAATATATTATTCATAATAAATCATTCTATAATAGTTGGCGGATTTATTTTTGTTTTTGCACTAGGGCTAAATAATTGTATTTCTCCTCCTTGAAACACTTTACCTGTATCAAACCAATCATCAATATTAGACGTTGTACTTTCCAAAAAATCGACGGATTCTGTCAGTTGCATTCTTACCAATTTACGGTTTCCTTTATCAAACCCTAATAAATTAACATCTACATCTGGATTTTTGTAAAAATAATCCCCAATTATTGGAATCCCTTCACTATCAATATTACAATATTGGTAAATATAATTTCCCTGAGGTTCTGCTACAACTTTTACAGGTTTATCAAAGTCAATTCCTCTTAAATGATTATCATAATCTGTATAACCTGCATTTCTATAAAAATCATCAGCCAAATCAAATCGTTGTTTTAGTTCTCCTATCCATTGACTTGCCATTTCTCTAAAACCTTCTTTAGGGTATTTTGGTTCTATCAATGTTGAACTTCCTAACTCCCATTTCGATCCGTCACTTTTTCTTTCAACAATTATTTTATCATCAACCTTTGTTATATTAATATCATCAATCGGAATATTTACATCTTCAACGGTTTCAGTGCCTATTTTTTTAATTCCTTTGGCTACTAATTTATCATCTATTACTTCAAAAAGTAATTTGCTATCTTGGAGTACTTGCCCGATGATTTTTCCTCCTGCTTGTTTCATAAATCTCAATACACAGCCGAGTGGTTTCAGTGCAATTCCTGAGATTTCGTCAAAAACCTGCATTGTTTTAACAATAGCAACAAATACTTTTCCTCCTGCGGAAGTCACTAGTACTTCGGGATTTCCTACAAAACACAATGCAACGCCGAAAGTCATTTCTCCGGCAAAATGAGCAGTCCTCAAAGTTGTGGAAAATTCTTCGGAAAATCCAGTACTAATTGCAGCCCAAACCCCTTTTTTAATATTTCCATGTTCGTCAACCTCTTCATATTCTGCTAAGGATGTAAAGAAATTCTGATAATCATTTCTTCCTTTTTCGCTTAATATCCCGTATGGTATGGATACAATATCCAATGCACCTGCTACTGTTTCTACCGCACCGTCCCAAACACCACAAACGAGAGCAAATTCAACCCTTCCGTCTCCAATCTGTTCAAATACTTCTTTTAATTGGGGTGAGTCATTTTTTACCGCATCTCCAAGTCCGTAACCGACGAAGATTTGCAAAGCTGAATTTTTGAAGTCAAGGGTTAAGACCGTCATCACTCCTTTATACGCATAGGCATAAATCCGATTATATTCCGGATCTTTATCGTCCCACGCATAACGAGGAATCTTTAATGTCCGAACCGCATTAGATGCATAATCGTATGTTTCATACCAGAATGTCGCATAAGCATCTAATGTTTCGTATGCCAAGTCGGCAATTTCCGGTAACAGGTCACTAATAGATGGTTGACTTAATGCTTCCAAACCAGCAGGAGGATTAGATTTCAATTCCCAACCGTTCTCTCCTTTATGTATCCAAATCACTCCCTTACTGGAAGGTATTTTCGCTAACTGATTTTCTGTGGTAGTTTCGTCTGTAATAAAGAGCAGAGCTTTTGTATTATGGCGTTTACCGGCAATATCATCCGTTATTTCTTTCTCTCCACTGAAAAGCCGCTCCAACTCGGTGATAGTATTCTGACTTATCTCAATAGAAGAGGCAAAATTGTTAATTCTTGATATTGCGCTTTCTTTCTCGCAGTATATTACAGCCTTACATATTTCTGTAAAATACTCTGTGTCTTTATCGGTTGAATAGGTAGTCTCGATAGCCAGACTATTGATTTCGTCCGTCAGGTATTTGGAACAATTTCGTTGCCAGCCATCATTAACAGAACTGAAAAACAGGCTTGTTTGGCTTTGGAAAAATGATTTTATGTCCGATATTAATTTTTCAGAACTAAATATAATCGGAGTGGAATTTTTGGAATAAAAATCCAAATTCTGTCCTTCTTCTGTTATCGTACAGGTAAGTACTATTTTAACTTGATTACCAATATAATGATATTGGACATTTTTTATATTTAAGAAATCTCGAATTTCATTATCTGTAATTACTTCTATCTTTTCTTCAATAACATTTGTTTGTACATCTATATCTCCAATTTGATGTATGATCATAAAAGTTCCCTCTCCATAAGTATTCCTTAAGTTTTGGAAATTTTTAACGATTTCTTCCGCAGTTATATCAATCGCCATTCCATCTTCATCCCCCTCTAAGAAATTCCACACAATCATCGGATTATTGATAATCTTCCACTGCCACGCAGCCAGGAAATCTTCATTATTAGGAGTATAATCCATCAAATTATTGGTAGTTCCTTGCGGTATGCCATAGTCTGTAGCAAATGTATGTTGCAGTCCGTAAAGACCGTGTCCCAACTCATGGGCTACGAGGTGACCATCCGAAAAAGTCTCTTTATTTTCGCAGAAAACATAACCTGCTTGTTTTCCTCTCGGCATATCCCCTTGTACTCCGTCACGGTTGGAAAAGTCGATAACAAAGATATAGGCGGCATCCTTTTCTATGTTATTGGCTTCATGGTAGAGGTATTTAAGATACTTCATTCCTTTGGTCTCATTGCTCCAAAAGCCCTTGTTGTCTACTTCAAGTCCTCCATCAAGGAAGTCCAGTTCATCATCGGGGTCTCCGGCATTCTTTTCGCCAAAGCGCTCTTTGACAGTTACCGTAAAATGAATACCCAGGCGTTCGCCGTAAATACGGTTTAGTTCCTCTTCTATCTTTCCGCCGTCAATGGTTCCTTTATCCCGCCGTACAGGCACAAGGTTTACCTTTTGTGTTTTGGCGGCATAGTTGGCTAATTTGAGTTTACCCACTACCTTGTTTGCATCGCCTACTTTGGCTAAGGCAAATATCTCGGTGGTTGTCCCTGCGCTGCCTCCCGGTATGCGTACGTCGAATGTCCCGTTGTGGTCTAATTGCAGTGTGGTTCCGTCGGCAAGGGGTATGATAAACTTAACGGAGTCTAAACTTCCACCTTCTATCGCAGCATCAAGATGCACTATTTTGCCGGGATTCATTGCCAGCCAGGGAACGGTGTAGTTTGTGTTCAGTTTTTCGTAGGTGTCTTTCAGGCGGTAAACATTGTCGAAATATTTTCCACTGTTGTTGTCGAAAGCGAGGTTGGCGCCTTCGGGTTTTGAAAAGACGATGTACGGGATATTGGTTTCCAGTTTGCCGGTGTTCTCGTATTTGAATGTCGAAGGCAAGACTGTCCCGACGGATATAAGTTTGTTATCGGCGGTTTTTACAAAGATGCTGTCGCTGCCTGCTACCTGACCGAATTCGCCTTCATTCAAGCCTGCCAGGGCGGCTTCTTTAGTCGGATAGTTCTTTTTCTCCAATGGTTGGACAGGGCCGTCGGCTGTTCCGCCGTCGCCCTTGTTGAGCAGGCGGTTCAAATCCATAATCAAGCCGGAGCTTTCGTCGTAAATGGTTCTTACGGTTCCCGACAGGAGTTCGTTGTTTTCGTTGATTTGGATGTTTGTAAATGCTACTTTAATTTTTATTTGTTTGAGTAGCGGGAAGTCGATGTATCCGGTTCCCGAGAAGCTGTTGTCGCCATTGAGGGTGATTTCTGCTATCTCTACGGCTTGCCCGTTGGCATAGAAGGTGAAATATTGTTCCAGACTGGGAGCCATTGGGGTGGAGCCTTTCAATGCCGGCAATGGTTTGCCGCACTCGATCTCTTCGGGAAAGGATATCTGGAAGGTATCTATCTCGCTGTAGATACCATAGGCTGTGCCTGCGGCTTGTTGTTCCAGCCCTTGGACACGCACTTCGTATAGGATTTTGGGGCTGATATTGCTTAATACGAGCGAGTAGTCTTCATATCCGGCGCTAGTGCCTGTCCAGGCGGCATCACTGCCTGCGCGGCGCACTTCGACTATGTAGCCGGAGAAGTTGGCGGGGTCGTTTTGCCAATAGACAATGGCAGAGCCGCTGCTTGTGCCTACGGAGTCGATGATTACTTTGGGAAGGGTTGGTTCTACTTTAACCTCGGGCGGTTCGGTTGTGCCGATTGCCGTGCCGTAGGTGAAGGTAAAAACTTCGCTGATGCCGTTGTTGATATAGGCTTCACGGTCTTTTATCCGGACGCGCCAGGCGTATTGTTTGCCCACCTCGAATGTCCCTGCTGTTTTTTCCACGAAACAGATGGTCATCGGGATATCTTCTTCTGCAAATACCCGGAAGCTGATGTTGTCAAATACCTGGTTGGGGTTTATTCCTTCGGGCACTTCATAGACTTCCAAGATAAAGGTTTCGCGGACATTTGTCACGTAGGGCAATTGCCACTGGAAAGGGATTACGATACCTCCTTCGGATTGGACTGTCGAACGGTTCGATGGTGAGATCAGCATCGGCGGGGCTCCTTTTTCCAGAAAGGTGAAGCATTGGACTTCACGGCTTACGGGAAGGCTTGGATTATCGCCGTCGACTGCCTGAAAGGCAAATACGTATGCGCCTTCTTTGAAACAGCCGTCTTTAAGGTTTCCGGCTCCTGAAACAATATTATGCGCGGCGAAGAATTCGTTCAATAGTTGATTGGATGATAACAGATTGGGGTAACCGGCTTGAATGCGGATTTCTCCCGATATGGTGGAAAAGATTTCCTGACCACTTGTGTTGCGCACCTTCATGCGTATCTTGAAAGGATGGTGTGAATGGCTCATGTCGCGCACCAGCATGGTCACCCGGAAACGTCCCAGCTCGCTGCTCAGCTCGGCGGGAGCCAGGTCGCGGATACAGGTGTTATAGGGGGGAATGATCTGTACGTTCAAGTCGACCGGATAGGCTACGTCGTTTTGCGCGTTCAGTCCCGGTGCCAATAAAACGGTTAAAAATGTTATCAGTAAAAGTATTTTTTTCATCTTGTTTTTACTTTTGTGTATTTTCGTTTCGCTATGTTATTCAATTCGCTACGTTTTCTATGACAGGGCTATTGGCTGTGGATTCCTCGCTACACTTCGTTACTCTGCTTATCTCAGAGCTATTTGTAGAAGATCCCTCGCTTCGTTCATTTCTTATGACAGGATTTTGCAAAGGTTTCCTCACTTCACTTCGTCACATTTCTTATGACAGAGCTATTGGCAGTGGATTCCTCGCTACACTTCGTTTCGCTCGGAATGACTGGACTTGCTAAAGGACTGGAACAGAAGTAAGCGGCGGCTTCGCCGCCGCTTACTTCTATATGTCCACCGGATGCGCTGTCATTCCGACCGAAGGGAGGAATCTCCTCACTATAACAGCCAACGTTATTGTCATTCCGACCGAAAGAAGGAATCTCCTCATTATTACAACCACCACTATTGTCATTCCAACCAAAAGGAAGACCTCCTTCATTACCACAGTGAATACTACCATTATTCCGATCGAAAGGAGAAGTTCCATCATTATCACAACCAACGCTATCGTCATTCCGAGCAAAGCGAGTTACTCCCTCTTTCTCATAGCCTATGCTGTCCTCATCCCTAATAAAAAGAGGCGTCTCTTCCTTTTTTCTTATAAATCCTCTTTCGTTCACTAATTCTTTCCATTCGGGATTATTCTTATTTATTAGTTTTTCTTTCTTTTCTCTACTCCATTTTTTTAATTCTTTTTCTCTTTTTATTGCTAAATCAAAATGGGGAAATTCTTCATAATAAATACAATATTCAAGATTGTATCTATCACTGAAAGAATCCTTTATCAAATGTTGTTTATGTTCATAAACTCTTCTGACCAAATTATTGGTCACTCCAATATATAAGGTGGTTTTATTCTTATTTGTCATTATGTATACATATCCGAATGTTGCCATATATTGTTGTTTTAATTATAATGTCTTTTAGTTAAGGATAAATCCTTTATTATGTTGTCAATTGTGGAAAACTCTTCACTTCAATCTACCCTGCTGCATTGCTTATGACAGAGCTATTAACAGTAGATTCCTCGCTACACTCCGTTGCGCTCGGAATGACCGGGCTCACCAAAGGACTGGGGCAGTAGTAAGCGGCGGCTTTGCCGCCGCTTACTACTATATACCCACCAGATGCTCTGTCATTCCGACCGTAGGGAGGAATCTCCTCACTATAACAGCCAACGTTATTGTCATTCCAATCGAAGAGAGGAATCTCCTCATCATCACAGACAATGCTATTACCATTGTGACCGAAAGAAAAATCCCCTTCATTATCACCAACAACGCTACCTTCATCCCGACCATAGTGAGAAACTTATCCTTAACTAAAAGACATTGTACTTTTTCATCAGAATCCTACTTTATATGTTAATGTTGTCAAAAATTCATATCCTGAGTTGCTCGATTGTCCGGGAGTACCGAAGCGGTTTGTCAGGTTGGAGTTCAGGGAGAAACTGTGCTTCCCGAACTTTTCCTTAATTGCTTTTACCGTATATGTCAACGATAAGGCGGTGTTTATGAGCGAACCGGCTCCGGCTCCGTTAATCCTGTTTTGGTTATAGGCGCAGGAGAGTGTCGATATTAGCGTATTTTTCCAGTACGATTTGTTTACCGACAAGCCGGGGCCCACATAGAGGGTGTTGTACTCTCCGGCTTCGCAGTAATTGACATTGACAGCCGCCGACCAGCCCAGGGCAAGGATTGGGAATTGCTGCATGTAAGAGAGCGAAGAGGTGGTATATCCCGAAAAAGCGGTATTCACATCTTCCGAATAGGTATTTCCTGTCTGGTATGCTCCGCTCAACGATACGGAGTTGATTATTTTCTCCCCGAAGGTGTATGAGATTGTTCCGGTAAAGTTTTGCGAAACCTGGTAAAAGTTGAGCGAATCCAGCGCATCGGTGTAATAGGGATAAGAAGTCGGCTTCACCTTTGTATAGGTCGAAAAGTTGGAATATCCGAAACTTGCCATCCATGCTTTGCCCGAAGTGTAGTTTGCGTTAGCGGCTCCTACCACCCGCCGGGTGTCGTTCTGCAGGTTGTTGTCCAGGTTGTTGTATTGCAATCCGAAATTGCCCGAGAGGCTGAGTTTGCCTTTAAAGAGCTTTACGTTGGGCATGAGCGTGAAATTTTCCATGTCGTTGGTAAAGTAGTAACCGCCCAGCGTTTCATAGTTAGGGGAAACGCGCTCGTATTGGAAGGCAATGCCCCATAGTTGGTTCTGGAAACCTGCGGAAGCATTCACGGCATCCACGTATTTGTCGGTGGCTTCTTTCCCGAAGATCCGGTCTATGATATTGCTTGTCGATACTTTTTCTCCATCCCTGTTCCGTATTTCGGAGTTGTAACTGGAAAAAGCGTATTCGGCTTGTACAAAAAAATATTTGAGGAAACTTTTTTTTGCGTTTACCGATACGGCGGTATTTTGCTTGGGATGTATATCCACTTCGGGCGGGATGTAGAGGGTAAGCGAGTTCGGATCGTCTTTACCCGAAAAAAAGGTTACTTCGTACGTGTCTCCTTTGTCGGAATAGCCCACTTTGGCGGCATAGCCCGTGCGTTTGTAGGCAACGGTAGAGAGGTTGTTGACCAGTGGGTCGTACTCGATGGCTTTGACAAAACGCCCGTACATGGCGCTGATATACCACTTGTCGGGGGTTAATTCCACGCCTACTCCGTCGAACTGGTGTCCTGCCAGGGTGTATTTGGAATAGGTGAGCGATGAGCTTCCCAGATGGAGCCGCACCCACTTATAGGAGGGTGCCAGCTTGAAGCGGTTGAAAGGTTGGGTATAGCTTTTGTTTGTGTTGCTGTAGGAAAAAGAGAAGGGCATGCTTATTCCCCAGAGGTTTATGTCCAAACCGGCATTCAGGTAATAGACATAAGGCTCACGGTAAACCATTTCGCTGTTACTGTTATAAAAAGTATTGGTAAAACTGAAATTACCGCCTACTTTTAACCCTTTTTTAAAACTTAATCCGTCCAAATTCTGAGATGTTGCGCTTACCTGCGCCTGCGCGGAGTTATAAAATCCACACAGGAACAGGAATACGATAAATAATACCCTAATTACAGGCATGTAAAATAAATCTTTTATAATAGTTTTTATGAAAGTACATACCTCTTAGATATCTCCCTCCGGTCGATATGACGACGCTGTCATTAAGAAGAAAAGGAAAAAGGGAGGATTGTGCGGACGGCTGCG
>JAVBMA010000072.1:0-8953 GCA_031553005.1 Paludibacteraceae bacterium | reverse complement strand
TATTCCTTTTTTCTTTCTCTAATCTCTTCCCCTTTCTGTTCTTTTTTTTTTATTTTTTTGCTTGTTGTTTTGGTCCTCTCGCTCGCCCCCCCCCCCCCCCCCCCCCCCCACTTCCTCTCTTCCTCTCTTTTTTCTGTTGCTTGTCATGCCGAGGCGAAGCCGAGGCATCTCAATTTAGAATGAATTAATTTTTGACATATACTTAAGTTTTATAAAGAATTTATTGTTATTTTTTTAGTAAACGAGTTGACGAGTAAACTCGTTTACTTGTCTACTTTTTAAATATATCATTAAATCTTATTTCTCATCACTATTTTATGATTTCTCTCCAAAACGTTTGATAATGTTGTAAGCAATATACATGCCAAGTTCTCCCGCTTTGCTGAGGTCTGCTATCCCATGCTGATTATCGCCAAGATAAATGTATGTTAATCCCCGGTTAAAATAAGCCTCGGCAAAATCATTTTCCAGTTCTATTGCTTTCGTATAGTTGGCGATGGCGTTCCGGTAGTCCTTCTGCTCCACCAGTATATTGGCGCGGTTGAACCATGCAAAACCAAACTCGGGAGCCAATTGGATCGTTTTATCGTAATCTTTTAAAATCAGCCCGTATTCAAACTTTGTGTCCGGTATTGAATTCAGCTTGCTATCATCAATATCCTCTTTATTTGTCAACGACGCTTCATATTCCATCTTTTTATGTCGCGTATTGGCGCGGTTAAAGTAAGCAAACCAAAAATCCGGGTTTAAATCGGCTACCCTGTTATAATCTTCTATTGCGCTCTGGTAGTCTTGTATTAACCCGAAGTCATTTGCCCGCCCGAAGAAGTAGACGTAATCGGGATTATTATCTATCTTATGCGTCCACGATTCGATAGATACAAAGTGTTGTTCAATCTGCGTTTTCGACAAGGAAGGCTCCGAGTTGGTGATTACGATTTGGCGAGGCAGATCCCCGCTCTTGTTCAATTTGTTTAACTCGCGGTTGAAATATGGGATTTTCTTTATTTCTACCTCTTTTTTATAATAAGAAAGTAAGAAAATCGGTTCTACATCAATATTAAAATTAACATTCTGTATTTTCCCGCGTATCTCATTTCTGTAAGAGATTCGTTTTTCCTCATCTTCCTTGTCGGCAACGACCAAACGATTAAATTTTCGGATATTTTTATCCGATTTTTCGCGGGTTTTGTCTTCCTCCTCTTTCTTGTTTCCCGGTTTGTTATGAGCAGACAGGTCGGTGTTCCGTTCCATGAGCATTGCTGTCGTATAATCTTTTTCAGCACCTTTCATATCCCTCATTTTCTTTTTCGCTTCCGCCCTGCTATAATAAAGAGGGTAAAAATCGGGATAAACCTTTAGCACGGCGTCAATATCCTCAATAGCACTATTGAGTTGCCCGATGTCTATTTTCAAAAGCGCCCGGTTATAGATTGCCATATAATTGTCCGGTTCAAACTCAACTACACGGTCGAAGTCGTCGATAGCCCGGTTAACGTCGCCCACTTCCGCACGCAATAGCCCGCGGTTGTAGTAGGCCAGCACATTATTCGGATCCAGTTGTATCACGATGTCGTAGTCGTTCATCGTTCCTCTCAGGTCGTTCAGGTAGTAGCGTACCAATCCGCGGTTTATATAATAACCCGGACGGCGTGGCTCCAACCGTATAGCTTCGTTATAATCGGAGAGCGCTTCCTGATAATTTTTTTGAAGGTAAAATACAATTCCTCGCGAAGCATATGCATCCGGATTAAACTTGTCCAACCGTAATGCCTTCTCAAAATCATTGAGCGCCGATAAGGTATCCTCCTTTTCCAGATAAGCCCGCCCGCGGCTTAGGTATGCTTCCGTAAATTTCGGGTGTTTTTCGATGGCAATTGAAAAATCAGCTATGGCGGTTTCTGCCTCTTTGTTCTGCAAATAGGAGATACCTTTACAAAGCAATAGCGTTTTGTTTTCGGTGTCAAATTCCAATCCTTTATCAAAATCCGCAATCGCGTCTTGATATTTGCCCTGATTGATGCGTGCTATTCCCCGGCAATGGTATGCCCTGACCAGAAACGGATTCCGCTCCAGTGCCAACGAACAATCCTGTTCCGCTCCCTGATAATCTTCAAGGTTGATTTTAGCTACAGCACGGAAAAAATAGGGTTCCGCCATATAAGGTTTTACCCGGATTACCTGATTAAAATATTGGATGGAAAGTATATAATCTTCGAAATAGAGAGCGTTCCTCCCGATAGATAATACACGGTTTGTGTTTATCTGGGCTTGGCAGCATATAGAGATAAAAAGGAGAAAAAGACAAAACAACCGTTTGGCCATAATTAGTAAGTTGAAAGTTGAGAATTGAAAGTTGAAAGTTAAAAAAAATATTTGGGAGAATCTATAAGGAGTGTGTTGTTTTATATTGAACTTACGTTAAATTAATTGATGTAAATTCAATGTGTAAGGTTTTGTTTTCAATATTTTGATATTGAAAATTTATAGAAAACATTGAATGTTTGCTGTGGATATAAATCCTTTGGATTTAATTTAGAAAATATTTGGTATGTGTAATTTTACCGGTAGATAAAAGATATTTTTTCACTACTGACCGACTAATTTTCTTCATGTATTCATAACTCCGATAGGAGTTCAATTTTAATAACCCCATGCAAACGAAGTGCAGCATGGGGTATTAGACTACTCTCATATCCGACCCCGTAGTGGGGCGCACATCCTTAGTTTTGTTGAACCCACTTCGGGGTTCAGGTAGCAGGTCTACTCTTTAACCCCGAGCTGCACTTCGTTTGCATGGGGTTATTAAAATCTGTCTCCTTCGGAGATTTTGCTTGATTTTCAAAATGTACCTCCTGTTTTATTCTAAAACTCTCAATTACCCACCAAATATAGACTTTTGTCTGAAATATTTATTTTTCTCGGTCAGTAGTGATATTTTTTTATTTACGTTTTAAGTCCTATATTCTATGTTTTAGCAAGTATAAACTTGTGATATAGAACGCAGAACTTAAAACTTATAACTTTGAATAGTTAATATTTTTATAAAGCCAGTCTATATATATTGGTTATATCTTTTTGCTTTAGCTTTACAAAAGAACCGAGGCTTCTATGTTCCTTAAGCCCAATGTTTTTAACCAGAAAAGGAATATCTTCGGCTTTAGCTCCTATTTCGGCAAATGTGGTAGGCATGCCTATTAGTTTTAGGAAATTTTCAAAACACTGGATGCCTTCTTTGGCGGTTTCTTCGGGGGCTGTTTCATTCATATTGCAACCCCATACACGTTCGGCTAACTGTGCAAAGCGATGCACATCGTGATGCATTACATACTTCATCCATGCCGGAAACATAACTGCGAGCCCCGCACCGTGTGCTACATCGTATAGGGCTGAGAGTTCATGTTCCATTACGTGGCTTGACCAGTCCTGTTCGCGTCCGACACCGCAGATATTGTTATGTGCTACCATTCCTGCCCACATTATATTTGCACGTGCGCCGTAATCGGTCGGGTTGGCAATTGCTTTTGGCGTTTCCTTTACCATTGTCAGCAGGATAGCTTCACAAAGGCGGTCGGTAACTTCTACGTCAGACGTATTTGTAAAATACCGTTCAAAAACATGTGCCATGATGTCGACTGCTCCGCAGGCTGTTTGGTAAGCGGGAAGGGTACAGGTAAGTTCCGGGTTGAGGATTGAGAATACCGGACGCAACAGATCGCTGCCCATGCCTCTTTTCAGCATTCCTTCTTCTTTTGTTACGACTGCATCACCCGAACCTTCGCTTCCGGCGGCGGCTATCGTCAGGACAGTCCCTACCGGTAAGGCTTTTTCTATCGGTTTGCCTTCAAACAGATCCCAGAAATCGCCCGAATAAGGGACTCCCGCTGCGATGGCTTTTGCCGAATCAATAGCGCTGCCTCCGCCGACAGGCAGAATAAAGTCGACTTTCTCTTTCCGGCAAAGTTCGATACCTTCGTATACAAGCCCGCTACGCGGATTGGGTTTTACTCCTCCCAATTCCACGTATGGGATATTTTGAGCTTTCAATGATTGTTTTACCCGGTCAAGTAATCCGCTCTTAATAACGGAGCCTCCACCATAGTGTATCAATACTTTTGTTCCACCAAATTTCTTAATATATTGGCCTGCTGTTGATTCTGTTTCTTTTCCGAATACAAAACAGGTCGGACTGTAGAATGTAAAATTTTCCATTTGTCTGTTTTATTTTTTGTTGTAAACAAAAATAGAAAAGAAAGTCGGAATTTGAAAGGTGAAAGGTGAAAATTGAGAGTTGAAAGTAAAGGACGGGTATTTGGATTTTAGTTGAGTTGGAATATCTTCTGTTTTTTCTGGATGTGGAAGGATATTGGGGGATTGTCAAGAAGCATAAATTGAAAGTGGATATTTATGCTTTACCTGATCTAAATATGAGTAATTATAAAATATTTTGTAAATAATGCGAATCAGTAGTTGAGAAGAGCTTGAAAAGCCAAATATTCATAACCGTAGGTAAGCGAATCGTAACCTGCGGAAAATAGAGAAAGAGCGACATCTGCCTGAAAGGCAGGATTTGCCGAGCGTAAGTCTTGCCTTTAGCTTCGCTGACCTTTGGTTCATGCAAAATGAGTAGTTGCTATGTAACCTTTAGGTTGCGCTTCGCTTACCTAAGGTTATGAAAGTCAAGCCCGATTGGGCTAAATTCCAATAATATTTAACTACTGATTCGCATAAATAATTACTTATTGTTTCTGTTTAATAAAGAAGTGCAAACAAAAAGTGTGAGACTTTTCAATCTCACACTTCGAAAATGTTAAAAGATAGCTGATTTATTAATTGCAGCTAGACATTCCTTCTGAAACACCTAATATATAGTTAACACTGAATGATGTTCCACTTATTTTAGAGTCATCACAGTCCATTGTTGACGATTCGTCAGCCATTGCTTTCTCCATACATTCGCAGTATTCTTTACCTGCTTTTTTCCCTTTGTCGAAATCGCTGTCGTCATCTTTTTTACAAGAAACTGCCAACGTACTCATTGCTAAAATAGCAGCACAACCAATTGATAAAAATAATTTTTTCATGAAAATAAAATTAAATTAATTATACCTACTCCTTATTTTTCTTGTCGCGTGGTTCAGTTTATTTACGACAATAAAACAACCCTTTTATGATAGATTATAGCTGTTTTCGTTTTATGTGTTAAATCTTTAATAAATATCAAAGAGGTATAAAACAATATTCTACTATTAAAATTTGGTGATTTATTGCCGATAAACAAAACTGGCAATGTTTAGACTGTTATTAATCAGGTAGAATTTGTGTTTGGTGCAAATGTAAAAAAAGATAATATAACAAACAAATAAATATGTAAATTTTATAAAATTATGATATATGATATTATTAGATGTTGTTTATTACATTTATTAGTAATATTTCGGGTTTTTATTTGTGCTTTTTGACATGTAAATTTAATTGCATGAAAAGTTAATTATCTTAAATGGTTTAAAAAGTAATAATAGCTTTTTGATGTTTATCTGCAATAATTTTCTTTAAGTATTACGGATAAGCAATCTTTTTTGATTTATACCTATCCTGCCCAGCCTTCCCTATCCAGATTCCTATAGTTGATAGCTTCCGAGATATGACTGGTTCCAATATTTTCCGAATTATCCAAGTCGGCGATTGTCCGCGATACTTTTAATATCCGGTCGTAAGCGCGGGCGGAAAGATTTAATTTCAACATGGCATTTTTTAGCAATATCAGGGCAGCTTCGTCCGGTACGGCATATTGGCGCAATTGTTTCGAACTCATTTGGGCATTACAATACGTATTTGAAGAATCCTTAAACCTCTCTTGTTGTATTTTTCTGGCTTTTATAACCCGCTGACGAACGGCTTCGCTTGTTTCGGAAATATTTGAGTCTGCCAGTTTTTCGAATGGAACGGGAACAATTTCGATGTGGATATCAATCCTGTCAAGTAATGGGCCGGAAATGCGGCTGAGGTATTTTTGTACCATTCCGGGACCGCAAACACATTGTTTTTCTGGATGGTTATAATAACCGCAAGGGCAAGGGTTCATCGAGGCGACGAGCATGAAACTGGCAGGGTACTCGATAGTCGATTTTGCTCTTGAAATAGTGATTCTCCGGTCTTCTAAGGGTTGGCGCATCACTTCGAGAACTGTTCTTTTGAATTCGGGCAACTCATCCAGAAACAGGACTCCGTGGTGGGCGAGCGATATTTCTCCCGGTTGCGGGAATCCTCCGCCTCCGACTAGCGCGACATCCGAGATTGTGTGGTGCGGACTCCGGAAGGGGCGTTGCGACATCAACGATGTCTCTTTATCTATTTTTCCGGCTACCGAATGTATTTTGGTGGTTTCCAGCGCTTCGTGCAGGGTTAATGGCGGAAGTATAGTCGGAATCCGTTTGGCGAGCATTGACTTTCCTGCTCCGGGAGGCCCTATCAGGATAATATTGTGTCCTCCGGCGGCAGCAACTTCGAAAGCGCGTTTAACGTTTTCCTGTCCTTTGACATCTGAAAAATCAAGCTCGAATTCTCCGAAGCTCTGGTAAAATTCGCTACGCGTATCTACTACTGTCGGTTCTAATTTTATGTTGCCGTTTAAAAAATCAATAACCTCTTTCAGGTTTTCAACTCCGAAAACTTCCAGGTTATTGACAACGGCGGCTTCTTTGGCGTTTTGTTTGGGAAGGATAAATCCTTTGAACTTTTCTTCGCGGGCTTTTATAGCAATGGGTAATACACCTTTGAGAGGTTGCAGTGTTCCGTCCAGCGAAAGTTCGCCCATCATGATGTATTTATCCAGTTCCGTATGACTCATCTTTTCGGCTGCCGCCAGTATCCCGATAGCAATTGGTAAATCATACGAAGAGCCTTCTTTGCGGATGTCGGCAGGAGCCATATTGACTACAGTCTGATATTTGGGTAGTTTCAGCCCAATCATTTGTAAAGCGGAGACAATCCGTTCGTGACTCTCTTTGACTGCGCTATCCGGCAATCCGACCAGAAAAAATTTGATGCCTTGGGAAACGTTTACTTCGATAGTGATGGTAGTGGCATGGATGCCTTGCACGGCTGCGCCATAAGTTTTAACAAGCATATTGCAAACAGGTTTATTTTTTATTTGCGCAAAAATATAAAAAATAAGCAAAAATACCTTTTCTCTTTCAGAAAGAAATTTTAATCGATTTTGATTTCTTTCGGGTCTTTTTTCTTTAAAGAGAAATTCCTGAATGGATTTTTTACAAGCTTGCTGAATTCAGGCATGGCATATCCGAATCCGATTTCAAAACATTCCATTTCCAACATATGGGACTTAAACTGGGCGTTGACCATAAAGTTCGGAGTAACTTTATATTTCATTACGAGTTTGGTATAAAGCAGGTTTTCGATCAGGTTGTCATTTTTCTCTCCCGATTCGTCATATTCGGGCACTTTTATATTCGAAAAGGCATAAAATCCTACATGCAATCCGGCGATAAAGCGGTTGATGGTCATGTCGTTGGCAATGAATATGCCTGCCTTGATTTTATTCAAAAAGTCATCTTCCTTGATAAAGTTATACCGCTTATTTCCATATTCACGTTGTGTGCCATCATAAATACTGTTGTAAAAGAAATCGGCGCCTGCCCCCAACCTGTATACGTTGGAAAAAGGAAAATAGAATCCCACATTAAGAGAACCGTTGGGGTAATAATAGTCGTCTTCGGACGAAAGCTGATTAACACCGCCTTGCGCACATACTTCCAGCGCCAGCGCTTGACTTACCGGTTTGGAAGGATATCTTACCGGAAGAGGATAGACATTGGGCGTATACTTTATCCCGATAGCGCCGTCGATAATGCTTATATCCTTGGATTTTTTTGTAGCATTCCCGTTCTGAAAAAACTTCCCGTTCACTTCCATTGTAATGCTCCATTGGGATAAGGGGTTCCCGTAAAATTTTCCCAGTGCGATTTCGGTGTTGATGCCGCCTGTCAGCAGCCCGGTTAAAGGAAAGATATAACCTGTTTCATAATTTCCGGTTTCCGTCATGGCAATTCCGGCTCCCAGTTTAACATTCAGCGAAAATCCCTGCTTGTGTATGACCGGATAGTTGAAATAGGGATTGAAGTAGATGATAGGGTTTAGGTAGTTAAATCCGGTGAGGTGAATTCCGCCTAATGCAAAACCGACTGTCGGAAAATTATAGGCATATTCCCAGTTGTGGTTTCCATACAAAGGTAGTTCCAGTGCCGCTTCTATTCCGAGGCTATTGCCTTCGTCGTTTAAAACCGTCCCACCAACCACTTCTCCCTTGAATTTATAGATTGTGTTTTTCTGGGCAGCCATATTGGTCGTGCATAGAAAACATAAGAATAAAAGGAGAATTTGTTTGTATGGATTTGCCATAAAAGATACGTTTTATGTGGTTGAGAGAAAAAATCAACAGCGTGCAAATTTAGTAAATAATTCAAGAAAAACGGAAGTGTGAATATTGCCGGAGTTGTTTTTATATGTGTTTAGAAGGTTTTTCTTATTTATATATGAGAATTCTTTTGAGTTACTTTTCTTCCCTAGTCGGAGCGCGACTTTGAGTTAGGAGAGTTCGGAAGATTTTTATAGGTTTCTTTAATTAAGAAAGAAATCCTCTTTTTCATCAATAATTCAAGAAAAAAGAAAAAATTACAGAACAAAACAGAACCATTTGTTCACAAAGCATGCTCTTTTTCATGACGATTGTAAGTACAAAAAATAATTTTATTTTAAAAACTTTCTTTTGGGGTATTCCTCATTCCACTACGTACCATTCGGATTGACCGGCTTTTACTGTTTGCTCTTTAGGAGATGACGCGGCGGCAACGCCGCCGCTTCATCTCCCTCCTTGTTCTTAATATACGCGCAAAATGTCATTCCGAACGTAGTGAGGAATCTCTGAATGTAT
>JAVBMA010000068.1:0-20056 GCA_031553005.1 Paludibacteraceae bacterium | reverse complement strand
GTCATTTGGGTGAGTCCGAATGCAACGAAAGGGTAATTAGCACTGACGGTTTTTTACAATTTGCTATGTAGGACAGAAA
Source organism: Paludibacteraceae bacterium (assembly GCA_031553005.1). Taxonomy (GTDB): domain Bacteria; phylum Bacteroidota; class Bacteroidia; order Bacteroidales; family Paludibacteraceae; genus RGIG9379. Next base: position 19,977 of record JAVBMA010000068.1, on the reverse strand, counting down.
GCGGCGGAAAAGCCGCCGCTTTCTCTCCTACATGTCTTTATATACCCCCAAGGTGTCATTCCGAACGCAGTGAGGAATCTCTGAATGTATATTTGGGGCTATTTTTACTAATAGGTATAAAAAATATTAATGCTCAAATTAATTTTGGTTTGCAAATCAAATGACGTCTGGAGAAAAATTTATAGAAAATATTCTAATTTTCAAACAAAATCTTATCGGGCAGGTTATATATTCTATAAATTAAATTGGAAATGACTAACGTAGGACAATCTAATAGTGGAATAATAAAAGAGTATACCAATGGCGAAGTTACAATTGTTTGGAAACCGGACTTGTGCTTGCATGTCTCTTTTTGCTGGAAAGAATTAATTGAAGTCTTTGATCCGCAGAAAAGGCCTTGGGTTAATCCTTATGGTGCAACTACCGAAAGGATTATCCATCAGGTAAAACGATGCCCCTCCGGCGCATTGACCTGCTATATGAACGACAGGGCAGGAGAGAAGGAAGAACAAACGAAGCCTGCGGATGAATTTTCGGTAGAAATTGCAGACAGCGGCCCTTTGCTGGTTTATGGTGATATAAGACTAAAAAACAAAGATGGAATTTATGTCGACCATAAAAACGTAACCATATTTTGCCGCTGCGGAGCTTCAAAGAATCAACCTTTTTGCGATGGTTCACATTGTGAAAATGATTTTGGATGAAGTTTTTAAATGTGTGAATCTGCAAATAAATATGTCGGTTTTTATTTGCTAATTCCTACATTTTCAAATTTGCTGATTTCCATATTTCCTAATGAGAAATTTTGTATTTTTGACAATCAAAGGACGAAATACAATCTGAATGGAGTTACCGGAATTATTTGAAACCCGCACACGTGCATTATTAGGCAAAGAGTATGAATCTTTTCTTACGGCTTTATCATCCGACTCTCCGGTAAGCATCCGCATAAATCCCCGGAAATTAAAGAATAGCCTCAAATTAGATCCCGTTTTGTGGTGCGAATATGGATATTATATTCCCCAAAGACCACTGTTTACGATGGATCCTTTATTTCATGCAGGAAGTTATTATGTGCAGGAAGCAAGCTCGATGTTTCTCGGGCAGGCGGTAAAGCAGCATCTCAATAACGAGAATCCGCTGGTATTGGATTTATGTGCAGCTCCGGGAGGAAAATCTACGCACCTTGCCTCTTTGCTCGATGGGAATGGATTGTTGGTCTCCAATGAAATTATTCGTTCACGCGCAAAAATCCTTGCCGAAAACCTTACCAAGTGGGGAGTTCCGAATGTGGTAGTTACGAACAACGATCCAAGGGATTTTTCGAAACTCAACGGTTTATTCGACATGATTGTTGTGGATGCACCCTGTTCGGGAGAAGGTATGTTCCGGAAAGATCCGCAGTCGATCGGAGAGTGGAGCGAAGGCAATGTAAACCTTTGTTGCGAACGCCAGAGGCGGATTGTTGCCGACGTGTTTCCGGCATTGAAGACGGGAGGAATATTGGTTTACAGCACTTGTACATATAACAGGGATGAGGACGAAGATAACGTAAAGTGGATTAAGGAAGAGCTGGGAGCCGAACTGCTGCCTATTGAAATGGACGCTTCATGGAATATTACCGATTCGGGTTCCGGATACCGTTTTTTTCCGCATAAGACAAAAGGAGAGGGCTTCTTCCTTGCAGTACTGATGAAAACAAGTGAAGAAAATAATTTCAGGATAAAGCCCGGAAAAAATGAAAAAACACAAAAGAATCAATCCGTTAGTTCCCTGAAAAACTGGATACTTGACGATAATTATAAACAAATTGTCTCTTCCGAACATGTTTCGGTTATTCCGTCCGTTTATTCCGATCTTGTTTCCGTATTGGAGAAAGAACTAAGAATGATTCAGTCCGGTATCTTGCTTGGGAGTATAAAGGGAAAAGATATTTTGCCCGATATCTCGCTTGCATTGTCATGGATTATCAACAAACAAGCATTTCATATAGAAAAATTGAGATGGGAAGAAGCTGTTTCCTATCTCAGGAAAGATAATTTATATCTTCCCGATGCTCCACAAGGCTGGATATTGTTGGAGTATAAAAAACAATTGCTCGGTTGGGCAAAAAATTTAGGAAACCGTGTAAACAATGCTTATCCCCAAGAATGGCGTATCCGCATGGAACCAACAAAAAATCCCGATTTTATTAAACCCAATACCTCACCATAATATTTCTAACCCCCAAAAATTGATTAATAACTTTCACCTTTCCCTTTTCACCTTTCAACTAACTAATTATGAAGCTGACATTTTTAGGAACCGGCACCTCAACAGGTGTTCCTTATATCGGATGCAATTGTGAGGTCTGCCGCTCGGAAGATCCGAAAGACCATCGGCTACGCTGTTCTTCACTGGTAGAGGTCGATGGGAAAAATATATTAATTGATTGCGGCCCGGATTTCCGGCAACAGGCGTTGAGGGAGGGTTTCGTGCATCTGGATGCTATTTTGCTGACACATGAGCACTTCGATCATGTGGGAGGAATTGACGATTTGCGTCCTTTTGGTAATGTAGATATTTATACCGGTAAACATACGGCAGAATCTGTTCGCAAGATGTTTGCCTATTGTTTTAATAATTCTTATCCCGGCATTCCGTCTTTAACCCTGCATGAGATTGAAAACCGCTCATTTAACGCATGCGGCGTCGACATACTTCCGATAAAAGCATATCACTATAAAGCTCCTGTTTTTGGTTTCAGGATTAAAAATATGGCTTATTTGACCGATTTTAAAGCGATTGAACCGGAGGAGGAACAAAAGCTGTTGAATTTGGATCTCCTTGTCGTAGATGCGCTCCGGCATAAGGAACATCTTTCGCATGTCAGTCTCAAAGAGGCGCTGGCATTGATAGAAAAAGTCTCTCCCAAACAGGCATATCTGATACACATGAGCCACGATATCGGATTACATGCAAAAGAAGAATTATTGCTCCCTGCGAATGTTCATTTTGCATACGATGGGTTAAAGGTGGAGTGGTAATTAGCTTAGATTAGAATAATGTTATTTAACCTGAGTTCGGGATAAGCGAGATTCCTCACTCCACTACATTACGTTCGGAATGACTTATTGAGTAGTAATAAAAAGAGGTATGGAGGGAGAAAGCGGTGGAGAAGCCACCGCTTTCTCCCCCTATATTATAAACGCGCCGGTCATTCCGAATGTAATGTAGTGGAGTGAGGAATCTTTTTCTATTGAAGATTAATAGAAAAAGAAAATCAGGTTTATTTAGAAAATAACCTAAGCTATCCTCGGGGATTTCCGCATGCTAATTTGGAAAAGCATCTTGTCGGATATCCAGAAACCGGATAAAAAGAATATCCCGATAATTCCCGTCAATATAGCCGCTCCGAATATCGTTCCCACAACACCGAGACCATAAGAGAAAACAAAGAAATAGTTATATATAAGGCTCATAAAATCGAAGGAGATACCGTTGCTTCCTGAGGCATATTCCATCATCACCGTGAACGCCGAGAAACCCATTATGGAAAATAAAATTCCGCAAACAATTTTTATGATAATATTTTTCATATCTTCTTTCTATTTGTTAAAATAATTAGGTTTGTTGATTTTTGTGTTAATAAATCTAACATAAACCATTTTGATATAGAACAAATTTTAACAAACAATTGTTCACACCACTTCAAATCTTTAAAGCAGCTATCACTTAATAAACGAATAATAAATAAACCTGAATTTGAAATAAAGATTCTTCCAGTCAACTAACTTTCCCCAACAAACAAATACCTTTCACCTTTCAATTTTTACCTTTCGGAGTTCTATATAACACCACCAAATCAATCACCGCCGCCACAAGCAAAGCAACCACCCATCTCTTATCTCCAATAAACATAAGATAGGCAGAGCCAACAAGAAGGCAGGAGCCTATAAACTGTTGGGAGCGCAATCTTTTAATTCTGAAATCTTCACCTTTGATGGGTTGCATGTACCTTCCTGCCAGAACTCCGGCAACACCTAATGAAAAAATGAAAGGAGCGATAAGGATATCGTTCAGGCGAATTTGAAATATGGGTAGAACAGCTCCGGTCAAAACCAGGATAGCTCCGATTATAAAAATTATACTGCCGGCTTGCTTCATAAAATAGTTGAAAAGTGAAAATTGAAAGGTGAAAATTGAAAGATTTTTGTGTTTTCAGTTTTCGATTATAAAAATGTCTTCATTTGCTTTTTTCATCAAATATTGCTCTCTGGCAAATTTCTCCAGACTTTCGTTGCTCGATTGCAATTCCAGCATCTTTCTGGAACTTTGTTCTATCTCTTTTTCGTAATATGTAATCTCGTCATTCAGTTTCCTGATTTTTTGATCGTATTTGAATTTTGAGAGCAGGTTGTTTTCATCAAAAAATACCATCCATACACCAAAAAAAGCCAGAACTAAAACATATTTATTTCCAAAAACCGGCTTTAAATATTTTAAGTATATCTCGTGCATAGGATTGTGTTATATAGCTGAAAATAATTGTGAAATTATACGCCGCAAGGTACAGAAAAAGTGCTTATGTCCGTTCTTTTTTAACAAATAATTCGTTCGGACAAGTTATAATATACGGATTATAAGAGATATTCAAATGAATGAATTACAGTGTATTATTATCTTTCTTGATAAGTTTACACTTCAATAATTTTCATTTTTGCATATTTCAGGAGGATGTTTCGTTCACCCGAGTTTTTAAAGCTGATTGTAGCTTTGCGGTTGCCTCCCGAGCCTTCTAATGCCGTAATTTTTCCAATGCCAAACTTTTCATGTTCTACAAATGAACCTACGCGGATATTATCGTAATCTTGCGGAATATGGTTTATGATAGAATTCGGGTTTGCCGGTTCTGCACCTTTGTGGATGCTTGGAAAGTTTGCTTTAAAACGTGAAGGCGCTGCACCTTTATCCGTTTTTAACTTCAGGTTATACCCCGATTCACGTCCGTAAAAAGGAGAATCGAATGGAGCAGAATTGTCCTGTCTGGATACTCTTCCGTATAAAACTTTGTAGTCTTCCGGTAAATCGAGCAATCCCGGGTCGATATCTTTCAAAAAGCGGCTTGGATTGCAGAATGACGACGAACCGTTCCTGAACCTGCTTTTGGCATAAGATATAAAGCAGTTTTGTTCGGCACGCGTGATAGCTACATAAAAGAGCCGACGCTCTTCTTCAAGCCCTTCGGGAGTTCCCGTACTCATGTTTGAAGGAAAAAGTTCTTCTTCCATTCCTACTATAAAGACACTTTTGAATTCCAGCCCTTTAGAAGCATGAACAGTCATTAAAGTTACCCTGTTACGATTTTCATCTTTATCCGTATCCTGATCTGTCAGGAGTGAAATTTCCTGTAGGAAGTTGACAAGGCTGCAATTGAGGTCGCCCTCTTCCTCCTCCTTCATGCTGCAAAATTCGTGTATTCCCTTGAGTAACTCCTCAACATTTTGCTGGCGTGTTAAATCTTCAGGGTCGGAAGCTCGAAACAGGTCGTTGTAGATTCCTGACCGTTTAACAATAGTGTCCGCCATTGAGTAGGCATCTTTTTCGTTCAATTCTTCAGCAAACTCTTCAATCAGTTGCCTGAATGCAGCCAACTTTGTGGCTGTTCCTGCATTTACGGGAAGATTATAACCAAGCGGGTCGGAAATTACTTCCCAATAACTGACATTGTGGTTTAATGCACATTCGGCAATTTTACCAACGGTCGTATCGCCGATACCTCTTGCCGGATAGTTGATAATCCGTTTGAAAGCCTCTTCATCGTTGGGGTTGATAACCAAACGGAAGTAAGCGATTATATCTTTTATCTCTTTCCTTTGATAAAAAGAGAGTCCCCCGAATATTTTATAAGGAATGTTTTTCTTTCGTAAAGCCTCTTCCAGCAAGCGCGATTGCGCATTTGTACGATATAGAATCGCAAAATCCTGATATTCGCATTTCCCGGATTGCCTCATCTCGGCAATAGCATTGGCAATGATGATGCTCTCTTCCATATCCGAGTAGGCACTCAATACCTTAATAAGGTTTCCTTCGCTGTTTTGCGAAAAAACACTCTTTTGGATTTGTTCCTTATTTTTCTCTATCAGGCTGTTTGCCGCCTTTACAATATTTTGAGTGGAACGGTAGTTTTGTTCCAATTTAAATATGCGGGCTTCCGGATAATTCTCCTTGAATCTTAGAATATTTTCTATATTTGCACCCCGGAATGAGTAGATACTTTGGGCATCGTCGCCCACAACACATACGCGATGATGCCTTTCCGCCAGTTTCTTGACAATCAGGTGTTGGGCAAAGTTTGTATCCTGATACTCGTCAACAAGAATAAACTTGAAATAGTTCTGGTATTTGGACAGAGTGCCCGGATTGTCCCGGAATAATATATTGGTATACAACAGTAAATCGTCGAAGTCCATTGCCCCCGCCTTCTGGCATCGGTTGACATATATCGAATAAATATCCTTTATCAGCGGCATTTTTGCCATTATATCGACCTTGTGCAACTCGTTTCTGCTTTGGTAATTTTGAGGAGTTACCAGATTATTCTTTAATTGCGAAATGCGGGCGTGTACTTTGCTTGGCTTATATGTTTTGTCGTCTAACTTCAGGTCTTTAATAATCGTTTTCAGCAGGTTTTTGGAATCGGCGCTGTCGTAAATGGTAAAATTTTCGGTAAAGCCGATTTTGTCTGCTTCCATTCGTAAGATACGGTAAAAAACAGAGTGGAAAGTTCCCATCCACAGCCTGTTGGCTGTTTCGCTACCTACAATCCGCGCAATACGGTCTTTCATCTCCCTTGCGGCTTTATTGGTAAAGGTAAGCGAGAGGATAGAAGAGGGCGCAAGTCCTTGTTTAAGCAGATAGGCAATCTTGTATGTTAATACGCGGGTTTTTCCCGAACCTGCACCTGCAATCACAAGCGAAGGCCCTTCATTATATAATACGGCAGCTCTCTGGCTTTCGTTGAGTTGATTTAAGAATTCTTCCACGTCAAATTCATTTTGTGCAAATATACGGTAATGTTGCGTAGTTGACAAGTAAGGAAAATCTCAAATTATAAATTCGGGATAATATTCCCTTTTATCTTATTTCTTTTTGATAGGTTTAGAAATTGTTTGAATTTTTATCACAAAATAATTAGATGTCCTCAAGCCAAACCGAACTATCACTTTTCACCTATCACCTGTTTGATTGTCCTCAAGCCGAACGGGCTTTTACTTTTAAAAGTAAGCAAAAAAAAACGCTGCTGTGGATTCTTCGCTAAAAATCTTCTCCATTGCACTAATGACAACGTTAATAATTTTATAAACACAAAGGAACGAAGTACACAAAGAAAATAAATAAAACTTCGTGTCCTTCGTGTCCTTCGTTCCTTTGTGTTTATTATTTTTTATTAGTAGTAATATTGCAGATAAGCATAATATATTTTAAATCAAGGCATTCTTGATTTCCGCTTCGCTACAATTTTTTAACGCTTCGACTCCAAAGGCGGATGGAGTCATAGAGATTTTTGTAAGAAATTTTTATGTCAAACTCATCTTAATATGAAATTCAAAATGCTTTCTAATATTACCTTTGCGTACTTTGAGTCTTAGCGTTAAATAAGAAAAAATGCTTGCGCTTAACGGTAAACTGAAACGGTAAGCTCGTCAACTTGTTTACTCGTCTACTAATGTATTAGTGTCATCTATTTTTTTAACTTTGCAGCTTCATATAGTTGAAAGGTGAAAAGGGAAAGTTGAAAGTTTTTTTATATAAACAAAGGTTGGGGACATCTAATTATTTTGTGATAGAATTTTAAACTTATTAGTGAATTTAAATATCAGGATTTATGAATAAATGTTTTATAGTTGCGTTGTTAGCATCTTTTTTATTAGTTGGATGTGGAAATCAGAAAAAAAATAGTACGGAAGTTCCGGAAAATACCGATACCGTTACAATCTGGCAAGCCCGATTGGTGTTGGATGCAAAGGCAAGATTAGGCGAGGGGGCTATCTGGCGTACTGACCAACGTTTGCTTTATTGGATTGATAATGTAGGTAATGAGTTACATATTTTTAATCCCGAAACAGGCAGTGATGAAAAATATTCTTTGCCGAGCCAACCGGGAACTATTGTTCCCCTGCACAATGGGAATACCATGGTTGCAATGGCAAACGGAATTTATGAATGGAACAAGGATACAAAGGATTTTACTTTTTTTGTTGAAAATCCTGAACAGTCGATAGGAAGCCGTTATAATGACGGAAAGTGCGACCCTTCAGGGCGTTTCTGGGTAGGAACTTATGCAGAGGAAAAAAAACAGTGTGGATTGTACCGCATCAACGGCGATAAGTCGATTGAAAAAATGCTTGGCGATGTGATTTGTTCCAACGGGATTGTCTGGTCGGTTGATAAAACAAAAATGTATTATATAGACACTCCTACGCGTGTGGTGCAACAGTTTGATTACAATGATTCTACCGGCGAAATTTCTAACGGTAAAGTGATTATACGTTTTCCCGAAGGAGCCGGCAATCCCGACGGTTCGACTCTTGATGCCGAAGGTATGCTCTGGATAGCCCATTGGGGAGGTGCGTGTGTTTCGCGCTGGAATCCCGAAACAGGCGAAATGATTGGCAAAGTGGAGGTTCCTGCGCGCGAAGTGACTTCTGTAGCTTTCGGAGGCGACGATTTGTCGACACTTTATATTACAACTGTTTCCGAATGGGTGGATGAAGAGACTTTGGCAAAGTATCCGCATAGCGGAGGTTTATTCTCTGTAAATCCCGGAGTGAAAGGAATTCCCGCTAATTTCTTTAGTTGCGAGAAATAAAGCTCGTTTATTTGGTTTGCTTATAATTTTGCAATTCAATTTCTATTGAAAATGACACAACTATTTTTGATGTAAAATTGTTCATAATTATTGCAAGTGAAAAGTAAAGGTGAAAGTTGAAAGTTGATGTGGTTTTTATTTCTGTCAAAGTGGCAATCTTGTATCTTACATTTTTTCTCTTTTTATGAAAAATTGTCAGAGAAAAGTTAATAAAGTAATTTGGCACAGATTCTGTAATATAACAGACATCAAAATAAAATTATTGTATAACTAAAAATATTTTAAAGATGAATATCAAACCGTTAGCAGACAGAGTGCTTATCAAGCCGGCTGCAGCAGAGGAAAAAACAGCAAGTGGAATCATTATTCCGGATTCGGCAAAAGAAAAACCGCTTAAAGGCGAAGTATTGGCCGTAGGAAACGGAACAAAAGATGAGGAAATGGTGGTTAAGAAAGGCGATGTTGTCCTTTATGGAAAATATGCAGGTACTGAACTCGAATTAGAGGGAGAAAAGTATTTGATTATGCGTCAGAGTGATATTCTTGCGATTATTTAAAGCCCCCTAATTAACTCCCGATGGTCGTTGACCGTTGGTTCCCCTTCAAGGGGGACTTTAATATGGGTAAAACTTTTTTTTAATATTCAAATAAAAAATCAATGCTTCTGTAAGTCCCCCTTGAGGGGGATTTAGGAGGCTAAAAAACATACAATTATGGCAAAAGAAATTAAATTCGATATTGATGCCCGTGATCTTTTGAAAAAAGGTGTAGATGAATTGGCAAACGCAGTAAAGATTACATTAGGACCTAAAGGCCGCAATGTTATTATTGAAAAAAAATTCGGAGCCCCTCATATCACTAAAGACGGTGTGAGTGTAGCTAAAGAAATAGAATTGGCAGACCCGTTCCAGAATATGGGCGCTCAAATGGTAAAAGAAGTTGCGTCTAAAACCGGAGACGATGCCGGAGATGGTACTACTACTGCAACCGTTCTTGCACAGTCAATCATTACTGTTGGTTTGAAAAACGTTGCAGCCGGAGCCAATCCGATGGATTTGAAACGCGGTATCGATAAAGCAGTTGCAAAAGTAGTTGCCAATATTAAATCGCAAGCTCAAGAAGTAGGCGATGATAATAGTAAAATCGAACAGGTTGCTACTGTTTCTGCCAACAACGATAGTGAAATCGGAAAACTGATTGCCAGCGCAATGGCAAAAGTTAAAAAAGAGGGAGTTATCACCGTAGAAGAAGCTAAAGGAACTGAAACTACTGTTGAAGTCGTTGAAGGTATGCAATTTGACCGTGGTTACCTTTCTCCTTATTTTGTGACAAACACTGAAAAAATGGAAGCAGAGTTGGAAAACCCTTTCATTTTGATTCACGATAAAAAAATCTCAACATTAAAAGACCTTCTTCCAATTCTTGAAGCAACCGTTCAAACAGGTCGCCCGCTATTGATTATTGCAGAAGATATCGACGGTGAAGCCCTTACTACTTTGGTGGTAAACCGCTTGAGAGGTTCATTGAAGATTTGTGCCGTAAAAGCACCTGGATTCGGAGACCGTCGCAAAGAGATGTTGGAAGATATTGCAGTATTGACAGGCGGGGTAGTGATAACCGAGGAAAAAGGGTTGAAACTCGAAGCTACTACTATAGAAATGCTTGGTAAAGCTGAAAAAATATCCGTTAACAAAGACAATACTACTGTTGTAAACGGATTCGGAGATAAGAAAGCTATCGCTGCCCGCGTATCTCAAATCCGCACTCAAATGGAAGCAACTACTTCAGACTATGACCGCGAAAAATTGCAGGAACGTTTGGCTAAACTAGCCGGAGGTGTTGCTGTTCTTTACGTAGGCGCTGCTTCTGAAGTAGAAATGAAAGAAAAGAAAGACCGTGTAGACGATGCTTTAAGCGCTACCCGTGCGGCTGTCGAAGAAGGTATTATCCCTGGTGGTGGTACTGCTTATATCCGTGCTATTGAGTCGTTAGACAATTTACATGGTGACAATGAAGATGAAACAACCGGTATTGAAATCGTGAAACGCGCTATCGAAGAGCCGCTTCGCCAAATCGTATTAAATGCCGGAAAAGAAGGTGCAGTATATGTTCAGAAAGTAAGAGAAGGAAAAGGCGATTACGGATACAACGCACGTACTGATAAATTTGAAAACTTCTTTGCTTCAGGTGTTATTGACCCTGCAAAAGTAGCCCGCGTTGCTTTGGAAAATGCAGCCTCTATCGCCGGTATGCTATTAACTACCGAATGCGTAATTTCCGAAAAGAAAGAAGATAACGCCGCTCCGGCAATGCCTCCGATGGGTGGCGGAATGGGCGGAATGATGTAATTCCGAACAAAAAAATCATACAACAATGACAAAAAACCGAATTAATTTCAAATTAATTCGGTTTTTGTTTTTAAGAGCCAAGAAGAATCAGGAACCAAGAGCCAGGAATCAGGAAAACCAAATTCTCACCTTTCACTTTTCAACAAATACGCCCCCCTATACTTTTTCTTCAACTGATTTAATAGCTCTAATTCATTCTCATTATCAAAAACCGGTAAAGCATATACCCTGAAAAAACCTTTGTAAAAGAAAATATCTGCATGAGGATATCCATCCAACATCAGTGTATTCTTAAATTTTTCAGCTCCTTTCTCATCTTTGAAATTTGCACAAACAAGATATTTATTGCTTGTTTCGAAATCACAATCCGTATTCTCTTTGTTTATAGGAGAATGGTCGGCTTCTTTTCTGTTTCCATCCGGAAGCATTTCGTACAAATTCTTTTTTGAAATAATTTGTTGTATAATGAAAAATAGCGTTGAATCGTTATGCTCGGTGGTTGGATGTATCAAAATGCTATCGTTTTCAAATATTACCGGCAAATATATATTATTTGTATAACCTATATTTTTCAGCCGTTTCGTCATATTGACGGCATACTCTTTCTCTTCCAGCGAATATTCCTCAAAGGCAATCCCGTTTTTATTTAATGTGTATTTTGTGTATTTGCAATTGTTACAACCGGGATTGGTATAAAGAGTGAGTTTCTTTGTCTGGGATTGTAAAAGAAAGGATGGCAGAAATAATATGAGTAAGAATATTTTTTTCATTATATATAAAATTAAGTTTTATAAAGAATTTATTGTCATGTTTTTAGTAAACGGATTGACGAGTAAACAAGTCATTCTTATTCTCGTTTACTTGTCTGCTTTTTTTACATATCATTAAATCTTATCAATTACTTAATGTCAGTTTGACGTAAGATAATATAAATGTCCTCAAGCCGGACAGGCGTTAATTTAATCTGATTATAAGCTTTCTCTTAATCTTTGGTTTATATAAACAATACAAATTTACATGGATTTTTATATTACCATATAAGAAACAGTTTAAATTTCAGGCTAACTTGAGTCCGCCATAAGAAAGCCTTACCTAAAAAACACTACGGTTCACTTCGCCTTGGAGTCACAGTGTTAATAATTGAATTGAAGCGGAAATCATAAAGGCCATAATTGAAAAGTTATTTCATGAATAAAATCTTTGGAATGGAGCATTAAAAAATCAGACCGGAGGAGTCGTATAATATTATTTTAATTGAGATACGACCGGAGCTTTTTTTTGTTTTTATTAGATTATTTTCTATTTTTGGGATTGAAATTTATTATCCTTCAATTTATCCAATTAAGTGCTATGCGCTGGGTGGCTGTTGTGGTGAAAATATAACGTAACGCAGTGAAGTGAGGAATCTTTTCCCTATTGAGAACCAATAAAATGAAAAAATATTATCCCGGACTTTGGCTATAAAACAAAGCGCTACGTGCTTTGTTTAGACCTAACTGACGTAATTTTATACACCTATCCGCAATATTACCATCGATGCCAATGTCTATAAATTTTATAAAAAAGAAATAAAGAACATAAAGTTCTATTTACCTTTCACTTTTCACTTTTCACCTTTCACTTTTCTCGGCGTGTTTACTGTTTTTTATTCGTGGAAATATGGTGGATAAACATTTAATTTTATTCCTTTTGAGTACCTATATGTCTGTGTATCTGTATTTTTGGCATGATATTTGTTTTTTTTGCTTTTGCGAGTATTTTTCAATTAATGATGTGTACAAGGATCCCAGTTAAAACCATCTAAAAGTTGTACCCGACACAAATAAGGGATTAAAAATGAAAAAAAATTTACTTAATTCAGTAGCTCTATTGCTGATCGGAATTTTTGCAGTTTCTCCGGTTTTGGCGCAAAATCCGATTTTGACCCACAAATATACCGCCGACCCAAACGCCTTTATTTGGAACGACCGTATTTATGTTTACGCTTCGTTTGATAACAATAACCCTCCTTCCGGCGGTTATAACATAACGGCATACACTCTCATCTCTTCGGACGACATGGCAAACTGGACCGACCATGGCGAGGTATTTCAGGTAAAGAGGGATATGGCGTGGGCAAATCAGGCCTATGCACCCGGAGCAGCCGTAAAAAACAACAAGGTTTACCTTTATGTTCCCGATGGAGGAAGCTCAATAGGAGTTGTTTATGCCGACAGGCCGGAAGGCCCGTTTACAGACCCTAATGGAAGGGCGCTTATCAACAAATCAATGCCGAATTGCAATGTTCCTTGGCTTTTTGACCCTGCCGGCTTTGTAGATGATGACGGCAAGGTTTACCTCTATTTTGGCGGTGGCGACACGGGCGCTGGTTCCAATCTGCGCGGTATCGAGCTAAACGACAACATGACCAGCGTAAAAGGAACAGCAGTTACCATTACAGACACGCGCCGTTCCTTTGAAGCCGCTTTTGTGCATAAGGAAAACGGCAAGTATTACTTTAGCTATTCCACAAACTTCACTGGCGGACCGGGAGCCGCCATGGATTATTGCATGAGCAATAGTCCGCTTTCCGGTTATACATACACAGGTACAATGTTCCCAAACCCCTCTGTAAATGGCGGAAATAACCATGCCCATCCCGTTAAATACAAAGGCAAATGGTATCTTTTCTACCACGACCGCCGCCTTAAAAGACTCAACAATGTGGCAGATGGCGAATACAGGAGCGTGAGCGTTGATGTGCTGGAGTATAATGCGGACGGTACAATGAAACCCGTACCTGCCAGCAATGCCATGCCGGCACAAATAAAGAACCTGAATCCATATCAAACTATAATAGCTTCTACTTTTAACAGCGACGGGAGGGTGTCAAAATTCAACGTAACCATTCCCACCGGACAAACAGCCCCTGTACTTGGCGGCATTTCCGATGGAAGCTACGTTCGCCTTAAAGGCGTAGATTTTGGAACCGGAGCCGCTAAATTCACGGTGCGGGCAGCAAGTAATTCTGCGGGCGGTAAAATTGAAATCAGAACCGGAAGCGCAACCGGACCACTTGCCGGAACCTGTGACATTACATCTACCGGTAGTTGGGAAACATGGAGAACTTTTGAATGCAATGTTTCAAACCTCGCCGGTGTTAAGGATTATCTCTACCTTGTATTCAAGGGAACAGGAGAACCATTCCGTTTGAGTTCATATACGTTTGAAGAAACAAGGATTGTATGCGAAGAGCCGGAACCAACACCAACTCCGGATAATTTGGTAAGCGACGGAATTTTCTCCGGTACGACGCTCAGTTCAAGTTGGAGTTTAGCTAATGTAGACGCAGGAGCCGAAGCATCCGCATTCGTTGAATGCAACAAAGCAAAAATTACCGTTACGAAAGTCGGTACGGAAATTTATCAACCCCAACTTATACAGCAGGGTATAATGCTTGAACAAGGAAGATCTTACGAACTTAGCTTTAAAGCATCGGCTGTGGCTAACAAAACAATAGTAGTTCAGTTGGAAAGAATGGGAGGAGACGATATAGAATGGGGATATATTTATGGCTATGCCTACGCATTCAGGCTAACAAGCGCCGAAGACACATACATGCTTAGATTGGATATGACCGACCCAACCGACAGGAATGTTCAACTTGCATTTAATTTAGGCGGGATGGCAGGAGATGTAACAATAAGTGATGTAGTGCTTCTTTCTGTAGAACCAACATCCATAGAACAAATACCATCTAATTTGCGTGTTACTACGGTAAATTCTTCTATGAATATAAATTTCAAGGCAACAGGTAGCGGCACAACCGGACTTAAACTCTACAGTATAACGGGCGCTCTTATCGAATCAGCACAGCTGCAAACTATCGAAGGAGAAAACTATTCTTATACATTCGACAAAAAAGCTCTTTTAAGCGGACTGTATGTTGTGAGTGTAGAGAGTAATAACAGTGTTGAACGTGTAAAAACAGTATTTAAGTAGAAGAATGAAGAGTGAAGAATGAAGAACTAAAAGTTAAAAGTTAAAAGTTAAAAAGTAAAAGAGTGTAAACTGAGGCAATCCCGGTTCCTGATTCTTGGATCCCGCCCTGAAAGGGCAACATATCCCAGCACAGGGCAACACCCTGTGAGAATGAAGAGTTAAAAGTTAAAAAGTTAAAAGGGATAAACAAGGGTATTCCTGATTCCTGAATCGGTTGTATACAGCCATTAAGCTAACATCCAATATTTAAACATACACCATCATGAAAAGACACAAATTGAGAATTAGCTCAAAAGCACAAACATTCACACGAAGTTGTAGCGTTTTCTTTGTCATCCTTGCCGTTTTTTTTACTGCTGCAAATGCCCAAACCGGGCTTAAAGATGTTTACGCAAATCACTTCCGGGTGGGGAATATCCTTAACAGCAGTACTGTTAACAATAGCGGAGTGAAAGACGTGATTCTCCGTGAATTTAACAGTATTAGCATGGAAAACGAGATGAAGCCGGATCAAACCATGACACGGCAAGGGTCAAGCGATGACAATATCATAGCATCGCTCGGCAACGGCGCCCGCAATATCCTAAAATTCTGCGAAGACAACAATATACCGGTGAGGGGGCACGTGCTTGTCTGGCACGGTCAGAGTCCGCGCTGGTTTTTTACATCTGATTTGACCGAACCGGCAAATCCGGCGAGCACTTCATCCGTAAACTGGGCAACAAAAGCTCAAATGGAAAGACGCCTGAAAAGCTACATCAACAACCTGTTCACTTTAATTAAGAGGGATTATCCGAGACTCAACCTCTACACTTACGATGTGGTAAACGAAGCGGTAGATGTCCGTAACGGCGTAGGCTGTCCAAGAGGAAAGGGGTATGATATGGATGGCGCCGGCGGCGTTGACCCTACAAAAAACGGAAACTCGCCTTGGGTGCAAATTTACGGCGATAACAGTTTCATAGAAAGTGCTTTCAAATATGCAGCGGAAGTCCGCGATAAGTATTTCCCCAATATGAAACTTTTCTACAATGATTACAACGAATGGGATACACCCAAAAGAGATTATATTATAAATCAGATTCTTATACCGCTTAGAGATAAGGGTTATTTAGATGGAATGGGCATGCAAGGGCATGTGGATTCCGACCCGGGCCAATGGGCATGGTCAAGAACGGCAATATTCACGGAAGCTATGGATAAATATGCTGCGCTCGGAATTGAAGTTCAGATAACAGAGTTGGATGTCGGTAAAAGAAATTTCACCCTTCAGCAACAAGCGACCAAATTCAAAGAGATCTTTCAGCATGCCATCAGGGTAAATGAAAGAGAACGCGCAAAAGGCAATCCCGGATTCACGGCAATTGTTGTTTGGGGGCCAAACGATGCAAACTCTTGGAGAGGCGATGATGATGCTACGCTTTTTGACAGGAATAATCAAAAGAAAGAAGCTTACAATGCAGTGTTCTCGCTTGTACCTCAATCACAATGGGGCGATGGGAATAACCCAACTTTTCAAAAAGAAGAGGTTGTATGCCAAGAGCCGGAACCAACACCAACTCCGGATAATTTGGTAAGCGACGGAATTTTCTCCGGCACAAACCTTAGTTCAAGCTGGAGTTTGGCTAATGTGGACGCAGGAGCCGAAGCATCCGCATTTGTCGAATGCAACAAAGCGAAAATTACCGTTACAAAAGTCGGTACGGAAATTTATCAACCCCAACTTATACAGCAGGGCATAATACTTGAACAAGGAAAATCTTACGAGCTTAGCTTTAAAGCGTCGGCTGCGGCTAACCGAACAATAATCGTTCAGCTGGAAAGAATGGGAGGAGACGATATAGAATGGGGATACACTTATGGCAATGCCAAAACATTCAATCTGACAAGCGCCGAAGACACATACACCCTCGGATTGGATATGAGCGACCCAACCGATAGCAATGTTCAACTTGCATTTAATTTTGGCGGGGTAGCAGGAGATGTAACAATAAGCGATGTAGTGCTTCTTTCTATGGAAACAACATCAATAGAACAAATACCATCTAATTTGCGTGTTACTACGGTAAATTCTTCCGTGAATATAAATTTCAAGGCAACAGGTAGCGGCAAAGCCGAACTTAAACTCTACAGTATAACGGGAGCACTTATCGAATCAGCACAGCTGCAAACTGTTGAAGGAGAAAATTATTCTTATACATTCGACAAAAAAGCTCTTTTAAGCGGACTCTATGTTGTGAGTGTAGAGAGTAATAACAGTGTTGAACGAATAAAAATAGTAAACAAGTAAACAAGGGAAATCCTGGTTCCTGATTCTTGGTTCCTGACTCCTAATTCGGTTGTATACAAATTAGCAAACCAAGCCCTGAAAGGGCGATATACCCCAGCGTAGGGCAACGCCCTACGATTTTGAATGCAGATGAACCACGCCCTGAAAGGGCAAAATCAATCGTTTTTCTTATTTTGCCCTTTCAGGGCGTGGGCTATTCATAATCAAATACACAGGGCATTGCCCTGTGCTAAAATATACAAGGCTTTCAGCCTTAAGAAATAACTCAAACAGGTTCTTAGTGGTAACATAGCAGCGGATAATCGAAAAATAAAATATAAAAAAAATGAGAAACACTTCACTGAATTTACTGGTTGGAATTTTTGCGTTTATAAGCACAACTTCTGTTTTCGCTCAGCCCGCCTGCAATATAAGCGGCAGTTATATAATGAACGAAGTGGTAGCCCGTCCCGCTTTTAGCTGTAGCCAGGGAACGGCTTCCAATCCTCAATTTGAGATTAGCGGACCCGGCAATTCAACTTATATAAGCGTGGAAAACTGGAACAATAATACCAACCAGATATTTGGTATTGTGGGCAACAACAGGACCGTTCGCATGGTTTCAATAACCTGCGATGGAGTCAAGCAGGATGTATCCGTCGAGTGCGGCTCTATAAATATAATAGACCCTAATAACATCACTCCGGGATCGGGAGATGCAGTGATAAACTTATCAGGGGAGGCTCAGGTTATCCGCGGTTTTGGCGGGATGAATTACCCGGATTGGATGGGAGGGGATTTAACTTCGAGCCAAAGAGAAACGGCTTTTGCCAATGGGGATAACCAGCTTGGATTTTCCATTTTAAGAATTCATGTTGACCCCAATTCCAATAACTGGTGGAAAGAAGTTGCGACTTCTCAGAAAGCCATCGAGCTCGGAGCAATCGTTTTTGCTTCGCCATGGAGCCCTCCCGAAAGTATGAAGGAAACTTTTAACCGCAATGGTAAAACGGCGGTACGCTTGAAAAAAAGCAGCTATGCCGATTATGCAAAGCATCTCAACGATTTTGTTAAATTCATGAAAGATAATGGGGTGGATTTATACGCCGTTTCCGTGCAGAACGAACCTGATTATGCAGATGATTGGACTTGGTGGACTTCGGCGGAGATTGTTGATTTCCTGATCAATAACGCCCCTTCCATAGATTGTAGAATTATGGCTCCCGAATCATTCCAGTACAGGAAAGATATGTCCGACCCGATTTTGAATAACCCGACAGCCCTTGCTAACGTGGATATTTTAGGAACGCACATGTATGGTACGCCAACCAATCAATACGCATACCCGCTTTTTAAACAAAAAGGGGTCGGCAAAGACCTTTGGATGACGGAAGTGTATTATCCGGATAGCAACACCGATGCGGATGCCTGGCCTAGTGCTTTAAATCTTGCCGATCATATTCACAGGAATATGGTAGATGCTGAATTTCAGGCGTATGTATGGTGGTACATCCGCAGGAGCTATGGCCCGATAAAAGAAAACGGAAACATAAGCAAACGCGGTTATATGATGGCTCATTTTTCAAAGTTTATCCGTCCCGGATATATCAGGGTTGATGCGACCAAAAATCCGGACACGGACGTTTTCGTTTCGGCTTATAAAGGTGACGGCAAAGTGGTTATTGTAGCTGTCAACAAGAAAACTTCGACGGTGAACCAAAATTTTGCCGTAAATAATCTCCCTTTGGATATGGAAATAGGGCAAATAGAGAATTGGAGGACATCCGGAACAGAAAATCAGGTTAAAGGGGCAAACTTGGATGTAAACGGCAACAAATTTACTGCCGCCCTTCCTGCCCAAAGCGTTACTACTTTTGTCTTAACAACCGGGTCGTCACAAACAACCCAAATTCAGGATATCTCCGTACAGACATTTCCTGCTGACAACCTTTCTCCGGCCACATATTTCACCCTCCAAGGCAAAGCCATCGGCACAACAAAACCCGAAAATGCAGGAGTATATATTATGAAACAAGGAAGCACCGTTCAGAAAATCATAGTAAAGTGATTTTAAAGTGATAGAATTGTCAGTTTCAGTACCAATTTAGAAACTGTTTAAATTTTATATTTAAAAGAGTTCGACAAAAAAGTTCTTACCAAAAGCTCTGTTGCTTCTTCCGCCTTGGAGGCGAAGCGTTAAAAAATTGTAGCGAAGCGGAAATCAAGGATACCTTGATTTAAAATATATTATGCTTATCCAATATTACTACTAATGCGAATCAGTAGTTGAAAAGGGATCAAAAAGCCAAATATTCATGAAACTGTCCCAAAAGTCCTTTAACCACAAAGAACACAAAGTTTTACACTAAGGGACACAAAGAATATTGGTTGATTATCAATATCTTGTGAACTTTGTGAATTTTCTTTGTGTCCTTTGTGGTAAAGAATATAGGCTTTTGGGACAGCTTCATGACAATCAAGCCCTATTGGGCTAAATTTCAATAACATTCAACTACTGATTCGCATTA